>JAGAHT010000065.1:0-19346 GCA_017626945.1 Fibrobacter sp.
AGGGTTACCGAAGTGTTAGTTGCAAGCCGAGGTCTCAGACGAGGGCACTCGTAAAAAAGTCTGAAAAAAAATAAGTGCTGACGAAAACTACGCACTCGCTGCCTAATTAGCGGCAACGCCGGGCCTCATTCCGCTCCCATCAGGATGAAAGTCCGGACGCAATATGGGATAGGATGCATTCATGCCTAGGGAATGTGTCCGAGATTTACTAGGCTGGTCAAAGTCCGCGCCGACCTTCTTGGGCGTAGATCAGACGAGAACTTAAATACGAAGGGAACGCTTGTAGGAACGTGCATGGACGTGATTTTGGACAGGGGTTCGACTCCCCTCACCTCCATAAAGTAAAAGGGAGCTCTTAGTGAGCTCCCTTTTACTTTATGTTATTAAAAGACCGGTCCGGCTAAAATCCGCTTAATCCTTATACTGAAGCCGGTTCTCTCGCCAACACGACTCGTCAATACGAGTCGTTCATGGCTCACCGGCGGCACACTCTTTTTTTATCTTTGGTTCTATGGATTCAAGGAATTGCTTGCCGGAACTTCTGCTGCCCGTGGGCACGCGAGAAATGCTCGAAGCGGCCGTCAACAACGGCGCAGATGCCGTATATTTCGGAGTTCCTCATTGGAACGCTCGCGGCCGCACTGAAGATTTTTCGTTCGACGATGTACGCGACATGATTCGCTACGCACGTATCCGCGGGGTACGGACCTTTCTCGCAATGAACGTCCTTGTTTTTGAACGAGAACTGCAGGAACTGCCCGAATTCCTTGAAAAACTGATTTCCCTGGAGCCGGACGCGTTCATTATTCAAGACATAGGGCTGGCGAGACTCATCCGGGCCATTTGTCCGAATCAGGAAATCCACGCAAGCACACAGATGACGCTAGCCAGCGCCGAGAGCGTGAACGCCGTCAAATCCATCGGTTTCAACCGAGCGGTACTCGCTCGCGAACTTTCGCTCAAGGAAATCGCAAGCATTAAGGCAGCGACAGACCTGGAACTGGAAGTCTTTATACACGGAGCTCTCTGTGTAAGCTATTCCGGACAATGCCTCACCAGCGAGAACTTCGGCGGCCGCAGCGCGAACCGCGGCCAGTGTGCCCAGAGTTGCAGACTTCCCTACCGTATCTTTGTTGACGGCAAGGAGTACCGCGAAACAGATGCACAGTACCTCTTCAGCCCCCATGACTTATGCGCCCTTCCGAAGCTCAAAGAACTGGAAGAAATCGGTGTTGATTCTCTCAAGGTTGAAGGACGCCTCAAGAGCCCCGAATACGTGGCAGCCGTTTCACGAGCCTACCGCAAGGCCCTAAACGGAACAAGCCTTGATGCAAAGGACATGGAGCCACTCGAAGTGCTTTTCAGCCGCGGGCTGACCACCGGATTTTTGGAAGGAGACAACCATCAAGAACTGGTCGACGGCACGTTCAGTAACCACCACGGACTTTTCCTCGGTACCGTCGTAAAAATTGACCGAGGACATGTTATTATCGGACTCGACAGCGCCATCTCCGATGTCGCCCCGTCGGCGCAATCGGGATCTTCGGGAATGTTTCCGCGCCCAGGGGATGGCATCCTATTCGAAAATGCCGCCCTCGGTATAAGTGTCGGAAGTCGCCTCTACGCCGCGCAAGTCACCCATTTACCGCACGCAAAGCGCGGCGACCCCAAGCTATTGAAGCTTGAATTCGGGCGTGAATTCGACACCCGCCAAATTGCCGTGGGCATGCAAGTTTACCGCAACGACTCCCCTGCGCTTGAACGCGAACTACGCAAGACTTTTACGGACCGCGAACAACTCGTGCGCCTGCCGGTCACCATGACACTTTCGGGTAAAATCGGCAAAGCACTCAAATTGTCCGTTTACGACACGCCGAAAAACGCCGTCGAAGTCGAGGCCGATTTTATACTCGAAGCGGCGCGCAACAGCGAAAATCGCAGCAAAAACGAAGCGGACAAGGCTATCCGCGAACTCGCGCAAAAGGAACTTTCGGCCTTAAGTTCGACCGCCTATATTCTCAAGAATCTTGAAATTCAAGTGGACCGCGACGCGTTCATCCCCGGAAAGATTCTCCGCACGCTTCGCCAGGCCGCCATCGAAAAACTCGACGAAAAGCGCACCGAATGGAAGCCGCTGAACCCGAGCGCCGAGACTGGCAAAAAGTTCTTGGACGAGACCCGCGCCAAATTTAAATCCGGAGTCTCTACCAACGGCGCACCAGTCGCCAGCGGTATATCTTCCGCCGGCGGCACAACGCATCCGATTATCAGCGTGCTCGTCCGCAATCCGGATCAAATCGCCGCCCTTGAGGGTCTTTCCATCGAAAACGTCATCATGGATTTCGACTGGGGCGTCAAATACGACGATTCCCTGCAGCAAATCCGCGAACTCGGCTTCAAGGCGGGTATGGCAACGCTCCGCATCCACAAGCCGGGCGAAAGCCATTACCTCAAGAACATCTTGCGTCTGGCCCCGGACTTTGCGCTGGTGCGTAACCTCGGCGCGCTCTCTATCCTCAAGGAAAGCGGCATTCCTCTTACGGGCGACTACAGCTTGAACGCGGCAAACAGCGCAAGCTACGACTGGCTCCTTTCACAAGGTCTTTCGACACTCCACCCTTCGTGGGACCTCAACAGCACGCAGCTATTTGACCTGCTCGAAAACATCGACGGAACGCGCCTCGAACTTACCTTGCACCAGTACATGTCCGCCTTCCATTCGGAATATTGCGCCTTCGCCCGAGCCCTCACCACGGGCCGTCGCTTCCCCGAATGTGGCAAGATTTGCACTAAGCACAGGGTGGAAATTCTGGACCACAAGGGCGAACGCCATTTCTTGCAGAGCGATGCCGAATGCCGCAATACGCTCTTTGTAGGCAAGCCTCAATCCGCATTAAAGCTGCTCCCCCGTCTCCGTAGCGCAGGAGTAAACCACTTCCGCCTTGAAATGCTCACCGAAGACGCAGAAACCGTGCGCCGCAAGGTGCTCATTTACACGCAAGCCATCCAGGGCAAAATCACTATCGAAGATGCAATCCGCGAAGCGGGCATCCAAGAAAAATACGGCCTTTCTGAAGGGCAGCTTTTCAATGAGAGCACCTGGCAGGACCGCAAAAAATAAATCAAGAAAGAGCCCCGCCGGCACCCAGGAATTGGCGGGACTCCCTAACTGAAAGAATGCCATCAAGTGATTGATGTATTCTGCCGACGTTCGCCGGCAAATTCAAATGTAGGCAAAGTTATCCGCAATTTTGCAAACAACTGTTTGCAAAAGGATGTAAATCTTTAGTAACGCTAAAGTGCGGGGCCAGCCCCCAAAGAATCACTTTTTCTTTGCTCGGGCGATAGCGTCTTTCGCCAGCTGATCCACCAGTTCGTTCCACTTGACGCCCGTATGTGCGGCCACCTTTTCGAACGAGACTCGATGAAGATAAGGTTTCGCCGCTGCAACGTAGCGTTTTGCAATATTGCTCTTCGCTTGCCATTCTCCCTTGGCCCAACGGGCAATACCTTCGTAGTCATGACAGATCGTCCCCGTCTTGTCGTTCGAATCAAGCCAGCGCATCGCCTGGTAGGAAGCCATGACCTCACCGTCAATATTCCTGCTTTCGGCATCGAATGCCGTGATTCCCGAACCACGTGCAATTTCCACATCGTTTTCGGTCACAACGAACGCCCACCCCGATTTCGGAAAATCTGGAGAAAAAGAACCGTCTACAAAAACGCGCAAACCGGTGGGTACCGGAGCTTCCATTCCAGAAATCCACGCCTCCGCTTCAGCCCTCGAAGCAAATGACTTAAACAGCACGCCCTTGACACCGTGGGTCAGTTTTTCACATTCCGCCCAGGTCATCACGATTTTGCTTTCTTCAGGGGTCTTTATCGCATAGAATTTTTGTTTCGGCATGTCCCAAAATTAGTATATTTTTCCCCGTGAAACCGTCCCCGTATTTTAAAGACTGTTTTCGATACTTTTTTAAGAGATTCAACAGCCAAGAATCTCTATTCCGCTGGTTCCTGCAACAGGCTGGCGAAGATTCCGGCGCATTCGATTTTCCGGCAGCCCTCAAGGGTAATCCCAAGACGCTCCTTTTCTTGGCACGGGATATGGAACGATCGGCCGCATTCATGCATGCAATGCCCGACGCATTCTTTAACAAAGCGCTCATCTGTGCCCACGAATCGCTGCAGGCGATTATTTCCGCCAAACGCGCCAAGGCCATCTATTACAACGACCTTGAATGCCGCTATGACGAACCAGCCTTTATCGAATTGGAACAAAAGATAAGGGATTACGCCCCCCAGGTCTGCATTTATCTGGGCGACGCCTTTTTACCGAGGCTCTATCTGGCCAAGGTGAGCGGGGCCCCCTGCCGCATCGGCTTTGTCAGCGACAACTGCTACCCCTTCTTGAACTTGAGCCTGCATCCGGACAAGTCCAGCGAAGCGGCTCTCATCCGAGAGTATTACGGGGTTCAATGATGCAGAAAGGTTTTTCTACCATCGTTACCGAAAGTGGCGGGTATGCGGACCTCCACATGCACACTAAGCTCTCGGACGGCAACCTTTCTGTCGAGGAACTGCTTGCGCTTTGCAAACGCAAGGGTCTGCGCTGCATATCCATCACCGACCACGATAACCTGGATAGCTACAACCTCGCCATCGAACCCGCCAAGGAAATCGGGCTCGAAATCATCCCCGGCATCGAAATTTCAGCCGTGTGGGAAGGCAAGGATATCCATATCCTCGGCTACTTCTGCGACCCGACGAACCTCGCCCTGAACATGGAACTGCAGGATTTCGCCAAGCAGCGAATCACGCGCGCCAAGGCGATCATCAAGAAGCTGAACGCGCTCGGGATCGACATCACCTACGAAAAGGTCGTGAGCTACTGCAAGGGTAAGGTCATCGGACGCCCGCACATCGCCATGTCCATGGTTGACGAGGAATACATTTCGAACTTCTCGGAAGCCTTTACCAAGTATTTGGGCGACGGCTGCGTAGCCTTTGTCGAAAAAAAGGGACTCAACCCGCAGCAGACGATCAAGCTCATCGAAAATGCAGGCGGGATTGCAGTTCTTGCCCACCCCTACAAATCGGGGCTCAGCGACGAATTCATCGAAAGCATGGTGGAATGGGGCGTACAGGGAATCGAAGTCTATAGCCCCGCCCAGAAAGGTGCGGTCGGCCGCAAGTACAAGGAAATGGCTCAAAAGTTCGGACTCGTGGGTACCGGAGGTTCGGACTTCCACACCGAAGCGGGAGCCTATCCCCCGAACTGCATGAAAATGCCTTACTCCGTCGTAGACGCATTACGCGAACGCCGCGAAAAACTGAGAGCGGAATGGTACTAAAGAGTTGAAAGTGTCATCCTGAGCGAGTGTAACGAGCCGAAGGATCTCTAGTTGAAGTGATTAGTGTTTTGGAAAGTATAATGAAAAATGAAGAATTAAGAATGAAGAATGGCATGAGAATGTTCTTCGTTCGCTGTTCTTTGTTCATTCTTTGTTTCTTAACAACTTCCCTCTTTGCTGAACCGCTAAAGCCAGACCAGTATGTGAAGCCGGCAGCGCAAGACTCTGTCTACAAGACTCCTTGGGGAATCGATCCTGCCGCGCGAGAAACTGACGCCGGTCGCTGGGTGCTTCCGCACCGCGAAGTGATGCAACGCACCTACGACATTGCAGGACAGAAATCCGAATGGATTCTCGGAACCTCGATCCTCGGCGCACCGGAACTTGACCCCGACCACATGGGCATGGGATCTATCCAGAGCCGCTATCCGAGCAAGCTCGCCGGACTCTTTACCACGCGTCTCGGCTATGACGCCACGACACTCGGGCTGAACGGCGAAAACGGAATCCTCTTTGAAGAACGCAAAGGCATTCCTGTCGATACGCCCATTACCGACCTGAACTGGGAACGCCCCGCCTTTAGCGGGAACGCCCTACGGCTAGATTTTCGCCGTCTCATAACGGATTCGGTTTCACTTGAATTCGGACTTGCCAGCCACTCCGACGTCGACTCCAAGGAATACAGCTACCAGAACGTGACCCATTCGCCCTACTTCGCCCTGGGCCGCGACTCCACGCAGATACCGTTCGGTGGCCGCAACATCGCGATGAACAGTATGCACATCCAGCCGATTCTCACTTGGCGATTCGGCTTCGGCAAGGCGTTCGTCAAGATGAATTACCTGAATCTCGAAAATGCGGACAATTCCAACCACAAGGTACTTCTCGACACCCTCGATAAAGCCGTTCGAACCTTCCAGACCGACCCGTACGGAATCGAAATCCATACACTCGGTTATGGGGCGGGGCTTGAATTTTACCCGATAAAGAAGCTTACGCTTTCGACCGATTTTACCTATACAACGCACGAAATCGAAGAAGATTCCCTCCCCCACATTTTTAGAGGCACGCACGATTACGTTGACTCGCTCGGCATCGAACAGAGCGACACGCTTTACTACGATACACTCAAGTTGACCACTTACGAGACGATGCTCGGCAATTTCGGAATCACCTACCACACCTTCTTGAATCCGGCAATTAAGTTCAAGTATGAATTCGTGAATACGGACTATACGAGCAACAAGGATACCTCAAGCACCCATTTCCAGGACCGCGAAATGGGCTACCTGGAACTCAAGGACACTCTTTGGAACAGGCTGTTGTTCCGCACTCAGACAGGTATGCAGCGCAACAGTTCCGTGCGTGATTCCGTAGATTACGCCCCCGCCTACTCTGCCGACGTTCTCGCCTTTTTACCTTACCACTTACGCGCCAATGTCGCCTTCCGTCACGACAACAAGTTCCCCGACGTCGCTCAAATCCGTATCGATGAAACGGGACGCCTCGCCTTCCACCGCAGGGATCTCAAATTCGAAGAACGCGATCGCTACATTTTCAACCTGGGATACCAGCAACGAGAAGTCTTTTACGGTCTCGGGCTACGCTACGAAAACGTTGACAACCTGATTAAGCCTCGCTGGGTAAAATGGGGACAAGTCGATACCACCAATACGCTCGAAGAAGTCTACACCTGGACCAACATCGACAATGTGAACAGCCTCGACTGGCTTTTGCAAGTGGGATTCAGGCTCGGCAACTGGAAATTCTATCTGGAACGCGGCGAGACTCTTGACCGAAGCCGCAAGCTCCTCGACACGCCGGAACTTTACTACAAGGGCAGCATTCATTGGCAGAACCGATTCGTTTCGGACCGACTCGGCGTAAGTGTACGCGTAGACTGGCAATGGTTCGGCGAACGCTACGATTGCACCATCGACGAAAACGGCAACCCCGAACTGGAACTCCTAAAGAAATACCTGGCGCTCGATTTCGAAGCCCGCATGCAGATCTTGTCTTTCGAGCTCTATACCCGCATCGAGAATTTCAACCACAGCATCTATATGCCGGCTAGCGGATACACCCCCGAAGGTCTGCGCTTCGCCTACGGTATCGTGTGGTCCTTCAGGAATTAGTCGCAAAATGTCATGCCGGACCCAGATCCGGCATCAGCTTTTTCTATTTCAACTTATAAATATAAGGCCAGTTCTTGCCGGTAATCCAAAAATTCTTGCCGTCGTAGGCAATGCCGTTCAGCACATCAATATCTGAATATTTGCGCTGAAGTTCCATAACTTTTCGGCTAAAATCCAGATAACGGACAACCTTTCCGCTCGGGAGCGAAATGACGGCAATGACAGAAGTCTGCCAGACGTTTGCATACAAGGTGTCACCCACAATTTCAAGTTCGTTCAGCAATTTCAGGGGGCGGCCACCGTCTGTAACAGTAATAGCTCCGAATACGTTGAAGCCACCCAGCTGGATTTGCAAAAGTTCACTGCTGCCGTTACTCATAAGGAGAGCATTTCTCCAATAAGTGAGCCCCCACCCTTCTGTAGGAATATAGAACTCGCCTTTTTTGGAAAAAGGTTTGCGGTTGTAGATGAAAGCTTTCTTGGATTTCCAGGTCAGATAAAAGATATCATCGCCTACAGCAATCGAGCCTTCGCCAAAATACCGTTCGGAAAGCTTCGTTGAATCGATAATTTTTCCATCAAGCGTACGGCGATACAAACCCGATTTTCCATACAGCCCGGTCGTTTCAATCAAATCGTTTCCATCAAAGAACAGTCCCTGTGTAAAATGCGACCTCTCGTGCGGAATGGAATCCACAATTTCGGGAACAACACGAGGAGCCTCGGCGAAGGATTTAGACGAGAGTGTAGAGACGAGAGACGAGAGGACAAGAATAGAGAATGCGATATGTTTAATAGTCATAATTAGAATTTCTTTTGATCAAAAATAATTCTTTCGTCTTTCGTCTGTAGGACCGAAGGTCCGTTCTCTCGTCTTTTTTTCTAAATGGCACTCCTTCAGAGTGCATTTATTGCGGCTCAGCCATGTCAAAGCATAACTGCTTTGCCGCGGCGTTCGCCTTTTTCTAAATTTCCGCCCATGGGCGAATTAAGGACACCAGCCAAGGTCAAGATAATCGTAGGGATCCTCGCGAAGGATTCCCAGGCGGTTGAGACCGTACGAGAAACGCTCCGGAATCGCTTTGGCGAAGAGGAGCTTGCGCTCCCGCCGTTCCCGTTTACCTTCACCAATTACTATAAAGAAGAAATCGGGAACGCCCCCGTGCGTGCCTTTTTCAGCTACGAGACGCTGGTGGAACGCGAAACCATCGTGGACATCAAGCTCTGGAGCAACGACGTCGAACTTGAAATCGCAAAGCAGAACGGCACACCCGGTCTTCGCCCCGTGAACCTGGACCCAGGCTACATGACGCTCGGACAATTCTTCTTGGCAACCACCAAGGACCAGCGGCAACGCGTCTACATGCAGCGAGGCATTTTCGTGGAACCCACGCTGTACTTTCAGGACGGGCACTTTCATGCCTTCGATTGGACCTACCGCGACTACCAAAGCGAAAAGTACATCCAGTACCTGGAACAGGTGCGCGCCCGCCTCGCCTACCAGATGAGCACCGGAAAGCCCTACCGTTTGCGAGCTAATCACTAACCACCAACCACTGACTACTGTCTACTTCCTACTGTTCTACTATATTATGAAAGCCGGCATTTTCACCATTCTTCTCCTTTGCTGTTCCAACGTATTCATGACTTTCGCCTGGTACGGAAACCTCAAGCTCAAGGAAATGCACATCAGCACCGACTGGCCGCTATTTCTCGTAATCGTGGCCTCTTGGGGAATCGCCTTTTTTGAATACTGCATCGCCGTTCCTGCAAACGTCATCGGTAGCCGCATCAACGGCGGTCCCTTCACTCTGATGCAGCTTAAAATCATCCAGGAAGCCATTTCGTTAACGGTGTTTACCGTCATCGCGACAACGGTATTCAATAACGAAGCTCTGCACTGGAACCACATCGTGGCCTTCGCCTGCATTATCGCGGCCGTTTTCTTTGCCTTCCTTAAATAAACCGCAAAATGGCGTTTCCGGCAACACATAAATGGACCAGTCTCCTTGTCGCAATCATCGTGGCAACCATTTGCCTATGTGCCCCCGCCGAAGCCAAGAGTAATTCCAGCGTTAAGGATTCCCACAAGACTTCAAGCAAGACCACCACCAAGTCAGACAAGAAGTCCTCCAAGAATTCCAGCAAATCCAAGAAGAGTGACGATAAGAAAAAGAAGAAATCCTCCGAGAAGAAATCAAAAAAAATAAAGATCAAGGCGGACGATCCTAAGGCATTCACCAAGGCGCTCCTGTACGACAAGGAAGGCGTCGAATACGAAATCGTTGAAAACAAGAAGCACCCGCGTCCAGCGAAGATGCTTGAAGTTCCCCAGCAGTCCCCTCCTCAGGACAGCCTCAAACAAGCGAACGCTCCCGATTCTGTCACTAACGAAAACGCATCGACACAAGCCGCAAACCAGGCGCAAAATTCAGAAACAAAGCAAACCGAAGCAAGGCAAGCCGAGTCTCGCAAAAGTGGTAACAACGGCGAATTCTTCGACTTTTCCACGATGCTCCTTCCTATCACTCACGAGGCTCTCGTCGGTTCCCCTTATGGTATCCGCAGCCATCGCCTGCACCGTGGCGTCGACGTGAACGTGATCAAGGACGAACCCGTCGTTGCAGCCTATCCGGGAATCGTCACCATGTCACGCTACAATAAGGGCGGTTACGGCAACTACGTACTCATCAAGCACCCGAATGGAATCGAGACTCTGTACGCCCACCTGTCCAAGCGCCTCCTGAAAGTCGGCGATGAAGTTTTCCCAGGCGACATTGTCGGACTCGCAGGCAATTCTGGCAGGTCTTCGGCAGCACACCTGCATTTTGAAATCCGCTACGGCGAAGTCAATATCGATCCCACGACCGTCATTGACTTTCCCCACTGGAGCCTGAAGGAGGGCGTTGACCAATTCTCGATAAAAAAGGCAACTGCCGCCCATCGAAAAATCCAGGCCAAGCTAAAGAACTACAATTACTATATCGTCAAAAAAGGCGACTCCCAAGGGGATGTCGCCAACTGGTTCAATATTTCAATTGAATCGCTCTGCCGCATCAACAACCTGAAACCAGGTGCACCGCTCAAGGCAGGGCAAAAATTGCGCGGCAGCAAATAAATTACTTGCGCCCGAGATTCTTAAATTCAGGAGTTAGGTTGGCGCAGGCCGTATCTTTCGGAAGCGCACGGTAAAGTTGCAATTCCTTGTCGAAAACGCCCTTCACCGTGGCACTCACGTACCACTTGGTTCCAACAGGACAATTTCCGAGAGGAACCTTGGAAGTCGCCAAGAAACGCGATGCGCTAACCTTGTACGTAAACGCATCTGTCGAAAGCGAATCGGGCAGCTGCAGAGCCTTGGCTCCACCAACCATCTTCTTCTGGGCAAAATAGGAACGCTGCGCACTGATATAGGTTGTCGCCTGCTGTTGCATTTCCTCGATGGCTCCATCGACCGAAGCGGCTTTAATTTTATCATGGCAGTTGGAAACCACAAGGCATACAATTACGATTGCCGCCACGACTCCAACCGGGATGGCGAGTTTCTTAAGCGGAATCTCACCAATTTTACCCAGGATATCACGGAGGGAAGCATCGTCAGCCTCGTCAGCCACACCCGTTTCCCACTTGAGGATTTTGAAAGCCACCAGCACATGCACGCAGGGGCGCGGAAAAGCAAGCATCACCAGCGCCACCGCAAGCAGCACAATCGCGACCACCATCAGCACCGTCAAGGCACTGTCAGCTGTCGGCAAAATGGACTGCACATCCTTAAGGAGCTTGAAAAGCTGACGGTCTTCGGGAAAATTCTGAAGCGCCATGCGACCGGTAAAGGTGTTATAGCGCGCAAGCCCGAGGTTCAATCCATCGGTCGCCATCTGTAAGACCGCCGACAGCACGCGCTGCAAAAGCAGGAAAGCCATGCCCATCAGCGCAATCATCGACGCCAAAAGTCGCGCCGTACGAACTGGGGTCAGGCCGTTCTTTTCGTTTTCCATTACTTCACTCCTGCCAGTTCCTTGGCCACCTTCTTTGCGGTGGTAAAGTCAGCCTTACCGGTACCAAGTTTCGGCACCTTTTCGACCGCGAAAGCAAGCGACGGAAGCATAATCGGCGGGAATCCGCTTGCGCGCAATTCCGAAAGCACGTCCTTCGGATCCTTTTCACCCTGGTACAGGAGCACAATCTTTTCGCCCTTCGCGGAATCGGGGATGGTCGTCACCAGGTAATCGCAACCTTCCAAGACCGGCGTATCCTGAATCTTCTTTTCCACGGCACCGAGGCTCACCATTTCGCCACCGAGCTTTGCAAAGCGGCTGTAACGGTCCACGATCGTGAGGAAGCCATCTTCGTCAAGGTAACCCTTGTCGCCCGTACGGTAATAGCGGATGCCATCAATTTTCACGATAACGCTATCGGTTCGTTCCTGGTCCTTGAGGTACCCCTGCATCACCTGGCAGCCGCCGATCAGAATCATGCCCGCCTCGCCTGTCGGGAGCGGAATATTCGTTTCGGGGTCCACTATCAGGAACTGCGTTCCGGGGAGAGCCGGCCCAACGGTTCCGGGCTTATTGTTCACCTGGAGCGTCATATAGTCGTTACGCAGCGTATTTTCGGTATTCACCGAGGCCACCGGGGCGGTTTCGGTACAACCGTAGCCTTCGTAGATTTCCTTACCGAACTTGAGGCGGAAAGCCGTTGCAAGTTCCGGGCGCAAGGCTTCGGCACCGGCAATAATCATACGGACATACTTGAACACCAGCGGATGCACGTAGCGGCTCACCGTAAAGGCTCGCAAGAAGGTCGGGGTCGCCACGAGGCAAGTCACGTGGAATTCGGAACAGACTCGCGCCATCGTCTTCACGTCGGTCGGGTCGGCCACAGCCACAATCGGGCAACCTTCGGTGAGATTCAAAAGCGTCGTCACCGTAAGACCGAAACTGTGGAACAGCGGAAGTTCCGAAAGCATCACGTCGCCGCGGCTCACGTTAATGATACAGGCCAGCTGCTGGATATTGCCCATCAGGTTACGGTGCGAAAGGAGAACACCCTTCGGGGTACCCTCAGAACCGGAACTGAACACAATCACGGCAGTATCGTCAAGGCTGGTACGCTTGCAGAACACAAAACGGATCAGCCACGACGGCATAATAATGCACAGGAACAACAGGGCGGCAATCTTTGCCTTCGGAATTTCCTTCATCAGGTCTTCAGCATAAAGGATACGCACCTTATCGGAAGCCACCTGCGAATAATCGTTTCCGCGACCCTTCAGTTTTTGGATAAATTGCCTACTCGAAATGACCGTCGATACATCCGCCTTTTCGCAGCAGTACTTTACGTTGTCTACAGAAGAGGTATAGTTCAGGTTCACGTTCGTCTTGCCCATGACCCAGAGCACCAGGTTCACGATAACGCCTGCCGGAGAAGGCGGGAGCATAATACCGATATTTTGTTCGTCCTTGCCGAGCTTTTTCTTCAAAAGTCCGCGGAAAGCCATCACGGCACCCATCAGCTTATAGCCCGAGAAATGCCCCCCGTCGGTATTGTAGATTGCCGGGCCATGCTTCACGTAACGCTTGCAGGTACGAATCCAGGAGGCCGCAATCGGGCGGACAAACTTGACGGCGTACTTCCAAGCATCGATCGAAATCTTACGGATAATAGCTCGGACCTCATTAGGAGGTGTAGTGGCAGGAATCGCCTTGCCGAAAGCAACCGTTACCGCACGGTCCGCAGATGCACCGTACATGTCGGAGCCGCTGTAACTGAAGTTGGATCCCCAGAGTCCCTGAATGTAGAAAGGAACAATAACCGCATCCGTCTCGTCAATAGCCGACGAATAGTCTATCGTGAAAGGTTCCACATGCGGCGACTTGGACACTTCGCCCGTCGGGAAAATCACGACCGCCTTACCGGCAAGGAGAGCCTCATGAATCTTGTCCATTGCCTCCTTGGGGTTGTTGTTGTCGATACGGATCATTCCTAGGCGCTTGAGCACGGCACGCAGATACCAGCGTTCAAAGTGGTCCTTGTTACTTGCAATGCAGAGCGGACGCGGAGATGCCATCTGGATCATAGCCCAGTCAATAAAGCTATGATGGTTACCCACCAGAAGCACAGGTCCTTCGTTCGGAATATTCTGCACGCCCAGCACACGGATACGGTAGCGGTTGAACACGAGCTTGAGCATCGTGCGCAATAGCGCCTGCGGAAGGTTTGAAATCGTCCAGACGAAGACAAGCATCGAAACAATCGCAAGGCCCAAGAAATAATGCTGCGGACGGATGTCGGTATAGTGCACCATCATCGAGAACAGGAATAGGAAGGCGATGAGCACCAGCGCCTGGATCATGTTTGCAAGCGCAAGCACCGACCCGGAATTGTTCGGACGCGTGTTGTACTGCAACAGCGCATTGACCGGCACCAAGAAAAGTCCGCCAAAAATACCGGTCAGAGAATACAACACCACCAGCGCAAACGGATGCACAAAGAACGGCACCAGGAACATGCACACAGACACGCCGATCATCCCCATCGGGATAAAGCCGGTTTCAATAAAGTCGCGAGACTTGGTGGCCGCAATGACCGACCCCACCATCAAACCCACTATCGTAAAAGCAAGATAATTCTGAATCGTATCGATTTCATTCGTTCCCGACACATCCTGGTACATCAGCACGAACACCTGCGCCAAGGCCCAGAACATCGAAAGGGCGATAATCGAGGCACGCAATGTCGGTACACGCCAACCAAGACTCAAGTGCTTTTTCACATTCGAAATGTTCACGTTCGGGTTTTCGTACTTGACCTTCGGAACCATGAAGCTGGCTACCGTACCAAGGACACCTACGCCGGACAAGATCCACGGGATAACGACAGACTCCGATGTAATGCGGTGCACGGCAGCGTACGACTGCAGCGATTCCAGGTTAATCAGGTTCACGCCCACCACAGCAAGCCAGGAAGCGCAAATGATGCCGCCCAGGCCGAAAATCTGCAAGAACGCATTCGCAAAACTCAGGTTACGGACCCCGAACATTTCCTTAAGAATGCCGTACTTGGCCGCACTGTGAACCGCAAAGCCGCAACTGAGTCCAATCGAAAGCCAGAACGCTACGCGCGGGCAGTTGCAAGTCACCAGTACCGACTGGGCTATCACGAAGAGCGTCATGGTCAAAGCCGACCACGCAAGCACCTTGTTCTTGGAAAACTTATTGGTAAAGAATCCCGCGAAAAACACCATCAGGATGTAGGGCGCGAGAAAGAAAATCTGCAGCATAAAAGCTTGCCAGGTCTGCCCCGATTCAACATTGGTGAACGACCCCGACAGAATCTTCTGGACATAGATGAACACACCCATCTGCACAAAGGTCATCGCAAGGATGGATAGGAAGTAACGGATAGCTCCTTTAATTTTCCACATAAAAAAGACCTGTAAAAAAGATTATTTTACAGGTTTAAATTTAGAAAAATAGGGGTCTGAGCAGCAGGGCTATTCGTGTACAATCACATTATCGAGCGTGCGACCTTCGACCTTGACGCCGTCCCAAAGAACCGCATTCTTGACGGTGCTGTTTTCGATGACGCAGCCGTCCCCCACCGACACATTCGGGCCAATGGTGCTGTTCACGATTTTCACATCCTTGCCGATATGGCAGGGAGCGATTACCTTAACGCCAGGGAGGTTCACCGAAGCGGAATTGTCGTAACGGTTGAGCACATGGGCGTTGGTTTCGAGGAGCGTTTCGGCAAGGCCGCAGTCCAGCCACTTGCTTACGGGGGCCGTACGGAAACGGCATCCCTTCTCGATCATCATCTCGAGGGCGTCGGTCAGCTGGAACTCGTTCTTGGTACGGATGTTGTTGTCCATCAAGTACTTAAGGCTTTCCTTGAGGACCTTGGTATCCTTGATGTAGTAGATGCCGACAATAGCTTCGTCCGAAACAAATTCCTGAGGTTTTTCGACAAGGCGTTCAATACGGCCCGTGGAATCGGTAACGGCCACGCCAAAGCGACGCGGGTCTTCGACCTTGTAAGTGTAGAGAACATTCTGGTCCATGCCGTTCAAGATGGAAAGATCCGCTTCGAAAAGGGTATCGCCCAAAATAATCAGCACAGGTTCATCGTCATCCACGTACGGAAGAGCAAGGCTTACGGCTTCGCCCAAGCCCTGAGGATTGCTCTGGATAACGGTACGGGTCTTACCCCATGCAGTACGCTTGGTCAGGAACTGGTCAACAACATCGGCCTTGTAGCCGGTAATAAAAATCGTTTCGGAAGGCTTAAGTCCAAGAGAATCTTCAACAATCCAATCCAGAATAGTCTTTCCGGCAACAGGCAGCAAGCATTTCGGTACATTTTCGGTGTAGGGGCGCAAGCGGAGGCCGTTTCCGGCGACGGGTAAAACAATCTTCATTCTCGAAAAATTCCTCTTAAGCAACTTTTGTAATATTTTGTAAAATATAGAATTTTCTTACAAAAAGTCAACGGTAAAACTTACAAATATATGGACAAATTAGACTCGTTGTAAGCCCCGTCATAAAAGAAAAACCGCCTCGGGGTGAGACGGTTTTTAGTGGATGATGCAGGGGTCGAACCTGCGACCCGCTGATTAAGAGTCAGCTGCTCTACCAACTGAGCTAATCATCCATTGTCGCTTGGACGCGCACAATTATAGAATAAAAAAAATTCCCTGTCAAGGGGTAAAAACGCATTTTTTCAAAAAAATTTTTCCCTCTGTCGCCAAGCATCACTCGTCTAATCTATATTATGAGCATGAGCCTTAATTCGAACCGCATGGACAGCTACCTAGCCTTCTTGGGTGTGGAACGGAACCTTTCCCCCGCGACCATCCAGAGTTACCAGGAAGACCTGCGGCATTTTGTGGCATGGCTTGACGAAATCAACCTAGACCTCAAGGAACTTTCCCCCGAAAAACTAGACGAATTCCTGACCCTAACCGCCGGTCAAGAAGAATACTCCCCCACCTCCATCGCGAGGCATTTTTCAAGCCTGCGCGGGTTCCTCAAGTACATGCAGAACCAGGGCGAATACGACTACAGCACCGAATCAATGCTGGAACGCCCGAAACTCGGGCATTACCTGCCGCAATACTTGACCCGCGAAGAAATCGACAGTGTGTTCGAAAGTGCTGCAAACGGCAAGAACCCGCTCCGCGACACGGCACTTTTCGAGCTCATGTACAGCGCAGGGCTCCGCATTTCAGAGGCGCTCGGCATCAAGCTTTCGCAGTTGGACATCGACAACGAATGGCTCACGCCGATTGGCAAGGGAAACAAGCAGCGCCTGGTTCCACTCGGCAGCAAGGCGAAAGAGAATCTAAAAGCCTGGATAGAACTCGGCCGCCCGCTCACCCACCCGACTACAGACAACATAATACTAAATTCCCGTGGGAAACCCATGAGTCGCATGGGAGCCTGGAAAATCGTGCAGCAGCATACCATGCACCTGAGCAAGCAAGTTTCGCCGCACACATTCCGACACAGTTTTGCAACGCATTGCCTCGAGGCGGGTATGGATTTACGCGTGTTGCAGGAACTGCTCGGCCACGCCGACATCAGCACCACGCAAATTTATACGCATATCGACAAGGAATTCATCAAGCAAGAGCACCGGATGCACCACCCTAGAGAGACCGCACGGGCTGCAAATAAGTGAATTCTTCCCATTGGCCCGTGCTCTCGCCTCTACGACTCGTTAAGACGAGTCGCTTGAGGCTCACGAAGAGACCGCACGGGCTGCAATCAAGTAAATTTTTCCCATTGGCCCGTGCTCTCGCCGACACACCTTGTTAATACAAGGTGCTTTCGGCTCACAGAGAGACCGGGCTGGCAATCGCCGGCACGCCCCGCTAATCCTTCTGGAGTTCTTTAGTCGGTTTATGGTTCCGACGGACCGAATGCAGGCGAATGAACTTTTTGCCACTATGGACCGGGAGTGGTTTTGCCCCCTCGCCAGCATGCGACATGCGGACCTCCCCTGCCGGTTCCGTCTGCCCTGTGAATAGTGTATGATTTATAGCCATACTTTCAATATACTAAAAAATTTTTTTATGTCAACTATTCCATTTTAGACTATATCGGCGTAGACAAACTCATTTTACGACAAACTTTTTTTATATTGTTGTGGCAAAAATATGTTTTCGCCCCAAGCAGGCTGCAAAAAAGGAATTAGTATGAGAAACTCGCTCAAGATTGAAGGTCCGGTCAAGACTTACCTTAAAGAAGACGAACTCCCGAAAGCATGGTACAACGTCCGTGCCGACATGAAGAAAAAGCCCGCACCGCTCCTGAATCCGGCAACCGGCAAGCCGGTCACGTTCGAAGACTTGCAGCCGGTGTTCTGCGATGAACTCATCAAGCAGGAACTCGATAACGATACCGCCTATATCGAAATTCCTGAAGAAATCCGCACTTTCTACAAGATGTACCGCCCCTCCCCGCTCGTCCGCGCCTACTTCCTGGAACAGGCGCTCGGCACTCCGGCGCACATCTACTACAAGTTCGAAGGCAACAACACCTCGGGCTCCCACAAGCTGAACTCCGCCATCGCTCAGGCCTACTACGCCAAGAAGCAGGGCCTCAAGGGCGTGACCACCGAAACGGGTGCTGGCCAGTGGGGCACCGCCCTTTCGATGTCCACCGCCTTCTTCGGACTGGACTGCCAGGTCTACATGGTGAAGGTCTCCTACGAACAGAAGCCGTTCCGTCGCGAAGTCATGCGCACCTACGGTGCAAGCGTGACCCCGTCGCCTTCCATGACCACCGACATCGGCAAGAAGATTAACGCCGAATTCCCGGGCACCACGGGTAGCCTCGGCTGCGCCATCTCCGAAGCCGTGGAAGCCGCCGTGAAGCAGCCGGGTTACCGCTACGTTCTCGGTTCCGTGCTGAACCAGGTGCTGTTGCACCAGTCTGTGATCGGTCTCGAAACGAAGGCCGCCCTCGACAAGCTCGGCGTGAAGGCCGACCTCATCATCGGTTGCGCCGGCGGTGGCTCCAACCTCGGTGGCCTTATCAGCCCGTTCGTCGGCGAAAAGCTCCGTGGCGAAGCCGACTACGACATTCTCGCTGTGGAACCGGCCAGCTGCCCCAGCTTCACTCGCGGTAAGTATGCCTACGACTTCTGCGACACCGGTCGTGTTTGCCCGCTCGCCAAGATGTACACTCTCGGCTCCAGCTTCATGCCGTCAGCCAACCACGCTGGTGGCCTGCGTTACCATGGCATGAGCACCATCCTCTCTGAACTCTACGATCAGGGCCTCATGCGCGCAACGTCCGTGGAACAGACCAAGGTATTCGAAGCCGCCAAGCTCTTCGCCCAGACCGAAGGTATCCTCCCGGCTCCGGAATCCAGCCACGCCATCCGCGCAACGATCGACGAAGCCCTCAAGTGCAAGGAATCCGGCCAGGCCAAGAACATCGTGTTCGGTCTCACCGGCACGGGTTACTTCGACATGGTTGCTTACCAGAAGTTCAACGATGGCGAAATGGCCGACTACATCCCGACCGATGAAGACATCGCGAAGAGCCTTGCTCAGCTTCCGCAGGTATAAACGAAACTTGGCAACTCTGTTGCCTTAGTTGAGTTATCCCCTTTGGGGAAATGGCTAATCACTAACGTGTCATCGCGAGGCTTCGCAAAGCGAAGCCGTGGCGATCACTAGCCAGCATTAAATATTAACGCCCCGGATTATGAACTGAACCCAAAAAGTTGGACAGTTTAAAGTTAGGATAAAACTGAGTTATGAGTCCGGTATTGTACCGGACTCATTCCGTTTAAGCGTAGCTTTATCCGGTCGTTGTTGTAGTATCTGATATATTCCCTCAGTTCC
>JAGAHT010000066.1:0-52828 GCA_017626945.1 Fibrobacter sp.
CGCCCTTGTTCGCAATCACGGCGACGCTGTCGGTGTCGAGCTTGTTCTGAACGCCGTCCAGCAAGTCCTTGTACTTGTCTTCGGGCATGTTGAGTTCGCGTACAAACAGGTTCACGCCCATCACGTTGATGCCGCCGTTCAAAAGTTCGGCAGCAGCGAGGGTCGCAAGTTCCAGCTTCACGGACTGCAGGCTCTTTTCGAGGTTCTGCGTCTTGGCGAAGGACTGCTGAATGCGATCGAGAACTTCGGCGTCCTTGCAGCGGAGCTGTTCGCGGAGAGCCGTGAGAATCTGCGTACCGGCGCGGAGAAGGCTCAAGGCGCCACGGCCAGAGACAGCTTCGATACGGCGCACGCCAGCGGACACACTAGATTCAGAGATAATCTTCACAAGGCCGATGTTACCGGTGTTCTGCACATGCAAGCCACCGCAGAGTTCCTTGGAGAATTCTTCGTTGCAAGCACCCATCTTCACGACGCGGACTTCATCGCCATACTTTTCGCCGAACAGAGCCATCGCACCGCTAGCCTTAGCTTCGTCCACACCCATCACCTGGGTATTGACCGGCAGGCATTCCATCACCTTAGCGTTCACGATGTCTTCGACCTTCTGGATTTCTTCGGCGGTCATCGCGTTGAAGTGGCTGAAATCGAAGCGGAGGAGTTCGTTCGAAACGAAGCTACCCTGCTGCTGCACGTGAGTGCCGAGCACCTGACGGAGAGCGGCCTGCAGCAAGTGAGTGGCGGAGTGGTTCTTGCGGATATCGTTACGGCGGTCGTTATCGACGGTCGCCATAAAGACGGCACCCATCGTCGTTTCGTTAGCCGTACCCTTCTTCACCTTGCCTCGGCAGAGGGCGGTATCGTTCACCTTCACGGTGTCGAACACGTCAATTTCCAAATCGGCAGAAACCAGCGTTCCCTTGTCGCCGACCTGGCCACCCATTTCGGCATAGAACGGAGAGGTTTCGAGCACGATGCTCAAAACGCCCTTGTCTTCACGCCAGCGCACGACCTTCGTTTCGCAAGCGGAGAGTTCATAGCCCACGAACTTGGTGCTTTCTTCGCTGTACTGCGTCCAGCCTTCGGTACCCATCGTGTTGATGCCCTGCTTCATGTTGGCGCGGGCGCGGGCCTTCTGTTCTTCCATGCACTTGTTATAGCCTTCTTCGTCAATGGTAAGGCCCTTTTCTTCGGCGAGAATACCGGTGAGGTCCGGCGGGAATCCATAAGTATCATAGAGCAAGAACACCTTGTCGCCCGGAATCTTGTCGCCCTTCTTGAGTTCGGCAGAAATAGCGGCGAAGCGTTCGAGACCCGCGTCGAGCGTACGGATAAAGCTTTCTTCTTCGCTCTTGATCACGGAAGCAACGAATTCCTTGCGTTCACGAATTTCCGGGAAGGCGTCGCCCATGGTATCGGCGAGCACCTGAACGAGCTGGCAAATGAACGGCTTCTTCTGACCGAGAAGGCGGGCAAAGCGGCTTGCGCGGCGGAGGATGCGACGGAGCACGTAGCCACGGCCTTCGTTGCTCGGCAAAGCGCCATCGGCAATAGCGAAAGAAATGGCGCGGATGTGGTCGGCAATCACGCGGTGCGGAGTGCCGGCTTCGCCATCGTTGTACGGCACGCCACTGAGTTCAGCAATCTTTGCGATAATCGGGGTGAACACGTCGGTGTCGTAGTTGCTGGTCTTGCCCTGAAGAATAGCGCAGATACGTTCGAAACCCATACCGGTATCAACGTTCTTCGCCTTCAGTGGAATCAAGCTTCCGTCGCTCACGCGTTCATACTGCATGAACACGTTATTCCAAATTTCAATGTAGCGGTCGTTTTCGCCGTTCACGCCCTTGATCGGGTCCTTGAACGTTTCGGCCTGCGTAGCGAGGTCGCCGCGGTCGTAGTGAATTTCGGAGCAGGGGCCGCACGGACCGGTATCGCCCATTTCCCAGAAGTTGGAGTGAGCGTCAAAGCGCATGATGCGGTCATCCGGGAGGCCGGACACGTCCTTCCAAATCTGCCAGGCTTCGTCATCGTCCTGATACACGGTTGCAAACAGGCGTTCCTTCGGGAGCTTCCACACTTCGGTCAAGAGTTCCCAAGCCCAAGCGATCGCTTCTTTCTTGTAGTAGTCGCCGAAGCTCCAGTTGCCGAGCATTTCGAAGAAGGTGTGGTGGTAGTTGTCGCGGCCCACCACGTCGAGGTCGTTGTGCTTACCGGACACGCGGAGGCACTTCTGGCTGTTGCATGCGCGCTTCCAGCCCTTGGGATTGTCGCCCAGGAAAATCGCCTTGAACTGGTTCATGCCCGCGTTCGTGAACATGAGCGTCGGGTCGTCATGCGGAACCACCGGCGAAGAACGCACAAAGAGGTGGCCCTTGGATTCGAAGAACTTGATGAAAGATTCGCGCACCTGCGCAGAAGTCATAGTAGGCATAATGTGTCCCTTTTAATTTTTTCGGGGAACAATATAGAAAAATGCCGACTATATCACCTTCGCCTTTTTAGGGTTGGTGAGGTTTTTCACCTCTTTCAGAAGCTTCTCCTGGCCTACTTTCTTATATGCCAGTTTTAGGATTTCAGCCGCGGCCATCGCATCATCCAACGCACGATGATGGTTAAATTCAGGCAACTCCAGCGACTGCGTTAATTTGTGCAAACTATAACTCGGAAGTCCCGGGAAAAACCGACGCGACACCTTCACCGTGCAAAGTCTCGGTGGATCGATCTTGATACAGCAGCGACGAAGTTCCGTGCGCATAAATTTTATATCGTACTGCACATTATGCGCCACAAAAATACGGTCCTGCAGGAGCTCCGACACTTCTTCAGCAATCGAGGCAAACTGTGGCTTTCCATGGACCATTTCATCCGTGATGCCCGTCAGGTTCTGCACGAAGGGCTGAATCGGCATACCGGGATCAATCAGCGCCGAATAGGTTTTTACGACTTCGCAATCGTCGAGCAAGACAATGCCGACTTCAGTGATACGCCCTTCTTCGGCCGTACCACCCGTCGTTTCAAGATCTACAACCGCGAATTTCATACAAAAAAGGAGATTTCCCCGTTCCGAGGATTGTGGGCACATAAGCAATAAATTGCAAGTGCCCACTAACCGGCCTCGCCCGGGAAGACAGGGAAGACTTATTTAACCGGAATATCGAACTCCAGCGTCTGCTTGGCTGATTCGCTCACGACCTTCGCCTTGAGCACCTTGGACTTGGGCTTTGCATACAGCGGCACCACCATCAAGTTTGACACCTTACTGCTTTCGACAGTCGGCTTGGCCTCGCTATCGCGCGCCGTCTGCGAAAAAATCGGCTTTTTGCCCTTGTCATAAATGTAATAAGTCAGCTCTCGCGTAAAGCCTGGCTTAATCTGGCTCGTGGGCACCTGGAAGTACACAACACCACCCTTGGGAACCTTGCGCAAGCTGTCCCGAATTTCCTCTTCGGTAGCAAGTTCGCCTTCAAGCATCATACGAACATCTTTCTTAATCTTATCGACACTTTCGTACTGGATCGTAATCTGGAACTTGGCATCTTCCGGAATGGCGCTCGGGCGCACATCGCGGATTTTGGCGTTATTCTGGTAATATTCCCAGCGGCCGTTATCGTGCAAAAGCACCGTCGAACCATTCGAGGTTGTCGCAACAATGTCATCGGCAAAAGAATTTGTTGCAAACAGCAACAAAATGATGCCCAAGACCCATAAAAAGCCGAGTCCACCACAAAGCCAGTAGTTTAATTTCATTAAAGCCTCAATCCTATGTTCCATAATATATACGAATCCTTTTTAAAAAGATAAAATGCAAGAAAAAAAGAGTATTTTATAAGAAACACCCCGGCTCATGCGAGTCGGGGTTGTTTTCAGCCGAAGTAATTAATTACTTCTTCAAGAACTCATTAATACCGGCTGCAGCGCGGCGACCTTCGCCCATGGCGAGGATCACGGTTGCGGCACCCAGCACGATGTCGCCACCTGCGTAGACCTTCTCCATGAAAGTCTTGTTGGCGGTTGCATCTTCGAGAAGGATGTGACCCTTCTTGTCGACAGAGAGTTCCGGCGTGGTGTTGCTGATAAGCGGGTTGGAACCGTTACCGATAGCAACGAGCACGGTGTCGCATTCAATTTCGAAGCTTGCGCCTTCGACCTTGACCGGACGCGGACGGCCCTTTTCATCGGGTTCGCCGAGTTCGTACTTGTCGACGAGCATGCCGCGCACGTGGCCGGCTTCGTCGCCAAGAATCTTGGCCGGGTTCTGCAGAACGCAGAATTCGACACCCTCTTCCTGGGCATGGAGAACTTCTTCCTTACGGGCCGGGAGTTCGTTCATGCTGCGGCGGTAAATGATGCGGACCTTTTCGGCACCGAGACGGAGAGCCATACGGGCAGCGTCCATAGCGACGTTACCACCACCGAGAACGACCACGTTCTTACCGGGCCACATCGGAGTATCGGCATGTTCCTTGTCGTAGGCGCGCATGAGGTTAGCGCGGGTCAGGTATTCGTTAGCGGCGAACACACCGACCAGGTTTTCACCTTCAATGTTCATGAAGAGCGGGAGGCCTGCACCGGTACCGACAAACACGGCATCGAAGCCATCCTTTTCAATGAGGTCCTTGAGCTTACGGGTACGGCCGATGACAAAATTTGTCTCGAACTTCACGCCCATGGCAGCGAGAGATTCGATTTCGTTGTCAACGATCTTCTTGGGCAGACGGAATTCAGGAATACCGTAGCGGACCACGCCACCGAGCTTGTGGAAAGCTTCGAAGATGGTCACGTCGTGGCCTTCGCGGCGAACGTCAGCAGCGACAACCAGGCCGGCAGGACCGGAACCGATCACAGCCACCTTCTTACCGGTAGCAGGCTTGACGGCCGGAACCGTAGCACCACCGTTGTTGCGTTCATAGTCAGCAGCAAAGCGTTCCAGACGACCGATAGCGACAGCCTGGTTCACGTCCTTGTGCATCTTGCCCATGGTGCAGTTCATCTGGCACTGGCGTTCCTGCGGGCAAACACGGCCGCAGATAGCCGGGAGCAAGCTGGTTTCCTTAATCTTGGCGATAGCGGCCTTGAAGTCACCTTCGGCGATCTTCGCGATGAAGGCCGGAATGTCGATGTGCACCGGGCAGCTTTCGACGCAAGGCTGGTTCTTACAAGCGAGGCAGCGGTTAGCTTCCACGATAGCCTGAGCTTCGGTGTAACCCTGAGCCACTTCTTCCATCACGCGGGCGCGGTAGCTGGGTTCCAGCTGCGGCATCGGCTGTGCCGGAATGGCAGTCTTGTCCTTGGGCTTCAAGGGCTTCGGAAGGGCATTAATCTTTTCAAGTTCCACCTTGGCGGCGGCGTCCAACTGTTCACGAGTCAAATGTTCAGACATTACTTGCTCTCCTTGGCCTTTGCGTCAGCCATCTTATCAATGTTGCACTTGTGGCCGTCGTTGGCACCGAAACGGTGCAAGGCTTCCTGTTCCTGGGGCTTGAAGGCGCCCATGCGCTGGAGCATGTTGTTCCAGTCGACTTCGTGGCCGTCGAATTCCGGGCCATCGACGCAGACGAACTTCGTCTTGCCGCCGATAGTCACACGGCAGCCACCGCACATGCCGGTTCCGTCCACCATGATGCTGTTGAGGCTAACCACGGTCTTCACGCCGTAGGGCTTGGTGGTGAGAGCGCAGAACTTCATCATGATCGGAGGACCGATAGCGATGACCATGTCCGGCTTGCCCTTGGTGTCTTCGCAGAGTTCCTTAAGCGGTTCAGTCACGAGACCCTTGCGGCCATAAGAACCGTCGTCGGTCATGAAGATGATGTTGTCGGCGAGAGCGGTCATTTCTTCCTTCATGAGGAAGAGGCTTTCGTTACGGGCACCCATGATGATGGTGACCTTGTTGCCTGCAGCCTTGAGGGCCTGAACAATCGGGTGCATCGGGGCGATACCCACGCCACCGCACACGCAAACCACGTGGCCAAAATTCTCGATGTGGGTCGGAGAGCCGAGCGGGCCCACGAGCACGGGAATATCGTCACCGACCTCGAACTTGGAAAGTTCGGTGGTGGTCTTGCCAACCGTCTGGAAAATCAGGGTGATAGAGCCTTCAGTCGTGTCGGCATCGGCGATGGTGAGAGGCACGCGTTCGCCGTTGTCCTTGTTCGTCTGGAGGATGATAAACTGGCCGGCCTTACGCTCTTGAGCGATCAGCGGGGCCTCGACGCGGAACATGTAGACCGCGGAAGACATTTGTTTTTTAAAGAGAATTTTTGCCATAGTGGGCTGAAAAATAGAAAAAAGGCACCCCAAACGAGGTTACCTTTTTCATAAAAACATACTCCATTTGGACCGATAAGGCCCGAAAAAGGGCTGTTTGTCACTAGAAGTAGATGAATCCGCCGAAGCTTACGAACACGCCTTCGCCATTGAAGATGGACTTGGTATCGGTGAAGAAGGAATCGCCAAAGGCAAATTCGCATGCGGCCCAATCCTTGTACTGGTAGCGGAGCCCCATCGTAGCATCCACCTTGTCCGCTACACTCCGCTTAACCTTCACATCGGCGTAAGGGGTCTGGTTATCGACATAGCGGAACGCCTCCCATGTATAGCTAGCTTCACCAAAGAGCATCAGCGACTCCGTCAAGAGGACCTCGCCCAAGATATTCGGAGCCAGGTTCACGCCCACGGTCCAGAGAGAAGCTTCCTTGTACTTGCCAGACGTAGAATCGCGCATATCAGCCTTGTCGTAAACAGTCACAGGAACAGACGCGTTCAAGCCCATATAGACATTAGCGTAGTTTGCACGGAGCACCGGAGTGCCGTAATTGAACAAGGGAACAACCGTGAAGTTCGACGTCAGAGAATCGCCAATCAGGGTTCCGCCAGATTCCAATTCATCTTCGTGACGATTAAACGCGACTCCCGCCGACCAGAAATGCTTGCGGGCCGAAGGACCGTCCGTCACAATCAAAGATGCGTCCAAATCCCGGTAGCGCTGTTCCGTCTTAGGTCCCCTGACAGGATCCACATTCGTTTCCTTGGCAAAGGTTATCCAATCACCAGACAAAGTCACGACATAACCACCCAAGGTCTTAGACAAGGTAAGGCCCCAGTCATCGCCTTCCACCGTTTCCTTGATGTCGGCACCCTTGGTTTCAGTTTTAATTTGTCCTAAACCAAGGCGAGCTTCGATTGCAAAGCCGGGCGTTGCGTAACCGGCCGTGGCACGGCCCAATTCACCCGAAATATCCATGGCGCCAAAGAAGCCGCCCAACGAGACAACTCCCTTTTCACCTGTAGGTTCGATATAGAAGAACTTCTGATAGGCAAGCTTGGTCAAGCGCTTGTTGAGCAAGGCATCCACATTGTCGCCAGCGGCTTCGTTCTGGACGCGGTTATAGGCATTGCCATGAAGAACAGTAAACGGAGTCTTGGGCGGACCCATACGAACAGGGGCTTCGCCAGGAGCGGCCTCGGGTGCGGGACCCTGGGGAGGAACCGCTTCGGCAACCTTGGCTTCCGGTGCGGGCTGGGCGGGAGCGGCAGTCTTCGCCGGTTCAGCGGCAGGAGCAGATTCTACAGCAGCGGGAGCGGCGGTTTCTGTCGGCTGGGCCACTTCAGCAGGAGCTTCGGCGGGAGCGGGTTGCACCGATTCTGGAGCGGCAGGTGCAGTCGCAGCAGGAGCTGCGGCAGGCTGTTCCGCCACGGCGGGAGCGGGAGCTTCAGCAACCGGGGCTGCAGGTTGGGCAGCATCTTGCGCCATCGCAAAAGCAACGGAAGCAAGAGTCAATGCAAGAGACGTCTTAAGATTCATATCATCCTTCTTTGTTTACATTCTTTTTCAATTATAATCTAAAAAAGAAGGAAAGGCAAGCTTTTCTTTACAATCTTTACGTTTTTTACAATAAATAACGCTTTTATCGCATCATATCGCAGATTTCAGCGCCAATCGCGCCGTTCTGGATAGTCGTCATCAGAAGCTTCTGCTCAAGTTCTTCAGGAGGATCCTGCGGTCCCTTGAAGGGAACATTCCCGTCCGCATCAGCAAAGTCGCACAAAAGGCGCTTGCCCAGAGCGGCATGGAGCGCAAGGCTCGCATCGATATACTTAAGGTGCGTCGGTTCGTCGAGCATAAAGTTCAACGGGGCCTTCGCATTCAGCACACGCCCCTTGGCAACCATCTCGCCAAATTCATCTTCGACACCCATATTCGCGGCGACGACTCTCGAATTCGCCATCAGGGCGGAAATAGCGGCCCAGGTCAAGGCATTCTTCACGCCCGTCGCCGTTACCAGAAAATCCGCCTTGGAAACGGCGGCGGTAACCGATACATCGTCCAGATAGCTCACGATGCGAACGTCGTTATTCCTCAGGACATGGCTAAAATCAGTCGAGGAATTCTCGTTGCCCGTATTCGTTATAGTGCAGACGTTCATGCCACGGCGCACCCCTTGCAGCGCAATTCCGCAGCCGACCTTTCCACTTCCGATTACAACCAGATTCTTTCCTTCGAAACTGGAATAGCCCAGCTTTTCAAGAGCGCGGAAATATCCGTCGCCCGTACCAAGAACCGTCTCGATTCGCTTGACAATTCCGCTGTCGGCCACATAAACCGGATGTTCCGACTTTTCAAAGAACTGCACCCCGCTACGGGTCAGTTCCACGAAGCCCTTTTTCGGATGGCAGAAGGAAAACTGCCCCGCGCAGTCCAAAATCAAATCAAAGTCATCTGCGACTTTTCCGTTGCGGATATCTTCATCCGTCACCACCGGAATACCGCTTTCCTGAATCAAGCTGACAATTTTCTTGTCGCACGGCATCGCGGCGCCATTCTTTCCGCTCGCATAGCCAACATACAGGTCAGCACCACCTGCCAACAGGGCCTGATACTGCACCAAGGTGTTCCTGAAAATCGGAGTCGCCGCGAGGACCTTCACCCCTTCGAAAGGACGAAGGGAAATCCAATAGTCCGCCAGCAAAGACAAGGCGGGATATTCCCTAGGATCGTAG
This sequence comes from Fibrobacter sp., assembly GCA_017626945.1. Classification (GTDB taxonomy): domain Bacteria; phylum Fibrobacterota; class Fibrobacteria; order Fibrobacterales; family Fibrobacteraceae; genus Fibrobacter. The sequence goes on from JAGAHT010000066.1 coordinate 9,004, forward strand.
GCCTCGTTGATGACTTCAGAAAAAATCATGGCGGCAAATGTAGAAAAATAATTTGCAAATAAAGGAACGGCTTCCGGAATTAATCCAGAAGCCGGTACCTATGAACAAAGATGAGGTCTTTCTTTGTAACTCTTATTCAGCGAAGAGGGCGGTAGAGAGGTAACGGTCGCCAGTATCCGGGAGGAGAGCGACAATCGTCTTGCCCTTGTTTTCAGGACGCTTCGCGAGTTCCTTGGCGGCCCAGAGAGCGGCACCAGAAGAGATACCCACGAGCACGCCTTCCTTCTTGCCGATTTCGCGGCCAGCTTCGAATGCGGCTTCGTTTTCGACTGCGATAACTTCGTCGTAAATCTTGGTATTCAGGGTTTCAGGAACAAAGCCTGCACCAATGCCCTGGATCTTGTGGGCGCCTGCAGTGCCCTTGGTGAGCACCGGGGAGCTTGCCGGTTCAACAGCGACAATTTTCACGTTCGGGTTCTTGCTCTTGAGGAATTCACCTACGCCAGACACCGTACCACCCGTGCCAACACCAGCGACAAAGATATCGACCTTACCATCGGTGTCTTCCCAGATTTCGGGACCGGTGGTAGCCTTGTGGGCAGCCGGGTTTGCCGGGTTCACAAACTGGCCCGGAATAAAGCTGTTCGGAATTTCCTTGGCGAGTTCGTCGGCCTTTTCAATAGCGCCCTTCATACCCTTGGCGCCTTCGGTGAGCACGAGTTCTGCACCGTAAGCCTTCATGATCTGACGGCGTTCCACGCTCATGGTTTCGGGCATCACGATGATGATGCGGTAACCGCGGGCAGCGGCGACAGAAGCGAGACCGATACCGGTATTACCCGAAGTCGGTTCGATAATCACGGAGCCAGCCTTGAGCTTGCCGCTCTGTTCGGCGTCATCGAGCATGGCCTTCGCCACGCGGTCCTTCACGGAGCCGGCGGGGTTGAAGTATTCGAGCTTGGCAACAATCTTGGCACCGAGGCCTTCTTCGATGTGGGTGAGTTCAAGGAGCGGGGTGTGACCGATAAGCTGGTCGGCAGAGGAATAAATCTTTGACATGTTGAAGTCCTTTTTGTTTTATGAAAAATTAGCTAAATCAACTGATAGATAACTTTTCCGTTTCTGTTTGACTCCAAATTAGAAGTTTTTCCATACAAAAACAATAGGAAATGCAGAAAACTACCCCTAATTTTGCTTACATTTTGCTTACTAATAGTTTTAAACTATAACTAGATGACGCAGAAAAACTATAGAAAAGAGAGAAGGCCCTTCGACAAGCTCAGGGACCTTGGTGAACTCCGCTCTGGATCCCGTCGCTGCGCTCCAGGATGACTTTAGTAGTTGCGTCATCCTCGACCGAAGGGAGGTCGGACAGCACTTGGCAAGTGGACGCCTTTGGCGTCCGCAATTTCGGCTCAACCATGCCAGAATGTAAACATTCTGTCGCGGCGTTCGCCTTATATGCTTTTGTTGCCTTAGTGCGCATGATCCCCGAATGGGGAGGATCCAAGATGACTTTCTTAATTCACATCACGATTTCGGGGCATTTGAGCCGAGATCGATGCTTGCCTCGGAGCCAGACTGGTCGAGCCTGGTCCTTTCGCTGTAGAGCTTTTCGGAAATATGCGTGAACGTCTCGACGATTTCCGGGTCGAAATGCTTGCCCGCACCTTCGGTGATGATCGCCATAGCCTTTTCATAGGTGAAGGGTTTCTTGTACACGCGTTCGGCCACCAGCGCATCGAACACGTCAGCCACCGCCATGATACGAGCCGAGAGCGGAATTTCTTCGCCCTTGATTCCCGTCGGATAACCGGAGCCGTCCCACTTTTCGTGGTGGTAGTGCGCCATGTCAATCGATTCGTTCAAGTAGTTCGCATCGATCGTGTCGCCGGCATCTTCCACCATCTTCGTAAGAATTTTCCAACCTTCGGTGGTATGACTCTTCATGATAGCGAATTCTTCATCCGTCAGCTTGCCCGGCTTGTTCAGAATCAAGTCAGACACGGCAATCTTTCCGATATCGTGGAGCGGGGCAGCACGTTTCAGTTTCTGAACAAAATCATCGGTCAAGACATCGGCAAACTTGCCTTCCTTCTTGAGCTGTTCGGCCAAAGCCTCCACATAGGCGGCAGTTTTCTTAATGTGATTACCGGTGCTCTTGTCGCGCGCTTCAACGACTTCAGCGAATTCCATAATAATCACTTCCTGCATCTTGCGAATTCTTTCCGCCTGCCCTTGCACTCGAGCAATAAAGTTATAGGTATCGGAGGCCATGGACGAAAGCGAATCGTACAGGTTACCGATTTCGTCAAAGGAGGATATCTTCAGGTCCACCACCCGATCTGCCGCATTCCGGATCTTTTCCAGGTTTACCTTTTCGGAATCCATGGAGCTTGCAATCATTGTCGTTCCAGAGAACTTCATCGCGGCAAACGCCATACGGTTCACCGGAATCACAATGCCGCGATTCACCAATTCGATGACAACACTCATGATGATAATCGAAAGACCGAAGAACAGCGAGAGCATCTTGATAAAGAACATCGCCTCGTCAGAAGATACCTCGTCCATCGAGATGTCAGCGGCCGCATAGGCAACAGTCCTCCCCGACGAGTTCCTAATAGGCGTATAAACCGTCAGCAACCAGCCAAACTTGTCATCCGAGATAATCGGTTCAATTTCGCCACCGGCAAGCAATGTCGGAAGGTAAGGAACAAATGACGGATCAAACTCAACCACGCTTCCCGGTTCGCCCGCCGGCTCGCCATCGGCATCCAGGTCAAACACCACATGGCAGCCATCCTTTTCGATCTTGTACACATAAAGGTACTTCGTCTGCGAGAAACTCCCCCGAATTCCGTAGAGGGCATCCTCAATGTCCTTATACCCCTCGGCACTATCGCCCTTGGCAATAAACTCGTCGATACGGTCCGCATCTACCACATGCGCAACAGAATTGGTCACGCCCTTCGCAATAGCGACAAACCTCTTGATGGAGTTGTCCCGGTACAGGAAAAAGCCGATTGAACTTGCCAAGGCTCCCAACAGCACCTCGGCCACGATCACCATCACCACGACCTTACGGAGCAGGGAGTGCTTGACATTCTTGTTCGCATCTCTGTTGCTCGAATCACGCAGGAACACCTGATTCAGATGGTTCTTGAGTCGCCTAGAGACGAAACGGAACGCGAACATCGCAAGCACCACGACGGCACCCTTGTCGAGCATATCGATAATGACGTCCGCTAGCAGCTGTGAAAAGAACTTGCTATAGCCCAGCGTATCATGGAAGGCGTGTGCGAACGGAGCCGTGATGCCCTGCCCAAAATTGAGACCATACAGGAAATAGGTAAACAGGGAACCGACGCCGCCACCAATCAGGGCAAACGTAAAGATGACAACGAACAGCCGCGGGATATTCGTGAAGAAGCGCTGGTGATAGAAGAAGGTCGCCGCCACCGCAATCATAATGCTGATGACGCCGTAATACATGGTCTCGGGTTCAGAAATGCCGTTGATGGCGTTCGACCCGAACCCGACAATCACCGCGGGCAGGTTTCCGCCAAGCATTGCCGTGATAATGGTTCCGGTACAGTCCAGATACAGCGGAATTCCCAAGGCAATAGCCAGACGCGCAGGGATAATATTCAGGGTCAGACCCGCAAGAATCAGGAGAATGGCCGACACGACGGTCTGATGATTTTTAAAATCAAACATCTTCATAACACGCCCACTTCTCAAACCTATTTGATAACCTCTACAACTTTTTTATTGTTCGTTGCACCAGTCACAACCGACACGTCCCTCTTGTGGACACCAAAATGTTCTGCCAGAAGCGCGCAGATGGCCTCGTTCGCAGCCCCGTCCACGGGAGGAGCCTTGACCTCCACCTTGTAGCTACCGTCTGGCAACTCCACTACGCTTTCGCGCTTGCTTCTCGCATGGACCTTGATATTGATTTTCACGGGGCGTTCCCAAGTTAGCTAGGCAAGGACATTTCCTGCGACCGGTGCGGCAGGACGCCTAAGTTCTTCTTGCATGCGCTGGTCATTTTCCATGGCCGTAAGAAGATCCTCTTGACCCTTGATGAGGGCTCGGCAGCGAATGAAGTAGTTGGTACGCAGCTGCTTGAGCTGTTCGATTTCCATACGGAGTTCTTCGGCTTCCTTCTTGGTGGACTCCACCTCGCGCACAGCGCGCGCCTTGGCTTCGGCCACGATGATTTCCGCTTCCTTTTCGGCGGTCGCCTTGACCTCGTCCACGGTACGCTGCATGGTCACCACAGCATCCTGGATGGTCTTTTCGATCTGACGGTAGTAATTCACGCGTTCTTCGGCAACCTTGAGCCTCTCGGTAAGGTCGGTCTTGTCCCTAGACATCTGTTCAAAGGCTCCGGCGGCCGTTTCCAAGAACGCCTTGACCTCTTCGGGATCGATCCCACCGAAATTTTTCTTGTGGAAGGTCTGATTACGGATATCCAAAGGTGTAAGTTCCATTCTAAACCTGCAATAAAAAAATTTGACCGGCCCATGCCGCTATCCGAAATATAACAACTTCAAATAGGGCTGTTTCATATCATAAAAAAATATGAATTAAAAAATGCAAATCGTTCTTTACATTTATTCTCTTTCTACTATATTTGAAATTAAGTACTTATGCTAAAGATTATCAAGGAATTTTGGGCAAAACAGGATTCGCTAGAACGCAAACTGTTCTGGTCTATCATTGTCGTTGTTACAGGCGTAGCAACCTTTTCCGCCATTTTCACGATTATTGAAGGGATCAACTCCGCAGCATCCCTCAGCAGCGTCGGCTGCTCCATCGTCTGCATCATCATCGCAGCTATAGCCGTCAAGACGGGCCTATATAACCAGTGCTACTTGGTCATGTGCTGCATCCTCAGCTGTTTTTTGATGCCCCTCCTGTTCCTGTTCTGTGGCGGAATCACGAGCGGCATGCCCCTCTACTGTATCACATCCATTTCACTGATAGCTTTCGCCCAAGGCCGCCTCAAGCTGCCGGCATTCATCCTGTCCCTGTGCATCCAATCCGCGACAATCGCCGCCACCTGGGCAAACCCCAACCTGCTCATCACCCAGCTCGACCACGACGCCGCCTATCTGGACATCCTGGTGACACACCTTTTGACGGGCTTCACCCTGTTCGCCATCGGAACCTTTTCACTCTGGGCCTACGCCAAGGAACGCGACAAGACAACCAAGCTCGTCTCGCAGCTGGACTATCTTTCGATGCACGATTCCCTGACAGGCCTCTACAACAGGCGACACCTGCTGAACTACCTCGAAAATTCTATCTGGGCCCGCCGCAACGACTTCTACCTGGCCATGCTGGACATTGACGATTTCAAGAAAATCAACTACACATACGGGCAGGATTTTGGAGACGAAGTCATCCGCGCTGTTGGACACCTGTTGCAGAAGAACGAAGACGAAATGAGCGGCGAATGCGTCGCCAGGTACGGTTGCGAAAAGTACATGTACGTCATCAATGCAGGCTCCGAAGTAGAAGCCTATGCAAAGGTGGAATCCTTCCGTAAGTCCATCCGCAACCTGACATTCGAAAACCATCCCCAGGTATCGCTCACGGTGAGCGGAGGTTTCGTCCCCTGCTTTAGCCGCGGATTCGCCGATGTCAAGCAGATGCTGATCAAGGTCGATTCACTTCGTGTTGCGGCCAAGCAGCAAGGCAAGAACCAGATTAGAAACATGGTGGAATAGGAAAATGCTACTTCCTTTACCGGACGATTTTCATGCACACCTGCGCCAGGGCGACCTGATGCCCGGCTACGTGCGCGACCTTGTATCTCAATTCGGGCGTGCAATCATCATGCCCAATACGATTCCCGCCATGACAAGCGCCAAGGCGATCGCCGAATACAAGGTTCAAATCCTTGACGCCGCCAAGAGCGTACGCCCGGACTTTGTTCCACTGATGACCTTCAAGCTGAATCCGAACTATACGGAACAGGACCTGAAGGACATGATGGCTGAAGGAGTCGTCGCAGGCAAGTACTACCCCGCTGGCGTCACCACGAACAGCGCCGACGGCATCAGCGATTTCGAAGCGGTATTCCCTGTAGTCGCGATGATGGAAAAATTGGGACTCGTACTGTGCGTACACGGCGAAGAACCGGGTGAATTCTGCCTGGACCGCGAACCCGCCTTTATCAAGCGCGTCGAAACGCTCGCCGAAAAATTCCCGAAACTGAAAATCGTATTCGAGCACCTGAGCTCCGCAAAGTCGGTCGAAGCGGTCAAGAGGCTCCCGGCGAACGTGGCCGCAACCATCACGGTGCACCACCTGATGATGACCCTCGACGCTATCGTCGGGGACGCCCTCAGGCCGCACCATTTCTGCAAGCCGTTGCCTAAGCGGCCTGAAGACCGTGCCGCCATCCGCGAAGCCGCCTTCAGCGGCAATCCCAAGTTCTTTCTCGGCACGGACTCCGCTCCGCACCAGCTGAGTAAAAAGGAATGTCCGTGCGGAGCGGCGGGCGTCTACAGCGCCCCGGTAGCCATTCCGCTGCTGCTCCAGGAATTCGAACGTGCGGGTCACCTTGACAAGCTCGCCGACTTCATCGCAGGATTCGGCGCCGACTTCTACGGTCTTCCGCGCACGACGCAGCAGATCGAAGTCGTCAAAGAATCGTGGACAGTCCCCTCCATCGTCAACGGAGTCGTTCCGCTCGCCGCAGGTCAGACCCTTGATTGGAAAATAAAGTAAGCCACCATCTTTTTACATTTTTTCTGTTCCACTGCCCATAAAAAATATACATTATGGGTGTAAACACCTATTATATGGATTATTATGGCTTTTATCCGAGCAATTCTCTACTACTTGAATATCGCAATCTGTCTGTTCGTTATCGGTCTCCCGTATATGTTCTACAGGGGCGTTCTGTGCCGCCGTTGGTCCGACAGCACCCGCGTGTGCATACCCTTCTTCAACACCACTTTTAAACTGTTCGGCATCAAGATCGAAATCGAAGGCAAAGAAAACATTCCTGACCACAAGCAATTTGTCATTGTAGCAAACCACCAGAGCTTTTTAGACATCAACGTCCTCTGGCCCACCATCACGATTACCTCGTTCATCGCGAAAGCCGAACTTTGGAAGATTCCCATATTCGGCTGGGTGCTGAACAAGATCGGCTGCATACCCGTATACAAGAACCCGCGCAAGAATCTGGGCATGGGCGCCACCGTGAAAAAGCGCCTCGAAGACAACGTGACCATTTCCGTATTCCCCGAAGGCCACCGCAGCAACGACGGGCACATGCTCCCGTTCCAAAACGGAATTTTCCGCATGGCCAAGGAAAACAAGTTTCCGCTCCTGCCGGTGACGCTTGTGGATACGGGCAAGCGGCTTTCCAAGACCAAGTGGGCAATGACCCCGGGTGTCGTGAAGATTGTGGTGCACCCGCTCCAGACACCAGAAAGTTTTGAAAACAAGTCCGCCACCCAGTTGCGTGACGAGATCCATAACATGATTTCTTCGGCGCTGCCCTACAGACAGGCCGACGCCGCCACCGCGGCAAACAAGGAGGCCTAATATGGCTCAGCATTTACCTAGCGAAGAACAGATTATTGCCATTCTGCGCGACGAACCGATGGTCGGTAGCCGCCTGCGCAGCGCGCTCGGGCTGCCCAAAAAGCAAAAGATGGCTTTTAAGCAGATGCTTGCCGACATGGTGGACCGCGGGCTTTTGAAGCGTACCAGCCACAAGGAATACCAGCTGGGCGATGGCGAGAGCGTCGAAGAAAAACGCGAGAAGCGCGTGAAGAAGATTGCGGAACAGTACCCCGAAGACAACCGCCGCCTGGGCGCACGTAGCCGCCGCCAGACGGGCAAGGAAAACGAAACCCGCGTGAAGCGCGGCATTCTGCACCAGACGGGCGAAGAAGAATGGGAAGTGCACGAACTCGAAACCGGAAAGGTGTACGAGATGTGCCACCGCAGGCAGGCCCCGGGCAAGGAAGGCGAAACCATCAGCTTTACGCTGTACCCGCACCCGAAACTCAAGCACAGCTACTTGGCAAAGGTCGACCGCACTGCCGAAGCGATGAATATCAGCTGGGACGAAGTCAAGACAAAGTTCATGGAAGACGCGAACTTGCCCAAAGACTTCAGCCCGGCCATCAAGAAGTATGTGGACGGCGTCAAGGAGCCGTGCGGCAAGGATTTCAAGGGCCGCGTGGATTACAGGCAGCTCACGATTCTCTGTATCGACCCCGATGGCGCCATGGACCACGACGACGCCATTAGCGTGGAACGCACCCCCAAGGGCTACAGGCTGGGCGTGCACATTGCCGACGTGAGCTACTACGTGCCCGAAGGGAGCGAACTCGACGAAGAGGCTCTGGAAAGGAGCTACACGCAGTACCTGCCGTGGACCGCCGTGCCGATGCTCCCGGACAAGCTTTCGAGCAATGTTTGTAGCTTGCACCAAGGTGTAGACCGTTGCGCATTCACCTGCATGATGGAACTCGACAAGCACGCGAACGTGCTCAGCTGGGATTTCCACCGCAGTATCGTGAAGATTACCAAGTCCATCACCTACGAGCAGGCGATGGAAATGATGAAGAACGGCGACGACGATATCAAGGCGCTCGCCGAGGTGACCGCCCTCTTGAAGCAGAACCGCACCAAGGACGGCCTGCTAGAATTCCAGAGCACCGAATTCGGCTGCAAGTTCAATGAGAAGGGCGAACCGGAAAAGATTTTCCCGCGCACGACCGACGAATCGAATTCGTGGGTGGAAGAATGCATGCTCATCGCGAACAACTGCTGCGCGAAGGAACTCAAGAAGCGCAAGCTCCAGGGCATTTACCGTATCCACGAGGCACCGGACACCAAGGACATCATGGAACTGTACTACATGTACCCGGATTTGTTCAAGGATTCTCCGGTGATGTTGCGCGACCTGGGCAAGCCCCGCAGCGGCGACACGAACCTAAACCCGACGGCATTCAAGCTGTACGAACATTTGGTGAAACGCGCCCAAGGCGACGAAACGCTTACGAACCGAATTCTGCGCAGTATGCAGAAGGCGCATTACGACAGCAACAGCTTCGGCCACTTTGCGCTGAACTGGCAGGACTACGCTCACTTTACGAGCCCGATTCGCCGTTACGCCGACTTGTGGTGTCACCGTGAACTCGCGCGCAAGGGTGCCGAAATTACCGCCGAACGCAAGAACAGCGTGATTGAAGTATGCGACTTGATTTCGGCAAACGAAGTCAAGAACCAGAAGACCGAACGCATCGCTATCAAGGTGTGCAGCTGCTGGATTTTGAAGAGCCACATCGGCGATGACTTTGAAGCTACGGTTTCGGGCATCGAGGAATGGGGCATTTACGTTTCTATCGCCGACCCGATTGCCGAAGGCCTGGTGCGTTTCCGCGATATCGCCGGTGACGACTTCTACGTATTCAACCCCGATCAGGGACTTGCCTTCGGCAAGAAGAGCGGGCGTACGTTCCGCCGCGGCGACAAGGTGCTGGTGCGCCTTTTGAGGGTGGACCCTCTGCGCGGTCAGGCGGACTTCAGCATTATCGAAAAGCTCAGCAGCGAACCGAAGAAGCGCCGCCGTCAGGGAGAAGACAACGATTACCGCAACCGCGACGTTCGCGAACGCGCTGACCGCGCTGCCGCGGCGGAAGCCCTCGGTTACGTGAGCCAGCCCGACGAAGATTTCGACGATGACGTTCCGGAATTCGTTTCGGCACACAGCCACATGAACCGTGGCGGTCGCGGAAAGTCCCGTGGCGGCAGGTTCGATTCCGACGCTCCGAGCTTCGAACGTTCCGGCCGCAACTCTCGCAGGGGCGGAAGCTCTCGTAGCGCATCCCGCGATGACCGCGAAGGATTCCACGTAGCAAGCAAGCCGCGTAAGGGCGGCTCCCGCAAGGGGGAACGCCGCAGCCAAAGGAGAAGGTAAACACTATTTCAATAATGCCTAAGTGCCATCCGCATAATTCGTTCTGAAGGCTTCCCTAACGTGTCATCCTGAGCGGAGCCCATAGGGCGTAGTCGAAGGATCTAAAAACATGCCAAGCGATTACTACACATACATAATGTCGAATCAAAATAACACCACTATTTATGTCGGTGTTACTAACAGCATAGAACGTCGCACGTTGGAACATATTGAAGGCGTTGGAGCCATTTTCACATCTAAATACAAGATTAACAAACTCGTTTACTTCGAGCGTTACACAGACATAAAAGATGCTATTCAAAGAGAAAAGCAACTTAAAGGATGGAGAAGGGACAAGAAAAATAGTCTTGTAAATTCAATGAACCCCGAGTGGAATGACTTGATGCGTGGTTGAGATCCTTCGACTCCATCACTTCGTGATTCCGCTCAGGATGACACACTCATATAACTTTCTATTATTTACTAATTATGTCCAGCAACGGTAAAATTATTCTCTACGCAAGCTACCAGACCGGGGAAAATCTTCCTGGGTATGTGCAGTTTGCGCTGAAGCACCTCGCCGAGACCGACTTTACCGTCGTACTGCTCACGAACAACCGCCCGCTTTCGGCAGAGACAATGAAGTTCCTGGATGACAACGGGATCAAGCTTTACCTCACCGAAAATCACGGGTTCGATTTCGGCATGTGGCGCAGGTTCCTCAAGGACGTCGCCAATGGCCGCAACAATTTCGTGGAATTCAACAGCATTACGCGACTGCTGCTCGTCAACGATTCCATCGTCTATTTTCAGAACAACTTCGCCGACTTTATCCGCCGCGCCGAAGCAAGTTCCGCGGACGCCGTATCGCTCACCGAAAATGACGAAGTCCGTCCGCACCTACAATCATTTTTCCTGTACCTAAAGCAAGAAGCACTAGGCGCATTCTACCTGCACCTGCTCGAGACTCCCGAACAGGAGACCTTCTACGAAGTCGTGCATCGCCTCGAAATCGGTATGTCGCGAGCCTTCGAAGAAGCCGAGGTACAGACCGCATCTCTTTACCGCACCCATTTGCGCGCCCTGTTCGCCTACCCCGAACTGATTGCGCAGGGAGGCGGATTTATCAAGCGCAAGCTATTGCAGCGCCGTTTCAATTTCATGGAAAAGGTCCACTTCATCCGCCACGGGGCCTACAACGCCCTGAACGCGGACTACCACAAGATGGTCACCGACGCCGGTCTCGCACCCGATTTTAAGAAGGAATGGTTGCCGAAACCCGTCGGGAACGCCGCATCCCATGTGGCCGACAAGATCTGGCAAAAATCGTTCGACAAGGTCGGCTGGCCTCTTCTCCGCACCGCCATCAAGACGAAATACAAGCTTCTCAAGAAGGAACTCGTCGGCGACGAGTACAAGTAAACTCAGCATCAAAATCCGCAGTTTTTTTGCCTCTGGATTCCGCTAAGCAGACTGAAAGTTTTTTGGGAAAAGCAATTCTGGACCCCCTCCCTTCGGTCGAGGGAGACTGATCCAGAAAGATTTTAACCGTTATTTTTTCGAGCGATCCTCGGTTCGCTTTTGCGATACCGAGGATTTTCATTTAGGGTTCAGCGCGCGGCACTTAAGGATTACACTCTTAAGGTTTGCGCACTTAAGTTCGCGCGTACTTAAGCGCGTTTACTTAAGGTTACTTCACCATGACCTTGGCGGCCTGCTGCAGTGAGCCTGCGCGGACGCGGAGCATGTAGAGACCGGACTTCGGAGCGTCCAGCACCAATGCGTTCGTGCCCTCGAGGGTCTTCGCATTCACGGTTGACATCACGTGTCCCTTCATATCCAGCAAGTCGACGCGCGCATTGGTGCCCGCAAGGCCCGTCGCCTCAAAGGACACCTTCAACTTTCCGCCGAGCCTTGCGGAGCGCAGGCCCTTGAGAGAGTTCTGTGCAACGACCTTCGCGGCAGGAGCCACACGCACCGTAGCAGTCTTCGCATTCGACTTCAGGAGCACCTGGAGCGGAACACCGTCCTTCATTTCGGTCGTGTTGCCATCCACCGTCACGAACACGCGGTAGCCGAAGGCATTCACATCATCAATACCGACAAGCGTCAGGTAACCCACGCGGTCGTTAGATGCAGACAGGGCCACGGTCCATTCCATTTCGTCGCTTGCGGACTTAATGGACTTGGCGAGAGCGCGCTTGCCTTCCACGATCGAAAGGTTCACATGATCGCCCATGCTTTCAGGAGGTTCTTCGGCGCTGAACGGGTTGTTGCCCGCACCCAGAATGTTCCAGGCATCCTGCTTGCCGTTCTTGTCAGAGAGCACGGCCTGCAAGACCCAGCGATCCTTGGTAGAAGCCTTCGCGAGCACGCGCTTCGGCAACATGCGACCACCTTCAGGCTTTTCCGGCTGAGGTTCACGTTCCGTTGCCTTGGCGAACACCGGTGCGGCAGACACCTTCCAGTTCTTCTTCTTGCCCACCTTGGCCCACACGGCTTCGTAAGGCTTCAGGTACTTGGTTTCTTCGTAATCAGCGGTTTCCGAGTTGTAACGGTAGAAGCTGATTTCCGATTCCTCGTCCACATCCTTTTCTTCATCCGCATGGCCGGCAAACAGGCTGACTTCCCAACCGTGGGTATTTGCCACCAAGTTCCAGCCGCTGTGAATGCTATCGAGTTTCCAGACAGCATCCTCGCCGTCGTCTTCGATATCGCGCTTCAGCACCAGCGGGAGGCTATCCAGCGAGCTGTACCAGGCACCACGGGTAGCAACCACCGAGTCACCGCGGTTATACCGCCTGTACTGCCAGTAGTCACCGCCGTTGCCAAATTCATCCCACCAGTAGAAGACCTGGTCATCGGACGTCCAGTTGATTGCCGAGGTATCCACGGCTGCAAGGGAAACCATCTGCCAGCCATCCTTACCCACCGAGGCAATGGAGGACTTGACACCAAATTCCTGCTCGAACGCATCCGATTCCTTCTCGTCTTCGAGAGTGAGGACCACCTTGTAATCACCCGTGCGCTTCATGCGGAGAACCACTTCGGATTCGAAGCCCATCGCCACGGAATCACCCAGCAAGGAATCGAGCACCACCGAGTCGCCCTTCACATCGAAGACACGTACTCTAGCTTCCACGCCGCGGGTCACTTCAAACTCGCTCGCCTTGATGTTCAGCTGGATAGCGTTTCCACTCTGGGCAAAAAGCCTTTCAACAATTTCGACCGGAGTCTTGTTCGCCTTGCTGAAGTGGGCCTTAAAGACAGCATTATCCATATTGCCCGGCAGGTTACCGCCTTCACGCAGCACCGCCAGCAGTTTGTCGTTGCGGACAATGGTAAGCGAATCCAGAGCGTAGCTCGAATCCGGAGCAGAACGCAGCGTCCATTCGGCACTCACGATGTCGGACGGAAGCATCATCGAGCCCATTTCGTTGAACTTGTGGACAACTTCGGTGGATTCGCCAGTCTTTTCGACAAGCATCACCTCACCCTTGTCCTGTTCCACGGACACGCGGGTCATCAGAGCAGAGCACTGATCCGGAGAATCGCTCCAGAGAGCATACATATTGATCTTTGTCGTATCTGTGAGCTTCGGATACTTTTCATACAGCTTGTTCGCCAGTTCGTCCTGCATCTCCGTATAGGCAACGGCATCGTTCTTCAAGGTCCAACCGACAAGGCAACGGCTTGCGCTGTAGACCATCGTCGGGAACTGGGAAGCACTGGTGCCCTTGGTGATAACTTTCTTTCCAGAGGTCCAATCGTCACCATAGAACAGCGTTTCCTTCGATTCCGCGTTGAACGCCAGGTTGAAGCCAACCACCTTGACGAGAGCATCGAAGCTGGTCGCTTCAGAGACGAGCACGAATTCGTCATTCTTTGTAGTATCGGCAGCAGCCGCATTCCAGACGAGCGACTTTCCGCTATTCAGCAAGTGGGATTCGTTCGCTTCGAAGTGGGCACGGAACTCCAAGCCGCCTTCAACATAAGGCACCTTGAGACCCTTTTCACCCACCACGAAGGTGAATGTAGAATCGTCCACAAGTTGCTGCAATGTCAACGATCCCTGTCTCAAGCTATTGGACTTGACTGATACGGTTTTGACATTAGCCTTTTCCCACACGGCGTAGAGGACCGGACCTCTAGACATCTGTGCGAAATCCATACCGTACATTTCCTGAATCTTGGACAGGTCGAAATCACCTTCGGAAATATCACCGATAAGATCTTCACCGTAGTGTTCCATATAGGATTCAACAGCTTCGTTGAAGGCATCATCAATTTCCTTGAACGCCTTGTCAGGAGTCGCATTCTTGTCGAGGCTCCAACCCACGAGTTTGGCGTCGGTACGGTAGATTCCGGTCGGGAGATACTGTCCGTAAGAAGAGGCCCACCACTTGAATCCAAAGTCGCTTTCGTAGAACACGTCTGCATTGCCCGCATTCACGTCAAGCGCAAATTCCATAGTAGGCATATAACTTATAGCCCTGAGCATCACATCCTTACGGAACGTATACTCATCGCCCATCTCAATAACCGCGATCTGCGTACCCGTCGTAGAAATCACACTGATTCCTTCATACTCGGCCGTTTCGGAAGCCGAAACGAACGACACGGTGAACACTAGATCATTTTCAGCAGGGATCACGAGCATCGTTGTCGCATCCACCAGGAATTCATTCGAAAGGCCACCCGAAGCATTCGTCAAGCGGAACTTGCCTTCGGAAGCCTTATTACCAACGGTCACCGTGTAAATTTCCCTATTCGGAGCAGATTTCCACACGGCGTACAGCGTATCCGGCGTATCGAAGTTTTCACGAGTTTCAGCATGATTCTTGAAGGCCTCATAGAAGTCATCATCAATCTTAGTGAAGTACTTGCTACCTTCGGCAACGCCACTCATCTGCGTGAAGGACCAGCCCACGAATACGGCGTCGTTACGATAGATTCCAGACGGAAGATTGTCGTTATAGAAATCTCCGTTCATGAGGTTTTCGAACCATTTCGGATCGTAGCTTGTGCCGTAGAACACAGTTGCGTTATCCGCATTCAGAGCGAACACGAGACCCTTGCTCTTGGGTTCCACATTGGCCTTCAGGACCGTATTCATGTCGAAGCTGGACTCGGCTCCGTTTGCAAAGCCAGAATAGCTGTTCAGATCATCGTCGAGAAGATCAATATTTTCCAGCTCATAGGCATGTCCCTCGTGGAACGTAACCTTGAAATCAACGACGTGAGTCGGAACCGCCATCAGCGAACCAGCAGACAATTCGTAGCTGTTGACAGCATCGCTAATCGTGAAGGAACCTTCAGCTTCTGTATTGCCGCTACGCAAGACTACATAGCCATGGTTGCAGTCCTCGGTAGTCCATACGGCATAAAGTGTCGTCGGCTTTACTTCAAGAGCCTTGTAGGCCTTGATGAATTCAGTGCCAACTTCCTGGAACGCATCAGATTCCGTAGCAGTCTTCGAGAAGGCGAAACCAGCTATGCACTTGCTCGTCTGATAAGCTGTCGGGAAATGATAGTCGAATTCTTCGTCGGCAAGGTCATACGACTTTGTTGCAGACCATTCCGAATTGTAGAACACGGTATCGTTTGCAGCCTTGTTCGCATCGAAGGCGAAGGTGAGGTCCAACACAGAGGCTACAGCCTTCAATTCAGAATTCTGACTGAAGGAAACCGTGGCACCGTCGTCAACCGTCGCAACGGTTTCGTCACCGGCGAGCACGCTCACCTGGTTTTCATAGTCAACGGTAACATTCTCGGCAAAGGTCACAGAGAATGTCAGGTCTTCTGCAGCCGGAATAACCAAGGCTTCTGAACCCACTTCAAACTTGTTGGCGATTTCGCCATACTTGTTCGTCAAGGTGAATACGCCTTCGGACGCATCCTTCGCAGCCACCGTGTAGTTTGCGTAAGTTTCCGGGCAATTCTTCCATACGGCCACGAGAGTTACCGGAGAAGTCAATTCGCGTTCCTTGAATTCCGTGATGAATTCATCGCTGATGGACTTGTAAACCACAGACTCATCGGCATTGAAGGCGAAGCCGTCAAGGCACTTGTCGGTGCGGTAGAGCGAAGTCGGGAAGTTCAGATCTTCTTCGGCATCGGCAGGGTTATAGGTCTTGCCGCTGAACCAGTTGTCACCGTAGAACAGCATAGCACCATCGGCATTGGCATCGAAGGCAAGCACATAGACATCGTTTTCGGTAGCAACCGTAATTTCGGTATTGCCCGCCAATACGAAATCTTGTCCAACGAATACATTCGTCACTTCACCATCTACGTCAAGGGCGACAGGCAAATCACCCACTACAGAATGAGTATTGAGAGGTTCAAAGTAAGCCCTGAAGATCAAGTTGTTTTCGGCAGGGACCTTGAGTCCGTCAGCACCGACGGCGTATCCGATGGAATCTCCGAGCACCCACTGGGCTATAGACAGGTCGCCAGCGGCAAGAGTAGCCTCGGTAGCCGAAATGGTGTAGGTTGCGCGATCATCATTGGCCGTCCACACGGCATAGAGTGTCGCAGGAGCAGTTTCCTGTCCAGCCGATGCAGTGGCATAGGCAACCATGAAGTCATTGTCGAACTTGGTAAAGCCTTCCGTGGCATCTTCGCTGAATGCCCAGCCAGCAAACTCGGCATCCGTACGGTAGATGTTCTTCGGAAGTTCTGCACCGTATGCGGCACCCTCCGAGGTCCAGGTCTTTGCATATTCCTTACCGTAGAACACGCTAGCTTCGCCGGCATTGGCATTCAAATCGAACGCGACAGCCTTCAGAGTCGGAGTTGCCTTAAGAGTAGCATTCTTCGCAAAGCTATAGGTCTTCGCATTGACCAGGGTGTAGTCGTATCCGTCAACCAACGAGATCGTAATTGTTCCTGTTTCTGCATCAAAATCATAAGCGCTAGTCGGGGTGAACGTAACCGTAAATTCAAGGTCCTCGGCAACCGGGACTTGAACAGCAGCAGATTCTTCGCTAGCGGGCAGCTTAATTTCCATGTCCGCATTCGTCAAGGTAAACTCACCTTCTTCAGATGCATTCAAAGCGCTGATCATTACATTGCTGGTGATGGCACTGCAATGCACGCCAGGCTTCAGCCATACGGCATACAGAGTCGTAGGCTTTTCTTCGAGAGCCTTGTAATCTGCAATGAACGCAGAATCGATTCCCGTATAGAACTTGACATCCGGCATCGTGATAGTGTAGCCGTCTTCCAGCGGTTCCATCGCCGTGAAGGCAAAGCCACCCAGGCAGTTCTGCGTCTGGTATGCGGAAGTCGGGAACTTAGAATCAAGCTCTTCTTCGCTCATATCGTAAGACTTCGTGGCAAACCAGTCCTTTCCGTAGAAGACCTGGTCGTCTTCACCCACATTGATATCGAAGGCGAATTCGTAAGAGTCCACCTTGGTCGCCACGTTAACCATTACGGTTCCTGCCGCACCAAGGGTTTCTGTATGAACAACCACTTCGTCACCAGTTGCATACGAACCAACCGTTTCATCCGTGATGATGCTCTTCAGGGTAATCGGGGTTTCACCATCAAAGCTATGGGCCGTATCGATAGCGAAGTTCACGGTCAGCGCAAGGTCTTCGACCATGGGGACATCGAGCATACCATCTTCAAAGACATGCACAATGGTCGAATCGCCAATCGTCTGGCTGAGCGTCAGTACACCAGCTTTCTGCTCCAGAGTTTCCTCTGTCAGCTGAAGACTATAAGCAGGAATCACCCCAGAAACAGTCCAGACGGCATGGAGCGTATCCGGATAATTTCCTTCATGAGCTGCAGCATAGGCATTATAGGCCGCGGCAAAGTCTTCGTTAAGATTCAGCATCGGAGTTTCTTCGTTGTCAAACTTCCAGCCTGCAAGCTTATATCCTGCGCGGTAGAGATTTGACGGCAGTGCTGCACCAAAGGCAACACCTCCCGAGCTCCAGTTCCAGCTGAAACCCGGACCGTAGAACACATCGTCGTAACCTGCATCGAGAGCGAAGTTCATCTCAATCAGATTAGCTTCGACATTGAGCTTTACGTCAGGCTGTTCAGCGGCAACGGTAAAGGATTCTCCATTTTCAATTTCAAAGAGCTGTTCGGCATTTTCGGCATCAGCTTTGACACCTGTAATGACATCACCTGTTTCATAAGTGTCAGCCCCCGTGAACATGACAGCAAGGGACAATCCTTCAAGTTCAGGAATAACCAGGCCGTCTTCAGGGACCTCCATCCAAACAGCATTTTCTGCATCAGGATTCTGTGATACCTGGAATGTTCC
Organism: Fibrobacter sp.; assembly: GCA_017626945.1. Taxonomy (GTDB): domain Bacteria; phylum Fibrobacterota; class Fibrobacteria; order Fibrobacterales; family Fibrobacteraceae; genus Fibrobacter. The sequence goes on from JAGAHT010000066.1 coordinate 27,234, forward strand.
CTGACCTTCTGTCATACCCGAGAAGATCTTGAATGTTTCCGGTGTACAATTGCTATTCCACTGGGCAGACAGCGTATAGTAAGTACGATCCACGGATTCACCTTCGTCATTCTGAACCGTTTCAACGGTAGCCATGACATCCTTCAAGGCATCAACAACCTCATCAAAGTTGCTATAAATTTCCGGTTCCTCTATTCCAGGAATAACCCAGCCTTCAAAGCAGGCGTCCGTACGGCGTAAATCCTGCGGGAAAACCTTATCTTCATCGCTGGAGCCCAACATCAAAGTCTTTTCCTTGGCCCAGTCCGTGCCATAGAACACAGGGGCATCACCTGCATTGACATCAAACACTATCAGGTAATTCATCATTTCGACATCTGTCGTGAATGTATAAGTAGGCGAACTTGGAATACCGACAGAAGTCAGGTGCCATACGCCACCCTTTTCGGCATCCGGCTCAACCTCCACCGTTTCAATGTCAGGATTAGAACCTTCCGTTACCGGCAGCGTATACTGGTAGCTGAGTTCGTATTTAGCATCTGCAGCATAGTGATAGCCAGACTTCGGAGCGCTTCTGACAGGATCGATGTAGACATCGAAAGAATCTCCTTCAAGAGTCAATTCGCGACGGCCTACTTCGTGGAACAGGGTGTCATCACCAAACAGCTGGTACAGCACGAGTGTCGCGTTCATCTGGCCATTTTCCACAGTCCAGATATTACGAGTTTCGGGACAGTCATCACCCCAGATGGCATACAATGTCGTGGGGTTGTCCGGGTTCGTGCTAAATTCCGTGAAGTTGCCCGCATTAAAGGTCGTGTAGGCACTATCGTCAGCAGTATAATTTGCGGCAGCCGTCGTAGACCATCCCTGGAAACAGGTGCTCGCACGGTACGGTTTCCAGAAGACAACCGTATCGGCGTTGTTTGCCAGTTCAAGCTTTTCCGACTTCGTCGCATTCGTCGGCAAATAAGTATCCGCGGAATCGTCAGGATAAACAAGGGACAAGTCGTAGGTCACATAAATCGGAGCGAGAGACTTGAACTTGACTGTCCACGGCAAGGATTCCATCACGTTCACTTCAGCACTATCTTCCACCGTGACCGTCATCACGTTGCCATTCTTGGCCGTTTCGTAGGAAATCTTGTCCAACGTGTAGTTTTCAGCAGGTACGGCCACAACCCTGAACTTGACGCCAGTCTGTTCAATCAGGAAATCCGGTCCCACTTCATTGTACGCGGCAGGAACATTCAGGGTCAGAACGCTAGTTGCTTCATCTTCAACAAAAGAATGCGCAAGCACAACCTGGGCAGGATCTTCCGGAGATTCAGGAGCATCCCCAATCACCTGTTCCAGGAGAATCGTTCCTTCACCTTCAACCGTCAAGGTCTGCTTATAGGTTTCTGCATTATCGCAGTTTCTATTTGATTCATCGGTATCCGGAACGAGCACGTTAATCGCCGTCTCCAACGTTTCGGTTGAAGTCATATAGACGAGTTCGCCAACAATACCGGTATCGATATGCGCTTCGGAGTCTTTAACTTTCCAGTAGACTTGGCAGCCATTTTCATCGTAAAGAATCGGGGTCTTGATATTGTTCACGGTCACATCGGTTTGAGACTCAAACCAGTCAACTTCATATTTATTGTCAGAGACCCACTTGCTCGCCACAAACACTTCAGCATCTGTAGGCCTAGAGAATTCAACATTGTAATGCAATACGGTAAACGAAACATAAGCTTCGTTGGCCCAGCTACTCATTCTACTCGGTTGAACTTTCAAAGTCATGACTTCGGGATCCAAATTGTAACCCCAATCTTCACCTTCAGGAGGATTAGCAGAGCCACCGTCATCATCAGACCAGCCGAAAGACCTGGAAGATGCCTCGGGAGGCATGGTATCCAACGTCATCGCATAACCCGGATCCGGATCCAACGATATATTGTATACCAAGGTATCATCGGCATTCGGTACAATCAACCTATGCAGATACCCTGCTTCAGTGTAATAGAGCATTGACTCTTGACTATAAGTTTTGTCATTCCATGTCTGCGAAATAACGACACGTCCGTGATAAGAAGTAGAGGTTAAGTCAGTATTCCAAAGCCAAAGTGTCCAGGAGCCCCGAGCAGTGCGATAGTCAGCCAAGCTCGAAACAATCATCGGATAAACAGTCGTAGCTGTTTCGGTGGAATTTTCACCAAAATACTGAGTAACGAGATCCGAATTAAACGGTTGTTTTCTTGACGAAGTAATATAGGAGCTGTACCAAGCATTCTGTTCCTGTACGTCTTCGGGAGCCTGTTCCTTCGTCCAGTATAATTCGTTAAAGACGGGATTATAATCGTCAGTGTAACCATAAAGGACATACAAATTCGGGAATTCATTAGCTGTACCCACGTTCATGACAGCCGTTCCATTCCCTGCGTCAACCTTATCATACCAGCTCTGTCCAAACGCAACAAGTTCGTTCTCCAACGAGCTGATATCGAAGGTGAGGGTATAGGGGGTATATGACAAGCTCACCGGAACAAAGTTCACGTAGAAATACCTATTCTGCAGGTGGAGTTTTCCATCCGTGAAAGAAGCGTACTCCGAACCCGCCAAGTCAGTATCTTCAAGTTTAATGGAACCGACTTCGTAACCGGGATTCGAAGTGAACGACACGTCCAGCGTAAAGTCAGAGAACGGAACGCGATACTTCTGCGGGAAAGCAATTGCTTCATCAGAGCTGTGCGTCAGGGTAACTTCCTTGCCCGCAATATTAAAGGTTTGCGAGAGGGTTACGCTCATCGGATGGTCATTTGAACCACAACCTTCCGTTTCGTTAGGACAACCAATCTTGATCTTTGTGATTTCGTCATACGATTCACCCCACACAGGATAGAGAGGGACGGTATTTTCTTCAATAGTGAAACCACCTTCGTCAACAGCTTCCTGAATAGCAACAACCATATCTCCCGAGAACTCCTTGAACAGGTTCTTGCTGTCGCTTTCAATGCAGTCCTGGCCATCCGATTTAACCTGATCCACAACACAATAGGCGCTATCCGCATAAATGGTCCAACCAACAAGAGCAAAAGATTGGTTCGCATTGCCTACGAAAGACGGATCCACTTTCATAGTCGTTGCATACAGCATAGGCAACTTCAGCGCTGTTTCGCCAAGGACATAGGATTCAGGCAAATCGAGGTCCGCATCGGCAACATAGAGTTCATATTTGACATTGTAATACTCATCCCCCCATTGGGAGGAGATATAGTCCCAATTTTCGGTATCGAAGGCATAGTTATAGGACTCGCCACCAATCAGGTCAACATTGAATTCGTAATTGCCGCTCACCGAGAACTTGTGGTCACCAAAAACCAAACGGGTTTCAACAACTTGGCCGCCTTCTCCTTCAGATGTCATTATCGCATAGTACGAATTGCTCGTAACGGCATACCCCTCAGCGGGCACCGCATGGGCTTCAAAAGTGAAGGAAACCGCAGATTCATCACCCGTAGTAGCATCTGTATAAGTTACCTTCGGAATTTCCAGAGTGAACAGAGTCTGGTTCTGATCATCCTGCGTCATCACATGTTTGATGGTATCGGCATGGGAATTTTCACCTTCAGCACCAATAATCTGCCAAAGCTCCATACGGGTCAAATGAGCCGCATTAAGCTTTGCGTGCGCCGTAACTGTAAAGGATTCCGTCGGAGCATCACCACATTTAGAGTCCCAATCACTATACGTAACTTCATACTCGCTCTTGGTAAAGTAGACTGGATAAAGATCCATGGGGCTTTCAAAGTTCTGCACAGCAAGATTATCAAACTCACTATAAACAGGTTTTACAGCATCATAGAAATTGACGTCAGACCATGCAATACATCCTCCTGCAGCATAAAGCACAGGCATCCGCGTATCCGTGTTATTGAGAGAATAAGTCTTAGAATCTTCCCAAGAAGCACCAACGTAGCTATCGGGAATATAAACATCAACCGGAGAAACACCATTCTTTGGAGAATTATCCCCTATTGGACGGATAAAGTTTACCAAATAATCAACATAATCAAAAGACGGAGTAATCTTCATCGTGAAGTTCGTCAAATTAAGGCTGCGCAAAGCATAAGCCTTATAAATGGAATCCAAACGAATGGTATCGGCAGTCGTGAAAGTCCACACCTTCGTCCCGTAATTTTGAATAAGGTCTTGCGATGTCACCAAGTAATTATTAGTCGACGAAACCATAACAGGATCATTAGCCATTGTAGAATAACCGAATTCTACCACATATTCATCAACCTTATAACCAGCTGGAGCTTTCACTACAAAACCCGCTGTCAATGTGGCCGAAGGAGGCTCCGTATCGACACTCATTTTGTACGCTGACTTTTCATTTCCATTGACATCAAATGCGACAGCATCATAAGTAAACACCGGAGTAATCCCCGTTTCCGGGTCAGGGTCCAAACCATTTCTAAGCACATAAGCCAAATAAGAATCTTGTTCAAGATCATAATACAAATGCAAAGTATCATAATACTGATCAGGATCACTATACGGCAAAAGATTCGTTCTAAAATAATCAAAAGACCTTTCAGCCAGGTAAGACGAGACAAGGCTATATTCATCTGTTTTCGGCTTAATTTGATAATTATGAGGTAAAACTGTTTTTGCACCAGAAGAAGAAGTCACGACCATTGGAGGAATGAACAAGCCATATTCACTCGTTTCAAATTTCTTTACAGGGTTAAGAAGGAAAGAAATGTCATAGCCATCAATATCTTGATCCGGTTTTACTTCGTATTCGGTTCCCACACATACATACCCGTCTGCCGCCTCGGAATATTCGAGCAAACCGGTACATAAATGATAAACAACATTCATCTTGATGTTTTCGAAATAAGCATAATAAACGTCACTACCGAAAATAGTTGATTCGTTTAATTCCTTATCACCATACCAGTAAGAATCTTCATCCAAAAGACTATTTACAAATTCTAAATCCTCGGATTTCAACGTACCAGTATAATCCGTATACACATTCAAGCCATAACAACCAGAGCCACAATATTCAATATCATACTTACCAGCATTGACAGCAGCATCTAGGATTGCCTTTTGATCTTCATAAGCGGGATTACTTTGGAGAATGTCAACTTCAAAAGCGACTATATGCAAAGCATGATAGTTCGCATCGGCAAAGAACGGTAGATCTTTATTTACACCATCAACACGGGTCCAAGCTCCGTCCCACATATTAAGGATAACAGCGAGCTTCCCCCTCTTCATAGAGTTTCCACTAACAACACCATTATTCCAATCTACATCAGTCCCTACATCTATAGGATAAATACCGAACACCAAGTCACCATCGGCATCAAGTCCGCTGACAGCATTACGAATGTTCCTATTTATGTAGCGACCACTCACATCATTTTCGTCCCGAAGAGTGGGTTTATGCCAACCATTCACCGTGAAAGAACCAATACCCAAATTCGCCTGAGCATCATTTGTACCATAGTGATAGTTGTACTGGACGCTATAAAACTCCGTAGACAAGCTATCTAGGGATCCAATCAAATAACCGATTTTAGCATCGTTTGTTTCCGTGGTAATATCACCGATTGAATAAGTATGTCTCAGATTCAGGCTAACCTTAGAACCATCCGCATTTCCATTTTCAATACGTCCAACAAAACCACCCACATAAGCACCCTTAGCAACATCACCCGTCAAAAACGATTTTTGGATTTTCAGGGACGAAGCATAAGCATATCCCACCAAGCCACCAACAACAGCGGCATCAGAACCGGTAACATTACCGTCAAAAGAAGAATTCTGGACATCAACTAAACCAGCAGCGTTTCCAACAAAACCACCAACATTGGCAGCACCAATGACAGTCGCATTTTCAACCTTGACATTTTTAATCGTGACATTGCCGCCAGCCTTGCCAGCAACAACACCAACATCATTCGACCCCGTAGCATTGACATACGCATTCGTAAACGTAACATTACTTATAGTTAACGGTTTTGACTCGGCATTAACAAAGCCAAAGCTAGATGATCCAATCTGGCAAAGGCCATCGATGGCATATCCATTACCATCGACAACAACGGCTGTTTCCGTAGCAGTACTCCAACTATTTTCTGCATATGCATCAGGAATAGGATTAAACTGCATGGAGCAAGCGCCATTTTTGTAACCACCAAAGCGAAGAGTATCCGCCAATTTCAATGTATAACTGGGGTAATGAGATTTAAACATATCAACAAGGCCAAACTCACAAGATCCAGAAACAACAGATGAACCATACGGACCGGTCACTTCGCAAACCTGGCTTTCATCCATTGTTCCACGGTACCAATACTTGAAATCTTTCCACTCGCTAAGATTATTATGGTCTCGATAAGGATCTTCCACAACCTTCTGCGAAATAGTACAAACACTGTTTTCGCACTCCATATGGAAATAGACGTGATCTTTCAAGCCTCCATCTTCATCAAACGCAACATTTTTCGGATTAGCAAAATAATACGACACAACAACATCGTCATCCTGAACTTTAAAAGTCCTTACACTTTCGGAAACCTTTGTTACTTCAACTGATTTTCCATCTTGCTTCCTGACAACCTTGAGTTCACCCAAGAAATATCCTTCATCCGGCGTAATACTCAAGGTAACCAAATCACCATATTGGGCTGTCGATTTGTCAATGGATACACTTCCTCCGGAAACGGTTCCCGAAGCATCCGTAATTGACCGATTTTCCTCAACATCCACAACATACACTGTAAAATCAATATTTACACCACCCCACTGTTCTCCTTCCAAAGCAACAGCAACAACATTGCTACCGCTATAAACATCTTCTACACTACCAAAATTCATGGAATGAAGAATTGAAGCCTCAGAATTTTCCCCATCATAAATATTCAAGCTTTCCAAATAGCCATTTGCGGATCCCGCAAATTTCAAGATTTTTCCTGTGGGAGCATTCAATACAACGGTTCCACTCGCAGAAACACTTCCATCACTATCGGCTCCACCATCATCATACAGCTTAAAGGACGTAACCCCATTGGGTATCGTTATCGTCTTAGGGGTCCCCGATACAGGAATATTAACGAACAGACCACCATCTGCAGTCAAATCATTGGTATAGAGAGGAGTAATAGTCGCATCCCCATAAGGCATAGAAAATGAGGCGGCGTTATCAAACGACGTGGAAAAGTCCACCTTTACAGGAACTCCATCAGAGGATACCACATTAAGTCCGGCAGGCAAATAACCTGCATCTGGTTGTAACTCCAAGGAAATCTGAGTATTTATCGTAGCAGAGGTCACTCCACCGACCACGGTCACATCGCCATTCTCGATAACAGAGCCCTTCTGAATTCCATGAGGGACGGAAGGATCTAAAACAGTTACTTCAAGCTCCAAATCGGAATTTCCACCGGACAGAGAGACAGTCAAAACATTCTCTGTGCTACGAACTACTGCAACGGGATCATTCGTTCCGTTGCCGGAAGTTATAACATAAAGCAATTCCGAACCGGAAAGGGTTCCGTCATAAATATACAGATGTCCCGTAAGGGACGCCCTACCAGTAACAGTTCCCGCGACCTGGATTATACGTCCAGTGGGAGCGGTCATCTTAAGTTTTCCACTACAATTATAGGTAGAGCCACCTTCACCGTCGGAATAACCTCCGTCATCGTACAGCTTGAACGAGGTAATATCATCAGGAATTGTTAGTTCATCTGTACCACTTACGGGCAGATTGATGTAATAACCATCCCCATCATTTTCGAGAGACCTTGTTGCAGACCAAGCTACAGAAACAGCAAACAGGGCCGTTAGAATAAAAACCGAAAGATTGTTTATTTTCGTTTTCATACCATTATACCATTTTTACATACGAAATTTAGAAATCGCAAACAACTCTTTTTATGAAAAAATAAAAAAACAGTCCACAATTCATCACAAAAATATAATTTACGCAAAAATTGCGTAAATTATACAATTAATGTCGTTATAGTGAAAAAAAACTAAATTGATAGTTAAAATGAAAAAAATAATCCGTTCAGCTATATACTCATTTCTGCTATTCCTTGAGGTGTTCTTCATCAAGGCAGTTTTGTTAATAGCAGAAACTTTTCCATTGGACAACACAGAAGCTGTAACATACACCTTAACGCACAATATTTCCGGAGCAAAAGACTATTCATACACACTCATTTACGAGATTTTAACAAGCTCCATATTCATCACATTACTTATCATCATCGCAATATCTGTTTTCTTGTTCACATTCAATCTTATCGACAGGCACCGGCAAACCCCATCTCAAAGGCGACCATCATTCAAAAAGATTATTGTAATAACAGACCTCATTTGTCTAACATTACTCATTCATTGCATTTACAGAAACATTCCCCTACTGGACTACTATAAACATTGGAATAATTCAGACAAAATTTCAAGCGACATAGATTTTTACACAAAAGAATACATTGATCCAGATTCTCTGAAAATTTCATTTTCAGAAAAAAGAAACCTTATCCTCATTTTACTTGAATCAATCGAATACAACTTTCAGGATTCCGCCAACGGAGGAACACTTCCCCAAAATCTAATCCCCGAAATCACAAACTATATAAAAACAGAACAAAGCTTTATACCCGGCGGGACACAAATTACAGGGACCGGCTGGACAATGGCTGATGTCGTGGCGAAAACTTGCGGAATTCCACTTATGCTTTCACCTAGCCAGCCCGATCACCCTACACCACACGGGAAATTCATTCCCGGAGCCTCATGCCTTACCGACATTCTGCATCAACACGGATACGTTACCATCGTATCGAAAGGCGCCGACCTCAAATTTTCAGGAATGGAAGCGTTCGTCAAAACACATCTCGTTGACGAAGGTTATGGTCGTAACGAATACTTGCAACAAGGGCTAATAGACCAGAGTATATTAAACGAATGGGGTGTCCCTGATTCTGCGCACTACGCACTAATAAAGAAACATATTGAAAGACTTTCTGCAACTAACAAACCTTGGGCTGTATGGATGATTACACTCAACACACATACACCTTACGGAGCAAACGATCCAGCCTGTCACATACCCGAAAACGCTCTAAATTGGGAACGATTACACTCCAACATACATTGCTCATCACAACAACTAGACGATTTCATAAAATGGGCCAAGAAACAAGAGTGGTTTGAACATACAACCATCGCCGTCATGGGAGACCATGCAACAATGGCTCCATCACATGTTATTGGATTCAACGGCATGAAACAGACGCATTATTGGCTTGATTTTTTCATCAATTCCGCAAAAACTCCTATAGCAAATAAGCGAACATTTACATCACTTGACATGTTTCCAACTATTCTTGAAGCCATGGGAGCCAAAATTCCGGAGAAAGCACTCGGACTCGGGCGCTCACTCTATTCCTGGTCACCTACACTTCTTGAAAAATACGGACTAGATTCCTTGAACAAATCGCTCAACAAACACAACAGAACATATTCAAAATTCCTTTACTTTGACAAAAAAGCAGAGTAGCGAACATGACCATGGATTCCGTCACTACACTTCGTTTCGTTCCAGAATGACGGGTGGGAGAAAATGCAAAAAACCGGCCCTGGGGACCGGTTATTCAATTTCTTTCTGCTATAGATCCTTCGACTCCGGGCTTTGCCCTTCTCCACAAAGTGGATAACTCAACTTTAGAACTAAAGTTCTTAGTTTCGTATAGCTCAGGATGACACACGGCGAACCTACTTCACGATTTCGGCGTCGACGACCTTCTTGCCGTTCACGGTTTTCGGTCCATTATTGTCGTTGTCGCGGCGGATAATCTTGTACTGGATGATGCTCCAGAAGTTGGACACGATCCAGTAAAGCACGAGGCCAGAGGGCATCACCGCGCTGAAGAGGAACATCATGGCCGGCATCATCCAAGTCATCATCTTAGCCTGGGCGGGGTCCATGGCGCCGTTGCCGCTCATGGTCACCTTGGTCTGGAAGTAGGTGGTCACCACCATAATCCACGGGAGGAGAGCGAGGCCATCGGGCATGAGGAACGGAATGCTGAAGCCGTGGAAAATCACGTCGCTACGGCTGAGGTCGGTAATCCAGAGGAAGGCCGGCATGCCGCGGAGTTCAACGGCACGACCGAGCACGAAGAAGAGGCCCATGAAGATCGGCATCTGGATAATCATCGGGAGGCAGCCGCCGGTGCAGCTGGCGAGCGGGTTCACGCCGTTCTTGGCGTAAAGTTCCATGATGGCGGCCTGCTTCTTCTGCGGATCGCTACGGTACTTCACGTTGATTTCGTCGAGCTGCGGCTTGAGTTTGCTCATGGCGGAGGTCGACTTGAGCTGCTTGATGGTGAACGGGGTCGTAATGCCGCGAACAATGAAGGTCACGAGGATAATGGCGACGCCGTAGTTCGGAATGATGGAGTAGAAGAACTTGAGCAGCTTGAGGAGCATGGCGCAAATCCACACGAACCAGACGCTGGAACCGGGGAACCACTTGGAACCGGTCACGATAATCTTTTCGTAGCCCTGGCCGAGCGATTCGACTTCGGACCATTCCAGCGGGAGCACCATGAAATTGTAGGCAACGGAATCGCCGCGCACGGCGTCTGCAATGGAGAGACTGTAGGTACCCGGGTCCGGGTTGCCCTCGGTAGCCAAATTGATGTGCTTGGCCTTGACCTGGGCTGGCACCGGAGAATCGAACTGCACCGACATGGCCACGTACTTACGGCGCATGCCGACCCAGTAGTAGTTGGCGTTGTCGAAGGTCATGGCATCGTTGAATGTTTCGCGTTCGGTGATTTCGTTGTTCTTGAAAATCACTTCGCTAAAGAAGTAGCTTGTACCGCCGAAGCTCTTGCCCTTCGGGAATTCTTCGGTTTCACGCATGCCGCCCTTCCAGGAGAGCTCGTACTTGTCAACGCGGAAGCCCTTGAACTTGTTCACCTGGCGAACAGCGACGCCAGCCTTGGTAAAGCCGTAGCTACGCACGAGCTGGTTGCCGTTGGCATCGGTAAAGACGAACTGCACCGTGGTATCGTTTTCGACATTGATCCATTCCGGAGCCTCGACATCGAACAGGACTTCGGAAAGGTCCGCACCGCCGAGGTTCAGGTCGAGGGCGCCGAGCGTTGTATCTTGAATGAGTTCAGGGAAATGGTTTGCGGAATCCGGCAGGGCCTTGACGATGACGCTCTGGACCTTGCCGCCCTTGTTGGTAAGGGTCATAATGAACTTGTCGGTTTCGACCGTGACCGTGCGCTGGGCGACAACCTTCGGGGCTTCTGCAGCGGCAGAATCTGCGGAGGAACTGTCGCTGGCGGCGGCCACTTCGGCAGGTTCAGTGACCTTGTCAGTTGCCGGAGCGCCAAGCACCGGGGCGGCCTTGACTTCGGCAGTGGAGCCGGGGAGCACTAGTCCGTTTGCAGACGGAGCTGCGGAGGAATCGGAGACCTGGGCGGCAGCTTCCTTGGCGGCGGCCTTCTGCGCAAGCTTCGCCTTTTCGGCAGCCTCGTTGTTCGCAGAGTTCATGAAGAACCACCAAATCATGATGGCGCCGATAAGAACGGATCCGATGATAGTATTCTTGTTCATCTTTTTTCCTTTCTGGGCGGGACCGGGTCATAACCGCCCTTGCAAAACGGGTTGCACCTTAAAATTCTGAAAACCGCAAGATAGAAACCTTTAAACACTCCGTGTACGCGGATGGCCTCGATGGCATACTGCGAGCATGTCGGCTGGAACCTGCAAACGCCACTGAAGAAGAAAGGATGAATCAACTGGTACAGTCGGATGGGCGCAATCAGGAGCATTTTCAACGCGCCGTGAAGCTTTCCCCAAAAACCGCTGTCCCCACCATTATCCATTGGGCAAGTTCCCCAGGTCCAGCCCCTCGGTCCATTCCATCTTCTTGAAGACCTTGAGCGCCGACTCGCGCATGCGCGCCGAGGACATGACCTCGGAATTGTCACTCACGATAATCATCGCCCACACGGGCTTCGCTATATGGGGAACCCTTTCAAAAAACAGGGGCCGCAGCAATCTACGGCACTTGTTGCGGTAAACTGCGTTACCGTTCTTCTTTTTCGCCAAAAAGCAAAAACGACAAAAACCGTCCGGGCTTTCTATCCAACGCATCGTGAAAGACGGCGTGCGGATGAACTTCCCATGGACGGCTACTTGCCGATAAGCTGGCTGGTTAGGCAGCCTATAGGAGCGCAACGAGGCTATGAGCCAATCCTACTTTTTGTAGATGGTGTCGCTCACGGTGAGGCGCTTGCGACCCTTGGCGCGACGACGGCTCAGAACAGCACGACCCCAACGGTCTTCCATGCGGGCACGGAAACCATGCTTGTTGGCGCGCTTACGATTATGAGGCTGGAATGTTCTTTTCATTGTAGTAACCTTTATTAAAAGTCAAATTTTTGAGTCTCAAAATTAGAAAAATTCCTAGATAAATCAAGGGGTCGGAGGGCAGTGTAAGCAAGTTTTACGGACATTTTTACGATTTCCCCGCAGACGATTCAATTTATCAACAATCTATCAACAAAACAATAGGTTTAACCACTGGTTCGGAGGTCTCTGAACAGCTCCTTGGAGATGTCGCTGTCGGAATTCACCCAGTAATCGAAGGATTTCGGCTCAGTCAAGCTCTTGCGATGGACAAAGCAGATGTTGCACCCCAGTTCCTTGGATATCATCAGGTCATGCGTCACGATGATGATGGTCGTCTTGAACAGCATTCGCATGTTGTCGATCAGCGGCAACAGGTTGCGGCGGTTGTAGTTGTCGAGTCCAGCCGTCGGTTCGTCCATCAACAGAAGTTTCGGGTCCATCGCCCAGCTGCGGGCAATCGCCACACGCTTCTGCATGCCCATACTCAGCATGTGCGGGAACATGTCGGCCTCGTCGCGGACTCGCATCAGGTCCATGGCCATGTTGATCTTTTCTTCGATCTCGGCCGGAGTACCCACCTTGTGGTAACGCAGCGGCAAGGCAATGTTGTCGCGTACGCGCAGGTTCGAAATCAGGGCCCCGTTCTGGAACACCATACCCACCTGGCGTTTCGCCACTTCGAGCGCCGTCAGTCTTTCAGGAGGAATGTACTCGCCAAAATAGAAGATGTTGCCACGGGTCGGACGGATCAGCCCTGCGATAATACGGAGCAGAGCACTCTTACCCTGACCGGAACCGCCACCGATGCAGACGGTCTCCCCGCGCTTTACAACCAAATTAACATCCGAAAAGAGTTCCTTTTGCGGGTCGGTCTCTTCACGCTGGAAAAACCCAAGCGTCCGGGGCTTGGAGAACATCGTCCCTGCGATATCGCGATACGCAAGGTGAATATCTTCCATTCTTAAGGCTTCGTCCAGCATTAGATAATCGTCGAGAGGTTGTTCATGTATTCAACAAAATAGACTAGCGACAGGAACACGTCCGCAAGCACCACGTACAAGAACGACTTAATCACGGAGCGGGACACCGCCTTGGGAACCTGTCGCACGTCGCGAGTGATGTTCAGGGCCTGGTAGCAGGCGTTGGTCGTGATAATCGCACCGAATACGAGCGGCTTCACGATAATGAACACAAAGTCCGTCATCGAGATGGCTTCCAGGATTTCATGGCTCAGGTATGACCAGGTCAACTGGATATTGATCATGTTGCCACTCAGCAGAACAGCGCCCTTGGTCACTAGGTATCCCCCACAAATGGCGCTCAGACTAAAGAAAATGTTCATGATGAACAAGGCGATGCAGCCACCAATCAGTCCCGGCATCACCAAGAAACGGATCGGATCGACACCCATAGTCGCCAAGGCATCCACTTCGGAATTGATGACCATGCTACCGATGTAGGTCGTAAGGGAAGAACCGCTTCGGCCTGCAATCAGGAACGCCGTGAGGATAGGTCCCAGTTCGCGGATGATGACCACCACGATTAGGCTTCCCACCACGTCGGAAAAGCCCATCTTTCCCATCATGGAAATCACTTCGATAATCACAATGGTACCAAACAAGGTCGCCACGACAAAAAGAATCGGGAATATTTCGACCCCCGTAAAGAAGGTCTGCATGATAATGTTTCGGGAGTCGGTCTTGAAGTTACGGCTGCGCGAGAAGAGACTGGCGACAGCCTTGAAGAAAAGGGCGCAAAGCTGGCCCATAGGACGGCGCAACAAGAATATGCCGAGCAAGTGAAACATCCTTGCCGGCAAAGTCAAGCGTTGCCAATTCCTTGAAGCCTTCTTATACATTCTCTTGTCCGGTCACCCCTAGAGCTTCTAAAATGTTCTGCCACAAAGCATCCAACCCGAACTTCTTGAGAGAGCTCACGCTCAGCGGGTTCTGGTCGAGACCGAATTTTTCCCGGATCGAGCGCAGTCCCTTGGCAAGTTCCGACTGGTTCGCCTTGTCGCGCTTGCTTGCAACAATCAGCACGGGGCAACCCGACGCACGGATGTTCTCGACCGTCTCGACATCGATGGCATGCCCGCCATGGCGAACATCTACCAGATACACGAGGCCTTTCAGGTCCTGGCACTTTTCCACATAGTCGCGGATAAAGTCAGACATCTGGTCGCGCTTGCTGTTACTGACCTTTGCGAAGCCTACACCAGGTAAATCTACTAGAAAAAAGCGGTTGTTGACTTTGAAAAAATTCAATTCGCGGGTTTTTCCGGGGGTTCTTCCGACTTTTACCAAGTCCTTACGGCCCATCAAGGCATTCATGAGCGACGATTTACCCACATTCGAACGCCCAAGGAAGGCAATCTGCGGGAGTCTTTCTTCGGGGAGGTGCTTGATGCTTGTCGCACCCTTTACAAATTCAGCGGAGACAATCTTGTAACCGCCCACCACTACTGGCGCATGGTGAACCGTCATAAACTAACCCTCCCTTCGAAGGCACGGAGCATGGTAACTTCATCGACAAACTCAAGATCGCTGCCCATCGGGATTCCGCGGGCAAGGCGCGTGCGCTTGACATTGACGCCCGCGAGCATCCGGTCGAGCATCAGGGCGGTGCTGTCCGCCTCGGGGCTGGAGCCGAGCGCGAGGATCAGTTCCTCGATACCTTCTTCCTTGATGCGCCGGACAAGCTGCGGCAGGTGCAAGTGTTCGGGACCGATACCGTCGAGCGGCGAAATCACGCCACCCAGAACAAAGTAAGTGCCCTTGTAGATTCCGGAACGTTCGAACGGGACGATATCGGAACTTTTCTCGACCACGCAGATGGACTTGGAATCGGGGCGCGACTTGCACACGGGGCACAAGTCCTCGTCGGTAAAAGCGTAGCAGCGCGGACAAGGGTGGACCTTGTTCTTTGCATTCAGAAGGTTTTCAGCAAAGCGTTCCACATCGGACTGATGCTTGGTCAGGATATGGTAAGCGAGGCGACGGGCGGTCTTGTGCCCGATTCCAGGGAGCGACGAAAATTCCCCAATTAACGCTTCTAGGCTTTGCGGCTCAATGTTCATTGGTAAAGCTGTAGGTCTCGTTGATGCAGAGTTTCAGCTGTGCCGAATTCAGTTTCAGTTCAGAAAGGCTCGTGCGGATAGAGTCGCGGTCATCAAGTTCCACGGCGTCGGCCAGGCGCAAGAGGGCTCCCAAACGGCCACTGCGGTTAAGGAGCGCTTCCTGCATTTCGTCATCGGCCGGAGCATCCGGAAGGATTGTCTCGAGCGGGGCGCGTACAAGTGCATCCATACGGCTTATGAGGCCGACCATGAACGCCTTCGCGCAGAAATCGTCGTCATTCTCGTCGATGGTGCGGGCGAGGCTTTCCAGGAACTTCGCACGGTGGCTCGCGTTCTGGAACAGGGGCGAACTCTGCGGAGTCATGCCGAGTTCAGGGCGGGCATAGAGCATAAGCATCAGCCACTCCTGGATCCGCTGCATGCCGACCCATACGATGGCATCCTTGACGGAAGCGATACGGCCGTGCCTGGTCTGCGCATCGGAGTTCACGAAACGGAGCAGGTTCTGCGAGATATCCTCGTGAGCCGAAAGGGTGTCGCACAGATCCTCGAGGCTCGGACGCGACTTGATGCGGAGGAGCAGTTGCAGGATAGTCGCCGAAGTAGCGTCGATCTTGCGGCCGGTCACCAGTTCGGGCTTTGCAAAGAAGAAGCCCTGGAAGTAGTCGTAACCGGCTTCTTCGCAGCGCTTGAAAGTCGCCTCGTCTTCCACCTTTTCGGCGAGGAGCTTGATTCCCATCGTCTTGAAGAAGGTCGCCGCAGCAGCCATCGACTGAAGCGAATTGTCGACTACGTCCATCTTCACATAAGACACGTAGGGGAACAGCGGCTTGAACCGCGTGATGAATTCCTCGTTGAAAATGAAATCGTCGAGCGCCAGTTCGAAACCGAGCGCCCTGTAGCGCTGGACGGCCTTGACGATCGCATCGTCGACTTCGACATCCTCGAGGACCTCGAGCACAAAGTACTTCGGGTTCAGGAGTCCGAAGAGGTTGTCGAGCAGCATGTTACGGCTGCAGTTCACGAACGCCTTGTTCTTGCCGATCAGGCGCTGGATGCCGATATTGTTCAGCACGTTTTCGAGCACCTGCGCCGTCGCGAGCACATCACTCGCGATGACCGCGATGTCGCTTTCGGGCGAATCGCGGAACAGGAGTTCGTAGGCATAGATTTTACCGTCACGGTCGAGAATCGGCTGACGGGCTAGATAAGCGAGAGAATGCATGCGTTAAATTCTTGCGCTCTTGATACCGAACAGGAGAATGCTGCGTGCACCGGCGTCCCAAAGCTTGTCCATGATGGAGTTCGCTTCTTCCTGCGGAACCATGGCCTTCACGGAATACCATTCGCGACCGTGCAACTTGGTCACCGTCGGGGCGTCGAGACCCGGAGTCAGTTCGCAAGCCTTCTGCAGCAGTTCGGCCGGGCAATCGTACTCGATCATCATGTACGACTGGGCGACCAGCTTGCCCTCGATACGGCGGATGAGCGTGTTGACTTCTTCGAGTTCGGTCTTCTGCGGGTTGCAGAAAAGGGCTGCATTGCTACGGAAGAGCGGTTCGCCCACGATACGCAGTCCCGCCTGCTTGAGCGTCGTACCCGTTTCGACCACGTCGACAATGGCATCGGCCACGCCGAGACTCACCGAGATTTCGACGGCGCCTTCGAGCACCACGAAATCCATCGGCTTCCTGTAGTAGCCTTCGACGATGTTCGGGAAGCTGGTGGCGATAGTGGAATTCTTCAGTTCATCGAGGGACTGCACCGGGCTCTCGTTCGGCACGGCGGCGCACATCTTGGAGGCGCCATAAGGCAGGTCGAGAACCTTGACCGCCGGGCTCTTGGCTTCGGCGTTGAAGTCGATTCCGGTAATACCCGCGTCGATAATGCCACGACCCACGTACATGGGGATGTCGCTGGGGCGCAGGAAGAAGAATTCGATTCCGTTCTTGGTATCGAGTTGCGTCAATGTTTTGTACGGCTTGGAAGCCTTGTAGCCGCAAGCCTTCAGAAGTTCCTGGGTGGGCTCAAAGAGCATGCCCTTGTTCGGGAGAGCTACCTTAATCATAGTTTTGCGTACACTTCTTCGAGGGTGAGACCTTTTTCGGCCATCATCACGGCCACATAGTAAAGCACCTGGGAAAGTTCGAGGCACTGGGCGTCGCGGCTTTCAAAACGGGCGGCCATCCAGCTTTCGGCGGCTTCTTCGACAAGCTTCTTGCCGATACCGTGCGGACCCTTCTTGAAAAGTTCCGTGGTTCCCTTGCCTTCGGGCATTTCCTTCTTGCGCTGGCAGGCCAGTGCGAACATTTCTTCAAACGTCATGATAGACCTCGTTATGTTTTTTTACGAGTTAAAAGATAGCTTTTAACGGACCGGATTGTCATAGGAACAATCCATTCTTTATATATTTAGCCGCGATGAAGAAGAAAACACTCCTTAAACTTTCCGTTTCTATCGCCATTTCCATGGCCGCCCTTGCGGGTTGCTCCAAGGGGCTCAAGCCCAGCGACCCCGATGTTTACCGTAACAAGACCGGCATTATCGGCGTATTCCGCCAATCCGCCTTCTACTGCGAAAACGTGATGCCGCAGTACATGACGCTCGGCGCCCAGAAAATCATGGTCAAGTCCGGCTGGAGCAACGAACAGGACAACCTGTTCATCAGCGAAATGAAGCCGGGAATAGCCCCGCTCTACAGCTACGAATACAGCTGCGGCGATGACGAGACCAAGCTCAAGCTCGACACTGCCGACAACGGCAAGAAGGCATTCCCCTACGCCGTCAAGATTCCCGACCAGGGATTCTGCAAAATCGTCATTTCTTTCCTCGACAACGACAACCTGTTCTCGCACAACGACGCACTCCTCAAGGAATACTTCGAACGGAACGAAGTCGCCGCGGGCTACCCGAACATTCCCTACTGCGATGTCATCGACACCAAGGGCAACGTCGTCACCTTCATGGACCGCGACTCGCTCAATCGCGAGCTCTACGCCGAGGCCGTCAAGAAAGCCAAGAGCCTGACCGCAGACGACATCTACCCGCTCATTTCCATCGACGGAAGCTCCGACATGGCGAGCCTGAGCGGTGATAACTCGCAGGTTATCCTGGTCACCTGGCACAACAACCCCGACGACTTCAAGGACGGCCAGACCATCTCGCACACCGACAAGGTCATCTGGGCATTTACCGACAAGGAATTCCTCAAGTGGTTCCGCGAAAACCACGAAAAGGTAGACAACTGGGATCTGCGACTCAAGCAGCTCATCGGCATGTCGCCGGAAACCAACAACAACTACTTCACCGTATTCTGGGCGAACGTCTCCGACGTTTTCCGCCCCGCCTACTACCCCGAAATCAACAGCGGACTCATGAATACCACCTTCTCGAACTCCTTCGAAGAAGACACGAGCGAGAACGCGATGTGGTTCAAGAACTGGTTCGACAAGACGAGCTCCACCGCCTACACCAAGAACGGCGGATATCCTTGGACCCGGCTCGGCTACACCTACGACTGGGGAAATCCGAACAGCAAATACGGGCTCTCTGAATTTATCGTGAAGGAAGGCGCCACCATCGAAGTCAAGTTCACCAGGAACAACAAGGCGTTCCTCAAATGGATTAAGGACAGGATGTAGTTAATTCTTGGATTAGGAATCTCTGCGGACTAGGACGCGAAAAAGCTCCTGGCCCGCATTTTTGTATTTGCGTTCAAAGGCTGTTTCTGGAACGGTCGGCGAAAAGGGTGCAAATTCCGCACCGAGCTTTAGCTGAAGGGCGTCACCTGCAACGCGGGCCGCCTCGGCAAATTCGCGGGCGTAAATTTCCCAGTTAGTACGGAGTTCCGTCACGGGACTCAAGCGAAGCAGCGTCGGGAAAATCGGATGCAGATGGAACCGTCGCGTAGCTTCACTTTCCTTGGGCCACGGGTTCGGATAGTAGAGCGCATGATGCAAAATTTTCCACTCCCCTGCCAACACCTTCTCAAGCGCGAGCCGCCAGAAATCGAGCAGTTCCGCGCGGACCCAGAAGGCATTTGCAGGAACCGAAATCTCACCGTCTACAGCGCAGTCCGCCGCATTTTCCAGTTGGCGTTCATTCCCAGCCTTGGTAAGGCGCACCGCCGACTTGTCGATTCCTATCACGGGGACATTCGGGAAGCGCTTCGCCAGATGGAGCGTACTTTCGCCGGTGCCGCAACCGGAATCCAGGACGAGCGAAAAAGGCCCGCAAGTACACCCCGCCTGCGACGCAAAACTTCGGACAAATTCACAAGCACGTTCAAACGCAGTTCGAGTATGGTCCGCCACCGGACGCAAAAAAGTCGTGGACGCGTACTTGCGAACCACGGCTTCAAGATCCTTGTAAATATCAGTCTGGTTACTTGTTACCGAATGGACAACCACTACTTTTCCCAGATGGAAAGGCGGTTACCGCCAATCAGCTCGACATCGTCCAGCCAGAACGAGATGGTATTTTCATCGTTGTTCGGCTTGAAATTCCACGTCAGCTGGTTCACGCACTTATAAGAGAATTTCGGATTGAGGATTTCTGCTAGAGGGATGCTGAAACGGTTCCATTCCTCGCCCAAGGTGAGTTCATAACGGGCGATAAGCTGGTCATCCTTTTTCTGGGTTTCGTCCACGAGACCGAACTCAACAACGCCCTCGCCCCTTGCTCGGAACGCAATAGAATCCACGGAAGAAATATCGTTGCAGAGGGTCTTGTCGCTCTTGCCCAGCTCGATACCAATCATTGACCACGGCCAAATCAAAGCACCCGTAGAATCCTCGACTATTCCGCCATATTCGGCAGCCACGTGCGCCACGATGTTGCCGTCCTCGTTTTCGAGAACAAAGCGATGATACTTGTCATCCGTGATAACAGTCGGAGTCACATTTAATTCAGAATAGCTGAAGTACCACCAGCCACCGTCGTAGGTATGCGCAGGCATAAAGCGGTTCTGGTAGTTAGAATCCTGGAAGTCATCGAGCAGAAGCGCGCGGCTTTCTTCGGCGAACGTGCTGGATTCGGACTTTTCACCGGCAACGACCTTCAAGTAGGTACTCGAGGTATCCTTGCTCTTTTCATCCGAAATGAACACCAGACTAATCGTGCCCTCGGGAAGGGAATCGAGCGTAAAGGAACCGTCCACCACCTTGGCGGAATGTTCCATGCCGCGGACCTTGACCGTACCATTTGCGGAAGGATCGCCCACGCTACCCGACACAGTCGCCATCTTCTTGAGATTGTCGCTACCCAGGTCAACATCCTTGCCGGAAACCTTGACCGGAATCTGCAGAGCTTCACCTTCGAGGCTAGCTTCGAGCGTATAGTCGCCGTCCGCAACACCTTCGATAGTCACGCTACCCTTCTTGTCGGTCTGGGCAGAATAAGCCTTGTCGCAATCCAGGCCTTCGCTGTCCATCAGGCGAACCCTGGCCAAAGCCGCAGGAGTCTTGTCCGCAGTCAAAATTTCAGCCGTAATGGCGTTACCCGCCTCGGTACCGCTCGGGCCACCGCCTGCCGTCTTGGTGCCGCCATCGCCACATGCCGAAAGACCCAGCCCCAAAGTCAGGAGCAAGGCAGCAGAAGATACGGTCTTTACCGTACGGGCCATGTCGAACGATTTACGTTGCACATCCCAAAAATACAAAAATTCGTTGCGGCCGAACATTAGACCCCCTTGTTTTGCGGGGTGGCACCCGTATCGGGGTCGTCCACCTTGTCAGAAAGGGGGAACATCGCGATATTCAAAGCGTACACACGGTCGGCACGTTCGCTCTGGCGGGCAAACTGCAACAGACCTCGACGGAATTCCTCGATGCGGTGGCGAATTTCGGGCAGGTCGGATTCATCTGCGGTAAACACGACCGACGAAATGTCGCGTTCCTCGGGTTTATGGCGGTCAATCGATTCCTGGGCAAGTTCAAGCGTATGCCTGTGGAAATCGCGCACCGCCTGGCTCTTGACTTCGCCGCCGGTACTGATAATCTGGTCGGTAATGTTCCAGCCACCGTTGCCGTCGGGAACCACAAGGCCAAGCTGCTTCAGGATTCCGAGCGCCGAACGCGCCTCGTCCTGCGAAATGGGCGGATTCAGCCCCTTGGCAAGCTTGCCGACATCGCTCGTGTCCTTGGTGATGCCGATCAGGGCGCGGAGAGCCGCACAGGCCCAGCTGCCGAAATACGAAAGTTCAGGCGTCGACAGGACTCGCGTTTCCATGGAACGGAGCTCCATAAGCCGGTAATACAATTCCGAAAGAGCCTGTTTCGCCTTGGTCTTGTTAAAACGGTACAAAGTCTTGAAGTATTCGGCACGGCGGTCGTCCAGGCCGCAGATACGGATGAACGCGGGAAGCGTGCTCTCGTTCAGGTGCCCCTCTTTTTGGAACACGCGCACAAGCCAGGCCGGGTCCACGCCGGTCTTCTGGCCGAGATAACGGTACGAGGTAAACGGGCTGCCTTTCTTGGTCTCGACAAACCAGTCCCTCAGAAACTCGCGGTATTCCAAATAGTCTAATACTTCAGGCATGTCTATAATTTACCCAATTACACGCACAAAAAGTTTACATTTTTCAAAAAGCGCCCTATTTCCGTTGCAAAATTTTCAACATCCGGGTCAAAAACGGCGATTTTAGGCGAAAAACGGCAGTTTTCCACCTAAATTTCAATACCCGTGTCGCGCTTGATGACCGTCTCGCAGGCGGCCTTGAAGGTTTCGGGAGTCGCGATGATGGTCACGGTCTTTTTGGCGCGGGTGATGCCGGTGTAGAGAATCTGGTTGTTCAAAAGCGGGTGGCCTTCCTGTTTAGGGAGGAACATCGTCACGTGATCGTACTCGGAGCCCTGCGACTTGTGGATGGTAATCGCGAAGGCGGGCTCGATGGCTTCGGTCGGGAACCAGGAAAGCGGATAGAACACGAAGCCTATCTCGTTCTCGCTCGCCTTCTTGAGCATGATGTACGGTGTAGAATCCTTGTACACCACGATACCTGTATCGCCATTGTACAGCTTGTACATTGCCTGGTTCTGGGTTATCATCAGGAGTTCTCCCGGGAAATAGCGGTCGGTGAATTTCTTGGCGCCGTAATCCCGAATGAGCTTGCACGCAGACTTGTTGATTTGTTCTACACCGAAAATTCCGCGACGTTCTGCCGAGAGGATTCTCTTTTTAAGCGAGAGTTCCCAAATTGCCTCGCACTTGCTCTGGCCCGGATTTTCCGGGTCGATTTCGAGCGCCATCTGCGGAAGTTTATAGAAATCGCCCATCCAGGAATGCAGAATTTTTTCGAGCGTTTCGGTTTCCTGTTTCTTGGTTTGCGTACCTGCAGGGAGCGAGTAGTAGAATACCGCGTCCTTCGGGAGGTTCTCGCTTTGTGCGGGAACTTCCGTGCCGGAGTCTTTCGCGGGAGCGTCCGGCGCTACGGTACTATCAAGCGCCGGATGCGGGGCAAAGGCGGGTGCGGTCATGGCGGTGCCATTTTCGGCGCATGCCTTGATTTCTTTTGCGAGGTTCCCGATGACGGAATCGTCGGTAAAGCGGTTCGACCTTGTGAGCCTGACGGTAAAATCCTTCTTTGACTTGGGCTTGAGAATTTCACCCAGCACGGCGCCCGCGTCTACGGAAGGCAGCTGGTACGGGTCGCCAAGAATGAAAATTTTGGCACCTTCGGGGATGGCTTGCAGGAGCGATGCGAACAGGTTGATATCGATCATGCTCGCTTCGTCAATCACGAAGATGGATTTTTCGGAGAACTGTTCCTTCGCGTTGAAGGAGAATCCGTTGTTGCTCCTGGAATACTTGAGCAAGCGATGGATGGTGGAACCTTCGAGATCCTTGAGCTTCTTGTAGACTCTTGAC
Organism: Fibrobacter sp.; assembly: GCA_017626945.1. Classification (GTDB taxonomy): domain Bacteria; phylum Fibrobacterota; class Fibrobacteria; order Fibrobacterales; family Fibrobacteraceae; genus Fibrobacter. Next base: position 50,635 of record JAGAHT010000066.1, read on the forward strand.
TCCTTCTTCTCGGCGGTGTTGCCCGAACCGGCCTCGTACTTGAATTCATCCCTTATGCCCTTGAGCCCGTTCTGCAGGCTTTCTTGCATGCGGTCGGCCGCCTTGCCGCTGGGTGCCGCGAGGTAGATGGAACAGCTGCATGTTTCGTCGTTGGGCGTCTTCAGGTCGCCCTGGGTCAAGAGGCTCCACAGGATGTAAAGCACGACAGTTGTCTTGCCGGTGCCGGGCCCGCCCGTGATGATGAGGTTTTCGCACTGCCCGCGAATTACGGCCTGCGCCTGTTCTGCGTTCAGTTCAAGCGGAAAAACTTGCCCGCCCTTCTTGTACGTGGCGATGCCCGCAATCTTTTCCTGGATGTCTTTGATGTCTGTCTCGCTCGGCAATTTGTCGCTGCCGTCCTTGAAGAGCGTGCCGGCGTATTTCTCGATGAGGATTTTTGCCCGAAAAAGCCTGTCAAGGTATAGGTAGGGGTGCTCGCCCGCGACGCGTGTCAGTATGAGCGGGGCGGATATGGCGCCTTCGCTGACTTCACTTGTCTCGAGAGTAGAAATGATGCTTGTAAATTTGCTGGCGCAGTTGTGGAGAATGTCCTCTACGCCTGTACTGATAATTTGTTCAAAATTGTCAATTCCGTCTGTGGAAGTGGCCGCGTTGCCGGCAGTTTCCTTCAGGAGGAGCAGTCCGTTCCACTTGCGCGTCCAGCGTTTTGAAAATTCGCCTGCATCTAGCGGCACACGCGTGTTGCCGTCGTCCCAGAGCGAAAAGCAGAGGCACAGGAATTTCTGTGTGGATTCACTGATATCGGGCTGCATCCGGATTAGTGCGTGAAGGAGGTGCTTGTCGAGCTCGGCGATGCCGCGCATTTCCTTGAGCGTGCCAAAGAACGTATCTATCATCTTCGTATCCATATTAGTTTTCTCCCTCGTCCTTCTTTTTCTTGCTCATCAACTTCTTGACTTCTCCGTATGCCTTTTCAAGGGATGCGTAATCCTTCCAGGTGTGCGCGTAGATACCCTTGCCCGTGGCACCGTCCGTACCGCGGAGGAACGCGTAGTAAATACCGCCGAAGTGCTGCTCGAAAATCTGCTGCTCGTCAAGGCCTTCGCCCGATCCGTCGGCGCGCTTGCCGTAGAATTGCTTGAGCCACTGGATAAGGCAGTAACTGTAGAGCACCCGCTGGACGGAATAGTCCTCGTCCACCTTTTTCTTGATTTCTGCGTCGCCGTAGTTTTCGAGCGAGTCCGATTTCCAGTCAAGGATGGAGTAACGTTTTTGCTTGTTGACTTCGCGCACGAAAAGCAGATCGATGAAACCCTTGCACACGCGGTGCAGAATCGTAAGCGCCTCGGTTTCTGTAGAGGGCGCGTCCGTGCCGCTATCCTCCGGGTTTCCGGCATAGGCGTTCATGCCGAACTGCACTTCGGGCTTGTGGTCGTTTAGGGGGAGTTCTACCAGCCTGAAGGTTGCGTCGCGGTGAATATCTGCCCCCTCGATTACGGGAAGGCTTGCGTGCAGCGTGTTCCACACGAGGCGCGCGGTAATTTCGGTCCATTCCTTCTTGTGAGCGGCTATCGGGAGCGACTGCGCCTTGAATTCTTCCTCGATGACATTCTCGAGTTCTGATGTTTCGATATTCGGGTTGTGCCCGAGCGCATCTTCGAGGGACTTGAACCTTTCCCCGAATGCCATGAAGCGCATACGTTCGAGAATGTTGTGGAGCGCGTCGCCCACCTTTGAACCGCGCGGGTAATTTTCCATGCCCGGCACGGAGATTTCTTCTGCCGTAGATTCGCCTTCCTTTTCGGTACGGCTGTCGTCGGATTCGGCAATGGGCGTCTCGGCTCGGCCGGAAAGCGAAGAGTATGAATACTGCATTATGCTTGCGCCTGCAATTTTGCCCTGCAGGGAAGCGATTTCCACCTTCTGTTCCGTGATGGCCTTGTCGAGGTCGACCGTATTGCTGTTTGCCTCGTTTGTCCTGGCGAGAATATCCTTGACGAGGTTCGCCTTCTCGGCGATGCCTTCCTGTGCGGTGACCCACTGGTCTTTTTTCAGCAGGTCATCGTAAAGGTCCTTGCTGTTTTCGGCAAAGTTCTCAAGGGCATCCATCAGGAAGTGGACATGCTTGAAGTGTCCGCTTTTTTCACCACCGGATTTGTACCACACGTCGTAACGCGGGATAAGCAACAGCGAA
>JAGAHT010000067.1:0-35858 GCA_017626945.1 Fibrobacter sp.
ATTCTCACGCTGAGCACGGCGCCTTTGGTGTCGTCGTAGAATAGCGGGGCGATGGTTACCTTGGGCGGGGTCTGCTTTTCGCCGACTTTTTCCTTGTAGAACACGCTGCCGATGTACCAGCCGATGGAGGCCCCCATCAGGGTTCCCGCGACGGCGTCGGAGAACCAGTGGGCTTCGCCTTTTGCGCCGAGCACCATGCTTGTCGCGATGTAGCCTGCATACAGGGCGCAGCCCGCCACGACGAGGGGCTTGTCGCGGTTGTAGCTTGCGATGCTCATGGCCATGGCCGCGTTGGTCATGGAATGCCCCGAGGGCCAGCCGTAAAAGACTCCGCGCCTGAAGAACCCCCACTTGAAATCGCGGGAACGCTCGCCGCTGTTGAGTTCTGCGTCAGGGTGTTCGCGAGCCGAAATCGCCTTGAGGATGTTGTTGTAGAGGAACGCCACGGCGGTAGCCTGCACGGCGACGGCACCGGTGTTGTTCAGCGCGCGGTTGTCGCTGATAAAGTACATGTAGCCGGGGACGAGTATCGGGAAGAACGTCCCCATCATCATGCCGGGAGTGAACGCAATGCCGTAAACAAGTTGATCCTGACGTGCCGCAAAACGGGCTACCATCAAGTCGTTATTTTCCATCGAGAACTTGTACGTGAGCGCCCCACCGAGCATGTGGAACCCGAGCGGCCAGCCGAACGCACTCAGCAACATGTTGTGTCCCAAATGGCCGAACGGAGAAAGTTTTTGAGCGCTATCGACAGTCACCGAGGTTGTTACGGAATCTGCTTCGACAGCAGCGGAACCCGTGGCACAGGCAAAAACCAAAACCACCATCCAACGAAGCGCTATTTTGTCTAGACGAAAAATCAAGATTTGACCTCGTTTATTATTTCGAGAGCGCCTTCACCCAATCGCGGACAACGTTTTCTGAATCCTTGACCTTGCTTCCGCGCACAGAAAGGGCGGTTTTCTTGTCGAATGCGGCGCCCTTCGCCTGCATCAGTTTTTCGAGCGTAGGGAGGCTCCCTGCACCATCGGACGACCCTTCGTGAGAGAAGAACGCATAGACGTTTTTGCCTTGCAAGTTCGCCTGCTTCAGGAATGTCATCACGGGCATCGGCACGTCGTACCACCAGACCGGGAAGCCGACAAACACCGTCTTGTAACGTTTCATTTCTTCATCGTTCAGGGAGAGGTTTATTTCGGGATAAATATTTCCGTCCTTTTCCTTTTTGGCAACATCGGCGGTCTCGTTGTAGCTAACAGGGTATTCTTCCTTGCGCAAGATGCGGGCGTAATCGGCTCCGACTTCGTCGGCAATCCAGTGCGCCATGCTCCGCAGGTGCCCAGACCAGGTGAAATACACCACCAGCACATCGCCTTTTTTCGAGAAATCCGCATCGGCATTCTGGTCGGCCCTGTTGCGTTCGGCGCAGCCCACCAAGGAAAGCAGGGCCAGCGCAAGCGTTAAGACAAGAGTGTAAATTCTAGCGAGTTTTTTCATGGAATGTTCCTTTTGGGCTATCTTTCTTAAATATAAATTAGATAAAAAAATACCGATTCGCAATAGCAAAATTACGGCTGGGATTAACGGTTTTACGGTTCGGAAATTTTTATAATTACTGGTTTGCGACGGGAACACCGACTAGAGCACTAGAAGAGAGCCGCAACAACATCGCCGATATCGCCGTCGACGCATAGGCGTTCCCCACACTGTCGTGTGGGTCGGGCTATATTCTGGGGGCAATCGGCTTCGCTTACGCTTGCCGCTCACCTCCCAGAACCAAGCCCCGCTGCGCGAGTCTTGTCCCCAAGGGGTCACTATCCCTAACGCTGCGGGGGTTCCCCCCGCTCCCCCTCGCAACACAGGGCACGGCCTACTCGGCCACGCCCTGTAAAACAAAAAACTCCTGCCTGATTTTTTATCAGGCAGGAGCAATGTTATTCAAGTTATGTCGTTTACAGCTATGCGGCATTTTCCTCTTCCTTCGTTTCGGTGGGGAAATCTACCACGGTCGTCTCGGGAGACTCGGTCGTATTCTTCCCTTTTCCCTTGCGAAGTTTCAGGTGCACCTTCTTCTGGTCAATGTGGCTGTTCACGGCATTGATGAACTGGATGCAGCCTTCGTCCTTGTCGAGGGTGGCCTTGCCGATAGCAAGCGTCGTCACGATTCCGAATCCTTCGAGGCAGCGTTCGCGATACACCTTGTTGGCGTCGGCCACCTTCGAAGCGATTTCCTTGTTGCGGTTCTGCACCGCCGTCAGGTATTCGTTGTGCTTGCTTTCGAGGTTTTCGAGCCAGGGCTTGAATCCGCAGGCGCTCAACTTGTCATCACCAATTTCCTTGAGGGTATTGATGAGGTTCGTGAAAGTACCCGTGGACTGGTCCTGATTCAGCCTCGTGGGGTCGGCGTTCTCGGCAAAGATCTTGCGGAGACGTTCTCCCGTGGCAACCACGCCGCTGTCGGCAAGCGACTTGAGGCTCTTCGAAAAGTTCCTGCAAGAGGAGTAGGCGGCATTGCGTTCGGAATCAAGGCGGCTGACGGCCCTTGCGGCAGATTCGTCGACAGACACTTCAATGAGGTTAGCGTATTCGGTTACAGAGGTGCGGTAGGCTTCGATGGACTTGCGAATCTCTTCGCTGGTGATGCTTGCAGTCTGCTCAACGAAGTACTTGTGGAGTCCCAGGAATTCTTCGTTGCGGAGTGTTCTGTAGTTGAGAGCGTGAATCTTCATCATGATTCTATCCTCGTTCTTGAAGGTTGTCGGTTTTTGTCTCAGGAACTCTTGCGTTCCCTTGTCTTCAAAGATACCGCCAAAATTTCAAAAGCGTATCACCCAAAATGCCCGTTTCCGACGAAAAAACAAAAATTAAGGACAAAGTGTAATTGAGTACAAACTAACTAAAAACTTTGTCTGGGTTGCATTATTTTTTGTAAAAGTTGTGTCACGGCGATGTGTAGATTCTACACAGTCCTACACGCCGTTCCCACTGAAGCCGAGAGAATCTTCCAGCCAGGTGTCTGTCCGCTGCACCGAAAGGCGACTTTTCATCGCTTTTCTGCCCGCCGAATACTGCGCCCACCTCACGGCGAGCGCAGAGAGCCGTCCGAGATGCCGCATAAGGGTCCACAGCGGTCCCGGCAGGTTCCGGCGCAGCACATCATCCTCGAAACTTGCGTAGTGGCTTGCGCTGCCGGGGTCGCCCTGCCTTGCGGCGCGCCCGAACAACTGCCGGTCGATTCTGGACGACGGGTTACATTCCGTGGCAATCACGTGCAGTCCGCCAAGTTTTTTTACCTTGTCCGGTATCTTGATATCCGTGCCACGCCCGGCCATGTTTGTAGCGACCGTTATCGCGCCCAGGCGTCCGGCACGCTCGATAATCGCGGCCTCGTCGTCGCTACGCACGGCATTTATCACGCGGCATTCAAGCCCGAGAGCCGTAATCATTTCGGCCAGCGTTTCGCTTTCGTCAATATCCTTCGTCCCAATAAGCACGGGGCGGCCCGTCGCATGGACATTCATCACTTCGCGGACTATGGCGACACGCTTGCTTTCCTTTGTAGAGAAAATCCTGAGCATAGAAATCTTGCGAATACAGCGGCGATGGTTCGGGACGCAGAGGACCGGGGACCCGTAAATAGTCCAGAATTCACCGAGGGCCTCCTTACCGGTCCCCGTCATGCCCGAGAAATTCTTGTAGAGCCTAAAGAATCGCTGGAAACTCATTCGGGCCTCAGTTTCCTTGAGCCCCGAAAGTTCCAGCCCTTCCTTCAACTCAATCATCTGGTGAAGCCCGCCGTTCCAGGAACGCATGGGCATCTTGCGGCCCGTGGACTCGTCCACGATTACGACCTTACCCTCTTCCACCACATACTGGCGACCGGCTACAAAAAGGTACCGCGCCGTCAGGGCCTGCCGAATCAGGTCCTTCAGGAACGCCGCCTTGGAAAAGCCGCTCGACGCGGGGCCTTCGAGCCATTCGTCCATGTCCGTCAAGAAATGAATTGTGCGCAGCTTGCCATCGACAAGGAAGTCGATTCCTTCCTGCAACTTTCCCGAAAGTTCGTAGGCCTGCCTGCAGCTTTCGTTAAAGCCCTCGTTCTTGTTTTCCCTAGAAATAATCAGCGGCGTCACGGCCTCGTCAATCAATACATTGTCAGCCTCATCGACAATGGCGGTGCATAGCCCCCGCTGCACCACACCTCTGCCGAACTCCCCGCCCTGCAGGCTGAAGCGGTCCAGGAGCCGCTTCGAAAAGTTCTGCATCTTCCCCATAGCGATACGGTCCCGCAAGAAGTCGGCCAGCACTTCCTTCGCCGTAGAGTAGGTAATCGCGGCGGCATAGCCCGCCCTCCGTTCTTCCGGCTTCATCGCACCGGTCACGGCTCCCACAGTAAGGCCACAATAGTCAAACAGCGGCTTCATTATCTGCGCGTCGCGGCTTGCCAGGTAATCATTGGCGGTTATCACATGGCACGGCATACCCGACAAGCCGCGCACCGCGGCACACATGGCCGCCGTAATCGTCTTGCCCTCGCCGGTGGACATCTCGGCGATATAGCCACGATAAAGGCAAAGGGCTCCCGCAATCTGCTCCACATAAGGCCTATACCCCATCGTCCGGAAAGCGGCCTCCTGCATCAACGCGAATGCCTCGCAAAGGGTCGAGTCATTGACAGGACGCTTGAGCAGGGCGGCAAGCCCTTCTATCCGCCCTTTCAGCTCGGCGTCAGACTTTTCCGAAAGACTGCGGCCAAGGCTGTCTATTTTCCGTGCGGTACGGAGAATGCGCCAGATAACGGAACGACGACTCTTGAAACGGCCGACCAGCCGGAACACAAACGCGTCGATACCCACGGGAATCTTCTCCACGCGTTTCAACGAAGTAAGCCTGTAGTCGCCAGTCAAGTCCATCACATCTTGTAGTATTTTTGCAACGCCTGCCGTACCTTGCGTATCCCCTGGACGGCCAAGGGAGCATAGCCAAGCTGAATACGAATCTTGCCCGTCCTTCCGTGCAGGCGGCGAACATCCATCGAATCGGGCATCTCGGCCCTTACAAGGTAAACGGGTTCCGCCGTCTGTTCCGAATACCCGTCGCTCTTCGTCTCGACTTCCCCACCCCCGAGCCAACCCAGCGCATTCGAGGGCAAGCGGTCTTGCGCACTGGGGATAGCCATGGCAGAGACAACCTTCAATTCCTTAAATACATCGCCGTGCAAGCGCACCGACGCGCGAACGGGCTTTTCCGTAAACAACCTTGCGCCATCTTCCTGGTTTACCACTGCCAAAAAATCGAACGCGGTCGTATCCAGCAAGATGCCCAGCGAATCGCCCTTGCCTACCCAGCGCCCCTGATAGTCCTCGATGCCGGGCGCACTCCAGATTCCGTCCATCCCCGCGACAAGTGCAAGTTCGCTCTCGCTCCTTTCGAGTTCTTCGAGTTCCTGCTTCAATACCGAAAGTCGCTTTTCGAGCGGGTGCATGTCCTCGGGGGCCTCGTTCAGTGCACGGTAGTACATCTGCCGCGCTTCCTGTATTTCGGAGCGCTTGGCCTCGGCGGCATACTTGATTTCCAGATTCTCCAGGAGCACGAGCGTGTCGCCCTTCCTTACCGCACTGTAGCTTTCGCGGTATAGCCTGGTGGCAAAGCCGCCCTCGTTCGCTATGGTGTTCTCGTAATGGCGGGCCTCAAGTACACCCGGGGCCGTAAACGTATCGGGAACGGGCAAGTAGAACAGCGCCGCAAACAACAGGGCAAAAAAAGCTACCGTCAAGACTGCCGCACGGTTACGGACCTGCGAAAGCCCCGGCCCCCAGAAAACATACCTGAAAAACTTGCCTACCGGAATAACCACCATGGTAAGGCAAAGCAGCACGCCCATGACAAACGAAAGTATCAGGTAATGCGCCGATATGGCGACGATGAACCCCGCAAAGAGGAAAAACCTGTAGACAGCGCTGGATATCCCGTAAACCGTGTATATCAGCTTCTCGCTCGCCCTGAAGGCGACCGGTTCCGCGTCGCGCTTACGGAAGGCATATCGTTCCAGAAGGTACTGCAGGTGCCGTACGGAATGCTGTTGCAGGTTCGGCATGTCCAGCAGGTCGGTCAATATGTAGTAGCCGTCAAAGCGCATGAGCGGATTCACATTGAACAGCACCGTAGAGACCGAGCAGATGATGAACACATTGTAGCAGAGCGCACGGGCCGTGCCGCCGCCCAGGTTCGCCCAGAGTATGAGCGCCACCGAGGCTATAAAGAACTCGAAGAGCATTCCCGCGGCCCCCACAAAGGCACGGTGCCGCTTCTTGCGGAAAGACCAGCTCGCCGTGGCATCTACATACGGCAGCGGCGCAAGGAGCATGAACATCACGCCCAGCGTGTGGACCTCGCCGCCATATTTCTTGACGACGCTCGCATGCCCGAACTCGTGGAACAGCTTCACGAACACGGTACACACGTACACCCAGCCAATGTTCGACGGAGCCAGGAACCCCGCGCTCTGGTCCTTGAGGGCGTCGAAGTTCTCGACACCGTACTTGACGGCGACAATGACCGTCGCAAGCCACACCAGCATCATCGGCGTACTGAGCAGGATGCGGATCAGCCACCGCAAACGGTTCAGGAGCGGGTCGGGGTCGAATACCGGTATTCGCAGGAAAAAGATATTGAGCAAGGTGGACTTGACCTTCTTGCGGGTCTTTTTCTTGTCGCGGTCGAAAAGTTTCGTGCCATCTTCCACGCCGTCATAAAGCAGCATGTTGGCCTGGTAAAGCTGCGCGAGCATCTCGATGACTTCGCCCTGGCCCGGGATGTCGCCCTCGCCGCTTTCCAGCATGCTGTTCCAAATCTCGCCCACGGTCCTACTCACAGAAAGTCGAGAAACAAAGGAATAGGCCCCCTGCGGCAGACGAAAATACTGGTTGGTGAACGGCTCGTAGAGCACATACCACAAGACGCCCCGATATATCTGGCGGTGAATACGGACGCTCGAACGGAGAGCTATACGGCTCCCCGCAAGGCGGTACCACGATTCGTGGAAAATCTTGCGTTGTTTATCGAGAGGCATAGTTTTCCCGTGCCAGACGCTACTGCGCGATGGATACTACCACTACGGTGTCTTCTTCCGCTCTGAAATAGATCTCGAAACAACCGTTTTCGCCATTCGGCTGGTCCGGCACATCCACCGAGTACCACCACGTGCTCGGAATATCCAGGTGCAGCGGTCCGGTAGCAGTTTCAAGGTCAACATCGATAGCCGGGAACCGGCCCTGACTTCCGATAAAGATAAGATTCAGGTTGGGGACATAGTTTGTGTCACGGTAGAACTCGTGGAAAACGACCTTCACAGTTTCACCGGCAGTAAGGAACAGCGGAGTTTGCATGTCGTACGACTCTATGGTCGTTATGCCGGGTTCATCGCCCTGTCCGTTGCCGGTTTCGCCGTCCCCGGTTTCACCGCCTTGCCCGTTGCCAGTTTCGCCGTCCCCGGTTTCACCGCCTTGCCCATTGCCAGTTTCGCCGTTCCCGGTTTCGCCATCCAGGGGCTGAGTATTGTTGTCGTCGGGCTCCGTCTGGTTATTGCCATCGTCCGGTGCCGTTTCAGAACCGGCAAATTCGATGTCCGGGACTTCGAATCCAGTTGCAGTCAGATTTCCGTTGAACACGAGGTTCTTGGACGATTCGTCATACACGTGGTCGCCCGTGTCGCCAGCAGTCTCAAGGGCTATGCCCTCGATACGCCCCTGCCTTACCTGGTCTTGCATCTCGTTTACGCTCATACCGGTGTCGCCATCGACGAAACGCCGCCTCTGTGCCTTGGTATAGTCGTTGTCCTCAAGGACAATCTCGACATTCTGGCTGAACACGCCGACAGGATTGTTGTGCTCCACCTTAAGCGATGCCCTGTCACCAATAACCACGTCGTCACCAGCACCGGAATAGACTTCGTCAATTCCTTCACCACCTACGACGACATCGCGGTCCTTGCCAGTCACAATCGTATCGCCAGCACCCTTCGCTACATTGCCGTCAGTCATTGCAATCGATTCCGATGTAATCACCCTGTTCCTGTAGTCGACGATGTTCTCGTCACCCGCGAACGGGATGTCCAAATCAAAGTGCAATCTGGCCTCGTCACCAAAAACAAGGTCCTTGTCGTGGTCGCCACCAACTTCGATAGCCTCGGTCGGCAGAGAGCTCTTCACAATCTGCACACCGCTAAATACGGGAATATTGTTCCACTTCGCATCTCCCATGGTGGAATCATAACGACTAATGCTTACCGTAAGCGAACTAGCCTTCACATTGCGGAACACAACATAGTTGCCAATCATCGTAACATTCGGTGTTATGCCAGATGCAAGAGCCCCCTTCTGATAGCTGGTACAGGTGACCTGCTTGTATTCCCCATCAAAACAGTCGCCCATCCAGTCGTTAAGGAAGTAGGTCTGGCCGTTGCTACCCGTAATCTTGAAAATATAGTCGTAACCGTCGCGCTCGTTGTCGATTCCGCTTATGTAAACATAGACATCGCGTGGATCGCTCTCGCTTGCGGGTATGTTGGAGAGTTCAAGCGTAAGCGTGTCATGGGCCTGACCGCAGACATAGGTCTTGAACATTTTATTGTTGCCGGTGTCAGCATCCATGGACGCGTTAACCTTTTCTGTCGGGGCGTCGTTATTGCCGTTGATATGGTAACGGAAATGCACGTCCGTCGGGTCCTGTCCGAATTCCCTCTGCTGCGAGCCGGCCTGGTAAACATTGTGCCAGTTCGAATCGACAACGACACCGGCAGACTCGCCCTGTCGCATAAGCAGGCTTTCCGGCGTGGAGATATCCACGAAATTGAGCGACACGACATCAACCCCATCAAGGGTCCCATCAGCGGTGGGAGTCGCAGAAGCATCAATCTTGTCGACACCGAGGCCGCCCACCACCGTATCATCACCGTCGCCAGTCAAAATGGTGTCGTCATAGGTGGCAGACATGTCAGTCGAAATGACGGATTCCGCGGTCGTTATCGTGGATGCCGTAGTGGCGGCGTCATCGCGGTCGGTGAACAGCATCTTGGCATTGTCGCCAAACACCACGTCGTTGTCGTTAATGCCATAATGTTCGTCACCGTAAGTGTTGATTTGGTCATTGCCTGTCCCGCCCACGACGATATCGTCGCCACCGGATGTCCTGACGGTATCGTTTCCGCCATAGGCAATATCTGTCGATGCAGCCACGTCCTGCTTGTGGTGGCGACCGCGCACCTGTATGCCCGCAATGCCAGCACGGTCCTTGCCGTTCTGACCGTTGCTGGGGTCGCCATCGGTAATCTCGACATGGAACCGGTCTCCACTGATGCCCTTGAATATGACGCAATTGGCATATACCGGGTTACCCGCGGTATCCCTTGCATTCCTGGCCTGTTCGGCAGTCGTAGCCGTGGCGACAATCCAGTTGCCGTTGAACGTATTCGACTCAGGGTCATTCACAAAGTAGCACCCGGCTACATCGCTGTGGGACACTCCATTTTTGTCCACATAGTCGCGGTAGAGAGTAACCATGCGGACACTGTCGGGTGACCAGGAATTTTCACGGACCATATCAAGGTAAACAACCACGTCATAATCCGTAAAGTATTGCGAGAGGCCGTCAACCTGTACAAGCAGCTTGGTTTGGTCGTTGTTGCGGCTCGTATCCAGGCCGCTCTTCATCAGGTTTACGTCGCCCGGGTCGGAACCGTGAACCATATTGCTCTGGTCGTAGCCGTGCAAACGTATCTGTTGCCCCGTGGTCGTGTCAATGCGGTGGGCCTCGGTTGCGCCGTACGTTACGCTCACGGCACTAGCACGAGAGCCGTTGTCGAACAGCACAATTTCATCATCCTCATTACCGTAGGTGCCCGCCTCGATGCCGGAGGGGTTCTTGATATTGTTCCAGTTGCCAACGCGATAGTCCGCATGCTCGGTAACATCCACGAACTCGCCCGTGGTTTCATCCATTTGGCTGAAGGTGTAGTCAGCAACGGCACCGGCCTGCTCGTTTGCGGCAACACCCGTCTGGGCAGGCCCCTGGAAGTTGAAACTGAGGGTCGATTCATCGTAAATGGTAGGGATGTTTTGGAGTTCGTCCAACTGGTTCTGCGCCTCGGAAGCATTGCCGCGGAATGTCGCATAGGCGTTGTCGCCAAAGACGACATCCTTACCGGTCCCGGTGTCAATCGTATCGTTATCGAGACCGCCCATTACCACGTTGTCACCGTCACCGGCGTCTATCCGGTCCTTGCCCGCACTACTCTTGAGAGCGGCATTTTCGCCCTCGCCTTCAAGCACAGGAATGTCGTGCCCTTCGTTCGTCACAAGGAGAGCGTTGCGGTTGAGATCCATGACGACCTTGCCGCCATCGCCCACGATGGTATCGTTTCCGGCCCCCGTGTGAATGACATCGTGCGTTGTTCCGCCAAGCACGACGTTCGCACCGTCACCCGTGGTAATGAAATCCTCGCCACCGAGTTCATCGCTCGTCGTTTCGAGAACCTGACGCTTTTCGAATACTTCGAGCTTACCGCCATCACCTGCCGCAATGTTATCAGCACCAGTAATGCGGATGTCATCGCCAGCGAAGCCGCCCATCGCAATATTCTTGCCGCCACTGATGGAGATGTTGTCCACACCACCGATGTCATCGGAGGTCGTCTCAACGATATGCAAGCCCTTACCCACGGAATCACCGTACACGGCATTTTCAAGGTTGCCAGCGTCGTACTGCACAGAGCCACTATCGCCAAGCACCACGTTCATGTTTCCCGAAACCGAGAGCACATCGCCCTTTGCACCACCAATCACGTTACTGTCCGTACCGCCGAGGGTAATCATGTCAATATCGCCAATATCATCGGCGACCGACCGGACATTCGTAGCGTTACGACGTATGCCATCGGTCTGCTTGTCAAGCTTGCCACTGGCATCCTTCGCAATAGTCGTGTGAATGGTTTCGGGTTCATCATCAATAAGCTCGTAACCGAGCCTGGTTGTAAATTCATCAGCCTTCGTAAGGCTAGCGTACTCAACCACACCCATGTCACCGAAGGCAATACCACCCTGGCTCACGTTGATATAGTCAGCACCCTTGCCACCGAAAAGCACCATGTCATTACGCGTAACATCGGGATTGACACCAAAAATTTGGTCGTTGCCGCTTTCGGCGTTCACGACGAGCTGGCCGTCACCCACGTAACCATAACCGAACGAGAAACTCTTAATGTAGATGGAATCATCTGATGGGAGCGTGAATGCGCGATCCGTGCGGAAACTCGAGGATGTGAGCGACCCAGCCACGACTAGCCTACGCTGGGTAGTACCATCGCTGAGTTTTGCATCTACATAGATTGACTTACCCGCTTCGGTAGCGGCAGCAACGCTTGCTTCGATTGTCGCGGCGTATTCGTCTTTAATCGTGTAGTTATACGCAAAACCATCCATTACGACGGTTTCTTCGGTATCGGACTCTTCAGTTTCAGTAGCAGGCGATTCGTCGGTTTCTTCTTCATCCAAATCAACCACAACGCTCTCCGCGATGACGGTAGAGGCCACATCTTCCTTGTAGCTGTTGACATTGATGATGTCATCGAACTTTGCCTGAATGAACGTGAACCCAGCAATACTTTCACCGTCGCGAAGGATAAAGTCATCCTTGACATCAAAACCCGAGATGCAGTCAAACACACCGACAATCTCGCGGCGCTGAGTGCCCACGACTTCTGTTTCACCATTCTCTGTCTTGACGATTTCGGCATCCACGTAATAGATTCTGGTATCTTCCGCGGTCTTTTCGAACGTTACTCCCGTATCGACAGCTATGTCATAATGGAAAAGTCCTGCGGCAGAAACACTAGAGGCGCTGAAAGTAGCAGTCCCGATTACCTCGCCAACCGTATTACTCTTTGCGGAATTGATATCACCCGTATTCACGACCGTGAATGTCTGGAAGCCGTCTTCGCGGTGCAGTGTCTTGGAAATATTGACTGTATCGGAACCCGTGCCAAGGTTGTATTCGCCGAACTCGAAATCCGAAACAGAAATACCACGTTTACCGATTTCAGTATGCGTGAAGCGCAACGCGTTCGGGTCCTTGTTCATGGAGCCTTCCGTTTCGCTTACATTCTTAAAGAAACTCAGGACATTTTCGGCATCCATGCCAACCAAGCCAAGTTCCGCCGCGATTTGGGCAACCTCTTCGCTGGTATAAGTCTTGGTGGGGTCGAAATTCATTTCAGCGAGCTTGGTGGCAAAGGCTTCAAATGTACTATTTGCATCCCTCGAAGCAGACTGGTTATTCACGAAAATACGATCAACGCAGGTCTTTTCATCCACAAAGAGGTAATCCTTGGGCGTAGAGAACAACACCATCGAATTGGCAGCATCGAAACCAACGACAGCCTTGTTCAAGGTAAGCACAATATTGCCTTCGGAGAGCTTGCATTCGTTTATCCGGAACCATTCCGATTCCTTCGCGTTTTCATTTTCGCCAACTTTGATGCCATTCTCGCTGTCATTGGCGACAAAACGCACCGTCTTTCCTTTATACTTACCTTCTTCGAATTTGTAGCCTTCTGCATCGGCCTCGGGATCAATAGCGGTGAGAGCAACGGTCAATGTTTTGGCATCAAGGTTCCCAATCGCCTTCAAGGCATCAGAAGGATACTCGTTCTTCTCGTTGTACTTGCTCGCGACAATATATTTAAGTTCCGCCTGTTCAGACGCGACACCCACCTGTTCCGATTCATCGTCGGGTTCTATCCTATGGTTGTACCTGAGGAGCGACGGAGAATCCGTCGAAATATCCATGCTGCTACCTTCGCCATAGGCATATACAGCACCATCAATGTCGCCAATGAGGTTATCCCCTTCCATAACCGTTGTCACGCCATAGGTTTCAGAAACATCGTCGGCCTTAGCAGTAACAGTAATGTTGAACGATTTAATCTTAGACGTAAATGTCAATATGACATATTTGCTGTTAGCGCTGTCTTTGGCAATGAAATCATCGCTCTTGAAATCGCTGTTTTCGGCAACAAGGGCGGCAAGGACTTCTTCAGGGATAACCGCACCGATCGTGAGCTGTTGGGTAGGATCTTCACCCATATCGCTGACAGCGTCTATCGCAGATATCCTGACAGTCAGGGTTTCGCCTTCGGCGATATCCTTATTGCAGGTTACCGCATACGTTACAGAATTCGGTTCATTTTCGCCTTCTGTTTCCACCAACATAGAAGAGTGTTCGGCTATAGAAATAGCTGGGACAGACACTTGCTGGGTTTCGCCAGTGACTACTTCATTCGGGATTGAGCCCGTAGGCGTTGAAGTCGTACCCGATGCTGCGACGCCAGCGGGTGCAGCTGGCGCACTGGTCTTGAGGCTTACACTAAGGGTACCGTGCAACGTCATAAGGCGCTTGTTACCGCTGTTGAAGAACACTATGGTGTTCCCTTCAAGCCTATAGTATACGCCCTCAAGCGCAGTCACGCCAGCGGGTCTTACAGCACCTTCAGCCAGGACAGTTTTTTGGGAACCAGCTTCATCTGTGAACTGGACATCAAGCTGACTCAAGTCATCGTAAACAAGCGTCGCTTTTGCCCCATCAATTCGCATATTCGAACCGCGGAACAAGACCATAATCTTTTTACCGATATACGTGGCGGTCTTTATGTTAAGCGTATCGATATCAACCGAATAGTCGGTACCTAAAGTCAAAGCATTATTTACACCTGCAGCATAAACAGCCGCTACCTTACTCCCAAGGCCCTTCGGGAGCGAAACACTTGCAGAGCCCGAAAACTCTTCGGCATAGGTCAGCAAATTAATCGTGTCGCGCGCACCAGAATCCGAAACCACCTTGACAGGGGCAACGGTCATCGACTTCGAGAGTTCCTTGACAACCTCACCAGCTGCATTAACTTGCGCGCTGGAGATGGAGATGGACTTGCTCGCCTCGCTTTCCACAAACAGATCATTCAAGGCGAATACGCTAATTTCCACACTAGTGTGAGAGGCATCAAGGTAGAGGTCGATGGTTTCTCCGTAGCCAGAAACGCAATTGGAGTCAGAGCCTTCGATGACGGCACCCGTAGAATCAAACTTGACCGTACCATTGTACAATTTCGAGCCAACACAAGCTGCAATCAAAAGTCCGCGATCGCCACGCATAAAGTCATTTGAGGAAACCATCGGCGCCATAAGTTGCACCTTGACAGTCTCTCCTTCAGCGATATTCGATGCACGAAGGTAGAATGTTTTCGCGGAACCTTCCGAAATAGAAATTTGCGGGTCGGTAATCGTTTGGGCGTCGCCCGAAATGAATACCGCAGGTGTATTCAAGGACGTGTCGATAACAACAAACTTGTCAGAATGGGATTCAAGGACCTTCTCATCCTTGCCCTCTTCAGCGGGTTCGAAGACTTCGTACTTCACAAAGCATGACTGTCCATCGGTTTCCGCGCTATACAGAGTCATGGATTCCTGGAGGCCGCCCGCGACAACAGTATCGTTGCCCTTGCCGCCATTGATGATGGTCGCGTCATTCGCATTGGAGCTCACCACGTCAAAGATGTCATCCCCGGCGCCCGCGTCGAACGTTGTCTTTTCGACACCGGCCGCCTTAACACCCACCACGTTGCTCAACACGCCTTCCTTGGAAACGACAATACTATCATCGCCATTCGTGCCGCCAATCAGCAGCGAATCATTACCGTCGCCACCGTCAATGGAAACGGGCCCCTTCTTGATGGCGACAAGCTTCGGGGTTTTAACTCCGTCAGGGCCTTCAACCATATTATCCGGGTCTTCCACGCTATAGCTTGCAATGACAAAAGCGTCGTCTCCCTTGCCACCGGCCATATTCAAACGGCCCTTGTTGCCCAGCGTAAGCAGGAAATCTTCATCAAGGCCTCCATCCACATTGAGCGTTGTATTATCGGTAACGCCATCGCTCAGGTACTTCTCTTCGGAGGTCTTCACTGTATCAAAGGCATCATTCACGGTAACAACCGCAGAAGATTGGTCGTTGCGTTCCGAGTTGTAGAGTTGGCCCACCTGGATAGTATCCGAACCTGCACCACCATCCACATTCGTGACCTTCGCCGTACCGTCAATCCTAATCGTGTCCTTTCCGCCGTTGCCGTTCAGGTTCACGACATCCATCGCATTTGTAAAATTGACGCGTTCGATGTTCGTATTCTTCGAAAGATCATCGGCGGTCTTCTGCTCGCCCTCCAGTTGATTCAAAGTATCGGGCAGCAGAGCAACGAAACCAAGTTTATGCGTTTTGTTCATGCGCATAAGCAAATCGTCGTCGACCTCGGTCCCCTCGACCGTCAGAGAATCAGAACCATTCACACCGGAATCAGTAACGTTTGCGTAGCTGGTCACGCTTTCGCCCATGAGGTTCACGATAATCTTGTCGCTACCGTCCTGGCCATCCACGAAGTCCATGCCCGGACCGGTAACAATCTTGTCGTTGCCAGATTCCGTAGTCGTACTCTTAGCATTGGTATAAAGCTTTTTGCCAATCCCGAGGTTATCACCAAACGCCAGCTTGTTATCGATGTATTCCTTGATGCCGGCAGGATCTGTCGGAGTAACGGAACCATCCGCCAGCGTTTCAAACCCTTCCTTTTCGCCATACGCAGTAAAGCCTTCATCACCGTAGAGACTATCGTTCCCAGCTCCGCCATCAATGATATCATCGCCAGCGCCGCCGTAAATCACATCGTTGTCGATACCACCATTAATGGTGTCATTGCCGCCGTCGCCATCGATAAGGTCGTTACCGATTCCGCCTTCAATGTAATCTGTTTCGCCATCATGTGCACCACCGTCACCGAAGATGAGGTCGTCGCCATCGTTGCCAGAAATGTAGTCGGTAGCGCGAGTCGTAGTGGTATCCGCTACGTATACCTTTTTCACGGCATCAGACAATATTTTGGTTAGATTAACTTTATACTTATTTTTGTTTATTCCCCGACCTTTGTCTTCATCCAAATTAATGTCGAAGGACTTTGCATTGATTTTTTGGTTAGTCACATCGTATGCGGCCTTGAAGTCTTCGCTAAAGGATTCTGCTGTGAAGGGCGCCACAAAATTAAATAAAAATTCAGCACCGCTGTCCGCAAAGCGATCGCCGAAAATCATGTCCATGCCTTCGCCGCCGCTTATGTTATCACTGTCAGAGCCGCCAAGAATGCGATCGTTACCCTTACCACCATCAAGGGTGTCTTCACCGGCAGCACCATCGATGTAGTCATGACCGCCGCCACCATAAATCGCGTCGTCACCGGCGCCGCCAATCAGAACATCATTGGCACCATCAAGGCTGATGTCCGTACGATCGATTGCCGCGCTGTTAGTCTTAACATCCCCAAATATTTTCGTATAATCATATGTCGTCTTATCGTTTCCATCCACGCTGGCCCAATTATCTGCACCATCAAACAAGACTCGCCCGCCATCGCCAAAGATGAGGTCATTGCCTGTACCGCCGTTGATTTGATCTATACCAGCACCACCGAATATGATATCGCGGTTGGAACCGCCGTAAATGGTATCCTGGCCAGCAACGTTTGCGTCCACATTCGCTTCGGCAACATACTTATAACTCTTGTTACCATCTTCCTCTTCCTTTTCCTCGATACGGGCCACACCCATATCGCCGAAGATGATGTTGAGGCCTGCGGCACCGATGATGGTATCGTTACCCGCACCACCCCAAATAATAACGGAATGGTCTCCATTGATTGTCAACCCGGAAAGGTCTATGAAATCGTCTCCATCACCGCCATTGATTTCAATATTGCGATTGAAATTTCCAAATAAAGTAATTCTATCGTTTCCGGCACCAGCGTCAACCAATAATTTTCCGTCATTTTCTTTAATTGAGCCGTACTTTTTTTCTTTATCACTTTCTTTATATACAGATGAGTCATCAAGATAAAGATTCAGCGTTTCATCACCATCATCAAGAGACGGATTTATATCATCAGTCGCCACGCGGCTCGTAGAATTCGGGCCAATGTTCGCTACCACGTCGCCATTGGCTTCAGACGCCATGACAGGGGGTGTACTATGCGTGTATTCGAAGCTGAACAGCGTTATATCGTCTGTAATATTCCATTCCTTCTTGGTGAGCCACAGGTCAACATACGCATACAGCTTCGCCGTAATCTTACCATTCACATCAAAGAACCCGAACAGGCCCTCTTCCTTGAACAAGGTCGCGATTTCGTTCAAGCGAATTTTGCCATCCTTGTTGGGGTCGTACAGGTTGAACCCGACATCGATACCGACGCCACCGCCAACGCCAGCACTTACACCTGCATTGAGTTCTGCAGAAGCCTTTACACCGCCATAGAACGAAAGTTCATTGATGTCATTACCATTCTTGTCGAGGTCGTTCACGTAGAAGCCGTTCAGAAGTGAGCCGAAATCCTTGTAGCCGCCACCCACCCATTGGCGAATACCCAGAGTATCGTAGCCAAAGGCAAGGTCGATAGACGCATTGAACGAAACACCCAGGCGCACACCCAACGGTCCCCAGATACGCACAAAGGTATCCCAGTTGAAGTCAAACCTCAAAGCCGGCATATCGTATTCAACAAGAGGCACATCATTACCCAGCAGCAACTGGAAGATTTTTGACGGTTCATCCCAAATGAACTTCCAAGCACTTTTGCCATCTTTTTCCGACTTATTGAAGCCATTTGCAGCCATCATAGAATTGGCTTGATTTGTGACGGATGCATCATTAGCTTTATCTGCATAGCTGCCTAAATCATCAAAAACCGTTCTATTAGATGTACTTCCTTTTAGGAAATCTTCTGAGGTTTTATTACTTGTATCAAGACCAGAATCTCTATCAATTAAATTAAAATTGCCCAACTGCAACTTCAGGCTCTTTCCTTTCGCTACAGAAAGCTTCTTGCTCATTGCAATGAGATCCTTGATGGCATAGACCATGCTGTCATCGAACGATTCCGCATTACCGAATTTCTTCGCGAGGTCAAGTGGTGTAATTTCTATACCCAAATCGTCAAGAACTGGGAACGGCGTGGTGAGGAACTCGATAAGCGGTTCCAAAGGTTCTACTACCTTCTGGATTTTAGAAACAATGGGGCCCAATACGCCGCCAATAAACGAGCCCATATCAAATTCCAAATTCTGGAATCCAAGTCGTTGGATAGCATTATCAGTAGATTCTGATGCACTACCATATGCCCAACTGAACACAAACATTCCTGTAATGTTCGGGAACTTGGGCGTACTTTCATCCGAAATCTTGAGGTCACTAGCAATACCCACCATAAGGCCGAGATTGAGGTTCACGCTCGCATCATAGCTGAACACTGGCATCGATAAGGCTTGGGCTACATTGACGGTACTGAGGTTTGCCAATTTTCGGCCATCTTCAGCCCTAAGGGTTTCCAAGTACTCTTTTTTCTCGGATTCATTAGACTTGGCATCATAGGCTGCTTTCTCAGTTTCATCGAGCAAAAGCCCGTTGCCTACATCAGCCTCCCCCCCATTTCCACCGAGGTCAACACCGAGCGAAAGTTTTATTTTCGCCGCATCAGCATCGGAGGCGTCCAGTTCAAGCCCGAGGCCAGCCAGTTTGCCGATGACCTTGCCATTAAGGCTCGCCTGCGCAGTCACATCGAGTTCGTTACCATCATCAAAAATAAAATAGAACCCATTCTCTTGTGAGACACCGAAACCGAACTGCAGGTTCCAATCAAGCGAAATGCTTACACCGCCATTGGTCTCGAGGCCTAGGCCTGGTAGCCCAAGGTTCAAATCGATATTACGGCCCAGCGAATAGACCTGCCCAAGGTTCAAGTACCACTCGGCAAAACCATCCCCAGAACGGTACCAGGTGCCTTGCTTTGAACGTTTCCAAAGGTCATTATTATCCACCGGGGGCAACAATGCGAAAGTTTCCTCATCAAAATAGCCAGAGAACAGAGAATCCAGTTTTTGAGCGAGAAGTTCGGCGGTAAGGCCAGTCGATTCATACAGGTAGTTCGAAAGCGGTTCCAGAACCTTCTTCTTGAGCACACTCAAGAAGTCAACTCCGTTCGAAAGGGCATCGCCAATAACCGGCATCGATTTCATGGTGCTGGCAAGGTTGCCGTTAAGGTTCCCCTCGAGCGAATCGAGCATGTTGTTGAGGGCGCCCACGACAAGCTTGATTTTTTCGAACCAGTCCATGGTACCAAAGTTGGAGTACTCGATAATCTTGTCGTACACACCAGAAATATCGGCAACTAAGGAGCCATTACTAGGAACATCATCATTTGAACCCGTGTAAAGATCGAAATCAAAGTTTGACTTGCTGGAGGATTCAGCTAAAGTCCCCTTTTCAATGATGATGGCCTTCGCATTCAAATCGTTTCTCGCTGTCGTCAGGCTAGCAGCATCACCCGAACCATTGGCTGTTGCCAACCAGGCATTTTTAAAAACATCGAATATGGAAGTCAGGCCATTTTTCGCTTCATCTGCAGAATCAGGGCAATTTACAGAGTTAGTCCATTCACCGAGCTTTATCTCACCCATGTCCACGCCGCACACGCTCACCGGGAGCTTGCCTAATACGACCGCCGGAAGGGCGAAATTAAAGGGAGTATGCAAAGCATCAAAGCTAGTGACAGATAAACCACTATTACCATACGACCCAAGCAGCTCGGCCTTGCCGTACACGTACGCCGTATTGTCCTTGGCCCCTACGGTAATGAGGTTCTTGAGGAACGCGCCCGCAGCAGAATCGCTTAGGCCATCCACCCCGAGGTTGAAGCTGAGCTTATCGCCCAGAATTTCGACATTGGCGCCGAACTGGATAGCGTTTTCAAGCGAAAGATCTATGCTCGTAGAACTCAGGTTAATTTTTGCCCCCAAGGTAAACCAGAAGTCTCCTTGTACTTCAAGGGCAGCACTGCCATTTACTCCAACAGTTCCATTACCGAAGTTGAACTCGTAAGAATCCTTGAAACCCTTATCGATGTTGAAGTCAATGGCAAGCTGATACTTGGTAATCTCATCTTCCTCAACAGGGACAACATCAAGCCCTATCAAATCCTTCACAGCGCCGCTTGCACCCTCATAAGCAGTAAGCCCGAAATCTTCAAGCTGCGCCTTGAGCAGTTTCACCAGCTGCTGGAAGTTTGTCACCTTCTCCTGACGCAATTTGCTCACGATATCGCGAAGGTCATTGGCCACATTCACGAGGTCGCCCACCGACTTGTTGATGACGGGGATCTTCACATCATTCGTTTTATCGAGAATATCCGTAACGCGCTTAATGACATTTTCCAGAACCGTAAATATCTGTTCAACGGAAATACTCTTCAGATCCCCCACCATTTGTGAAAAGCCATCATCTAAATTAAAACTTGACGTAACAGCATAGGGACCTACAGTGGTAGAAGGGGAATTAGGAACACCATCTACAGGTTTTCGCAAGGATACATCGCCGCTTGCTACTTTATATGTTTTGTCGCCAATTGAGCTCCATGCCATTAGCTCAAACTTAGGTACATCCGCATCGGTTTCCTCTTCTGTATCGGCGGATGTCACATCGAATGTCATTTCATAGTCAAACCCGAGGATATTGCCTGTAATAGCATCCTTATCCGAAGAAGTCTCAGTGGCCGCAGAATCCTTCTTGAGATTCATTTCTGCAGAGACCCTAATACTGCCGTCAACAGCGGCATCTACACCCAAGAAGCCGACGCTCGCATTTGCGCTAGCCACATAGGTGGCAACGCTATCCTTCGTGGCCACAAAGTCCGACCCTTCAGCATTTACGGCACCTTTTGATACGATAATAACTTTGTACGTTTTTCCGGAAACTTCTTCCGACTCCACACCCAGTACACGATAAAAGTCGGAGCCCACCATCAAGAGGCCGCCTTCATCAATCGGATACTGGGCAGATTCTTCAGAAAGGGTAATCTTATAGTTATCTCCAGACGCTACAGGATCCTTGAAGAAACTGACATCCGCGCCGATTTGGAACGTCGCATCTGCGCTCAACTTGATTTTAGCATCTTCTATAGATTCCAACGAGAAAAGCTTCGACCAGTCAGGTCCCGTAAGCGTGGCGCCCACAATCCTATACTCGCCATTACTATCTGCACGGGCTTCGCCTGCCACGAACCCGAGCCCCTGCAGTACCGTACTGGCACCGATATTTTCTAAGGAAAACGGATTGGCACTGCGAAACTCCAAGTGGTCCAGGGCATTGCCTTCACTATCGTTATAATACAGAGAAACGTCACTGCCATCCAACTCCTGATTAACAGCCGCTACGATATCGTATATAGTCGTAGAGTCATCAAGGGTTAACTCTTCAGTGCCCTTCTTGAGGTCCTGGAAATCGATGGGATCATGACCCTTTATCTTAAAATCACCCTTCTCGGCGTCTAATGGAGTCCCCTCCAGGGTTACGGTCACATCCACATCGGTTGTAAACACAAGTTTGCTGTCGATGACCTGAACATCCTTGATTCCAGATACATAGGCATCCCTGATTGCATTTGCAAGGCTTGAAAGGTTATGACAGTTCTCGGTATTAACAATATACGTGTCCGAAGTCGTTGAATCGCCCTCCGTTTTGGAAATGACCAACTGGGCAACGCTATTACTGATAGTCACATCTGTTCCAGAAACCGAAACGCCATATTTTGTTTTGCTAGCATCATTGGCATCCTCCACATCAAATGAAGTATACGTCAATACTGATTCCAAGATAGGATGATTTTTTCTAAAATCACTGAGGACATTATCTCTTTCCGTTGCTGTTTCGTATAAGGTATACACCATTTCGGTTGGGAAAAAAGTATCCTTTCCAATTAAAATACCAGCCTCGCCCAAGGTGGCATTCGGCTTGATTTCACCGGAAATGCGCATATAGGTGACATTAGAACCCTCGGCATCGCAAAGTTCATAATAAAGTCCGCTGGGGTCGCCATTGTCGCCCTGCACATAATCTTGCAAACGTTTCGGGTCGCAACCAAACCGGATCGAGTATTTTTTAGTATCACTATTATATGTAGAATCCACTACATAGAGGCCAAAAGTGTTCATGACGGAACGGCCGCTACCAATAATAGAGTCCTTAACCTCCAAAAGGGGAATGCCGTCCGACTTTTGCAGCGAGAAGAACTCATTGAGCCGGCCCTTCAAATCACTCTCCCACAGGATTTCCTTATAAAAATCCCCGCCCATAATCTCGGCCAAGTCTATTTCAATCTCGACAGGATTCCCTGCAGATGTCGGCGAAGCACTAGGATCTTGCTTGCTGACGTAGATTTTTATTTTTCCATCTTCCGAAACATTTTCTGCAAGGAAGGTCGTCTGCAGATTCGAGCTAGTAAGACGAAGTTCCGAGAAGGCGTTTACATCTTTGCCACTTTTCAATTCAAATTTAAAATCACTAGTGATAAGCAGGCGGTCTTTTGAAGATGTCGCGAAAATTTTGACATTTTTGCCGGATGTCCCTTCAGGAATCACAGTCCATGTCGACGTGCCAGAAATCCCGTATTTCTCCAGGCCTTTGATGGTAGCAAGTTCCGATTTGTCATCCTTGTTGATGACATTGAATGTCAATTCACTGTCCAGTGTATATTCCTCAGGCAGGGAGAAAATCGAATAGGAACTATTCTCCCTTTCTATACTTGCAGGCAGCTCGGTATCTTCACCGATGGTCTCGGAGCTAAAGTGAATGTCCAGGGTAAAGCTCATACCGGCATTCCCGCTTGCCGTCGCAAAACCGTTCGTAGACACGCCCACTAGGCCACCGCTTTTCAATGTATTCTCAAAGTTCAGGTCAAAGACCTTGGCAAAGTTGAAGCCCAAATTAAATGTCAGTTTACAATGATCGAGGAGTGCAACTTCAGTAGCATCAGCAACTTCAGCCGCAACTTCCTCCTCGACATCAGATTCAATTTTCTGGACAAGCTCTTTATCATTTATATCAATGAGCGCTATATCAAGGAAGTCCAGACTTTTTTGGATTTCCATATCGGTCGATTTTAGGACAGTCTCTATTTGATTAAGGTCCTTCCCCAGAACAAAATGAGCCCAAGAGTAATTGAATACCTTCTGAAAATCCGCAAAATCGGCAAAGTTCTTTGTATAGGCTCCGTCCACATACTTCAGCAAACCAACCTTCACCAAAGAATCATCTATTTTGCCTAGACTGTCAAGACCTTTTTCACCGAACACGACTTTTTCGACTTTATCTACAATATTGACAATCGTATCTGTCGAACCGCCCAAGAAGTCCAGTTTCACATTCTTCTCGATCAAGCCACGGAGCGCCGTCTGCACGGTATCCAGGTAAATAGCGACCTGGTTCACCAAGGTATCACCCGTAAGGCTGGTATATTTTTTGATTGCTTCTGGGAAAATCCAGATGTCTTCGCTAAAGTTGTACGAAATATTCTGGTCTGCTACCGGTCCAAAAATATCGATCGAGCCAGACTTGAGAGATAGTTGTCCACAGGATAATTCAAGCGTGCTTGTCACCTTTGAACCATTAGCGGAGTCAACCTTGATTTCGTACTTGGCATTAAGATTTTCAATGGATGCCGTAAAGAGCCCTAAATCCAACTCCTTGGTCACCGATTCTTTTTTAGTAATTGAGGCAGTAAAGTCACCGACAGCAACAGACCCGAAACTCACCTTGCCTTCGGAACTGACATTTATGGTCACATCGAGCTCAATTGTCGCTTCCATGAGCAAATCTTCGAGTTCAATCAAGTTCAGATTGAGCTTTTCAAGGGTTCCCGAATTTGCAGTCAGGAAAAGCCTCAAGGTATTGTCTCCTGTCTTCAACCCAAGGGTATCGGTCGCACTTGTAAAGTCAGTAATGCCATCGAACACATTCACCAAAGAGCCAACATTTCCTCCATTGAGCGTCGCTAGGCTTATTTGCTTTACATTTTCCTTCATTTCGTCGGCTTTGTCACCGACAAACTTTCCAAGCCACGAGGCCAGCTGGTTGATTTTTAGCTGGAAGGCATCCGTTTCCCCTTCGACTTTTTCAACGGCACCACCGAAGGCCATGGAAACTTTCGCCCAATAATTTTCAAGTTCCGTTATCTTGTCCAAGGCATTTTTCAATTCGCTTGCATGGGATTTCAGGAAGGGGAGCTTATCAAGTTCTATATTTTTCAGCGATCCGGCAAAATCCGCAAGAGTAAAGCTTTCATTTTTTACGATATCCGGAATTTTCAGTTCGAAATCCGTCCCAACCTTGGATATTTTAAGCATTTCCCCTTCTTTGAACATAAAGGGGAGACTATCTGCATTTGCAGGAGACAGGCTAAACTCCAAATCAACATCAACGGAAGCCGACGGGGTTTCCTGCTCCGCATTATAGCTGATTTTTAGATCCGGCGTGGAATCGTTATCTACTTCAGTTATCCCAAACCCGAGGAATTCCGCATTCAGGCCGAGGTTGGCAATCGAAACATCAAGGCTTTTTGCGGCAACGGCCGGTGAGCCAATATCGCTAACATTGTCCAGCATTGTACCAGATACATCCGCATCCAGCTCTATTTCGGCACTTATACTTGCATTGACGGCAAGGTTTGTTCCATCGCCAGTCAAATTAAAGGTCTCACCTCCGGCGATAATCTCGAGGCTCCCAATTTCTTTAACTGTCTCAAGGTCATATTCCACGACAAGTTTTGAGTCTGTATAGTTAAACGTGAAATCTTTATATTCAGGGTGAGCATTAACGAAATCCTTTAAGTACTTCGTGGCAAAATCTTTGAGGCTTATTTGCGTTATAGCACTTTGTGTGCTTTCTGCCTGTGCAGCAATATTATCATTGAAATTATCTACTTCGCCCTTTATATAGGTTGAAGCCTCACCAAGAAGGTTCTGAAGAGTTCCTTTGGCGGTAGCGAGCGAATCCTCGACAAGATCCTTGATCGAATTGACGCCGTTATTTACCCTGTCTACAATATTAAGGTTATCCAGTTCCGTGTCAATCACGCAAAACGTATTGAACAAAGAAGTCGTTTCGTCAAATACTCTATCCGAAATTGTCTCGAATTGCGTAGAAAGGTTACTGAGATCGTCCACATCAATGACTGGGTCGGCGCTCATCATCAGACGAGGTTCAAGAGCCTCAATACGGTAGTTGTTCTTGGTGGACTTCTTGACGGATTTCTTTATTTTTTTCATGTTCATTTTGTAATCTTACTTAGAAATTTTATTTTGACTTAACACAACGGACGGAGACTCCATATGACTTATCATTTACACCCAAGCCAGCAAAAGCTGTTTGATGGATAGACGTATAGCTCGACCTTACCCTCGTAACATTAGTTTCATGTTCTAAGGGATACATCCAATAGGTCCCGTCATCTATATCTTTAAAAGATCCATCATTCTTTCTATACCCCGCGCCCACAAGGCTATACCCAGTGGTGTTGTAACCGCCGAAGCCGAAGGTGGAACGGACTCCCTCGATGCCATGGTTGTTGCCGTTGGAATTGAGAATGACAACGAAATCATCGTAGGTAAGCAGGCGCCAGTCGTCGGGGCAGATACCTTGGTGGTTTGGCTTTATACTGTCGGCACAGCTCTTGGTATTGCATTCGCTGGGCAATTTCATCATCTCCGCCCACTGGTAGAGACCGCCATAGCGGTCACAGTTGATGGTGTCGTTGTTATAACAATAGCGTTCTACCTTCGAATCGTCAGCCTGGTCCTTGTCGCCGGCGACCATCTCTCCAATATTCAAGTTCTCAGCCATGGCAGTGACCGTCGCCGAGTCGCCTTGCCTGTTTACACCCTTGAACTCCATGTAATAGTAACTGCGTCCGTTGCGCGAATCAGTAAATGTCTTATAAACGCCCTCTTGCCCTATACTTCCAAGTGTCTGGGAATGATCAAACGGCACATATTCGCTACTACTCGAAGCGACTGATGACGAAGAACGCTTCACAGAAGAACTAGACGATCCTACAGAACTACTACTTTGCTTTTCACTCGAAGACGAACTCACCGACGAACTGGACTTATCCTTGTTACTACTAGAAGAATCATCTGTCTTTACGGAACTGGAGCTCTTGGAGTCAGATGAATTCTTTGTTTCTTTCGCGGAACTACTGGACACTTCGGCGGGCTCGGAACCCTTGACACTACTGGAAGACTTGTCTTTTTCCGTAGATTCATTTCCCGACGACTTCTTGTCAACAGAAGATGACGACTCATCCAAATCAGAAGTTTCTACCGATGAACTGGGAGTACCGGTTTCGTCGGAACTAGCCGACGAAGAGTCATCGCAAGCCGAGAACGCAAGCATCGCAAAAGCTACAGCGCTCACCAAGCCGAGTTTCTTTATCGTTTTCATTATCCATTCTCCTGTTATTAAACTTTCGTGTCGCCCTTGCCGCCCAGGTTGTCTGGGTCTATAGAGAGCAGGGCTTGAATATCCGCAGCGCTCAACGGTGCAGACTGTTGTATTTCAAAATTTTTCTGTGGGTTTATTATCAAGTCCTTGTTTACGGACTTGACTAGTTCGCCGGAATCTTCTGCCACATACAGCCCCGTCTCGGGGTTGCGGACAAATTCCGTATTGGCAAGCTGTTTGATGCTCGCCCTGGTCAAGAAGTCAGCGTCGTTTGGGGTCACATTGACTGGCTGTTCTATCTCGCCAATCACCGCCGGGGCCTCGATAACCGCTTCGGGCTGTTCAATGCCACCCGGCAGCACGATGTCGCCCGGTGCGCCATCCATCATCTGTCGCCGTTCCAGCGACTCGATTATAAAGGGATTTTCTTTGTCCATGGGCACTTGGGTTCTATCCTTCTACGCCAAAATACTTTCTACTACGGTTCTAAAGCCTTGACTTTGCATAGCCGCACGGATATCGTTCGGAGTCAAGTCAGGACACGCGCGAATGCTCTTGATTACAGTTGCGCGTCTCGCCGTCAACCTGGAGTCAGCCAAGTTGAACATCTTTATCGTGAATGCGGCACGTTTTGCATCATGCGCCGAAAGGCCCTTGGCAACGTCTATTTCGCCGTTCTCCATATACGTGAAAAATCTTTCAACATCGGTCTCTGCGGGCGATATCAGCAAGGCATAGTCTTCTTTCTTAACATGTTTGTCCTTGAACTTCGCACCGTAATTTTCGCTTATGCCATCTACGAACAGGTTGTTCCAGTCATAGGTCATGTTAGGGAACAAATCCCTCTTGCGAAAATGGTCTATATGGGTTTCATGGGCATTTCTCGGCAGCGGCTCTTCCGTATAGGCGCTTACGCCACCTTGTTCGTTGACAAGTTCGGCCCTGGTATCATCGTAGAGGTCCGGGTATTTTTTCTGGGTATGAATTTCGTTCCAGTCCTTCGGTTTTTCACGACGGACAAAGTCCTTGAACGATTTCAAAGGAGTCTTCTTAACCGAAATCATACAAGCCCCTTCTCAATTCGTTTTTCCTGCAAGGCTATGCGCACAAACTCCGGGTCTGCCGGGCTGATGTTTTCCCTGAGCCACGAGAGCAACTTGCGATACTTAACCGAGGTGCAGTCGCCTTTCTTCAGCAGGTTCCAGATTTCGTCAATTTTCTTCTGCACATCGCCGTTTCTCAGGCTTTTCAGCTGGAACACGTCGTTCAATATAAAGTCGACCGTCTGGCCGTACTGGTTCTGCGTCGTAGGGACGGCTTCGCCCCTATCCAGGGCTACAAGGGTGTCGCAGCCCGAGTTCCTAAGGTTGGTCACGATATGCGGAGAATGTGTCGTCAAGAAGAACTGCACTCGCGGGAAAGTCTTCTTGAGGTGGTCCACCACGCCCATCTGCCACTCGGGGTGCAGGTGCAGCTCGATTTCGTCTATCATCACGATGGCCGACCTTTCAAGCGGGTAGTCGCTTCTGGGGTTGGCCATGGCCATCTTGCGGGCAATGTCGCACACCAGCGCGATGTAAGATTTTTCACCATCCGACAACTGACCAAAACTAAAAGTTTCGCCCTTTTTCTCGACAACGAACGACAACGGGTCGCGCTTCACACGGAATTTCTCGTAACCCGGCAAAAGGTTCCTGATTGCAGAACGGACGGCGACAAGCTGCATGTCGCCATGGAACTTCTTGCCAAGTTCACGGTAGAGTTCGTTTTCAAGGTCTTCGCGCTCGCGGAACCACAAGAAGAACGAATGGAAGTTGACGCTGTTGCTCAACCCGCTGTCAAAGGCATCCAACGGGCCAAGTTCATGCTTCTTGCGCACGCGCAAAGGCACGGCATCGACAACCCTGTTCACGGAGTAGAAATCTACCAGGGGCAGGTTGTGTTCCTTGCCGTCGGCAAAGATTTCCATCTTGGAGTCCACGAAGTCGTTCAGTTCGGCCCTGCTGGCCAGCCTGTCAACGGGTTTCCTGTAAGAAGAGCGCTTCTTGAATAGCGACCAGCGGACCGTATGGTCGTGTTCCTCGATCTCGATTTCAATGAAGCAATAGGGCTGACCGTTGGTGATGTCGCTTTCGTCCAGCTGGAGTCCCTTCCCCTTCTGGTTTTTCAGACGGGCTACATACCACGAGAATAAATACTGCATCGCGACAAGCACGGTCGTTTTGCCCGCACCATTGACGCCCGCAAAGACGACCATTTCCGAACCTTCAAACGAAAGGTCGAGATTCCTGATTCCTCTAAAATTTTCAATCTTAAGTTTCTTTACTCTCATGGCTCAGGTTCCTAAAAAAACTTTTCTCTCCTCCCCCTCCCCCAAAGAGGTCGGACCTTGGGGGGCGGTTGGAGCGGGCGTTACTTGGCCGACTTGCCGGTGGCCTTGGCGGCCGCGGGAGCGGCAGGGGCTGCCGCCGGGGCGGTATTCACGCCGATATCGAGCGGGCCGTACTTCTTTTCGTAGGCGCGCACGGTGGCGCTGAGCATAATGGCGAGGCGCTTTGCCGTGTAGGGGTTCATCACGATTCGGTCGGAGATGGCGACATCGACCTTTTCCTGGTTCATCTGCCATGCGCGATTCACGCCGAGAATCATCATCACCTCTTCGCGCCCGGCCACTACGTTGGTCGCATTCACGTAGGTGGTGCGCATGTCCTTGTCGTTCCATTCGATTTGCGGCTGCTTGTTTTCTGCCATTTTGCAATTCCTTTGTTTTTAAGGTTAATGTCTTTTGGATATTTAGTAAAATGGAGGGGCTTTTACTAGATTTCCGAGGCATATCAAGGGGTTTTATGAACCTAGTTAAACTTTGTACATCCTTTGTCACGGCGTTCGCCGTGGCGGCTCTCGTTTCGGGCTGTTCCGTGTCCGATTCCGAGGACGACGAATACTCCAAGTGGACCTTCTCGGGCAGTGTCGTAAGCGGCGCAAACGGGCTTGGCCTCGAAGGGGCCTCCATAGACTACATGGACGGTTCCGGCAAGCAGAAGACGGCCTATACTGACGAGTCGGGGGCATTCTTCATAGACGGGCTGCCCTACGGCCAGCACACCTTCACCTTCAGCCACTACACGGTTGACAAGAAGGACACGCTTTACTACGCCCCCAAGATTATCACGGTGGCATCCACGGGCGAATCGAGCTACATGGAGGGCGTGGTGGCGAGCGGGTCGCGCGTCGTGCGGCTTTCGCCGCTGAACGCGGGAATCGCAGGCGAACTCTATGTGCAAGAAGAAGCCACGGGCGTAAAGTCACCCGCCCCCAAGGTAAAGCTGCGCCTCGCGCACCAGGACACGGCCTTCGTGAACATCGCCCCCGAAACATTCTCCGCCACGACAGATTCGCTCGGCCGCTTCACATTCATGAAACTCCCCGCCGATTCCGGCCTCACGCTCTCGGCGGAACCCTTCACCTACAAGGGCAAGACCTACCGCTTTTCGAACACGGCGCTCCCCCGCCTGCGTTCCGACGCCGTTCACGACATGGGCAGAATCTTTCTCGTCCGCGACACCCTCAAGGAGAGCGCCCCCGTCATCGTATCTTCCAACGTAATGGACAAGAACCGCATGGGCTACAAGAACCTCTCGCCGCTCATCACGCCCTACTACGTGTTCAGCGAGGCGCTCAGCAAGGAGAACATATCCGTGAGCCTCGCGGGCGATTCCGCGACGGTCCTCATGCCCGAAATCAAGGGCGACACGCTGTACCTGCGGCACACGGCCCCCCTTGCCGCCGAGAAGTCCTACTCCGTGAGCATCGTGGGCTACACCAAGAAAGGCGAAAGGCTGACCGTAGACCTTTCGGGCGACGCGGCCTTTACCACGAACCGCGGACTTTATGCCGTCACGAGCAACGCCTGGGCGGCAAGCAGCCGCTACAAGGCGACTTTCTCGGTAAACGACACGCTCTGGGTCAAGTTCTCCGACTCGCTCGCCACGGTCCAGTGGAGCAAGGCTGCAAAGGTCAAGAAGTCCATCTATGCCGACAACGAGTCCCCCAATGCCGACGCCTGGATCAAGGCCGACACGCTGTTCGTCAAGATGTTCGAGACATTCGACGACTCCCTTGCGGCGGGCGACACCGTGGGCATGAACATCACCGCCCACGCGAAGAACGGGCTCTACTTGCAGGGGCTGACGGTGCTCACCGAGCTTTCCAAGGCCCCCGTGTCCAGTTCGTCCGAGGCATCCAGTTCTTCCGAGGCTTCGAGTTCGTCGGCAGGGTCCAGTTCATCGGTTGAATCCAGCCCGTCTTCCAGTTCTTCTAGCGCGGCGGCAGACTGATGCTCGGCAAGGCCCTATTTACAGCTCTCGCCCTCGCTGCATTTGCACATGCGCAGCAGGGGTTCGACGGTGTAACGGAACCCATCAACCAGGCCCGCGTCGGGTTCACCGTGTCCGGGAAGATTGACAGCATCTGGGTCAAGGAAGGCGCGTTCGTGCACAAGGGCGACACGCTCATGAACCTCGTGAACCGCGAGGAACGGCTACGCGTCCGCATCACGGGTATCACTGCAAACGACTCCTCGGCAGTACTCTCGGCCAGGGCAAAGCTCCAGGCCTACAAGAAGGACCTGGACGCGACCCGCAACCTTTTCGAGAACAGCAACTCCGTAAGCGCGGAACAGGTCTGGGAAAAGCAGATGAACCACGACGTGGCGGCTGCCGAACTCTCGTCGGCGCAGACCGAAAGGGAACGCGCGAAGCTCGAACACGATGTCGCCCGGGCAGAGCTCGAAAAACGCGTTCTCACCGCCCCCTTCGACGGCGAAATCGTTTCCATATCCAAGAACAAGGGCGAAAGCGTCGAGGGCTTGGAACCCGTCATCGAAATCGCGGATGTGCGCACCTGCCGCATGGTCGCCTATGTGGTGGCGAACAGGTCGGGCAAGCTAAAACCCGGCCAACAGGTAAGCCTTTCGCTCGACGGACGCAAGCAGAGCCGCCGCAAGAAGGGCAAAATCGAGTTCGTGTCGCCCGTGGTGGACAAGTCCAGCATGCTGCGCACCGTGAAGGTCATATTCGACAACACGGACCTGGCCGTCGAGCCGGGTGTCACGGGGAAAATCCTGCTTAAATGAGTTTCCGCGCCGTAAACATCATCGCCACCCTGGCTGTAGTTGCCGCCCTTGCCGCCGAAGAAAAGGGCGACTCGCTGTACCTGGATTTCGGGACGGCCCTGCAGGCAGTGCTCACCAACAACGCCGACGTGACGGAAGCGAAGTTCGCGTGGCTCTCGGAATCCGAAGCGGCCACGGGGGCCTATGGCAAGTTCGAGCCAAGGCTCGTGGGCCGCGCGTTCAAGGAGACCGCCGAACGGCCCGGCGCACTGTTTACGGAGACAAAGGAAGAATACAAGATTGGCGTACAGGGGGCGCTCCCCACCGGCACCGAATACAATGTGGGGTTCAACCAGGCCACCTACACGCACAGCGACTACACCTCGGAACTCTACTTCGGCGGGGAACTGCGCCAGCACCTGCTGAAGGACGGCCCGCTGTTCTTCTCGGCCACGAACGAGCTGGAACAGGCAAGGCTCCGCAGGGAACTCGCCTACCAGAAATACCGCGACGCCCTGAACGATGTCCTGGAAAAGTTCTGCGACGCCTACTGGAACTACTACTACGCCGACCGATTCCTGGCCTCGGCGACGGAATCGGCCCGCGTGGCAAAGGACATCGTGGAAGATGCGGGCAAGCGGCTCAAGCAGGGTCTGCTTTCGCCCCTTGACTATAGCAAGGCCGTCGCGGAGTATTCCGACCGCGAGTCGGCAAGGCTCGACGCACTCGACAAGCTGCGCGGCGCAAGGCTTACGCTGTTGCTCACGCTGTCGTCCGGCGAATACATCCACGACCCCCGCCCCATCGCCATGCGCCCGGACCTCGCCCCCGATTCGGCGGCAAGGCTGGATTCGCTCACATTCCTGGATTCCATGTCGCTCATGCATCCAGGCTACCTATCGCAAGGGGCCGAGGTCATGCTCCGCGAATCGGAACTTTCGGCAAGGCGGGCAGACTGGCTCCCTACCGTGGACCTTATCGGCAACTACGGAATCCGCAGCCGTAACGACAAGGCCCGCGAGGCCGTGAGGAACTTCAAGACCGAGGGCAAGCGCCAGACCGTGCTTGCAGGCGGCATAGAGATAAACATACCGCTGTTCGGCGGCGTTGCCGAAAGACACCGCATATCGGCCCAGAAATATAGCGTAAGGGCCGCCCGTACAAGGCTTATGCTGTTGCAGGCGCAAATCTTCGAGGAATACCGGATTCTGCAGAACAGGGCGCAAGAAATCCGCGAACAGTGGCGCTACGGGCAGATTGCGGTGGAATACCACCAGAAGGAACTCGAAGAGGAATTCAAGAAGCTCGCCATGGGCAAGAGCAACTACCGCGAAATTTTCGAGATGGAAGAGGACCTGCGCGAAGCGGAGCGCCGACAGCTCGAAAACATGCGCACACTCCGAATCATCGATGTCCGGCTGATGCGGGCCACAGGCAAACTGCTACTGCAGAACGGCCTGGAAACCTGGAAAAACGAAAAACTCGTGCTGCGCGAAGACCTGACCGCAGAATAGGGCTAGCCGATTCCTTAAGCTATAAGCCCCATATCACGGGCCTTCACATCGTTTATCACCTTAACCCAACCCGATTTATTCGGGCTCCAAATCTTTTTCAATTTATTCAACAAGGGATAAGCGTTAAACATGTCGTGTAAAGCAGGCAACTGATCTTTGGGCATTCCCTTAAGAACCACATAGTAGTTAATCGAAAGCTGTTCCCAATTTCTTCCTTTTAACGGATCTAGCAATGAATCCCTTTCAGAAAGAATTTTCATATAGTCACTAGCAACAAGGTGCAATGTGTCGGAAAGTTTTTCCGCTATAGAAGGAAGAAAAATTTTATTAATGTCGTCACTGCTTTGCGGAATGGAACTCTTTGCTTCTAAAAAGATGGCCTTTTTTCCACGAAACAAGACGAATTCAACACTTTTACTAACAAGGTGCTTCTTTTGGGAAAATTTTTCTGCAGCAAAGACATCTTTATTTTCGAAGGGACCAAACTGCATTCCCGATTCTTCAAAAGTTACCGTGCTCACAGGTCAATCTCTTCTTCGTAAAGGCGAATCGATTCGGCTATAATCTGGTTGTCTTCCGGGATGCCATCCAGCAAATCATCTACCCTATAGCCCCCATCAAGGGAAATAATAGGAATTGACTGATGATTCTTCTGGGCAAGCAGGTATAGTTTCTTCACGACAAAGTAGGAATGCGAAGAAATAATGAACTGCACCCCGCATGCAGAAAGTTCATAGACAATATCCAAAAACTTGGAGATTGCCGTAGGATGCAGGGACGATTCAAGTTCGTCAATAAAAACAACAGAGGACTTTGTCAAAAACCTGTTCCCAAGCAGGGTGTCAAGAATACCGATTTTCTTGATACCATCGGATGCAAGTTCTATGGGGAACGTATGTCCATCCTTCTTAAGGAACCAGCGGTTTTCCTTGGCGTCAAAACTGACCACGCCACCG
Organism: Fibrobacter sp.; assembly: GCA_017626945.1. GTDB lineage: Bacteria > Fibrobacterota > Fibrobacteria > Fibrobacterales > Fibrobacteraceae > Fibrobacter. The sequence continues at coordinate 33,999 of JAGAHT010000067.1, forward strand.
GTAATATCTTTCAACATCTTTCGGCTATTGGCAAAACCGCCCGGATTCTTGCCCTTTGTCGTTGGCGAGTTCAGCGCCATCGCCAAATCGTAATAGGTTTCGTCAAAGCCAAATTCCATATCCAGGCTATGGGTCTTGATGACGAGCTTTTGGAGAGAAAGAATTTCCTTGGCGGGGAGAAAAACAGAATTGACCGGAGTCGGTTTCACCTTATTAAAGAAAGGCGAACACACCGGGGCCTCTTTCTTCTTGGCAATGCTAAAATTCACCTCAGCCTTATCTGCCTTGAACTGCACATTGGCCGACAGCGAAGCATCTCTCTTTATCAGCGACTGGAGCGAATCCACCTGAAAAGTCCACCGAAGTTTCTTGTGCAGCAACCTCTGATAACTTTCATCGTTCTTTCCACGCTGAAAAAGTTCGGCAGAACGCTTGGCCGCATACAGGGCCTTGAGCAATGTCGATTTTCCGCAAGAATTCGGGCCGACAATCAAGTTGATACCTTTCAGGTTTTCAACCCTGATCGAGTCGATACAGCCAAAATTTTGAACTTGAAATTCCTTTATCATCTTGGTCCTTTATTTCAATGCCAAAGCTAGTAAAAACTACCCGATAGAAATCACGGCGGTGCCTGCGGTGAGTGCAGTCACGCGGATTTCGTAGCGGTTGTCTCCGTTCGGGGTGTCGGGTATATCCACGGTGAAGTAGTAACCCGACTGCGTGGAGGCCGTCATGGTAGTGCCGTTCACGTCCCACTCCCATGCAAGGGCGGGGACGCTATGGCCCTGACCATCAGAAATCAACACGATGTTCGGGTTCCACCACGGATTGTCCTTGCCGGGCCAGGTGTCGCTTACCAGCAGCACCGTTTCGCCCTCGGCAAAGGTAATCACCTGCGCACCCGAAGAAATGTCAATCGTGCGCGAAATCGTGCCCGGTGTCACTTCCTGCTGAACCGTCCAGTCCTTGTCGGTCGCATCGGTGAATGTATCCGTGCCGCCGTTTGCAGACGCTTCGAGCGTCACGCCCGGCACATCGCCATCCTCGAACTTGTCCTGGATATCTCCGGCATCTACCGTGGGCGAACCCAGGTAGTCGCCAGTGTCGGCCTGGTAGTTGTTGCTTTCGAGCACCGTTTCCACATCGGGGCGGAATACGCCCACGGGGTTGTTGTGCTCCAGCACCAGCGAGGCGTTGTCGCCAAGGGCGACATCGTCGCCCGAGCCGAGTGTCACCGTATCGAGCCCTTCGCCCGCCACCACCACGTCGCGGTCTATGCCCGTGTAAATGGCATCGTCGGCACCGAGGGCATAGAGGCCGTCGTCAAGCGCCACAGAAGAAGCCCCGTTCACCCGGTTGATGTTCGCGAAGTCTGCGAGGTCTTCCCCGGCGGAATACGGCACATCCATATCGAATGTGAGCGCGGCGCTGTCGCCGAATACAAGGTCGCGGTCATGGTCGCCACCCACGGCGGCATCGGCCCTGCCCGAGCCCGCCACCACCTGGATGGCCGCAATCACCGGCATGTTCATGGGCCACTGGCCGCCTTCCGTGTGCAGGTTGCGAATGTACAGGTCGAAAGTATCGCCCGCAACATTGTGGAACACCACATAGTTGCCGATGAGTTCCACCATGGGGGTGGCTCCCACGGCAAGGTTCGCGAGCGCATCGCTACGGCTCCTACAGGTCGCCTCGCGATAGTCGCCGTCGAAGGCGTGACCCTTCCAGTCGTTCAGGTAGCGGCTACCATCCTCGGAACCCTGGATTTCGTAGATGTGGCTGTGGGCGTCCGTGTCGGAGTCGTCCGCACCCAGGTACACATACACGTCGCAGGTACCACCCGCGCCACTGAACGAAGAA
>JAGAHT010000068.1:0-101323 GCA_017626945.1 Fibrobacter sp.
ATCTGATATTAAACTGACCTTATAAAAATAGTAAAAAACTGAATATTGTGCAGGTCAAGCGAATGTTTTAAATTACAGCCTGAAATTAAACCATTCCACAACCAAGGAGATTTACATGTCTGACCAGAATCGTTACGAACTCAACAAAAACCTAGCCCAAATGCTCAAGGGTGGCGTCATTATGGATGTGACAACCCCCGAACAGGCCAAAATTGCCGAAGCCGCTGGGGCCGCCGCCGTGATGGCCCTGGAACGCATCCCCGCCGACATCCGTGCCGCGGGCGGTGTATCGCGCATGAGCGACCCCAAGATGATCAAAGGTATTCAGGACGCCGTCTCTATCCCGGTCATGGCCAAATGCCGTATCGGTCATTTTGCCGAAGCGCAAATTTTGCAGGCCATCGAGATCGACTACATCGACGAAAGCGAAGTGCTCTCTCCTGCCGACGACATTTTCCACATCAATAAGCGAGAATTTGATGTGCCGTTCGTTTGCGGCGCCAAGGATTTGGGCGAAGCGCTGCGCCGTATCGAAGAAGGCGCCTCGATGATCCGTACCAAGGGCGAGCCCGGTACGGGCGACATCGTCCAGGCCGTACGACACATGCGCCTGATGAATCAGGAAATCGCCCGCATCTCGAGCATGCGCGAAGATGAACTCTTCAATCGCGCCAAGGAACTCCAGGTGTCGTACGACCTGGTGCGCTTTGTTCACGACCACAAGAAACTCCCCGTGGTGAACTTCGCTGCCGGTGGTGTTGCCACCCCCGCCGATGCCGCCCTCATGATGCAACTCGGTGCCGAAGGCGTTTTCGTAGGCTCCGGAATCTTCAAGTCAGGCAACCCCGCCAAGCGTGCCACCGCCATTGTGCAGGCCGTCACCAACTATACCGACGCAAAACTCATCGCCAAGCTTTCTGAAGACTTGGGCGAAGCCATGGTCGGTATCAACGAACAGGAAATCGCGCTGCTGATGGCCGAAAGGGGAAAGTAATGGGAATTAAACCGCAAATCGGCGTACTCGCGGTGCAGGGGGCGTTCATTGAACACGAACGCATCCTCAAATCGCTGGGCGCCGAAGTATTTGAAATCAGGCAGTTGCGCGACCTTGACCGCCATTTAGACGGTCTTGTGCTCCCCGGCGGCGAAAGCACCGTGCAAGGGAAGCTGCTCCACGACTTAGGGCTTTTTGAACCGCTCAAGAATCTCATTGAGAACGGACTCCCGACTTTAGGAACTTGTGCAGGATTGATTCTACTCGCTGACAATTTGAGTAACGATTCTCACACCTACTTCGGAACACTCCCCGCCACTGTTGAACGCAATGCATACGGTCGTCAACTCGGAAGTTTTTACGTCGAAGAAAACTTTGAAGGAATCGGAAAAATTCCGATGACATTCATCCGCGCACCGCTTATTCAAAAAGTGGACGAGGGCGTCCAGGTTTTAGCAACTGTCAATGACCAAATTGTCGCTATACGCTACAAAAATCAACTGGCCATTTCGTTCCACCCGGAACTCAATGAAGACTTGCGCGTACATCGATATTTTTTGGAAACGCTTCCCCATTTTTACTAACTTTGGCCGCGCCATGCTGATATATGCCGACAAAGTTTTTGAAAATCCCATTGAAGTCATTGAAGCGTTCTGTCCAAATCAGGTCAAACCCGCTTTAGATAAAGTAGAGTTTCTGAAAAACAAGGGGCTCTACCTTGTGGGTTATATGCGGTATGATCTTAAAAATATCGCCGACAACCTGCCATTGGTTTATTTCGAGGCTTTTGATAGTTGTAAACCTTTTGAGCACAAGGTGCCTGATTGCAAAATCGGCACCATTGTAACTCCGCTTATCAGCAGAGAAGAATACTTTGAGAAGATTGCCTATATCAAGGAACAGATTAGGAAGGGTATCACATACGAAGTGAATTACACTTATCCGTCGTCGCTAAAGACCAATGCGAGCGAAATTGATTTGTACAATCACCTTCTGCAAAATCAGCGGACACCCTACAATGCCTTTTTGCAGAATAAATACGAAACAATCCTCTCCTTTTCTCCTGAACTGTTCTTCACTTTGAGCGGTAACAAAATCCGGACAAAACCAATGAAGGGGACGGTCAAAAGAGGGAATGATTCCGAAGAAGATGCCAAGTTGAAGGAATTTCTCTTTAATGACCTTAAAAACCGCACCGAAAACATCATGATTGTCGATTTGCTGCGGAATGACTTGGGACGGATTTCTAAACCAGGAACGGTCCGCGCAGACAAAATGTTCGAAATTGAAGCGCACAAAACATTGTTCCAGATGACATCCGAAATCTCTTCGGAACTTAGAAACGACGCGACTCTTTACGACATTTTTGAAGCGATTTACCCCTGCGGTTCCATTACCGGTGCGCCGAAAATTTCGACTATGCAAATCATCGACGAAACCGAGCCCAAGTCCCGTGGCGTTTATTGCGGGGCCATCGGATATTTGCACAAAAACGAAGTCGTGTTTTCGGTCCCGATAAGAATTTTGCAGAAAATAAATGGTGAATCAACTTATCGGTACGATGCTGGCAGTGCCATCACTTGGAATTCTACAGCCGAAAACGAATGGGAAGAAACTATGACCAAGGCCGAATTCTTAAGAACTGATTTTTCGCTTATCGAAACGGGAATTACCGATTTCGAGATGCACGTTGAACGCCTCAAAAAATCGGCGCAGGAGCTAGGCTTCAAGTGGAATTGTGATATTGAAAAAATCGGATTCAATAAAGAAATTGTCAACCGAATTGAACTTTTTAAAGATGGACATTTCGAAGTCACGACAAGGCCCATTCCGGCTCCAAAGCAAAATCCGAAAGTCAGAATTGGCTATCACGTAAATTCAGAGAATCCTTTTTTGTACCATAAAACCAGCATCCGCCTGCCTGCACCCAAGGATGTTTTCGATGAAATTGGGATTAACGAAAAAGGCGAAATCACCGAGGGAACCTTCACTAATATTGGCGTCAAACTGAACGGGGTCATTTACACTCCGCCCATCAAGTGCGGACTTTTAAACGGAATTACCCGACAAAAACTGCTTCGCGAAGGAAAAATCCAAGAAAAAGTTTTGTATCCGCGCGACCTTGAAACAGCCGAGAAAATCTACTGTTTCAATTCAGTGCGCGGCGTAGTCGAAGTGGAATTGGCTTAACGCTATTTACCACACAATTCCAATCGCGCAGTAAAGTAGCGATAGTCCCATGAGCGTATAGAAAATTCGGTGGTGTTTTCGGAATATACCTTGAAGCAAAACGCCCGCGAAAAGCCACGCCAAATTGCAAACAGGCCCTGTGAATGGCAAGACTAGGCCAAATATAAGGATGTGCGGAAAATCCTGGTGGTAAGGAAGCATGTAGGTCGTAATCGCCGTCAAGCAAAACACCATTATCTTCACGTTTGTAAGTTGCACGAAAAGGCCCGTGCGGAAATTGCCGGTGGCGCGGTTGTTGCGAATTTCATCGTATGGTTTAATCGCTTGAAGCAAAAGGCTTATAGCTAGATACGCAATATAAATTGCTCCAATAAACGAGAAAACTTCAATAAAACTTTCAAATGCACTGCTAATAAAATAAACGATAAAAACGGACGCAAGCGCAACAATCGTGTATCCGGTAAAAAGCCCGTACCATTGCTTTATCGCCACACTTTTTCCGCTTTTCATCGCCACGGACAGCGAGCAAAGATTCGCGGGTCCCGGGGTAATTCCCGAAACAAATGCGTAAAGTAAAAATGAAAGTACAACTTCTAGCGACACGATGTGCCCCGCACAACAATTATTTATCCGCGCTTTCTACAAACCAGGTAAAGCCGGCGTTTTCGATTGTCTTAAACGTTTCGTTGAGCCCTTGGCCGCCTTCGGTGAGGTAGCCCGACGCGAATATGGAATCGGCCACCTTGAAAAGCGTCTTTTCGTGCTCCTTGAAATACACTTCGCGGCCGGCGGCGCAGCGGATATCCGATTTCGGGAGCATCAGGCGCGCAAGGCAAAGCACCTTGATGCAGTATTCGAATGTTAGGCCCGAAATGTCGCGCTCGGCAAGGACCCATGCCCGAAAGCCCGATGCAATGCCGCGACAAGTTAAATTCACTTACCAGATCGTTGTCGCCGTAAAGTTTTTCGTCGGAGACACTTCTGTATTTTTCAATAAGGGCTTCGGAATCACGAGACTGCGCGCAATAGGCGCAATTCTGCGTGCAGTTGCCGCTTCGCACATTCGTCAAAAGCTGGATGCTAACGCGGTTGCCCTTGTATTTGGTGCGAAGCGAATAGTTTTCAATCAATTCACCGAGCGATTCGTCCAGAGTGTTCAAAATCTGCAAACATTCCGCTTTGGAAAGATCCGTTTCTTCATTGTAATTCATCGTGCAAATATAGAACGTTCTTAAAAGGGTGTCCAATAGAAAAAATCCATAGCTTTGGATAAAAATTTTGTATAAAAATGTACGTTTCTGATAGTCAGGAAAGTGCTATATTTTGCTATATGGCATTATCAGCAAATATTACCCGCGAAGGAGCTTGGGAGCTCCTCAAGAAATATAACTCGGACCCGTTCCACTTGGAGCATGGAGAAATCGTCGAAAACACCTTGCGCTATTTTGCGCGCGAGTTGGGTTACGGCGAAGACGAAGAATTTTGGGGAATCGTGGGACTGCTGCACGATCTGGATTTTGAGCAGTGGCCGGAACAGCACTGCATCAAGGAACGCGAATTGATGCAAGAGGCGGGTCTTTCAGAAGAATTGATTCACGCTACGACAAGCCACGGCTGGGCAATCACGGTCGATGTCAAGCCGGAACATGAAATGGAAAAAGTCTTGTATGCCGTTGATGAATTGACAGGCTTGATTGGTGCAGTGGTTCTGATGCGCCCATCCAAAAGTGTGCAGGATTTGGAATTGAAATCAGTATTGAAAAAGTACAAGTCGCCAAAGTTTGCAGCAGGTTGCTCCCGCGAAGTCATTGAACGCGGTGCAACCCTTTTGGGCTGGGAACTGAACGACCTTATTTCGCGCACGATTGCCGCATTGAAGACATTCAGACCGTAACGGTTGTTGGGAGCAGGTATTCCCTGCCGAGCATTTCGTATTTCCCTACGCCATAGGTGTGGTAAGGGAGCTTTTCCCAGTCGGTAATCCCGATGGTTTTTAAAAATTTTTCTATAGAGTCGAGTTCTTCTTGGGAATCATTAAAGCCAGGAATGACGGGTGTCCTGATACGAATTTTCTTTTCGGGGTAGGCCTTCTTCAATTCCTTCAGGTTATTGAGAATTTGTTCGTTCGAAACGCCGGTGTATTCCTTGTGCTTTTCGGAATTAAGCGACTTGACGTCGAAAAAGATTTCGTCCAGATGCGTTGCCGCTTCCAGCAATCTTTGGGTGGGAACAAGACCGCAACTTTCTATGGCGGTGTTGAGGTGCTCTTCTTTCGCCCTTTTCAGGAGTTCGACGCTTGCTTCCTGGGCAAGCGGCTCCCCGCCACTTAAAGTAAGGCCGCCCTTTCCGCGGTAGAATATTTCGTCCTGCAAGACGATTTCCAGTGCTTCGTCAATGGAAATTTCTCTACCTTCGGTTTTCAGCGCGCCCGAGGGGCAAATTTTGGACAGCTCCGTTCTGCTTCTGCAAATCGACATGTCGAGATGCGCCTTGCCGTCTTCTCCGGTACGAATTGCACCGTCTACATGTTTTTTGCAGAGTCCGCATTTGTCCATGCCGATGCAGCGGTTCTTGCGATAGATCAGTTCCTTCTCCGGCGACTGGGATTCGGGATTGCAGCACCACAAGCATCTTAACGGGCAACCCTTCAAAAAAAGGACTGTCCGTATTCCGCAGCCGTCATGGAGGGAATATTTCTGGATGTTGAAAATTGTGAGATGCCCCTTATCGCTCATTAGACGGCCTGCTGCTCCGTTCTTGCAATCAGGTCATCCTGCAGGTCTCTGGACAGTTCCGTAAAGTAGGCGCTGTACCCGGCGACACGAACCAGTAGGTCCCTGTATTCTTCGGGATTTTTCTGCGCTTTTCTCATAGTTTCCGTATTCATGACGTTAAATTGCACATGCCACAGTTTCAAGTCCCTGAAGGATTCCAGCAGGTCGACCAGTTTTTCTGTACCGTTGTCGCCCTTGACGCAGCCCGGACTCAGCTTGATGTTTAAAAGCCTTGCCGCCCTGTAATTGTTGCTCCAGTTCTTTGTCTTGAAATTGGAAAGCAAGATGGCGGTCGGACCGCGCAAGTCTGCACCCTGCGAGGCGCTGCTTCCGTCGGAGAGCGGCGTGTAGGCCTTTCGTCCGTTGGCGGTGGCGCTGACCACCTTGCCGAAAGGTACGTGCGAAGTGAACGGCACATAGCGCAAGTCGATGTGGACGCCGAATTCCTTGCCGTATTTTCTGGCAAAGTCGCCCGCTTCCTTGTCGAGGCGGAGGCCGATTTCGTCGGCGTAGGAATCGTCGTTTCCGTAGGAGGGGGCATTCTTCAGCAGTTCACGGGTGACTTCGTGACCTTCAAAGTTGGACTTGAGGGCATTCCTTAATTCAGAAACGGAAATCCTCTTTTCCTCGAATACCAGTTTCTTGATGGCGGCAAGGGAATCGATCACAGTGCCGAACCCGATAAATTCAAAATAGCCCAGGTCGATTCCACCCGGAACATGTTCCTGGTGGAGGTCGGTGAAACTGTCCCTGCTCGGCTTAGACAAGGCGGAGCCCAGCGGTGTCGCAAAATGTCTTGCCCTCAAGCTGTTAATCAGGTACTGTTGCCTGAAGGCGTGGCGAATCAAATTCTTCTGTTGTTTTAAATAAGCTTCCAGCAACTCGTCGAAAGTCTTGAAACTTTCCAGCTCGCCGGTTTTGAGCCCAAGCAGCTCGTCTCCGTACTTGAGCATCTTCCCGTTGTAAATGGTCATTTCTAGCGCGGCACCGAAGTTGATGTATGCGCCGGGACTTGTGTAGGTATCCCTGTTCGGCATGCGGCATTCCGCGCATCCAGAAACGGCGTAATCGTACGCTTCTTCAAAAGTAGCTCCTTTGGAAAGGAGCAGCGGAACCACTTCTTCGTCATTGATAATCTTCGGAAAACCGGTGCCGTCCTTGATGGTCAAGGCTACTTCGTACAGGTATTTTTTCGGGCTCCGGGTGTGAATTCTCGCCGCAAGATCCGGATAATTGAGCGGAAAGTCCCGCTTCGATTTCAAGATGATGTAGGTGAGTTCGTTGGTGGCGTCGAGACCGTCTTTCGTCTGGCCGCCTACGGTGACGGCTTCCCAGTGCGCGTAACCTTCGTTGAAGGCGCCTCCCGTCTCGGAAAGGTAAAGGTCCACAAATGCGGCCATTTCCACCCAGACGCATTCCAAAAGTTCCTGTGCCCTTTGCGCTGTGATGGCTCCTTTTTCAAGATCTGCCTTGTAGAAGGGATACAGGTACTGGTCCATTCTTCCGTTAGAAATAATCGTTCCGGTCTTCTGTTCGATTCTTGAAAACATCTGCGTCAGCCATTGCGACTGAATGGCTTCGTAGAAATTTTCTGCAGGGTATTCGGGAACCTTTCTGCAGTTAGCCGCAATCTGCAACAGTTCCGCTTTTCGCGCTTCGCTTTCGGCCGATGCGGCTTGCCTTTCGGCTTCGTCGGCGTAGCGATTCGCCCAGAGGATAATCGCTTCCGAGGTGATGATTAGCGCTTCGAGATAAGGCTTCTTTTCCATCATGTCAAATGCGCTGTCCTCGTCAAGTGCGGCAAGCCTTTTCTTGGAATCGTCTATAATCCAGCGGAAACCCTTTTGCAACACGATTTCATAATCGTGCACCCACTGGATCGAGGAACGGAAAGAAGATGTCTCATTGACGATGAATCTCGAAGAAGCTTCGCTGTCCGGATTATAGGTTAGCTTCTTTGTATCGGCGGGGAGCGATTTTACCAATTCTTCGTGATACGTTTTTCCTTTCCAGTACGGCTCAATTTCATTCCTCACGATATTGGCCGCTTCCTCGGAAATGTCAAAAGGAGATGTGGCCCTTCCCGGAAGTTTCGCGATGTTTATCCCGAGAGTATCTCCATCCAGTTCCGGGTAAAGGATTCCGTATCTCCCGGCGACTCCGCCCCTTCCGGCGATCAGCTGGCCTTCTTCAATGTGGATGGTCGATTTTTCCGCATACAGCTTGAGCGCCTTGGCCCAGCGGACAATGAGCGGTTCCCCTTCGGTTTCTTGGAAGGAACGTGTAAAGTACAAGCCTCTCTCAATATCAATTTGCGGTTTTACGCCCCTCACGTTTCCAATCAGGTGCGACGCCCTATTCAAATTCACGATGTTCTTTTTTTGGAGGACTCTTTCTTCTTGGGGGGAATATACAAATTCGCTCATGGTTTTACCTCTTCAATTCTTATGACAAGTGAAGACTTGTCTTGTCGGCGTTTTTAAATGCTGTAAGAGAATGGAACTTCTTCTTCCTTGAAAAATTCCTGATAGATGCGATCCCTGGTGCTCGAAAAGACGCTTTCCGTTCTCTGGTAATGGCAAACGGGATCAACCGAGACGATATCCTTGATTCTACCGGGCCTTCCCGACATGACCACGACACGCTCTCCGAGAAAAACCGCTTCAGAGATGTCGTGCGTAATCAGGATCATGGTGATGTTTTCGACTTTCCAGATTTTCTGGAGCTCCTGCTGCATGCTGATTCGGGTGATGGCATCCAATGCACCGAAGGGTTCATCCAGTAGAAGAATGTCGGGCTGGTTCGCGAGAGCTCTTGCGATGGCGACACGCTGCGCCATGCCTCCGGAAAGCTGTGAGGGGTAGGCGTGGATAAATTTTGAAAGCCCGACCAGCTGCAAGTATTTTTCTACGATTTCGTCGGCGTTCTTTGTTTTTGCATCTAGGGCGAGCTTGATGTTCTGTTCTACCGTCAACCACGGAAGAAGCCTGTGGTCCTGAAAAACGAAACCGATTTTCCGGGAAGGCCTTTTGACCGGTTTCCCGTAAACAAGGACTTCACCGCTGGAGGGTGTTTCCAAACCACCAATGATTCGGAGCATGGTGCTTTTACCGCAGCCGCTGACTCCGATGACAGAGACGAATTCACCTTTTTTGATATCGATGCTTACGTCGTCCAGGACTTTCAGGTCTTCAAAATGCTTGTTTAAATGGGTGATTTTTACGGCAGTTTCGCTTGTGGACATGCCTTAACTCCACTTCATGATTTTCTTGCTGACAAACTTCAAAACATCGTCCATGAATTTTCCGACAATGCCAATCAGGAGCATCGCCAGAATCACGTCATCCGCTCGCGAGAGGCTTCTTCCGTTGGTGAGCATGTATCCGATTCCCTTTGTCGCCGCAATCATTTCTGCTGCTACGACGCAGACCCATGCATTCCCGAGCCCTACGCGGATTCCCGTCAAAATCGAAGGCAAAGCTCCCGGCAAGATGACTCTCCACACCAGACGCTTCTTGTCGACCTCGTAGACTCTTCCTAATTCCAGATAACGTTTGTCGATATTGTGGATGCCGTCCACCGTGTTCAACAGAATCGGGAAAAATGCTCCATAGAAGATAATGTAGAGCTTTGAACTTTCGCCGATCCCAAACCAGAGAATTGCAAGGGGAATCCATGCAATCGGGGGAATGGGTTTTAATATCTGAAGCACAAGTTCCATAAACCGTTCAAAGTATTTATTCAACCCGGTCAAAACACCCAGAATCAGGGCCGCTGCGGCAGCCGCCAGGAATCCTTCCAGGACTCTCAAGAAACTAGCGGAAATGTGTTTCCAGAGTATTCCGCTTTTTATTTTGTCCAAAGCGTCTGTCAGGATGATTTCCGGTGCAGGCATGTTATAGACCTTGACATCTCCGAAATGGCATACATATTCCCAAAAGAGTATGACCAAAATCGGAAACGCCAGGTATAACCCAATCCATCCAATCTTCTTGTGGAGCGATTTGCTTTTCATTCGCAGTAATGATTAGTTCAGGTAGCTTCTGTTGATGAATTCATCACCGCTGACAGGCTGCTTGATGATGCCTGCCTTGTAGGCGTAATCGGCGACCGTTGTAATTTCCTTGACGTCGTCATCCGAAAGTTCTACGCCAAAATTGAAGTTCCCGAAGATTTTCAGGATTTCCTCTTCGGTCACGTTGTATTTCGGGGCGAGCAATGCGGCGGCTTCCTTGGGATAGTTCTTGATGTATTCGGCGCCTCTCTTAGTGGCCTTGATGAAAGCCTTGATGAGTTCCGGATTCTTTTCGGCAAAATCCTTCACGGCGTAAAGCACCATATTGCTCTTCTTGATGCCGGTGCCGTCAATCAGAACCTTGGCCGAACCGTTGTTGGTCAGCTTGGTGATAAACTGCTCCCAAATGACAATGGCGTCGACATCCTTGTTGACAAGGGCATTCGGACTATCGGCGGCACCGAGGTTGACACTTTCGACATCGTCAAAGGTGAGCTTTGCCTGGTCCAGGACAAGAGCCAAAAGGTGCTGGGCGTAAGAGCCAAATGCGTAGGCAATCTTTTTACCCTTGAGGTCTGTAATCTTTTTAATGTCCGAATCTGCGCGGGTCAACACGGCAAGCGACCTTTCGCCGGTAGAAACGCCAGAAACCACCTGAATGTTCTGTCCCGAGGACCTTGCGATAATAGCCGGAAGATCGGCCATGAATCCGACATCGCCTTCACCGGCGGCAACCGCTTCGTTTACCAGCGGACCGGAAGCAAATTCCGTCCATGTATAGGAGGCTCCGATAGCCTTGAATTCCTCGTCAAAGTAACCCAGCTTGTAGGCTGCATTGATGGGGGAATAGAGCGGGTACGCCTGTGCGGCAACCCTCAATACCTTTTGCTCCTTTGCGGTTGTGGCCTTGTCGGCCGTCTTTTCGTTTTCGTTACAAGCAGTCAATGCGAATATTCCTAAACTAAATGCAATGACCAGGCCGATAATGTTATTTTTCATGTACTTATCCTCTCTTTTTAGGGGTGATTTTGAACGGCGTGAATTATAGAAAAGAGGATAGCATTTGTATAATTCTTTCTTCTTATTAAAACATATAGTATTTTTTTATAATTTTTAAAGAAATTGCCTATGTAGAAATTTATACCACCGAAACAAACCTACGCGCTTTCCACTTGCCAGGTGAAGCCAGCCGCCTCGATGGTACGGAATGTTTCTTCGAGACTCTGGCCGCCTTCGGTGAGGTAACCCGACGCGAATATGGAATCGGCCACCTTGAAAAGCGTTTTTTCGTGCCCCTTGAAATACACTTCGCGGCCGGCGGCGCAGCGGATATCCGATTTCGGGAGCATCAGGCGCGCAAGGCAAAGCACCTTGATACAGTATTCGGGCGTCAGCGCCGAAATGTCGCGTTCCGCAAGGCGCGTGCCTTCTACCGGGAGCAAGAAGTTGATGGGCACCGAGTCCGGATTGATTTCAAGCAGTTCGAAAAGCATATCGACGACATCTTCAGGCGTTTCGCCCATGCCGATGATGCCGCCGGAGCAAATTTCAAAGCCGAGGCCCTTCAGCATTTTCAGGTTGTCAATTCGTTCCTGGTAAGTGTGCGTGGTGCAGATGCTCGGATAAAAACGACGGCTGCTGTTTAGGTTGTGATTGATGCGATTGAGGCCCGCTTCCTTAAGAATCATAGCCTGCTTTTCGGTCAGGAATCCGATGGAACAGCAGATTTGCGTGTCGTTCTTTTTCATCTTGCGGATGCGTTCGGCGAGTTTTTCGATATCATCGTCCGCAAAACGGATGCCGCTGAGTCCAATGCAGTGCCTCGCCAAATGCATTTCGTCAACGAGGTCGTTGTCACCGTAAAGTTTCTTGTCTTCTACATAGCGGTACTTTTCGATCGGTGCTTCGGAATTGCGAGACTGGGCGCAATAGGCGCAGTTCTGCGTGCAGTTTCCGCTGCGGACATTGGTGAGCAACTGGATGCTTACGCGGTTGCCTTTGTACTTGGTACGCAGCTGATATGCCTGTTCAATCAAGTTAGGCAAGGAATCCGCATTCGCATTCAAAATATCAAGAGCCGTTTGTCGATTCATTGTAAAAAAATCCTATAGAAAAATAATATAACCCCAAATGTGGTTTCAAAAGTCAGTTTTTGCTACTTTCCTACATAAAATATAGGAAATAATTTCTGGAGAATCTTATGTCTTCTACCCATTATATGGATTTACTGATGCAGAACTCGCCGTGGAACTTGATTCTGTTCATGGCGATTCCTGTCATCTTGGCAGAAACCATCGCGATTACGGAACTGTTGATTCCGCTACTCTCACAAAGAGCCGGGTTGACAAAAAAAGTGAACCGCGTAAGCGGCGTTCTCGCTGGCATTGCGTTTATCGGCATCATCCTTTACCTGTTCCCTGCCGTGGTTCTGCCGCTCGCGTCCAACGGAGATTTCAGGACATGGGTCGATGCGGTCGCAATCTTCTCGTACCTACTAGCGGGCATCCCGATGATCCTGCTTGCGCTGCTCAACTTAAAGCTTCTCTTTAAGCATGCTGAGCCGAAGAAAAGAAACGTCATTCGCATTTCCTTGCTGGCAGCATTCCTGGTTCTTTCGCACGTCGCCATGATTTTTGGCATGGTAGATCCGTCCATTGCAGGCTACCAGCCGGAAAAGCAATCCGTCGAGATGAATCATTCTCACCATCATTCACACGGCGATATTCAGCAGGATTTTTTGCAGCAAGGCCATTCCGTGCATGACCATTCGCATCATCACTGATACATATACATATCGCAGGGGTCGTCTAGATAAAATACGTCAAGTCGGATTTTTCAGTGGAACCGAGCATGGTCGCAACACCGCCAAGTTCCACGCCGTCAATCAACTCTTCGGCAGTGATGCCCATGAGTTCCATCGACATCTGGCAGGCGACAAACTTCACGCCCTTCTGCCTTGCGCTTTCAATCAGTTCTTCTAGCGAAGAAACTCCGTTTTTCTTCATAACCGCACGAATCATTTTCGCTCCGATTCCGCCAAAATTCATGCGAGAGAGTCGAAGCTTGCGCGACCCGCGGGGCATCATGAATCCAAACATTTTCCCAATGAGCGACTTCTTGACGCGCACCTTTTCGGGCCTGCGCAAAATGCTTACTCCCCAGAAGGTGAAGAACATGGTAACCGGGCGGCCCATGGCGGTGGCACCGTTAGCCATGATGAACGAGGCAATCGCCTTGTCCAAATCGCCGCTAAAAACGACAAAAGTCTTGCCATGCTCAAATTCCCGATTTTCAAGAGATTTGGGTGCGTCGCGCTTTACGATGGTCGCATAGATTACGCCGTCTTTTTCGGCAAGCGATTTCAACTCGTTACCGGTACGCTGGCACCAGACATTCACATCCGAGAAGAACGCCTTCTCGGTCGCTTCCACCTGGACTTCTTCGCCGACGGCCACGCTTTTGACCGCTTCGTCCACCTTCACGATGGGCCCCGGGCATTTGAGGCCCTTGGCGTCAACGAAGTGAATTTTCGGGACGGCGTCAAGCCCGCCTTCCACATTATACACGTTGTAATCGCGGTCGGCGAGGATTTCGGCGACCTCTTCGGAACGGTCCCCCGTAGAACAGAACACGTAAACAGGCTTGTCCTTCGGAATGCTATCAATCTTCTTGGACAACTCAAAAAATGGAATTAGAATAGCCCCACTTACGGGACGTACAATGGACTCG
The DNA here is from genome assembly GCA_017626945.1 of Fibrobacter sp. Classification (GTDB taxonomy): domain Bacteria; phylum Fibrobacterota; class Fibrobacteria; order Fibrobacterales; family Fibrobacteraceae; genus Fibrobacter. The sequence continues at coordinate 13,703 of JAGAHT010000068.1, forward strand.
CTCGGTTCGCGAACATCCAACAAGGTTGAGTTCTTGGAATCAATCTTGTGAAAATCTTTTGCAAGGATTTTTTTGACTTCGGACATTTTGTCGTGTAGAAAAGCGTTTAGTGGTGGTGACTCACAGAGTTAAAAGTGTGACTAGCAAAAATACAAATTGCACCTAAACGGCGCAATATTTCGGGATATACAATTTTTTTATAGCTTTTTATAGCGCAAGACTATTCCAAATAATTTCGTACATTATTTGTCCAAGTCCGCCCACATCTCGTCCATATCCGTATAACGCTTGGTCTTCGGGTCGGCCTCGAGCCGTTTCGCCTCTTCGATGGCTTCGAACAGTTCGCCGGAATGTTCCGGGTACTTCAATTCGGAATCGTTGCGGAAGTTTTTGACTACGGCACTCATAGTACCAAATATACGTCTTTTAGACTACAATTATAAGCATTTCCTTGCAAATTTAGTGCGTTTGCCGTTGTTGCGTACACCCACAAGGATTGCTTTCGGTAAACTCTTCGAAGCGGACGTTTTCTGCAGTGAAACTCATAGTGTTATATTTTACCAATGCCACAAAATTCAACGACCCGTTTGATTGTCACCCGGACTTATTTGATTTTTCAAATGCCCCAAAGAACGCACGGAATTGGCCTCCTGCAACAATAACCACAAAGGTATTTGCATTGGTCTAAATCTGGAATCCGTTTTGCGGAGTTGCCACGCAAAAAGGAACAAATTATTGAAATTGCAAGGGATTTGAACCCGAATATCGGTATTTATCAAATAATTCTTGACCCCAAAGCGCTCAAACTCAAGCCCATTCTCGTAGAATAGTCTCATTTTTATTTACTTTTACCCTTGATACAGCAAAGGATTTTTCATGCCCAAGAACAAGGTCATCGACATCGTTTTTGACGATTCCCCGGTAGATGTTTCGACCGAAGTCAACTTTATTTGGTCCATCGCGAACACGCTCCGCGGCCCCTACCAGAGCGACAAGTACAAGGATGTTATTATCCCGATGGTGATTGTCCGCAGGTTCGAATGTGCGCTTGCAAAGACCAAGGCGAAGGTTGTGGCGCAGTTCAAGAAAAATCCGAACTACCCCTACAAGGCGATGTGCAAGATTTCGGAATTCCAGTTCTACAACACGAGCGAATACACACTCTCCGAACTCCTGAACGATTCCGAAAATATCGCGGCCAATTTCAAGAGCTACCTGAACGCGTTCTCGCCGAACGTGCAAGAAATCATCATGAGCAATTCGTCGGGCCTCGATTTCGAAAAGCAAATCGACAAGATGGACAAGCACAACCGCCTTTATGGTGTCATTAAGAAGTTCTCGGAGTTGGATCTTGATCCGAAAACGATAGACAACGTAAAGATGGGCTACATCTTTGAAGACCTGATTCGCCGCTTTTCTGAAAACGCCGAAGCGGGCGACCACTACACGGGCCGCGACATCATCAAGACGATGGTGAACATCTTGCTTGCAGAGGGCTGCGACGACATTTTCGAAGATGGCAAGGTGATTACGGTGTGCGACCAGGCCTGCGGTACGGGCGGCATGCTCTCGACGACGGAAAACTTCGTGAAGCGATTCAACCCGACAGCAGACATCCGACTCTTTGGGCAGGAGGTGAACCCGGAATCTTACGCGATTTGCCTTGCCGAAATGCTTATCAAGGGGCAGAACGCCGAGAACATCCGCCTGCAAGATACCATGAAAGCGGACAGTTTTACAAACACCAAGATGCGCTTTATGGTGGAAAACCCGCCGTTTGGCCAACCGTGGGGCGGCAAGGACGCCGCCGAAGGTGTCGAGGAAGCCGTTTACAAGGAAAAGAGCAAGGCGAACAGCCGCTGGGGTGCGGGCTACCTGCCTGCTACGGGTGATATGCAGTTATTGTTTATCCAGTCGGCGGTTGACAAGATGGACGACCTTTGTGGGCGCGCGGCCATTATCGAGAACGGTTCCCCGCTGTTTACGGGCGGCACGGCCTCGGGCGAATCGCAGATCCGTCGCTGGCTTCTGGAAAACGACCTGCTCGAAGCGATTATCGCGCTCCCCACAGACCTTTTCTACAACACGGGTATCGCGACCTACATTTGGGTACTCTCCAAGAACAAGAGCAAAAAACGCCGTGGCAAGGTGCAGCTCATCGACGCGAGCGGGATTTACCACAAGTTGCGCAAGAGCCTTGGAAACAAGCGAAACGAGATTACACCCGAAGACCGCAAGAAGATTACGGAACTGTATGCAAACTTCGAGGAAAACGAACTCTGCCAGATTTACGACAACGAAGAATTCATGTACCGCGAATACGTGGTTAAGCAGCCGCTGCAGCGCAGTTACGCCATCGACGATGAACGCATCGAGAACCTGGTTGTTTCGGGTGCGCTGAACACGGTCTATGACGAAGCGAAGGTGAACGAACTTGAAAACAGCGAAGAGGAACTCTCCGCCAAGGAAGAAAAACTCCTTGAAAAGCTGAAGGCGGGCAAGCCCCTTTACGATTCCATCATGGAAACGCTGAAAGCGAATACTGGCAAGAAGAAGTTCATGGAGCCGGTCTCCTTTATGGCGCGTTTGTCGGAACTGCTCCCCGATGTGGACAAGAAACTGCTCGACAGGATTGCGGACGGCCTTTCTGCAATGGACAAGGATGCCGAAATCCAGAAAGACAAGAAGGGGAATATCCTTTGGGATAACGATTCGAAGGATACCGAAATTGTCAAGTACACCGAGAGTATCGAAGACTACATGGCCCGCGAAGTGTTGCCGCATATTCCCGATGCAAAGGCGTTTTTTGAAGAGGATTCCTCTGCCAAGAAGCCTGTCGTGAAAACCGGTGCCGAAATTCCGTTTACCCGCTACTTTTACAAATATCAGCAGCCCAAGGCGAGCAAGGACTTGGCGAAAGAATTTGTGGAACTCGATAAGTCCGTAAACAAGCGTATTGCAAAATTGTTTGGTTAAGGTGGTTTTGCTATGCGTAAGATGAAAGATAGCGGTATTGTAAGATTGGGTTTGATGCCGGAAAAATGGATTGCATCAAGAGTAAAATATATTTATTCGGCTATTGGAAGTGGGACCACTCCGTCTTCGGGAAACTCTCAGTATTACGATGGTTCTGAGAACTGGATTCAATCCGGTGATTTATATAAAACAAAGTATGTAATCAAAACAGAAAAAACTGTAACCGATTTTGCAGTTTCTACGATTTCAGCTTTGCATAAATACAAGGCTGATTTTGTCATTATTGCGATGTATGGGGCATCCATCGGGAATGTCGCTATATCAAAAATTGACGCGTGCGTGAACCAAGCGTGTTGTGTAATTAAGCCGAATTCGAAGATGGACTTTAATTATTTGTATTATACACTAGTCAATGATAAAGACATTATGCTTGACATGTCTATTGGAGGAACGCAGCCAAATATTAGTCAGGCTAAAATTCTTGAATTGCCCGTTTTCCTTCCGCCGATTGATGAGCAGAAAAAGATTGCAGATTTTCTGGATGAGAAGTGTGGCGAGATTGATTCGATTCGTTCGGATATCCAGAAGCAGATTGACATTTTGAACGACTACAAGAAATCGGTTATTACCGAGGCTGTCACGAAAGGCCTTAACCCCAAAGCCAAATTAAAAGACAGCGGTATCGAATGGATCGGCAAAATTCCTGAACATTGGGATTGTAGGCCCATAAAATATGGATTTAAATTGATATCTGGTTCAACACCCAAAAGTGATAATATGGATTTTTGGGACGGGGATGTAATATGGATTACACCTGCTGATTATAAGACTGAAGACAAATATGTTTGCCAGGGTAAAAGAAATATTTCCTATCAAGGATTTCTTTCCTGTAGTACCAACATCGTTCCAAAAGGAAGTCTTATTTTTTCAAAAAGAGCTCCCATTGGAACAGTTGCTATCAATTCAGTACCTTTATGCACAAATCAAGGTTGTTTATCCTGTGTTCCTAAAGCTTGTTCTTCGTCATTGTATTTCTATTTCGTTTTTATTGTATATGAAGAAGTTTTCAATTTATTAGGTTCAGGTACAACATTCAAGGAAATTTCAGCAACAACATTTTCTAATGTCAAACTTCCATACCCATCAATAAATGAACAAAAAAATATTGCAGCCTATCTCGACGAAAAGTGTTCCGCAATTGATGCAACCATCGCCGATAAGCAAAAGCAGCTCGAAACCCTGGATGAATACAAGAAATCCCTCATCTTCGAATACGTCACCGGCAAAAAGGAAGTCCTCGCTTAGAAAGTAGGTCTTTTTCTCGCCTTTTTATATATAAAAAGACCCATTTTTGTGTGGAATTTGGTCTTTTTCTCACTTTTTTTTATAGAAAAAGACCTGTTTAGGCGAAAATATTGTATTTTTATAAAAAAAGCAGGTTGTCATGTCTCAAAAGAACATCATCGGTCGCAAATACGAAATAGCCCAGTTGCAGGGATGTCTTGATTCCAGAGAGTCGGAGCTTGTCGTTGTTTACGGCAGACGACGCGTCGGAAAGACTTTCCTTGTCAACGAGTTCTTTGACAATCATTTTGACTTTAAATTAACAGGTGTATTCAACGAGCCGACAAAGGTCCAGCTTGGCCGTTTTGCTGCCTCGATGGACGAGTATAGCGGAACACATTCCGAAACACCTGAAAATTGGTTCAAGGCGTTCGACGCACTAAAAATGTACTTAAAGAGTTTGCACAAGAAACGCAAAATTGTCTTTATCGATGAAATGCCTTGGCTCGACACCACGAAATCCGGTTTTGTGCCTGCTCTGGAAGCTTTCTGGAACGGTTGGGCCTCGGCGCAACGGGATATCGTGCTGATTGCCTGCGGCTCCGCGACATCGTGGATGACCGACAAATTGCTTGGTGACAAGGGCGGGCTTTTCAACAGGTCTTCTGTTCGGTTGTTCGTGCAGCCATTTACTCTTCACGAAACAGAGCTTTACTTAAAATCCAAAGGGATTGACTGGACTCGTTACGACATTGCGGAATGTTACATGATCATGGGGGGCATTCCATTCTATTTAAAACAACTTAACGCTAAGTGGAGCTTTTCTCAAAACATCGACAACATGTTCTTCCGCAAAAATGCAGTGCTTTGGGATGAATTTGACCATCTTTATCACTCGCTTTTTAAACAGGCGGACGCCCACATCGCCATTGTCGAGGCGTTGGCCAAAAAGAAAATGGGATTGACCAGACTGGAAATCGCCAAAGAAACGAAATTGCCGATCAATGGAAAACTCAGCAAGTTCTTGCGGAATCTTGAAATTAATGGATTTGTACTCCCGTATCAGTTCTTTGGCAAGAAAAAACAAGAAACCATTTATCAACTTTCCGATTTTTACTCAATGTTTTACTTTGCTTATATCAAGGAAAATTACGGGAAGGATGAGCATTTTTGGACAAATGGTTTAGATAATCCGTCGAGATCTGCGTGGGCAGGCTTCACATTCGAACAGCTTTGCAAAAATCACCTGGAACAAATAAAACGTAAATTGGGAATAGCGGGAGTCCTTACGGAAACATCTTCGTGGTTTAGCAAAAACAAGGACGATTCCGACAAAGGCGAAAAACAGAAAAGAGGAGCGCAAATTGATTTGCTCATCGATCGCAGGGATCGCGTAATCAACCTCTGCGAAATCAAGTTCTCAATTAACGATTATATGATTGACGCCGATTACGAAAAAGCGTTACGAAATAAAATTGACGCTTTCAAACGAGAGACAGCGACAAAGAAATCTGTGCAACTTACGATGATAACGACATACGGTGTCAAGAAAAACAAGTACAGCAATCGTGTTCAAAGCGAAGTTGTGCTAAACGACTTGTTTGAGGAATAAGGACGGGTCTCTATGAAGTTTACCATCAACGAACGTTACGATTACCAGCGCGGAATCATCAACTACCTGGAAGAGCATAACGGCTACCGCGTGCGCAAGAACGACAACTTTAACCGTCGCTTCGCTATCGACGGAGAACTGCTCGTGGAGTTCTTGGAGAAGACGCAGCCCAAGAAGGTCGAAATGCTCCGCAAGATGTTCAAGGGCGATTTCGAGGAAACGCTGTTCAACTGCTTCAACCGCGAGGTGACCCAAAAGGACGGCAGCCTGATTGCGACCCTCAAGCACGGTTTCGACATTGCGAACCAGCACCTGGACTTGATGTATGGCAAACCCGCTACGGGTTTCAATCCGGAACTTTTGAAGAAGTACCAGGAAAATATTTTCTCGGTGGCCGAAGAAGTCGAGGCGAGCGACAAGGAACGCATTGACCTGGTGATATTCCTGAACGGGATTGCCATCATGTCGCTTGAACTCAAGTCCAATCCGCAGGGGCAAAATTATTCGCATGCCATTGAACAATATCGCACGGAACGCAACCCCAAGACGCGGCTTTTCTTGTTCAAGTCGGGCGTTCTGGTGAACTTCGCGATGGACCTGAACGAAGTCTATATGACGACACGGCTCGAAGGCGAAACTACAACCTTTTTGCCGTTCAATATGGGCGATGGCAACGGAGTGAACGCTGGCAAGGGGAACCCCGTTTGCGAAGACGAATACCCCGTGCACTACATGTGGGAAGATATCCTGACCAAGGATACGATTCTCGACTTGATTTCGCGCTACATCTTTATCCAGGTCGAAGATAAGGTGGATAGCGAGACCGGAAAAAAGACGAAGAAAGAAACGGTCATATTCCCGCGATACCATCAGTTGGATTGCCTGAGAAAGATCCTTGCCGATGTGGGCGAAAACAGGTCTGCGTTCAATTACCTGATTCAGCATAGCGCGGGTAGTGGCAAGACAAATACCATCGCGTGGCTTTCGCACAGGTTCTCTTCGCTGCACGACAGTGGCGACAAGCAGATTTTTGACAACGTGGTGGTGGTGACTGACCGCGTGGTGGTCGATAGACAGTTGCAGGCGGCTATCAGCGGAATCGAGCACAAGTCCGGGCTTTTCAAGCCCATGAAGGACGACTGTACCTCGGACGATTTACGCAAGGCGCTCGAAGGAAACACGAAGATTATTGCGACGACAATCCAGAAATTCCCCTACATTGTAGATTCGGTCGCATCGCTCAAGGGGAAGACTTTCGCCGTCATTATCGACGAGGCACATTCCTCTACTGCGGGCAAAAATATGGCTGCCATTACCAAGGCTCTCGGCAAGGGGGCTTCGGCGGGTTCTGCGGCCGACGGCGAAGATGAAATCGACATAGAAGATTCCATTGTCGATGAAATCAACAGGAACGGCAAACAGGATAACGTATCGTTCTTCGCGTTTACGGCGACTCCCAAGCCCACGACGTTGCAGCTGTTCGGGCGCATCAACAAAGATGGCCACAGCGAAGCGTTCCATACATACTCAATGAAGCAGGCGATTGAAGAAGGCTTTATTCTGGACGTATTGCAGAACTACATCACCTATAAGACGTTCTACCAGGTCAACAAGGCTATTCAGGATGACCCGACGCTGGAAACCAAAAAGGCGAAGCGCCAGATTGCCCGTGCGGCGGAACTGCACGATACCAATATCGCCCAGCGTATCGAAGTGATCGTGGAACATTTCCGATCTACCGTGATGGCCGAACTGGACGGTAATGCCAAGGCGATGGTCATTACGGGTTCGCGCCCGGAAGCGGTCAAGTACCGATTGGCTTTTGACGAATACCTGAGCAAGAGGGGCTATAGCGATATCAAGGCGCTTGTCGCATTCTCGGGCAAGGTGAAGCTGGACGATGTGGAATACACCGAAGCCAAGATGAACGGCTTTTCGGAAGATAAACTGCCTGCGAAATTCGACAAGGACGAATATCAGGTTCTGCTCGTGGCGAACAAGTACCAGACGGGTTTCGACCAAAAGAAACTTTGCGCCATGTATATCCTCAAGAAACTGCGCGGCGTCAATGCCGTGCAGACGATTTCGAGACTGAACCGCATTTGCCCTCCGTATCAAAAACAGACGTTCATTCTCGATTTTAAGAACGACTACGAAGACATGAAGGCGGCTTTTGCGCCGTATTACACTTCGACTTTCCTCGCCAACTCGGTAAACCCTAGGAATATTTACGAACTCGAAAAGAAGATTGACGCTTACGCCATTATCGATTACGATGACGTGATGAAGTTCAATGATTGGATGTACAAAGGCTTGATGGACAAGAAAAAGACCGAAATCAACGGACTGCTTGTGCGTGCCAAGAAATTTGTCGAAAAGTTTGAGCTTGAAGAACAACTGGAATTTGTGGGTCTCTTGCGCAGCTTTGTGCGCTTCTATGAATTCATGATTCAAGTAACGAACTTTAAAGATGTGGACTTGCACAAGAAATACAACTTTATCGTGGCCCTGCTTGCGTACCTGGATATAAGCCAGTCCGGTTCGGGATTCTCGCTGAAGGGGAAAATCAGGATAGACAACATTGTGCAGAAAAAGGACGAGGAGCACAAGAAACCTAATCTGGTTGCAAAGCCGTTCTTGAAACTGCCTATCGTCGAAAAGTTCGGGCTCCCCGATGACAAGAAGCAGAAACTGTCCGAGATTATCGCTGAAATCAACAGCAAGAACGGAACGGCATTTGACGTTGATGTCGCCGTGAAGGCCGCTTTGCAGATTCGCGACATCATGATGAAGAACGAAAACCTCAAGAAGAGTGCCGCGTCGAACACCGAAAAGGATTTTGCTTTCCCGTTCTATGACAACATTGACGAAGCCCTGGTTGAAGGCCTTGACCAGAATGAAAGCTTCTTCTCACTGCTCCTGAATAATGAAGAAATCAAGAAAGAAGTCCTCGGCATATTCATGGGTGAAATATACAAGAGTTTAAAGAAGAAATCCAGGGAAGGTGAGGACAATGGAGATGCTGCGGAAGATGCCGCAGGCCGCATTTACAAGATGCCTTCGCAGAAAGATGAGTTTGGCGATGTGCCGATGGCCGCGGAAAAGAACAAAGGAAAAAAAGATTATACTACAAAGGGGTAGAGGAGGCATAAAAAAATTCTATCCTCAATTGAAAAATACAATTGTACCTCTTTCTCAGAAATATTCTTTGCTTACTGAAAACGAAAAACGAGACATAAATACGTTGATAGAATCTGTTTTAGAGCAAATAAAAAAAGATGCCGCAAAAACGACAGTTTCGTAGCTTTTTGCGTTAGGGATAGTTACCCCTTGGGGCGGAGACTTGCGCTAGCAAGGCTCCGTGAGCGAAGCGAGTATAGCCCGACCCGGCGCCCTTCGGCAGGCTCAGGGGTCTTAAAGCCGGGGAACGCCCATTTTTGCCTTTATCAGTCAATCAAGTCGTTCTGGAAGCGGGACAGGTGCTCAAACGGCAAGATCTGACGACCGCGGAAAAGGCCACAACCGTCATTAATCAGCTGATTGTTTATCGCCTTGAACATGTTCACGTCTATTTTGGCAAGTTCGAGTTCCTGCAATTTCATAAGACGCTCATAGGCCTCGTCAAAATAGATGCACTCACCACTAGGAATCTGATCGTGTTTGGAGCGCCTGGTCTCTTGCGTCTTTTCGTAGCCAAAATGATTCGCTTCGCCAATCTCGGCAAAATCGTCCATATCCTTGGTTCTGAGCTGCAGCTCCGTATAGCAACGTGCCAAGTTGTCGTAAAATGTGATATGCAACGACTGGTAGCCCGAATTTCTCGGAGTCGCCACAGAATCGTGGTAATATGGCCGAACGGGATCTGCAAGTAGGTCGGAATGCCCGCCATCCAGATGTTTCGAAATCTCTGGAGTGAACCCCCGCTCTTCAAGGAACTCCGGCACAACGTTCGCGATTTCGTACAGGTATTTACGCTCGACTTCGCTGCAATCTTCGCCTTTTTTAATGTGGCAAACCGGCATCGAAATAACGATACGGTAGGCAATCAGGTCGCGAAAATTCAGCACACTTTTCAGTTCCGCTTCAGACGGGAACTTGCCATTCTTTTGATAATAGTTACTAATGTATTCAAGGATGTAGCCGTTGAATTTTTCTTCGGCACGAATGAGCGACTTGATGCGCCCCTTAAAGGTAAAGGCCAGAAAGGGATACTCCCTCGTCATGTACTTGTAGAATTCCTTGATCCGCTGGGATTGTGAAGTCAAGAAGTCGTTGTGTTCCAACAGCTCGATAATCTGCGTCAAGAAATTCGCATGCGCAAGGTCAATGCTGTTGCGTGTCACCTTCGCCCCATTTCTGAGGTCGCTTGAATACTGGTGCAAAATTTTTAGCACCGTATTTCCAGAAAACAAGTAATCGTTCAAAGAAATCATATTAAATCCTGCGCCCCATAGAATGCAAAAAATATGCCAAAGCTCTTTCGCAAGAGACTTTGGCATTTTTCATTACATTTTTTGAAAATCTTTACGGATTTTGGATAACGTCGTAATTACGCGGCGTTCCCTGCCAGGCCGATTTCGGCGGCGTGTTCGCGCATGCCCTCGATGCAGATGGCGGCAACATCCTTCACGTCCATGCCGAGCAGGGTGCAGCCTTTCAAAATGTAGTCGCGGTTGCACTTGGCGGCGAATTTCTTGTCTTTGAACTTCTTCATGAAACTTTTCACTTCGAGGTCCAGGATTCCGTTGGGGCGCATTCTTGCGCAGGCCTGGATGATTCCGGTGAGTTCGTCCACGGTGAACAGGCTCTTTTCCATGTTGGTCCTGGGTTCCACCTGGTTCACGATTTCAAAACCGTGTGCCAAAATGGCGCGCACATCTTCTTCGGAGACGCCTTGTGCGAGCAGTTCCTTTTCGGTGTGCTGCAGGTGTTCTTCGGGGAATTCCTGGTAGTCGTAATCGTGCAGGTAGCCCACGGCTTGCCAGTGTTCAACGTCTTCGCCGAAGTGTTTGGCCATGGCGCCCATGGCGTAGCATACGTTGAGGGAATGGATGACCAGCGATTCTTCGGTCACGTGGCCTTTGCTGATTTCTTTTGCGCGTTCGACGGTCAGGCTCATTTTATATCTCCAATTTCCACCGCTAATATAAATATTTTGAAGAATGACTAATTCGCTTTTGTCCAGAACAGGAGCTTGCGTTTAACAAGTTCAAACAGTTCCATAATCGCAAGCACCACAATGCCTGTCCAAAGGATGCCGGCAACCATGTTAGGATAATCGGAATAGTCTGCGTAAAATTGCACGAAGTGACCGAGCCCCGTATTTTCGCCGAAAAGTTCAGCCACGGTAAGCATGATGAACGAAAGTCCCATGCCTACAGAGAGTCCCGAAAATATTGACGGCAGGCTTGCCACAAGGGCGATTCTCCACAAGTACTCAAACTTTCCGATTCCGATAATGGCGGCGTTACGCTTGTATTTTTCGGGGATTTCGGCGGCACCGGCAGCCGTATTCAAGTAGATGGGCCAAAAGGCGGCAATAAAAATGATGAATGTCGAAGACAAATAGAACGTCGGTAAAATGGCGATAGCGTAAGGAATATAAACGTTGGGGGGAATGGGGGCCGCAAACCTGGAAATGGGTTTTAGCATATTGGAGACCCACGGAATGGAACCAGAAACAATTCCGATAGAGATTCCGACAATCGAAGCCACCAAATAGGCGGGCACCAGTTTTAAAAGAGATGCTCCTGCGCTGCGCAAAAGTTCTTCGCGAGAATCAAAGAGCGCTTTCAGGATTGCCTTAGGAGACGGGAACAGGTATTGACTGTCCCATTCCGGGCCGCAGCTGATCAACACCCAAATTCCTAACAAGAAGAGAAGAAAAAGGATTCCCGAAAACTTGGATAAGTATTTTGTAAAGGTTCTCATATGCTGGCACCTCCTTGTACAATGTGGCCTAGTTTTTCAAGGATGTCCTTGTGGTAGGCGTCTTCAATAGTTGCAATGGTTTCTTGGACTTTCTCGTTGCGGAACCATTCACCACGATTCTTCTTTACCGGAAAATCAAGCGGGATGTCTGCAATGATGCGCCCCGGCGTCGAACCCAAAACGATAATGCGGCTCCCGAGATAAACGGCTTCGCGAATGTCGTGCGTGACAAATAATGTGGTAATAGGACGGTCTTTGACGCCGCGGCAAAGTTCCAGCACCAAATCCTGGAGGCTTGCACGGTTTACGGGATCGAGAGCGCCAAAGGGTTCGTCTAAAAGAAGGGCGTCGGCGCTGACACTTAAGGCGCGCGCTATGGCTCCGCGCTGGCGCATTCCGCCCGAAAGTTCAAAGGGATATTTATGCAGACTTCCTGAAAGCCCCACTAAATTCAGGTATTCTTCTGCTAAATTTTTGGCGTAACTTGTCTTCAGTTTTTTCGTCTTTTTAATAGCGAGCGTTACATTTTGGAGAAGGGTAAGCCAAGGGAAAAGGGTGTAGTCCTGAAAGACTACACTCCTTTCTGCAGAAGGCTTTTCGATTTCTTTTCCTTTCCAGTAGACATGTCCCTCGCTCGGCTTGGTCAGCCCGGCGAGAAGGTTAAGCAAAGTGGTCTTGCCACTACCGCTTTCGCCCAGCAGGCATACGAATTCACCTTGATTGATTTTCAAGTTGATGTCTTTCAGGATGGCCCTGCCATCGTACGAAAAACCGAGATTCGTTGTTTCAAAACCATTTTGCTTTGTTGTCATACTTTCCTTAATTCCTGGATTTGAAAATATTTTCTGCCTTGGCGTAGAATTCGGACTTGGGTTTTTCTTTGCGCAGTTCCGCAATGGCGGCCTTGTAGAAATCGGTGCGCACGTATTCGGAGACTTTCTTGTCGGACTTGATAAATTCTGCATCTTTCAAGAAATCCCAGAAGAATTCAACACCCTTCACGTTCGGGTCCGTATCCTGCGTGACGTGCCCGCTGTAGAATGCCTTGTTGACAAGAGCAGTATCGAGCTTGATCCACTTCGCGATAATTTCGACACTTTTCTTGTGGTCGTTTTGCACCAGTTCTTCGGCTTCGATCAGCGACTTGACCAGGCGCTTGTAAACATCGTCGCAGCCTTCGATTTTGCGGAGCGATGCAATGAGGCGGCAGCAAATATGGCCGGGGTTAATGTCCTTACTGCGAAGCACCACGGAAAGGCCAGCTTCTTCGGCGCGAAGGTCATGGGGTCCCCAAGTAACGCCAGCAAATACGCTTCCGTTCTTGACGGCTTCGATAACGGCAGGCGGATTCTTGAGTTCTACGATGGTAACGTCTTTGCGCCAATCAACGCCCTCCTTCTTGAGGCCGCCGCGAACGATGGCGTCGGCAGTGCCCAAGCGAATGGTGGCAATTTTCTTGCCCTTGAGGTCACTCAACTTTTTGACGGAGGCTGCATTTTCTTTGCGGGTAATCACCGCCTGGTCGCCGCCCATGATGCCACCAATCACGCGGATGTCGGCACCCTGCGAAATGTGAATAAGCGGAGCGAGCGAACCGAATGCGCCTGCATCGAGTTTACCTGCGCGGACAGCGGCAATGCCGTCGCCAGAATTCGAAAATTCTACGAGCGTTACGTCAAGGCCGTTTTTCTCGAAAATGCCCGCATCCTTTGCGATGAAGAATTTTCCTTGACCTGTAGAAGACAGGTAACCGATGGAAATCTTGTCTGCGGCGATTGCAGAAGTAGCGCAGGCGAGGCTAAAGAGGATTGCCAATGCAATCCGAGAATGTTTTTTATGATAATTCTGAGTCATTGTGAAATTCTCCTATGTTAGAAGCCATAAGTTGCGGAAAGGTGATAGCGGTTCAAGTCTGCTTCTTTTACGGTGCCTGCGATCAGGTAATCTGTTTGAACGTGGAGGTATTCAATCCCGAGCGAGAAGGCTTCAGTCAGGCTGTAGGTGGCGTTTGCGAAAATGGAAATGTTCTGCTCGCGGCCGCCCACGGTTTCGATGTCATCGCGGTCCAGTTTGTCAATACCTGCGCCACCATTAATTGCCAGTTTTTGAATCAGTTTAGCTTGCAGGGCAAACCATCCGCCGTACGCCTTGATGCTCTTGACGCTTTCGGGATCTTCGGTGTTGGCGACAAATCCACGACCGATGCCGGCAGCGTATGTATCCAGGTTTTCACCGACGAATCCTTCGCCAAGGAGGGTGATCGCGCCGGTGATGGGGAGAGTCAAGTCAACGTTAGCAGACCAGGTGGGAATATCCTTGGTTTTGCCGGTTGCGTCCAAGTCGATTTCTTCTTGTCCGTAATGGCCAGAAACGCCCAAGCCAGCCTTCTTCTTATCTACCCACAGCGGAAGCGCAATGCCGATGCGGCCCTGGAAAGTAGGAATGTCGGCGTCGGTACCGGTTTCCGAGGCAGAGGAGGAGTTGTACGGTTGGTTTTCACCAATGGTGCGGACAACAGCGGCGGCAATATCCACGGAGCCTTCGCCAACGGGGATTTTCTCGGTGAGTCTCAGCTGAGCCCTACGAAGGCCAGCGTCGCCGGAGTTATTGAGAACGCCTGCGTTAAGCGTCGGGGTTACCAACGGAGAAATCACGTCCCAAGTTTGACCGCCCAAAATAGAGAAGCCAGTCTTGCCGAAAGAAATTTCACCGTAGCCGTGGCGGAGACGCGGGTTAGGATTGTTGGCTGAGCCACCACCGTAAAAGTCTACTTCGACTTTACCGTTGGCCTTGAAATAAGTCGTATCGCTACCGCTCGAAAGATTGAAACCGATTCGAGTCAGGTTCGGAGTCAAGTGCCAGCCACCGTCGTTTTCGTTGGTAAGGTCCGAGGCTGCAACAAAGTTTGCGAAGTTACCATTGTTACTTTTGGAATCTTCGTAGGCGGCATTGAGAGATGCAAAACCGTAAAGGGTTGCAGTTACGCCGGTTTTTGTAGTGACCGAAATCGGTTCGGCGGCGAAAGAGGTGATTGCAGATAAAAGAATAATCTTGGCAGCAATATTTTTCGAATTGATATTCATTTATAAATCTCCTGATTGAAAATTTTTATGAGTTAAGCAACCATGCAAAAAAAAATTTGCACGACTTGATTAAATTTTGTTTGGTGGGGTTGAGTGCTTACTGGCGAATGCCTTGAGCAAAATTATAAAGTCTACACATATAGGTATCCTCGTTTTGATTTGTTTGCTCTTCGGAACATGATGTTCTCGAATTTTTGTGCGTAAAAAGTAGAAATAAAAATGTGTTTGTAAAATACTTTTTCTTTATAACTTAATATAGGGTTAAACTTGAACTAAGACAGTGACAAAAAATGACTTTATTTTTTTTTAGAAAATGCCACCTGAAAATCAGGCGACATTTTTTTGGTTTTAGGAGAGTAAATGGATTTAAAATTAATTTATATTGACTTTTATTTACCACCAACAGAAGCACTATAAATCTTTTCGAGCAAATTAAGCGCACCCTTGTAACCAACGAAGCTGCGATTGATAATCAACGTTTCGCTGGAGGGCGGAGTAATTTCGAAAAGCAGCGCATTCTTTTCATTGGCAATATTGATTTCCCACGAAGAGGCGAGAATCAAAGGCTTTCCAGAAGAGAAATTCACTTCCTTAATTGATTTTTCAATCAGGTAGCCATCTTCTTCGAATTCCACTTCGACATCGACGCCTTCGCTAATGTTATGGAAGGCATTTTCGATTTGTTCGCGGAATTTCTGCGGAGGATCGTCACTGATGATCGCTTTGCGCGGAATAAGGCCGATTTGGTCCACGAGGAACTTGGTGTAGGCAAGCGTGTAGGCAGAATCAGCTGTGATGGCAAATTCGCTGGGCATACCGAACCAGTATTCGGCGAAAAATTCGGAGAAGTGTTCCAGATAGTAGTAATAGATTCTGCTTTCTTCCTTGATGAACTTTTCGCTCTGTTCCTTGTCGATTCCGGCAAATTCGACAACTTTACGGATAAATTCGCTTGTCGCTTCGGCACCGAGAGGAATTTCAGGAATGTGCAGGAACGGCTGACCGTATTTTTCCTGGAGGTGTTCTGCGTTTCGAACGCCCACCCACGGAGAAATCACCAAGTTGAATTGGGCCTCGGGAATGCGCAACCAGTCGGCGACACCGTTATTTTCGGGTCCGAACAGCACGTTGACTTCAAAGCCTGCACCACGGAGAATACGGGCAATTTCCTGATAGTCTCCACGCCAGTTCTGGTTGTAGTAAGGAGTTTCAAACCAAAGATTGACAAGACCTTTTTTGCGTTTACCCTTGTAATCGCCAACGAACTGGTCGACAATCGCGTTCACGACTTCTTCGTGGCCGAAAAGGTTGTTGCCCTTGAAACCAGCTGTATCGACAGACACAATCGGGTAACCCAAATCGCGGTAGCCACGAACTAGGCTCGAAACATCGTCGCCGATAAGACCTCCCACGCAACCGGTAAGCACAACGTAGAGGTCGCCATTGAACACCTTGAGCGTCGACTTGATCAACTGATCCAAAGTCTTGATGCCGCCAAAAACGATGTCGTTTTCGGTCGAGTTTGCGCTTGGCATGTTGCCCGCACCGGCGTAAATGCTGCCCTGGAAGCCATTTTCAAACGTGAGGAATGCGGTTTGCTTAAGCTGGCAGCCCGGAGAGCAGTTGGCAATAGGAACTGCACCCTTAATAGCGACAACAGTATGAGATGCACCAACTGCGCAAGCGTATCGGGGGTCCGAAATAGAATTACTTTTTTTCTTTTGAATTGTAGCCATTGTTAAAAATCCCCTTGTTATGCGCTTTCCGAAACTTTTTTCTGGCCGATGCCGAGCTTGAGGTTTCTCGGTTCCGGCAAATCTTCAAGTACTTCCGGATGGTGTGTCAGGTAGAACGGATCGTCCTGAGCAAGCCACCAGTCGGAATACGGAAGTTTCACGTTACGTTTGAGCACTTGGTTAAACTTGGTACGTGCAATCACGCCCTTGAGCATTTCGCCGATACGGAGAATTCCCTGATAGCCTACCGGAATATGCTCGTCGCCCATGGTGAGTGTCGGGAATCCAAGGTGGCCCGCGACAGAAGCAAGGCCCGGATGGCGAATGAGCAAGAAGTCTGTCTTGGCGCGTTTCAGAAGCTGCGGAAGCTGGAAGGCGCGGGTCTTACTAACGGTATAGTGCGGAATATCGCCGTAGGTTTCGACCAGTTCCTTCAAGGTATCCTGATGTTCTCCACCGCCGTCGTAAACGGGGTCGTGGTGGAACACGAGAGCAGCATCGTGGCCGATTCCCAGTTCCGAAAGAACGCTGATAAGGCCGTGTGCGTATGCAGAACCTGTCATCACGATGCCATTCTTGCCCTTGAAAAATTCACGAAGTCCGGCAAGTTTCGGGGCGATGCGCTTGTGCTCACTTTCGATGTATTCTTCGGCTTCTTTTTCTTTGCCGACCACCTTTGCGATAGCGCGGAGCCATGCATCGGTACCCTTGATGCCGTAAGGCTGCGGAGCGTCAATCTGCGGAACACCGAAAGATTCTTCAAGTGCTGTTGCCATGTAGCCGCCTAACGTATCGCAGAAGGTAGCGGTAGCGACTGCTTCGGAGGCTTGGCGAATTTCTTCGAAAGAGGCGGTATCCAAAAGGTAGTTTACGCGCAGTCCAAGCGGAGCAAGCATTTCGGAGAAATAGTCCGAACCCCAAAGGGCAACGATATTGAGCAAGTCATTCTGTTTCTTGGTCGGGTGGCGTTCCACAATCTGGCGAAGCACACCATGGAAAGCGACGTCAAAACCCGTAGACCAGTGCTTGGAACGGAATCCTTCGCAGTGCAGCGGAATGATAGGCACGCCAACTTCCGGTTCCATTTCTTCGGCAATAGAATCAATGTCTTCGCCAATGATGGCGGTAGCGCAAGCCATACCGATGAAAATCGCCTTGGGGTTAAAGCGTTCCTTTGCGTCGAGGATGGTCTGGCGGAGTTTTTCGGAAGCGCCAAAGACCATGTCCTTTTCTTTCAGGTTCGTGCTGATGTTCAGCGTGTTCTGCAGGGGCTTCCCGCGACGGCGAAGTCCGTTATGCATAGAAAGGTTAAACTTGGAATTTTCGCCGCTGCAACCGATAGGAGAATGGTCAATCAGGGCGCAGTCCGTAAGGTTACCCACCTGGCACTGCACAATTGCGTTAGAACACATGGTTTCTTGGTTCAGCGGAGAACTCAATTCGCAAAGTTTGCAGCCCGAGCCCTTGCCTGCGCAGCCGCCATGCTTTTTCGCACTGCGTTCGTCGTAGGCAGATTCCTTGATCAAGTCGCTTGCCTTGCCGTCCCAGCCGATAATCGTACCCAGTCGATATTCGCGGTTTTCGACCGAGGTCATATTCAAATTGATATTAGTCTTGGCCATGAACCCTCACATTAAATCTGGTAGTCTTTTTCCATCATGCCGTAATCGATGAGAATTTGTTCCAAACGATCCTGCGTCATCGGGGTCGGAATGGTAAAGAGTTCGTTTTCGTCGATATTCTTGGCGAGTTCACGGTAGACGTTTGCCTGGCTGGACTTAGGTTCGAATTCAATTACGGTCTTCTTGCGGATTTCGGCCTGCTGCACAATGTTGTTGCGCGGCACGAACTGAATGAGCTGCGTGTTGAGTTCCTTGGTGAATGCACGGAGCAGGTCAAGTTCGTTATCCACATTACGGCTGTTACAAATGATACCGCCCAAGCGCACTTCACCGTGCTGGGCATACCTGGCGATACCCTTACAAATGTTGTTGGCGGCATAGAGAGCCATCATTTCGCCGGAGGCCACGATATAAATTTCTTTTGCCTTGCCTTCACGAATCGGCATAGCGAAACCGCCGCACACCACGTCACCCAACACATCGTAGAAAACGTAATCAAGGTCTTCGGTGTAAGCGCCGAGCTGTTCGAGCATGCTAATGGAAGTAATAATGCCGCGGCCTGCGCAACCCACGCCCGGTTCCGGGCCACCGGATTCTACGCAGCGAACGCCCTTGAAGCCGACCTTTTCAAGGTCAGAAAGCTGAATTTCGGTTTTGTTGTCGCGAATGGTGTCGAGCACCGTTTTCTGATGAAGACCGCCGAGCAAAAGGCGAGTAGAGTCTGCTTTAGGGTCGCAGCCGACCACAAGAACGTGCTTTCCTTGTTCTACAAGGCCTGCGGTCAAGTTTTGAGTCGTAGTAGATTTACCGATGCCGCCCTTTCCGTAAATAGCGATTTGACGTAATTTCTTAGACATGTTATCGTGTCTCCTTGTTGTTTTCCTACAAAATTACTAGGCAAAAGGCAAGTTAGAATTTGCTTCTACCCTTTCCAATACTTTTTGAGCCCGTTTAGTCAAAAAAAATTATTTTTTTTAAGTTGTTATAAGTCCCGCTTATTACCCTTGTTAGAACGAATCTATTATGCTCACCAAAAAACGATATTCAATAATAAACGTCTATAACCTGCGCTAGCATAAAGCTATTGCGCTCTCTAAAAATTGAATTATTTTTATTTTCGCTCTTGAATCCATATTGAAATAGGCAATCCTGTTTTTTAACTTTATGCCCATACTTCTTTAGCTAAGAAGTTAAAGCATTAATCACGCTACAGAACGCTAGGCAGAACGTTCACATTATTTAATACAAACTAAATCGGTTCTTTGCCGATCATTTTTTGTGCAGGGTTTCTATACCTTGCGAGGTTTTATGGCAACCAGTCAACAAACAGTTTTTAGAGAACACCCGTGTTTTGGTGCTTGCAAAAACCGGAAGGGGCGCATTCATTTGCCTGTCGCCCCAGGTTGCAATATCGAGTGCCGTTTTTGCGATAGGCGCATCAACGAGGACGCTCAGGTACCGGGGAATACGAGTAAGGTGATTAAGCCCGAAGAAGCGTGCGGATACATTCGCAAGGCTTTGGAATTTGTGCCGGAACTTACTACGGTAGGAATTGCGGGCCCCGGCGACACTCTTGCAACTCCTTTTGCGCTAGACACGTTCCGCTTGGTAAAAAAGGAATTTCCGCAGCTCATTCGTTGCATGAGTACTAACGGACTCTTGCTGAATGACAAGGCAGACGAAGTTATCGATGTCGGCATCGATTCGCTCACGGTTACGGTGAATGCCGTGGACCCCGAAATCGAGGCGATGATCAACGCGAGAATTTTCTACCACGGCAAAACTTATACGGGTATAGAAGCAGCCGAAATTCTGATTCACAACCAGCTTGAAGGCATTCGCAAGGTGGCGAAAAGCGGAACGCTTATCAAAGTGAATACAGTTCTTTGCCCGGGCATTAACGACAAACATATTGAAGATGTGGCCGCCACCGTGCGCGAAGCGGGTGCCATCATGTACAATATCATTCCGTTAATTCCGCAAAATGGTTTCAAAGATATTCCTGCTCCGACGCCAAAGACACTTGCGATTGCGCAGGAGCAGGCGGGAGTGTTCATCAACGTATTCAAGCATTGCGCCCACTGCCGAGCCGATGCTGTCGGCGTCCCAGGCGTTTACGATGTCGGCGCACAAATCTACATGGACCGTATCCGTGCAAAGGAGACTTTCTCTCATGGCTAAATATAGAGTTGCAGTCGCCACAAACGATGGCGAAAATGTCAATGTTCACTTTGGGCATGCCGCGGCGTTCGACGTCTACGAAGTCGATGAAGAAAGCGGAAAATTTGAAAAAGTCGAGGTCCGCGTTAAGCCGGAGCATTGCGACGGCACATGCGGCGATGGTGCTTGCGGTCAGCGAGATGTAGAACGTTCATCTATGTTCTCGGCAGCAAAAAATCTAGCCGACTTGGATTATGTTCTCTGCTCGCAGCTTGGCCCGCAGGCGGTACAGGCGTTAACGCGCTTTAACGTGCGTGCTTTCGATATCGCGCTCCCCATTGCAGATGCTATAGCAAAAATAAATATATACCGTAAAAAAATCGCTGAGCGTCTTTCGAAAATTAAGGGATTGCAGGATAAAACTTTATAAGCTTTTTCAAAAAATTATGAAAACAACTTGACGGAAGAAAAATTTGGTTTTATATTTATACCTACTAATTTGATAGGAAATAAAATGAATTTTCAATTTGCAAGATTTTGTTGTTCGAGCGACCGATGTTGACGGGCGCTTATTGCGGTATTGAATAATTTTCTCGCCCGTGTAAGGATATCCTGCACGGGCATTTTTTTATGGGCTTTGGCCCGCAACTAAAAAAAATTTTAGGGATTAAAATAATGGAAAGTTTAACGGCAAAACTGTGCGCATTTGCCCGTGCCTGGCATTCTCTACAATCGGACCATACCGTTTTCAATGACTTTTTGGCGTTCGACCTGATGGGCCGCGAGGAGTACGAAAATGTTTCGCGCTTGATTCTAAAGCGGTTTCCGCAGGAATCAGAAAATTCGGTCGAATATTTCAACCGGAAATACTTCCTCCCGATTGTACTTTCTCGGAGCCGTTTTGCCGAGGACCGCGTAAAGCTCCTCGCCCGCTCGGGAAAGATTCAATATGTGATTTGCGGTGCGGGAGTAGACACGTTCTCGTTCCGCAACAAAGACCCGAATGTCGAAGTTTTTGAACTGGATTTGCTGCCGACACAAAGCTACAAGAAAAACCGCATTCGCGAACTCAAGTGGAGCGTTTCGGAGAATGTTCATTTTGTCGCAGTCGACTTCAGCAAAGACAGCATTGTCGAAAGACTCGTCGCAAACGGCTTTGACCGCAAAAAGCCAACGGTTATCAGTATTCTGGGCGTTTCGTATTATCTTCCGCTTTCTGTTTTCGCAGAAACGGTGCGACAGTTTTCGGGAATCGCGTCTACAGACATTTCGATTGTATTTGATTACCTGCAAAAAGATGCCTATTCGAATTCTGTACAAGAATTGCGAAAAATCGTTGCCGATTGCGGCGAAACCATGGCCGAAGGCTACCTGGACCGCGAGGTTTTCGAGGTGCTAGAGCGTTACGGATTCAAGGTCGACGAATTCCTTGGCGAAAATGCACTACAGCAACGATATTTTTTGACGGATAATCTAAAACCATTTGATTCAGTGCATTTGATTGCGGCAAAAAAGTAGGCAAAACTGCAATAACGAATTGCGGAGCCTTTGTTTTTATACTATTTTTGTAGGAAAGAAAAAGGACTTCATAAATGCATTACTTAATTGTTCCCGGTTTGAATAATTCTGGCCCGAGCCATTGGCAGACTTTTTGGACCAAGAGTCTGCCAAGCGCAAGTCGCGTTTACCAGCATTGTTGGGATAAGCCGCAAAAAGAAGATTGGATTGCAACTCTTGACGAGGCCATTCGTCAGTTGAAAGACGACACAATTCTTGTTTCGCACAGTCTAGGCGTCGTTACGACAGCCCTTTGGCTTTTGCGTGCGAAGCAGCAAGGGAATCTTCCGGCAAATATCAAGGGGGCCTTCCTTGTGGCACCTGCCGATGCCGACACGGTCGACATCATCAAGAACTTTTCTCCGATGCCTACCGAAAGGCTCCCGGTGCAAGCTTGCATCGTCGGTAGCGAAAACGACCCGTACATGACACCCGAGCGCACGAAGTTCTTTGCTGAGGCGTGGGGCGCAAAGCTGTTTAACGCGGGTGCGCTGGGACACATCAATTCCGACTCGAATCTAGGTGAATGGGAACAGGGCCGTGCATTCTTGGCAGAATTTGAGAAAGGTTTGTCGCAATAATCGTAAGGTAAATAATGAAGCGTGTGGCAGTAGGACTTTCAGGCGGTGTAGATTCAGCACTTTCAGCGTACCTTTTGAAAAAAGAGGGTTATGAAGTAGTCGGACTCACCATGGCTACGTGGGACGGCTCGGTGAACATGCCCGCGGTAGAAGGCCGCGAAGGCTGTTACGGTCCGAGTGAGGACAAGAATATTGAAGAAGCGAAACTGGTGGCAGATCGTCTGGGAATCCCGCATTATGTAGTTCCCGTTGCAGGTGAATACAAAACAAAGGTGTTGGATTATTTCCGCGCCGAATACCGTGCTGGCCGTACGCCGAACCCGTGCGTGCGTTGCAATCAGTCCATCAAGTTTGGCGCATTGCATTTGGCCGCCCGCAAAATGGGAATCGAGTTTGATTATTTTGCTACCGGACATTATGCGCGCCTCGATTTCAAAAACGAGAATGAACCCTTTTTGTACCGCGCCTTAGATACGGGCAAAGACCAGACTTATTTTTTGTCGAGACTTTCGGCGGAACAACTTTCGACGGTGTTGTTCCCGCTGGGAAACATGCGTAAGCAAGACGTCAAGGCGCTCGCCGCTGAAATCGGCTGGGAAGATTTTGCGACCAAGCGCGAAAGCCAGGATTTTATTGAATGCGGCGATTACTCGGTGCTGTTCGAAGAATCGGACCAGGTGCCGGGCGATTTCGTGGATGTAAGCGGCAAGGTGCTGGGTAAGCACAAGGGAATCGTGAATTATACGGTGGGCCAACGCAAGGGCCTGAACATTGGCGGCCAAAAGGAACCGCTTTTTGTGGTGGCGATTGATGCCACTAAGAATCAGGTGGTTCTCGGACCCCGCAGCGCGCTTTCTTGTATTCAAGTTTCTGCCATCGACTTGAACTTGATGGTAAACGAAAGTTCGCCGCTGCTCAAGGGACCGCTAGACGCCCACATTCGATTGGGCCATAAAGGCTCTCCGGCAAAGATTCTGGATTTGGAACCGGGCCACATTCGCGTTGAATTCGAAACGCCGCAATTTGCTGCCGCCCCCGGCCAAGTTTTGGTGCTTTACGCGGGCGATGGCGTCGTCGCTTCGGCAATTATTGACAAGTAATTTATTTGCAGTGTCGCAAAAGTGCGGCAATATATGCTTTGGCGTAGCGCGAAGGCGTTACACCTTTTCGCATCACGTAGCCGATAGTCATTTTGTCGTGAACGTCGAGGTGCCTCGCGATAATGTTTCGACCGTTGAGCTTGTGGCTAATGACGCCTGAGCAAATGGTGTAGCCATTCAGGCCGATGAGCAAGTTGAAAAGTGTCGCGCGGTCGCGAACCTTGATATTGCGTGGACAGTCGAAATCGATGGCAGTCAACGGTTCTTCGGCAAAGTAGAACGAATTGAAATCGCCTTGTTCGTAGGTCAGGTACGGGTACGGTTTCAAGTCCTCCAGAGTGATTTTTTCTTTTCGCGCAAGTGGGTTGCGTGAAGACATGAACACGTGTAAAGGGGTCGCAAAGAGCGGTTCAAAGACCAAATTGTTCTTTTGAATGAGTTTTTTAATGACTTTTTCATTCTTGTCGCTCAAATAAAGTACGCCAATTTCGCTTTTTAGCTTCGCAATATCATCGATAATTTCGTTAGTTTGGGTCTCTCGGAGCGTAAAATCGTAGCTCGGACCACCGAATTTTCGGATGACATCGACGAATGCGTTGACCGCAAAAGAGTAGTGCTGACAGCTCACAGAAAAGATAGTGTTGCCACCTTTGCCTCCCTTGTAGCGGTCTTCCATGAGGGTAGCCTGTTCCAAGACTTGCCTTGCATAAGAAAGGAATTCGTCACCCTCGTTAGTAATCGTGACGCCTTTATTGGAGCGGTTAAAGATGGTAACGCCCATTTCTTCTTCAAGCTCGTGAATGGCGGCCGTAAGGCTCGGCTGTGATATGAATACCCGCTTGGATGCTTCGGTAATGTTGCGTGTGTCGGCGATGGCGATAGCGTATTTAAGTTGTTGTAAAGTCATGGTAATTCGGATTTCAGATTTCGGAATTCGGAGTTGTGGAATAAAATAGAAAATCGTTGATAGAAATAGAAATTTTTTATGACTGGTTATAAGAATTTCTTTTGTTCGCTCCATAGGAAAAATCTATGGTGAATGCCTAAAAAATAGTATTTTACCGATGATAAAAAAGGAGATATATTTGGCGGCGTAATCGAAAAACAAACAAAAAAGGTAGGTTAAACACTATGAGCAATAAAAAAACATCTGTAATCGGTTTCCCGCGCATTGGTAAGGCCCGTGAACTCAAGTTCGCCAGCGAAAAGTTCTTCAAGGGCGAAATCTCCGAAGCGGAGCTCCAGAACGTCGCCGCCGACATCCGTCAGTACGGTTGGGCAAAGCAGAAGGCTGCCGGTATCGACTTTATTCCTTCGAACGATTTCTCGTTCTACGACAACATGCTTGATACGGCGTTCTTGTTCGGCATTGTTCCGGAACGTTACAAGAAACTCGAGCTTAGCGATCTCGAAAAGTATTTCGCCGCGGCGCACGGCTACCAGGGAGAAAAGGGCGACGTAAAGGCCCTCCCCATGAAAAAGTGGTTCAATACGAACTACCACTACATTGTCCCGGAAATTGATGACGCTTCTGAATTCAAGGTGAATGATTCCAAGCCGGTGCAGGAATTCAACGAAGCGAAGGCTGCAGGGATCCAGACCGTCCCGACACTGATTGGCGCATACACATTCCTCCGCTTGGCCCGCTACAACGGCAACAAGAAGGCCAAGGACTTCGCAGCAGCAGCCGTTGACGCCTACGCAAAGGTTGCGGAACTGCTCGCCGCTGCCGGTGCCGAATGGATCAGCTTTGCCGAACCCGCCTTGGTATTCGACGTGACCGCCGAAGAAAAAGAACTTTTCAAGTCTATTTATGTGGAACTTATCAAGAAGGTGCGTGCCGCAGGCCTCAAGGTTGCCTTGCAGACTTATTTTGGCGATATCCGCGATGTGTATCAGGATGTGACGGCTCTCGAATTCGATGCCATCGGCCTCGATTTTGTAGAAGGTCTCAAGTCTCTTGAACTGATTAAGTCCAGCTTCCCGAAGGACACACTCCTGCTTGCCGGTGTCGTGAATGGCAAGAACATCTGGCGTGCCGATTACGCACAGAAGAACGCCTTGCTCGCTGAAATCGAAGAGGCTGTCGGTGTCGAAAACGTAGTGGTCGGAACCTCTTGCTCGCTGCTGCATGTACCGTATACGGTTGCAGCAGAACAGAAACTCCCCGCCGAAACGCTCCGTCACTTTGCCTTCGCCGAGGAAAAGCTTGTGGAACTTGCCGAGATCGCAAGCGGTGACGCTGCCGCGCTCGAAAAGAACAAGGCGCTATTCGCAACGCCGCGTGTGCAGGCGAACGCCAAGGTTCAGGCAGAACTTGCCGCCCTTACGCCCGCTGATTTCGAACGCAAGCCGAGCCGCCTCGAACGCCGCGCTGTACAGAAGGAAGAATTCAAGTTGCCAGCGTTCCCCACGACCACAATCGGCTCTTTCCCGCAGACCGCTGAAGTCCGCGCGAACCGCGCCGCATTCCGCAAGGGAGAAATTTCCAAGGAACAGTATGTGGAATTCAACCGCAAGAAGATTGCCGAATGCATCAAGCTGCAAGAAGAAATCGGCCTCGACGTGATTGTACACGGTGAATTTGAACGCAACGACATGGTGGAATATTTCGGCACGAAGATTGACGGATTTATTTTTACGCAGAATGCCTGGGTGCAGAGCTATGGCACTCGCTGCGTGAAGCCGCCTGTAGTTTGGGGCGACGTGAGCCGTAGCGCTCCGATTACCGTCGAATGGTCCGTTTTTGCGCAGAGCTGCACCAAGAAGCCGGTGAAGGGCATGCTCACGGGCCCGGTGACGATTCTCAACTGGTCGTTCCCGCGCGAAGACGTTTCGCTGAAGGTGCAGGCGCAGGAAATCGGCTTTGCCATCCGTGACGAAGTCCTGGACCTCGAAAAGAATGGCATTCGCATTATCCAGATTGACGAAGCCGCCCTCCGCGAAAAGTTGCCGCTCCGCAAGAGCGACTGGCACAAGGAATACCTCGACTGGGCCATTCCGGCATTCCGCCTAGTGCACGCGAAGGTCAAGCCCGAAACGCAAATCCACACGCACATGTGCTACAGCGAATTCAACGACATCGTGCGCGACATCGACAACATGGATGCCGACGTGATTACCTTCGAAGCGAGCCGTTCCGATCTCAAGCTGCTTGACGCCTTGAACGAAGCCAAGTTCGAAACGCAGGTGGGCCCGGGCGTGTACGATATTCACTCTCCGCGCGTGCCCTCGGAACAGGAAATCGTCGACGCGCTCCACAAGATCATCGCGAAGGTCCCGCAGCAGAACGTGTGGGTGAACCCCGATTGCGGTCTCAAGACCCGCGGCGAAACCGAAACCACGGCAAGCCTCAAGAATCTTGTGGCAGCAGCCAAGAAACTCCGCGATGAAAAATAAAGTTTTCCATCCATTTGATGAAAAACACACTTTAAAGCTCTGTTCTTGAATTCTAGGGACTAATAAATTATATTAGTCCCTATGAATACCATTTGCAAACTAGTCCCTTTCGCGCTTGCGGCATCCGCTTTTGCCACAAACGCGTTTTTCTATAACCAGGCTGGCTACGATTCCGACAAGCCCGTCTCTATCGTAGTGCAAAGTTCCGACAACCTCGAAGGCACGGAATGGACGCTCTTTCTCGCCACCGATGGCGGCACAACTGGAGCAACCGTCAAAAGCGGAACTTTCGGCAAAGGCGAAAATCCGGACAACTGGTCTACTAATGGGAAATTCTACACCATCGATTTAGGAAGTTCCCTGAAGGCAGGCAAATACAATGTTTCCGTTGCCGCAGGCAGCCCCTCTACCTCCGACATAATCACCATCGCCGACAAGGCTCTCGCCACAAGCACTCTCGGCTTGGTCATGGACTACTTCTACAACGACCGCGCCGACAAGTCCCCCGTTGTCGGGTGGGACCAGAAGGTAACCGTATATGGTAGTAGTCCGACAACCACTCGCGACGTGCGCGGCGGTTGGTACGATGCAAGTGGCGATGTCAGCAAATACCTTTCTCACCTTTCCTACGCCAATTACCTGAATCCGCAACAGATTCCCCTGACGGTTTGGTCGCTAGCCTTCGCTGCCGAACGAATTCCGACATTGCTTGCCTCGACAAGTACCCAGGCGACCGCGACCGAAGAAGCCCTCTATGGAGCGGACTTCCTGGTACGCATGCTCGACGAGCAGGGCTTCTTCTACATGACCGTATTCGACAACTGGGGTAGCGGCAGCCGCTATCTGTGCGCCTTCAGCGGCGAAAAAGGAACCAAAAGCGCCAACTACCAGACTGCCTTCCGCGAAGGTGGTGGCATGGCCATCGCAGCTCTTGCCCGTGTATCAAAATTCATCTCTGGCGCCCCAAGTGTAGACGGGAAGGCTTCCACAAACATCTACCTTGAAGCAGCCGAAAAGGCCTATGCTCATTTGTCCGAAAAACAGAGCATCGGCGGCGCATGCGCCTACTGCGACGACGGCAAGGAAAACATCATCGACGACTACACCGCGCTCCTCGCCGCCACGGAACTTTACGTCGCCACCCAAAATACAGCTTACCTGAACGACGCCCGTGTCCGTGCCCAGCATCTTGCAGACCGCATCAGTGCAGATGGCTATTTCTGGAGCGACGATGCCAAGAAGCGCCCCTACTGGCACGCCAGCGATGCGGGCCTTCCGCTGTTCGCCCTCGTACGCTACGCCGAAGTCGAAGCCCCCGTCTCAAAGGATGATTGGGGTTGTACCACCTCCTTAACCGGCACTTGCGCCCATCCGTACTTAACACCGGTCCTGGACGCCATCCAAAAGCACTACAACTGGCTTATCAATGTCACCAACAGTGTCGAAAACCCCTTCGGTTACGCCCGCCAGACTTATCTAACGCAGAACAAAATCAAGGATGGTTTCTTTATTCCGCACGACAACGAAAGCAACTACTGGTGGCAGGGCGAAGATGCCCGACTGGCAAGCCTCTCTGCAGCGACCATCTACACCTACAACACGCTGAACCTCAAGAACAGCACGGACGTAAACAAGTACGCGACCGATCAGCTTGACTGGATCCTGGGCAAGAACCCCTACGGAGTCTGCATGATGAACGGAATCGGAAAAAAGAATCCTGACAAATACGACGGCACCTCCGATTACGACGCCACCCTCAAGGGCGGTATCGCGAACGGCATCAGCGGAAAGGGCATTGACGGTTCTGGAATCGTCTGGGACAACGTCGCCGCAGCAGGATTCCCTGCCGACGAACCTTGGAACAACTGGCGCTGGATTGAACAGTGGCTTCCCCACAGCACCTGGTACCTGATGGCACTCGCCACCCGCTACGACGAAAAGGCAGCGCCGCTTCCCCTCCCTGCAGCCATTCCGAACGCAAGAATCGCCGCTCCCGCCATGGACATCCATCTGCAGGGGCGCACCCTTTCAGTTAACGCAGCGGGCAATGCCAAGGTGCGCGTGATGCGCCTCGACGGAACAGTAGTCGCGACCGCCTCCTTAAGTTCTGGCCGTGCGGTGCTCAACCTCAACAAATTCCAGAGCGGAATCTACCTGGTAAAGGTCGATGGTCTCGGAGCAAAGAAAATCGCCCTGAAATAAGACGAACGCTACTTAGAGCTACTTCAAAAGCATCGGCATTTACCGATGCTTTTTCTTTGCCTTTTTCAGCACTTTTGACATTCATCAAAATGCACAAAACACCGCCAAGGGAGACCCTGGCGGCTTTTTGAGCAAATTCGTTATCTAAAATTAAATGCCGAGTTCCTGAGCAACAGCCTGGATGCCAAGCTTGTTGATCGTGCGGAGACCAGCGGCGCTCACGCGAAGCGTGACCCAACGGTCTTCTTCAGGAATGTAGAAGCGCTTCTTCTGGAGGTTCGGCAGCTGCTTCATCAACTTCTTGCGGTTAGAGTGGGAAACCATGTTGCCCACGAGGCCGGCCTTGCCGGTAACTTCACAAATGCGGCTCATAATAAACTCCGTTGTTTTATAACGGACGCAATTTTAGAAAAAAAACGGCGTTCCGTCAAGGTTAAATTATCAATCTTGCAATGCCTTTGGCAAATTAAACTTGGTCGATTCCACTAATTTTACAAAATTTTCAATTTCCACAGGGGCAAATTTTGCCTTGATCCAGTCGACAACCCCCTGAACAAGCACTTCAGGTGCGCTGGCTCCGCTCGAAATGCCGACCGATTCAATATTTTCGAACCATTCCGCTTGCAGGTCGTCAACCGAGGCAATCAAATGACTCTGGATCCCCTGTTCAAGTCCAAGCTCCATCAGACGGCTCGAATTGGAGGAATTCTTGGCGCCAACGACCAAAAGCATATTCACCTTGGAGCAGAGATCGAGGACCGCCGCCTGGCGGTTACCCGTCGCATAGCAGAGATCCCCCGCATCGGGTCCGATAATTTTAGGGAAACGTTCCTTGAGAGCCTCGATAATCTTGCGAGTCTCGGCTACGGAAAGAGTCGTCTGCGTAATGTAGGCGAGTTCCTTTCCTTCGGGGACTTGCACCGTCCGTGCATCTTTTTCGTTCTTGATCAGCGTAATCGCCCCCGGCGGAAGCTGTCCCAAGGTACCAATTACCTCGGCATGTCCCGCATGACCAATCAAGATGATATGACGACCGGCGGCATAATGACGCTTAGCACTGAAATGGACCTTGAGCACCAGCGGGCAGCTCGCATCCAGCACCTGCAGTCCGCGTTTTTCGGCATCGGCATAAATTTCTTCGGCAACTCCATGAGCCGAAAAAATTACCACCGAACCGGCAGGGACCTCATCCAGTTCATCGACAAAAACGACACCTTTCGACTTGAGCGTATCGACCACAAACTTGTTGTGCACAATCTCGTGTCGCACGTAAATAGGGGTACCGAATTTTTCGATGGCGCGCTCCACCACATGAATAGCACGGTCTACACCGGCGCAAAATCCTCTGGGGGTCGCAAGAATCACTTTTTTCATTTAAGGCCCTTTATAAAATTCAGCAACAAAAAATAGGAATCTAAAACCTTCTTCTTTTCCTGCGCAAGGTTCAAGCGCACCGTATCAACCGACGGAAAGCGGCGGCGCAAGAAATCAGCCGGCGAATGGATCTGCGCCAGCACATGCGCCGAGACCAGTTTTGCCACGACATCTTCATGCCCCCTGGCATAGGGCCCCACACAAGTCGCCACGCCCATCCGCAAAGGCTCCCAAAAATCGTGAACTCCGAGCGTCCGGGCAAACGAGCCCCCAACGACGGCACTCCTACTTTTCAACAGGATTTCTCGGGAAAGCCCAAAACGCGACACCAGCGAAACGCACCCTTTCCGCACGACAGGATAGTCCACCACAGGCAGTCCAGCATCCTGCAACAGCCTGCGAAACAGATTCAATTCGGCAAGTCGGCGAGGCATCAGCACAGGAGCCTCCCCCTTGTCAACGGAATCCTTCACCATCCGCACAAGCGCCTCGGATTCTTCCTGATGAAACGAGAGGAAAACCACATCGACAATCGGGGTTTCAGGAGCACTAACAAGTCCCCCATCGCGGGCCCAGTTCAAAAGCTTCCAGTCGCCACCCATAGTGCAGGGAACGGAGCCCTTGCTCGCATAGGAAAAACGCCCCAGGTCAGCCGCCGTCTGCAGGCAGGCTATTCCCATTCCCGAAAAGTCAAGGAAGGGCAACGACCGACGATAGCGCCCCGATACAAGCGCAATGTTTTTTTTCGCCGAAATTCTTGAAAGGGTCGAAAGGTAACCCGGCCATAGCTCATTTTCTGCAAGAACCAGCCCCAGGGGTTGCACCGACTTCACGAAAGAATCCAACACAGATGGAATATCCGCCGGAGCAATCGACACATCTGCAATACCAGCACAGGCGTCGTTCAAATAAGAGACGACTTCCGCTTTCTGGGATGTAATTAAAATCTTCGGACAGTCGGCCCAGTCCTCACGAAGGGCGCAGGCCAAATTCTGCAACATGCGGCACTCGCCCAGGCTCGCACCGTGCAGCCACAGATACGGTCCGGCGGGCCACGGCCCCGACAGGCGTTCTTCTATTCGATATTCTTGATCAAGACCTGGCAACAGGCAAGCAGCACGAGCCACCGAACTAGTGGCTACGTTCCAGACCGCTCTGCCCAAGCGCACGCCTATGCCCATATCAAGAAATCAACCTTCCTGAACAGGACAAGACCCACCATCAACGCAAGGCTAATCCATGTAGCCATATCGGCAAGAATCGCTTCCTTACCGCTGCGTCTCGGTCCAGGGACGTGAATCTCGCGCGGGATAAAGGCGGGGGTATGCATTGCCCAGAGTTTCCACTCATCGCCATAGCGCGTTTCAAGATAACGGTCATCCAGCTTGGCAAGCCTGAACCCGACCGCAAACAAAATCGCCACGAACGGAATGACAAACGGACTTAATCCAAAATGAAGAACAATCAGGGACACGCCGATCGCCATATTGGACACATAGAGCGGATGACGCATACGGCCATAGGCGCCCCAGGTGACAAGCACGGGAGCATCCTGCGAACTGCCACGGGTATGTTCCCCAATGCAGCAACGAGCCTTGATTCGCAGATATACAGAAATGATAAAGATGTTGACAAAGATCAGGAACGGGACAATGTCGAGATCCCCCGCTGGGCACACCAGGGCAATCACGGCAAGGATACCGAGAATGACTCCCCGATAACGATAGAGGAACGGACGCGGAGGACGATTGTCCACTTCGGGAAGCTCAACCGGTTGGGCCTCGGCTTGAGGTGCAGAATTTTGCGGGGCAGCCTGCTCCGGCGACGAATTTTCCACCTTGACAGATTCTACTTGATTTACAGGTTCTTTCGGTTGATTATTCAACTGTTCTTCCATAAAAGCCTCCGCAAAAAACACCCTGCTTTTAAAAACACTCTGTTTTAAATATACATTCAACTTCGGCAGAAAGCACATCGTGACTTACAATTATTGTCCATTTTCCCATTTTTTTAGCCGCATCCAGGTAGGCAACGAGCAACGGCTCCCTGTCACCCAACGACACAGAGGCAAAAGGCTCGTCCAGCAGCACCGTCAAAGCTTCCGAGGCAAGCGCCCACAACAATGCCACCCGCGCCCGCTCACCCCCAGACAGCCCCTGCTTTTCAAGCAAAGGCGCCAGGCCCGCCGTCATCATAAACTTTTCAAGAGTGGTCATTTTTTCCGGTTCATTGGCCTTTACCCGGTCTATCAGCTGCAAAAGCATCCACCGAGGCGGAAGTTCCAGGTCCTGCGCCACGAAAAACACATCGCGGGGAGCAGAAACCTCGGCCGAGTTCCAGCGTTCAAGCCCCGCTAGTAAGCGCAAGAAAGTAGACTTGCCGACACCGTTCCTGCCACGGACAAGCACAGGTCTTTCCCGGGACCAGCGAATATCAAGGCCGCCAAACACATCTTGATCTGCCCCCTCGTAACGGAAACGCCCGTCACGGACAACGACGCCCTCTCCCGCAGGCCCTTCAGAAATCGACGCACGTGCATGAGATGCGCCATCTACAGAAGGGGCATCAACGACTCCGAGCGACTCAAACTTTTCGAGGACATTCAGCGCACTCATCGCCGCGCGGAACTGCGGCATGACGCGGGCGCACTCCTTGACCGGCTTGTAGCAGAGCAAAACCGCAGACGCAAAAAGCACGAGCCCCGATGCATCCATATAACCGCGCCCCATCAGGAGCGCACAGAAGGCGAGAACGAACACCATCGCAACGACCGAGACGGTTTCTGCCCAAAGCGAAAGCTGCGATTTCTTGATTGCCGCCGAAGCACCTTCATCACGCAAGCGACGGACACTCTTCAACAAACCATCTGAAATACCGCTCCGCTCATCGCGACCGCTCCACTGCCTAAACAGCCGTCGGGCAAGCGTCAGATCGCCCCGAAAATCGGAACGCAGGCGCATCAGGGATTCCTCGGCAGGACCGAGCCTATGCAACTTCCGCTGCAGCAACGCCACAAACGGCACGATAACTACGAAAAGGAACAGGGTCAGAGGCCACGAAATGTAGAACAGCACCGGTAAAAACACCACCAGCTGGAGAATCGCCTGCACCGCCTGGAAGAAGACTCCGCCATTATTCTGCAATACGACGGTCGCCTCGTAAGCCGATTCAACCTCGCGCTCCCCCTTTGGCGTATGGAAGACGTTCGGCGGCAGGTTCCGCAGACGATGCAAGAAGAACGCCTGCACCCGCGACGACACCCCGTAAAGCCAGTTTTCAGAAATTTTCGACTTACCGAAAAGGAAAAAAAGTCGCAGCAGCGCAAGCACGATCATCCCGGCGAGCCATGCCAGCAACGGAACATCCGTTTTACCCCCGATAATCTCGATGAACGAGCGCACACCCCACAGCACCCCCGCATCGGCGGCACTTGCAAGAAGAGCCACCGGTAAAAAGCGGGCAACGCCACCCTTAAGGGACTTTTTTAGCCAAATTTTCAAAGTCACGAAGAAAAATTAACTTTTTTCATCTACCACCCTTGACGGATTTTAAATATTAACCTATATTTGGCCCTACTAAACGCCCCTATCGTCTAGTGGCCCAGGACTCGGGATTTTCATTCCCGCAACAGCGGTTCGAAACCGCTTGGGGGTATAAAAGATGCTTCGTTAGAAGCATCTTTTTTTTATACTCCCAAGCCAACCGCGTCACAGGGTATAAGGAACTCATCTATGGATGAGTTCTTTTTTTTATACTCTCAAGCCAACCGCGACCAAGGGTATAAAAAGTTCAGCGAAAGCTGGACTTTTTTTATACTTCCAAGCCAACCGCGACCAAGGGTATAAAAAGTTCAGCGAAAGCTGGACTTTTTTTATACTTCCAAGCCAACGCAGCCACTCTTTTTTCTCAAAAATACCCTTGACTAAATCAAAAACTTTCTTATATTTGGTCTCACAAATCGCCCCTATCGTCTAGTGGCCCAGGACTCGGGATTTTCATTCCCGCAACAGCGGTTCGAAACCGCTTGGGGGTATAAAAGATGCTTCGTTAGAAGCATCTTTTTTTATACTCCCAAGCCAACCGCGTCAAAGGGTATAAAAAGTTCAGCGAAAGCTGGACTTTTTTTATACTCCCAAGCCAACCCGACTGAGCCTCTACTACATTCCCACGGCACAGCCAAGGGCACTCAATACATACGTTTCGCTTTCGCCCATACGATAATAGGGCAACAACGTTTCGTCATCTACCATCGAACCATCAAAACCATTCAGCTGGAGCTGTTCATCGATACGGCGCTTGAACGAGGAAAATCCCGAATTCCAGAGATTGCGTTCACCCAGTTCCACCGCATAATCGGCGTTCTTCATTTCATGTTTATACGACATATTTACCTCTTTTTCTAAAAAAGCACACAAACAAACAAGTGCTTTTCTGTTCAGTGGTAAATATAGGTATATTCAGATGTCAAAAGATGACATTTTTATTCTATGACAGTTGCCGTCACGGTGGCATGTCCCACCTTGTCAAGACCAATCTTCTTGCCGGCAGCAACACTCAAGTCCAGAATTCGGTCGCCTACATACGGGCCACGGTCATTCACGCGGACTTCGACACTTTCGCCATTGTCCTTGCGGACCACCTTGAGCTTTGTTCCAAACGGGAGCGTCTTGTGGGCACAGGTATAATCATCCTGGTCAAAAATTTCACCACTGGCGGTCTGCTTGCCATCGAAACCGGGGCCATAGTAGCTCGCCTCGCCCTCGATTTTAGTCCCTATTTCAGCTTTTTCTCCCGAAGCATAATGCTTGCCCGGGAAACGTACATATCCTTTGCGCGAAGCGATCTTTGCATTTGCAGCAGCACATCCAGACAACAGCAAGGCGGCAGACAACACCGCCACAACGGCAAACTTGCCCCTACTCAAAATCATACATGCTGTTGTAGGTATTTTCAAGGATTTCATCTTCCTTGCTCTTGACTTCAGCCTGTTTTTCTTCAGGAGCCTTGTTCAGCGCCTCATAGTACTGAGCCGACTGCTTGTTGATATGCTCCTCGCTCGTCTTGACTCGTTTCCGCAAGCGTTCCAGATCCTTGTCCGACATCGACAGGCGAGAATTCATCATTTTCGCCGCCTGCTTTCCCCACGGGGTCTGACCGTACTGGTCACGGAGCAACTTATAGGTGGCCATCGTGCTATCGACACGTTCCGGGTTCATCTGGAAGTAAATCGCCTTCATGTACAGGGCCTGGGCACCCGCCTGGGTTTCTGGGAATTCCCGATACAAGCTGTCAAAGAACATGAACGCGTGCGTATATGCAGAATCCACCAGTTCCATCTGGTCTAGCGGCATTTCGGAGGCGATTGTCCAAAGGCTTTCCGCCTCCATGTAGCGGTCCTTTGCGACATCCTCGCGCGTCTTCAAGGTCACCCGCATACCGAGGTTCGCCTGCGCCTGCTTGGCATATTCCGTATCCGGGTACTTTTCGATAATTTCCTTGTAGATTTCTTCGGCGGCATCGGGGTCATGCAGGTACTCGTCATAGACGAAAGCCTTTGCGTAAATAGCACGCAAAATCTTGGCGCTATCCCCGGAATCCTTGATCACGTTATCCAGGCGCACAATGGCGCTATCCACCTCGGAGAGCTTGAACAGGAACAATTCCGCAATCAGGAACTCGGACCTGAAGAAATTATCGACATTAGGAATGGAATCCTTGCGTTCCTTGTCATTCTGGTTGCGCATGGCGATTAGACGCTTCAAGGCATCGCGGCGCTCGCGGCTTTCCTGGCCCCACTTGCATATCGTGCGCGAAATAAAGCTGCTATCGTAATAGACGACGGCCTTGTCGTAATCAATTTTCTGGTGCTGTTCATAATCACCCAGACAGAAATAGCTTCGAGACGCAACTTCGGTACGCGGATACTCCGTATTCACCTTCTGCAAGATGACTATTGCGTCGGCATGTCGCCCTGCAAGCATGGTCAGTTCACCGATACGCACCAAGTAATCCGGCTGCTTGGATTCATAATCGGGATTCTTGTAGAGTTCCTTGTATTCGTCCGCCGCCTGCAGATACTCCTTACGGTTCACAAGGCATTCCGCCGCCTGTTCCCCCGCCGTCTGCTGTTCACGCGGATTCAGCTCCTTGATTTCCTTGGCCGTATAATGCTCACGGGACTTGTCCCAGTCTTCTTTCTTATAATAGAGTCCTGCCAAACGGAAATGCGCCTTGCCACGCATAAAGGGAGTTCCCGACGTATCGGCAAGCAACGCCTCCAAAGAAGCAATGGCCTGGTCAGGCGCCTCGGACTGCTCATCCAAAAGCGAGAGCAGGTTCAGCCCCTGGAAATAATAAGGATGTTCCTTGGACGCCACCACCGGCTCCAGGGCAAATCGGCTAATGTTATACTCGTGGTTACGGTACAGGCAATAGGCGCGCTGGTATTCCACGGCCTTCATCGAATCATGGTCGGCAAAGTAGCGTTCGAATTCATCGTACTTGGTAATCGCCTTGCTCCACTCATGCTTGTGGCGGAACGATTCGCCAATCAAAAAGACCGCTTCGGCCGTACGTTTCTTGTTGTCGGGGAAACGTTCCAAGACGCGGGAGCCCTTCTCGATAATCTTGTCGTATTTCTGGCGTTCCTCAGTACCGGGCAGAGAATTTTCGCTATCGGGAATGCTGTCCAGTCGGGCGGCACGCATTTCACCGGCCTGTTCATCCAGACGTTCCGCATTGAACATGTGGTTCAGGTAGGCACAGCAAGTACACCCCTCGAACAGAAGGGCGAACACAGCAAGCGCCATATAGCGGATACGTAACATGAGCATAAAGATACAAAATTAGACGAGAGAACGGCGGTTCCCGCCTACAGACAAGAGATTCTAAAGTCTTAATTTTAAAAACAAAGAATTTATCACATGGAATTTACAGAAAAACTCTCGTCTTTCGTCTGTAGCGAAGACGAAGTCTGAGCGTTCTTTCGTCTAAACCCTAGTATTGATTCAGATACTTCGTATAGTCACAAAGTTTGAGTCCAGGCGGAAGCACGCTCTTGTCGAAACGCACCATACGCACTTCGGCCGGCTTCCCGACCACGCGGGCAAGCATCTCGAAATTGTCCTGGGTTTCCCAAACGGCCGCATCCAAAACGATACCGTCGCCGCAATCCGTCTCACCCGTACTATTGCCGATACCAGAAATTCTCGAATTCTGCTTGAGCAGCCTCGTATAAATTTCAGGCGCCATTCCCATATGATTCGACGAGGAGGCCGAATCGTAAACCACTACGTGAACTTCACGGAAATGGCTGAGGGAATCAAAGATGACCGTGTAGGTATGCATGTAAGGCGCGATGTAGAACGATTCCTGCCAGACATTGTTGGCGACAGGCCTGAAATTGCCAATGGAATACTTCTTGAAGAATTCACGCGGAGTCGCCCCATAACGAACAACATAATGTCCAAGCATCGTCGTAAAGTCATGTGTCGTCGCAGGCTCGATGGTTTCACGCAAACTGTCGACCGCACGGTTCAGGTTCGCCGTCAGGCCGTCCCCTTTAGAAATAGGAGCTGGTCTTGTGACACTCGCTTCCTGGATTCGCTGCTGGATATCCGGGTATTCAGGATCCACCTTCTGGATGTCCTGGAACTGGGAACGGGCGCGGCCAAACTGGCGGCCTTTCAAGTAGGCGCGTCCCAGGGCTTCCTTCAGAGGCAGGTTATCAGGATACTTTTCGACAAGCGGTTCCAGGATATCACAAGCCGTCTGCGCACGGTCCTGCGGAGAAAGGACAACACCGGAGCCAGAACCCGGAGGCGACTTTTCCCCCAAGGTCGAGATGGCTTCACGAGCCTGTACAAAGTCAGGACTGAAAGCAAGAATACGCTGGTAAAGCTTTTCGGCGGCATCGAAATGTCCCTGGTATTCGTTCAGGTAGCCCTGCAACAGAAGAAGGTTGGCGTTGACCGGGAACTGCGAAAGGGCATATTCCACCAGGGCTGAGCAACTATCCAGCTGGCCACCGCGGCGGTAAAGTTCCGCCAGCAACTCATAGGCCCTCGGTTCATCTCCGTTCGAAAGGCTTACGACCGTCTTCAGTTCGTTCGTCGCCTGGATCGACCGACCGCCCTCCATGAGCAGGCGACCATACCACAACCTCGTCTGGTAAAAGGCGGGAGCCTTTTCCGATGCGACTCGGGCCAATTCCAAAGCGGCAGTAGAGTTACCCGCCTTATAAATCTTGCGGCTTTCCAGATAGGCGGACAAACCCGAACCGGGGTAACGCGCCTGAATTTTTTCGGTGAGCAACGAAAGACGATCCTGCTGCAGGCTCGAAAGCGAATCCAGTTCAAACAAGGTATTCAACTGTCCCAGCAGAGCAGGCAACAAATCCGGATACAGCACCACGATTCCATCGTAGATGTCATAAGCGGAACTATAGGCGCCCGAACGGAACAGTTCCATCGCACGACGAAGTTCCGTCTGCACCTGGGCAGGCACATTGGCCAGCGCCTCGGTCATATCGGGAGTATCGCCACGGATGACCGTCGATCCGGCAGGCAGACCATAAGGGTCTCCCCCCACAACAATCTTGTTGGGACCGTGAACATCATAAAGGCGAAAGCCCACAAAAGCAAGCAATGCCCCACAACACAAAGCCAAAAAGAGGTATGCCGCCCTACGGGCCGCCGAAGACGAATTCGTCATTATTTTTCCAAAAAATCAGCCAGTTTTTCTTTATGTTCTTTACTCTTCTGCAAACGGCGGAGCGTCTTGTTCTTAATCTGGCGCACACGTTCACGGCTGAGTTTCAAGTCTTCGCCAATGTCCTTGAGCGTGGTATCTTCCACGGTATCCAGTCCATAGAACATACGAAGGATTTCTTCTTCGCGCTGCGGAAGAGCCGACAAGGTTTCCTGGATGAGCTTACGGCGTTCATCCTTTTCCATGTCCTCGTCCTGGTTTCCATCGGAACCAAGAACGTCCATCAGGGTGCTGACCGTATCGCCGTTTCCAGAGACATTCGTCGCATCGCCAATGGGAGCGTCGAGCGAAATGTCCACGATCTTTTCCATGACCTCGACAATGTCCTTTTCGAATGGAGCGAATTCGTCCATCGCTATGGTACGATCGTAGTCACCGTCGTTCTGCATCAAGGCTCGCTTGAAGCGGTTGACCAGAGCAAGTTTGTTGGGAGGAATCCGGACCGCCCCCACCTGTTCAAACAACGCCTTCTGGATCGACTGGCGAATCCACCACACGGCATAGGAGATAAACTTGACGTCTTTACCCATGTCAAAGCGTTTTGCCGCCTTGAACAAGCCGATATTTCCTTCATTGATCAAATCCAACAAAGAAAGTCCACGGCCCTGGTACTTACACGCAACACTCACGACAAAACGGAGGTTGCCTCGAATCAGGCGCTGTAAGGCCGACTTGCGAATCTCTTCCGACTGTTCACTCTTGATAATCGCAAGAAGAGCCTCCTCTTCCTGAGGACTCAGGGTAGGAAACCTGTTCAGGTCCCTGAAATAAAGCGCTTCGTTTGCATCACTCATAGAAACACATACCTTCGATCCTTCAAGGAACATTTCCAAGAAGACAATCCAAATATGTCTTTTTACTTTGTTTTCGTCAAGTTATACAACTTGTCGTAAGGGTAAATTCCTGAATTGTGTCCGTCATCAAACGAAAGGCCCGCCGCATAGCGACCGATAGACTGCACACGGACAAGCTTGATATCCGCCGATACAGAAGAATCGTCCAGCAACTTTTCGCCTGTATGTTCGTCGACGCACAACGCACAGGGGCACGCAAGTCTCAAGTCGCGAATGGCGCACGCACCACGCGTACCATCGTTCCATTCGAATCCGAGACGGCCATCCTTTGTCCTAAATACTTTCTTGGGCTGGATCATACATCCTCCTCGGGAAGTTCTGCAAATTCATAATTGAATGTCTTGAGCACTCCATCGCCTTCGGTCTTGAATACCGAGAGTGTACGCACCATGACATCGGCCGCCTGCATGAACGATTTTGCCGATTCCGAATTCGGGTAACGGAGTACTGCAGGTGTTCCCTGGTCACCGCAATCGGCAACGGCAGGTTCGAGAGGCACCTTCGCAATCACCGGGACACCCCAGCTTTTCGCGATGCGGTCACCACCACCTTCACGGAAAATATGATGCGCCTTGCCGCACTGGTCGCAAATAAAGTAACTCATGTTTTCGACGACGCCCACCACGGGTACCCCCACGGAATCGAACATGGCAAGGCCCTTGCGGCAGTCGGCGAGGGCAACTTCCTGCGGAGTCGTCACCACCACGGCACCTGCCATCGGGCAGTTCTGCGTAAGCGTCAGTTGAATGTCGCCCGTTCCTGGAGGAAAGTCTACCAGCAAGTAATCAAGTTTGCCCCAGCGCACGTGGTGAATAAAATGCTGGATCATCTGCGAAACCATCGGACCGCGCCAGATGGTCGCCTTATCGCTATCAGCGAACATACACATACTGACAATGCTGATGCCGCCCTTTGCCTCGACCGGAGCAATCGTATTGTCTTCGAAAACCTCGGGAGCCTTGTCAATACCGAACATGAGTCCCATCGAAGGGCCATAAATATCGGCATCCAGAATGCCCACACGGGCACCGGACAGGCTGAGCGCCATCGCGAGGTTCGCCGTCACGGTCGATTTA
The DNA here is from genome assembly GCA_017626945.1 of Fibrobacter sp. Lineage (GTDB taxonomy): Bacteria > Fibrobacterota > Fibrobacteria > Fibrobacterales > Fibrobacteraceae > Fibrobacter. The sequence goes on from JAGAHT010000068.1 coordinate 55,019, forward strand.
CCGACACCCCCCTTGCCACTAGCAACTGCAACCACATGCGCCACATCGCCAATGTAAGAAACCTTCGGTGCCTGCGCCGCCGTATTGGTGTTATCCACACGACCTTGTGCGGTAAACGTCACCTGCACATCGGAAGCTCCGAGCGACTTTACGATTGCGATGCACTGGTCCTTGAACTTGTCACGAATCGGGCAAGCCGGAGTTGTAAGGCGCAAGTCAAAACTTACCTTGTCGCCATCGATCTTTAAATTCTGGACAAAGTTCAGTTCGATAATATTCTTGTGCAGGTCGGGGTCTTGAACCGCCTGCAGGGCTTTTAGAATAGTTTGTTCGTTCAGTTGCATAATATGTTTATGACCCTACATCGAGAATTTCGGCATACGGAGGAGATGCGTCATGCAAGGCGGCCATTCCTCTTCGTAGTGGCTCACCAAGATAATCGTCGTCTCTTTCGAAAGAAGTTGCAACAAGTTGAATATCTTTTCGCGGTATTCGCCCTTGAGACCTTGCGTCGGTTCATCGAGCAGCAACACCTTGGGGGGCCGAATCGCCGCACGCGCCATAAGGACCACACGTTTGTCTATCGGCGACAAACTACGGTAGCGAGCGTCAACATCATCGAAACCAAGGTAATTGAGCCATTCCTTCGCCTTCGCACGTTCTTCCCAGGTGGTATTTTCCGCCTTGCAGAGATTCGACGTAAAGCCCGTGCACAGCACTTCGGACAAGCTCAAGTCCTCGCGATACTGGAGAGCCAGTTCCGGCGAGAAGAATCCGAGTTCCGCCTTGTGTTCCCAGATATTCAGGCCATGCCCCGGGCGCTTTCCCAAAAGTGTGATATCGTTCTTGTAAATCTGGGGGTGGTCCGCCGTGAGCATGCCGAGGAGAGTGCTCTTTCCCGCACCGTTCTCGCCCATGACCGCCCAATGTTCGCCCTTACGGACCGTCCAGTTCAGGTTCTTGAGCACGACCGTGTCACCGAACTGCACATTAATATTCTTGAGGTCAAAGAGAATTTCACTTTCAGTGTCATCCCCGCGAAGGCGGGGATCTCCCTTCTCGCCACTCAACTCAACAATTTCGTAGTCCTTGAGTTCCTTCTTGGAATATTTAGGTGCCGCCATTTCGCTCGGGAGTTCGCCTGCATACGGCGAGAAGGTCTTGTCGTCATAAACGAACGCAGGGATTTCTGGGAGCAGTTCATCTTCGCGGGCGAGGCGCACGGCCACCTTCAGGCCACTGCGTTTCGAAAGCTGAACCACGCTCGAAGCCAGATGCCGGCGGTATTCCGGGTCAAGTCCGCCAAACAGGTCGTTAAAGTAGACCCATTGCGGATTTTCCATCCACATGCGCGCCAACAGGACGCGGCGCAATTCCCCGTTCGAAAGGCTTAGAAGCTTACGGTCCAGGACTTCTTCGGACAAGTCGGCAATCTTTAGCGCCTCATCCAATTTATCGGGATCGGTCTCCGGCCACGCCATGTCGTCGATATAGCGGTCCGTCTGCAAGAAAAACTTCTTTTTCAGCAGGAGATGACGAACCAGCGGAGCTTCTTCATCGTGCAGGCTGATAAAGCGCTGCTGGAAAAACGGAGCTAGCGCATGCTGGATTTTACGTTGCATCGCTTCCGACATCGTGGAGACATTCTTCTGCTGGTTCAAAAAATGGGAAATGACCCGGTCCAGGTCCTCGCCCTCGGTGCTAAAAATCTGCACCTGCGGGAACATTTCGATCAAGGCCTCAAAACGCTTAAATTCCATGTCCATAAAGATAGAAAAGTGAGCCTAAACTTGGCAAAGAAACAATTTTTTCTACATTTAGCCCCGTAAAACAGAAAGGTTAAAACCATGGATATTCCCGAATCCTCGAATTTTGTACAGGACATTATCGTTAACGACCTCGCCACGGGCAAGCGCAAGTGCGTGCACACCCGTTTTCCGCCCGAACCGAACGGTTACATCCACATCGGACACGCCAAGTCCATCTGCCTGAATTTCGGTACGGCAAACAAGTATAAGGACTTCGGCGGCATCACGAACCTCCGCTTCGATGACACGAACCCCACTAAAGAAGACGTGGAATACGTGGACTCCATCCGTGAAGACGTGAAGTGGCTCGGCTTTGAATGGAAGGGCGGCGAATATTTCGCAAGCGACTACTACGACCAGATTTACGCCTTTGCCGAAAAGCTGATTGAAATGGGCAAGGCTTACGTGGAAGACCTGACCCGCGACGAAATGCAGGAATACCGTGGCAACGATGCCGGTAAGCCCAGCCGTCCGAGCCCCTACCGCGACCGCAGCGTCGAAGAGAACATGAAGCTCTTCCGCGAAATGCGCGACGGCAAGTACGCCGACGGCGAAAAGTGCCTGCGCGCCAAGGTGGACCTTTCGAGCCCGAACATGAACATGCGCGACCCGGTCATCTACCGTATTAAGCACTGCACCCACCACCGCACCGGTGACAAGTGGTGCATCTACCCGATGTATGACTTTGCGCACCCGCTTAGCGACTGGATCGAAGGCATTACCCACTCCATCTGTACGCTGGAATTCGAAGCGCACCGTCCGCTGTACGACTGGTTCCTGATTGAGCTGGGCCTCGATAACCGCCCGCAGCAGATTGAATTTGCACGTCTGAACCTCACCTACACCATGATGAGCAAGCGCAAGCTCCTGGAACTAGTGCAGACGAAGGCCGTGATGGGCTGGAACGACCCGCGTATGCCGACCGTTTGCGGTTACCGCCGCCGTGGTTTTACCCCGAGTTCTATCCGCGAATTCTGCGACCGCATCGGCGTATCCAAGGCCGACTCCATGGTCGATGTGAACTTGCTCTACTTCTGCATCCGCGAAGAATTGAACCAGACCGCGAACCGCGTGATGGCCGTGATCGATCCGGTCAAGCTCGTGATTGACAACTGGGAAGCGGGCAAGGTCGAAATGATCGAAGTGGAAAACAACCCGAACGACCCGAATGCAGGTACGCGCCAGGTTCCGTTCAGCGGCGAACTCTACATCGAAGCCGACGACTTTATGGAAGAACCGCCGAAGAAGTACTTCCGCCTGAAACCCGAAGGCGAAGTCCGCCTGAAGGGCGCCTACTTCGTGACTTGCAAGAATGTCGAAAAGGACGCCGATGGCAAGGTGAAGGTCATTCACTGCGTCTATGACCCGCAGAGCAAGGGTGGTGAAACTCCCGATGGTCGCAAGGTCAAGGGCACCATCCACTGGGTTTCCGCCGCTCACGCCGTGGACGCCGAAGTACGCCTAATCGACAACCTCTTCACGCTCGAAGATCCGGCCGCAGTTCCCGAAGGCGAAGACTGGCACGACTACCTGAACCCGGAATCCATGGTCATCAAGCAGGCCAAGGTGGAACCGAGCCTCGCCAACGCAAAGCTCGAAGACCGCTTCCAGTTCATGCGCCAGGGCTACTTCTGCCTCGATAGCGAAGATTCAAAGCCGGGTCACTTGGTGTTCAACAGAACGGTTGGTCTGAAGGACAGCTTTAATCCTTCCAAGTAACTCGCGACTACAAATAAATTAAAAACGACACCTCGGAGCGATTCCGGGGTGTTTTTCCATATTTATCGCGTATTTTTTACAATTTTTCATTTTTATTTGTTCACTTTTAATTTAAAAAGCTACATTCAATACGATAAAGCATTCGAGGCGCTTATGGAAAACGCAAAAAAGACCATCAACCTGTTCCTGAAGAACAAGTATAGTCCGAACGAACTCAAAGCCGAGCTCTACAAGGCGGGTGTCGCCGCTATGGAAGAGGGCTGGACCTTCATGGACGCCAGTTTCCAGCTAGGCGGCAAGGCCCGCGACGACGGCATGGACGGCGAAGAAGTCGAACAGATTCTTCGCCGCGCGTTCTCCGCCGAAAAGCGCACCTCGGAACGCCCCGAAGAAAAACCCGCACCGGCGGCGCAGAACGCGGCACCGTCTGCGGAGGGGTTCCCAGCACAGCCCCAGACCACCGCCCCTCCGCAGACGGTGGCCATGCCGATCATCACCCCGCTTTCGGCCGGTATGATTTCCATGGAGCAGATGCTTGCCATGGGCCTCGACACACAGTCCCTGGAACTGTTGCAGAACTTCAAGATTGACCCTGAAGCTCTCTCCATTCCATGGCCCGCCGCAGACTGGCGCAAGGACCTCGCCAAACTTTTGGAAGCCACCTTCGACCCCGACGAGACCATCGCCTTTAAGGTATCGAACACCCCCGAAAGCAGCGAGGAACTCGTCTCGAACATCATCGGGCAAGACGACTCCATCAAGAAAATCATGAAGAGCCTCGACAGTCCCGAAGGCGCCCTCCTCTGCATCAACGCCGTCAAGGGCGGCGAAGACGCCTCGGACGAATCCTGGCATTACCGCTACGTGGTTGTCGACAATCCCAAGATGTCCTTGGCCAAGCAGCTCGCCTACTACAAGGCCCTAAACCTCCCCTGCGCCGCCCTCGTGAACACGGGTGCAAACTCAGTGCAGGCATGGATCAAGATTTTCGCAAACGACGAAGAGGAATACAACGAACGCGTCGACTTCCTTTTCAAGACCCTCGACTCCCAGGGATTCAAGGTCGACCCGAGCAACCGAAACGCACACATGATGGTGCGCATGCCGGGCGTTCTCCGTGGCGGAAAACAGCAGTACCTGATCGGCCTTGAACAAGGCGCCAAAAACTTCAAGGAATGGCAGGAATGGGTTGAATACTCTTTGGACGGCAAGCCGCTCATTGAGCTTGCAAGCGATACCGAAGAAGCCCCCAAGAAAGACCAGACCATCGTTGAGAACATGCTCCGTGCGGGCGAATTCTTCCTATTCACGGCCCCCCCGAAGAGCGGAAAGTCCCTTGCACTCATGGACCTCGGCCTTTCAATCTGCTATGGCGAGGACTGGTTCGGCAACGCCACTTCTTCGAGCGACGTGCTGTTCATCAATTTCGAACTCACCAAGTCCGTATTCCTGAACCGTCTCTACCTGTTGGGTGCAAAGCGCAACCTGAACGCAAGTACCCCCAAGTTCGGCTTCCTGAACCTGCGCGGAACGGCGCTTTCGCCGATTGAAACCGCACAGCTGATTGCAAAGCGTATTCAAGGGGCCAAGCGACTTGAAAACCACGACTACCGTGTCGTCGTCATTGACCCGATTTCCGCCGTGCTTCATAACCCGAAGTCCACCAGACTGAACGGAGCCCCGCACCAGATCTTGATGCAGATGATCGATACCATTATCGCCTTAACAGGCTGCGCGGTCGTATCGTCCTGTAACCTCGACGAATACCCCTACCTGGAATCGCGAGCGGACTCGGTCATCAAGCTGTTGCCTGTCGAAGGTAGCCTGAACCTGTACCAGATTAACGGAAACTTCCGCGAGTTCCCGAAAACACTCGCACGCGAATGCTCGTGGATTTACCCGAGATTCCTTGTGTAGTTGGATGAAGAATTAAAATGAGAAACGATTATAGAAAAAGAAGTAACAGTCCGCGCATGAACAATATGCGTCAGGGCAAGCAGCAAGCAGAAGCACCGAAAGCCGAAAAGCCGGCAAAACCGGTCGTACGCACGATTCCGACTTTCGAGGACATCAAGAAGCAACTTGAAGCCTGGGCAGAAACGAACCGCATTCCGGGAAAGATTCAGGCCTGGTACACGGCCGAATCGCTTCCCGAGCACTCGGATTGGCGCATTATCAAGACCTACCATGGCAAGCAGGAATCGCTCACGATTGACGCACCCGCCCGCGACATGAAGGCGCCGGAGCTGGTTACCCGCGTCTTCGAGCAGCTCAAGAAAGAACACCTGCATATCTTTAGCAAGGCGCTCCGTCAAATTTGGTTCCGCGCCGTAGGCGACGGCAACTACGCCCTGCTCGTCCAGGTCAACCTCAAGGGAAAAATTTCCGCTCACGGCTACAAGACTTTCGTTGAATTTATTCAGAGGAATTTCCCCGAAGTCATCAGTTGCCACCACATCCAGTGTCTGCCGGACCTGCCGTTCGACCCCGCTGGAACGACCCCTATGAAGGTCGAGGCGAAATGCGCCTTCGGTAGCGACTTTATGCCGATCGGTGATTCCGGCATCAGCATGCACGTTTTGGACTGGGCTCCCCGTATGCGCGATTCCTGGATTGGACTTCCCGTACGCATCGAAAAGGCCATCCACCCCAACCGCGAAGACAGTTTCTTTGAGTTCTACTCCGGTAGCTCCTTCGTCAGCGCATCGCTCGCTAATTTGTTCAAAAGAGTCGTATCGATGGACTGCCGCGAATACGCCATGCAGTCTTCGCGACTGAACGCCCGTAACGCCATCGACGAAAACATGAAATTCATCCGCAGCCATGTGGACCAGGAATTCTTCGGCAAGTTCTTCGGCAAGGACGAAAACGAAGGCCGCTGGACATTCTATTTCAACCTGCCTGGCGACGAACCGCTCGCCCAGGGAGTCGCGCAGGCCGCAGCACTTTCGAGACCCGAAAGAATCCTGCTGCAGACCTCCAACCTCGATATCGCTGCACGCACCATCAAACAGTTCCGCAACGAAAGCTACATGCTCCGCAAGAGCATCCCGCTGTACCTGGAACCCGGTAGCGGCAAGTTCGAAGTGCTTTTCCTGTTCGTGCCCGACCGCGCAGGCATTTTAGGACAGAATCCTGTCCAGAAGTCGCGTTCCCGCAACGTCCAGCGCCCCCAGGAGCGCATTTCTAGGCAAAAAACAAGCGAAATTCCGCATTTTAGCCAGGGTAGCCCGACTTTTAAGCAAAGAAAAGGTTAAATTATTGGCGTAATCAGCCTGTAAAGGATTATTATGCGATTTTTAAAGTGTGCATCCATCTGTCTTGGACTTTCCGCCTTGTTGGCATCCGCCTACATCGTCAAGGAAGGTGATACCCTCTGGGACCTGAGTGACGAATTCCTCAAGGACCCCTTTGCCTGGCCGGACCTTTGGGAAAACAACCGCCACATCCAGGACCCGCATTGGATTTATCCGGGCGATTCTATCTATCTGGGTGACAGCATCCAGGAAGAGAATGTTATTGCCGTCGAAAAGACCAAGTACCCCTGCAACGCAGCCATTTCGGATTCTGCGCTCCCCAAGGGCAAGGGCTACTACGTGAAGAACGCCGGTTGCGACGAGAACGATGAACGTAGCGCCGAATTCGAGAACCTCCTCGGCAACCTTCGCGACAAGGACAAGAAGGGCCAGAAGAAGCGCAAGGCGGAAGACTCCTATTATTTCCAGCAGCGTCCGGCTCCGAAGATTTTCAACGGTTACTACCAGTTGCACGCTCCCGAAATCTACACGCTGGATTCCCTCAAGAAAGACGAGCGCTTCATTTCGATCCGCTCTGGCGAAAAGAAGGAACCCATTCTCCACATGCCCGAAAACGAAGTCGTAGTCGGCGTGGGTAAAAAGACCAACGCAAAGCTCAAGAGAGGCGACCTCGTCGAGATTATCGACGCCAAGCCCATCGACGTTCCTGCAACAAAGGGAACCGAGTTTGCCAAGTACGCCCTGCTCCGTTTGAGTGGCATCGCCAAGATTACCGCTATCGGTGACACGCTTTCTCGCGCCAAGATCGTAACGACCTTCCGCGAAATCAAGATTAACCAGTCCAAGGCGAGAATGAAGCAGCCTCTGCAGGCCATCAACGTTTCGGGATACACCCCCGACAGCGTGGCCCGGATGGATTCGCTCGCCAGGATCCGTTACGCCATGGATCCCATGTTGCTGATCGGAGCCTACTCCTATGTCCTGATCGACAAGGGTTCTGCCCAGGCCTACAACACCGGTGACGGTGTCGCCATTTGGGAAGAAGACCACTCCGACGCGACTCTTCCGCCCCGTCTCCTCGGACGTGGCCTGATCGTCAGGGCATCCAAGAACGAATCGTCCGTCTTGATTCGCGAGCTTTACTCCAACAGCCGCCATATCGAAATCGGTCACAAGGTGTCGGTCACCCACCGAGCCCAAATCGTAAAGTAGGCAAACGGACCGGCAATGCAGGTTTCACGAAATAATCTGCTGTTCGTCCTATTATTTGCGGGGGGTATCATTCTACCCACCGCTATTTTGTCTTACCTGAGTTTCAGGAACATCCAGAACGAAGTCTACCTGGCCCAGAAGAACTTCGACGAGACGCTCTCCGCATTTCAGAATGAAGTCGAAGAAGCCATCGACAAGGAACAGGCCAAGATCTACCAGGAAACGAAGGCGGCCTCCCTTTTCCTGTACGAGCAACCGCAGGGTCTGCTCGACTTCGGACATGCCACCGAATTCAAGTCCGTCGAAGGAATCGAAGCCATTTTCCTTTTCAACAAGGGGACTCTCATCTACCCCGACCTGTCATCGAGGAACTTCTTCAAGTCCCCCGATTTTTCGGGTAGCGTAGCGACCCCGCAATCCATCAGCCTCTACCAGGAAGAAACAGCCGGTTTCAAGGACAGCCTCTCCCAGAGGATTTACCTCGCCAAGCGATCCAAGAGCCTGAAGCCCACCAGTTTCTTTTTTGAATCCCATGATGATCAGATTCAGAACCTGCTAGGGCTCATCCGCTTCTACTACAAGCAGAAGAACTATGACGAAGCACTGAAGCTTCTGTCGTTTCTCGAAGAATCGCCCCACCAGCAGGGCTACCTCCACGCAGACCTGACCCGAGCGGTCAACCTGCTCCACTTTGAAATTCTCGTCAAGCAGCGCAAGCACCAGGAAGCGCAGGACTACTGTCTTTCTGTGCTGGTCCAGTTCCTGGAGAAACAGGACATCGATGACATTTCTTCTTCCAAGTTCTTCTTCGAGACCGCCTTTACGCAAATTCTCTCCTTTGAAAAACTGGCCCAGGACAAGCGCGAAGCCTTCTGGAACCTGCGCGAGAACTTCAACCGCCAGCTGGGCTACATGGACATCCTGCACCACCATAAGGAATTGTTCCAGGAAATTCTGGACGATGTCGTCTCTTCCAAGGAAGGCATCCTCTACCGCAACACCGATGACGCGACCCTCTTCAAGATGTCGTACCCCTACCTGTCCGGCGACCAGGTCGTTATCGCGAAGCTGGACCGCAACGCCTACAGGGCACGCCTCCTCAACCGTCTCAAGACTGTCACCCAAAGTTTCAAGAACATTCCCTTCTCCATCACCGAGAAGAACGACAGCCTTATTCTAGGGAGCATCCCGAAGGACGCACCCATTATCGGCCAACACGAAATTGCGGAAGCCCTTGACTGGGAATTTACCTTGTACGAAAAGGACATGCAGGACATTCGCAAGGAGACTCGCCACCGGATGCTCCTGATGTACGGACTGATGCTGTTCGCACTCATCACCGTCATTTTCGGATCTTTCTTCATGTTCCGATTCATCACGCAGGAACGCAAGCTGCTCGCCATGAAAGCGAACTTCTTGTCGAGTGTGTCGCACGAGCTGAAGACTCCCCTGACCTCCATCAAGATGTTCGCCGAAATGATGGCCCGCGGAAGGCTCCAGAAAGCGGAAAAGGTCCAAGAATACTCGACTCTCATCGGCAAGGAAGCATCGAGACTTGAAAACCTGATCGGTGCCATTCTCAACTACACGCGTATGGAACACGGAACGGGAGCCTTCAAGTGGGAACGACTGGATTTTTCCATTTGCGCCAAGAAAGTTTTTGACGCGGTTGAAGACATCGGTGTCGAGAAGGGACTCACCTTCTACACGCACTTCGAGCCGAACGTTTTCGTGATGGGCGACTATACAGCCCTTTACAGCCTTGTCCAGAACCTGATCGACAACGCCATCAAATACACCGAAGCCCCGGGCGATATCACCGTCAATGTCAAGAGCGAAGACGATTGGATCGTTTTCTCTGTCGCCGATACCGGCATCGGCATTGCCTCTTCGGAACAAAAAAATATATTTAATGATTTTTATAGAGTCGGTGACGAAATGACCCGAAGCACCAAGGGATCCGGGCTCGGACTTGCCACCGTCAAGAGAGTTGCAGAGACGCATAAGGCGACGATTTCGCTTGTCAGCAAACCAGGAAAAGGATCGACATTCACCGTCAAGTTTAAAAGGGCAGAATAACTCATGGCACAGAACTTCAAGATACTGATTGTAGAGGATGAAGAAATCATCCGCCTTGGCCTCCAGGACAACTTCGAAATGGAAGGCTACGAAGTGGAAACGGCCTGCGACGGCGAAGAAGCCATTGCGAAATCCGACTCCTACCAGCCGCACCTAGTGCTTCTGGACCTGATGATTCCGAAGAAGAGCGGATTCGAAGTCTGCCGCTATATCAGGAACAAGCATCCCGAAACGTACATCATCATGCTCACGGCAAAGACCGAAGAAACAAGCAAGGTGGCAGGGCTAGAAATGGGTGCCGACGACTACGTGACCAAGCCGTTCTCTATCCTGGAACTGCTCGCCCGCGTGAAGGCTTTCAAGCGCCGAATAGAGCCGCAAGCCAGTGCAAACACCGCCGCGGTTCCTGACGTTTTGGAATTTGCGAACATAAAGGTCGATGTCAAGAAGTTCGAGGCGACCAAGGGCGGAGTCCCGCTCGACCTCACGACCCGCGAATACCTGATTCTCAAGTATTTCTGGGCGCACCGTGGCGAAGTCGTCTTGCGCGAAGACATTCTCAAGGAAATCTGGGGATACACCGACGAGAATATGCCCTCGACCCGCACCGTAGACAACCATATCGCGAACCTGCGTCGCAAAATTGAAGACGACCTCGCCGATCCAAAAATCATCATTTCTGTCAGAGGAGCAGGATACAAGTTTGACGCTTAAGTTTTTCCATAGGCTTTTTTCATGGCACACGGTGATTGCACTCGTGTGGTTATGCGGCCTTGTATCCACCGCGAACGCCGAGAAGATGGAAACCACCATCCAGGAAGCCATCTACATCTTTGAGATGAAGGGGGAATCCTCGACGGCAATCAAGCTGCTCGAAGACGCGGCCAACAACGGTGACGAAGACGACAAGGAAAAGGCCTACTTCTATCTCGGAAAAATCCAGGAACTTTCGGGCAACAAAGCGTCCGCCAACTTCTACTACAACCAGAGTCTGAACCGCACCGCCGAAACAGGCAAGGCCTACTGGCTATCGGAACGCGAAAGCGCCACCAGTAGCCAGGCCGAAAACCTGCTTCGCTCCCCGATTTCTTTAAAGACTCCCATCAGCAGGACCTTCGGCGAATCCCCGACTTTCCTCCAGCTGCGCGACGGGACCATCCACAAGATTGAAGACGATAAATTAGTCCAGGTGTCCCAGGACCTCCCTGCAAATGCTCAAGTCCTGACGGTAACGCAGCAGGGAGTCTGGTACCAGTCCCCCGAAAACGACAGTCTCGTTTTCAAGTCCTTCTACGCGAATAGGCCCGACCGCAAATACAACCTCGCTGGAATTAACCAGTTCCTCGTCCACGAAGACAAGGCCATCGCCCAGGGAAACAACCAGCTCACGCTCCTGAACAGCAAGGGAATCAAGGCGCAAATTTCGGAGAAGTACAGCGGTTGCGTTCCCGAAGGGTTCTACGGCCCGACCGCCGAGTTCGTACTCAACTGCACCGACAACGCCCTCCATTTTATTTCTCCCGAAGACGGTTCCGACCGCAAGACCATCGCCCAGTTTGACGTCATCAAGAAAGTCCTTATTGACAAATCGCTGATCTACCTAGTCTCGGGAAACTACCTCTACGGATACAATCCCAAGCAAAGGACATCCCCGCTATGGAAAGTTTCCATCAACAACGTCGAAAGCATTGTCCCCTTCGAAAAGAACATCGCCATCCTCGAGGCTTCGGGCAAGATTACCTTCATTAGCAAGAAGAACGGTTTCCCGCAGGTGTCCGCACAGAGCGACGCTACGGCCATCTATACACTCGCCAAGGGAACCCTGGGACTATTTTCAAGCGAAGGAACGATTATCGCTGTCGATACGATGCTTGTTCCCCTATGGCATTTCAACTTCACCAAGCCTATCGAGCATGCGCCCATTCACACCAACGGAAATATCTACCTGGATTTCGGTGACCACAAGCTGACCGCCCTTTCTCCCCACTATTACGGCAAGAAGATCCTTCAATCGGAACTCACGGCAAGGCAGGCCGCCAAGCTCGTCGAGGAAGAGAACTGGGAAGAACTGCAGCCTCTCCTGACCACCCTATTCAAGCAGGAACCCGGCAACGCTGAAGGATGGTTTTTCAAGGCCCTGTATCTCGAGAACCAGAACGGCAACAACCGCGACAAGCAAAAGGCCTGGTCCGAAGCGGTCCGTCTCTCGGCGAGCAGCCCACAGGTCACGCGACTCATCCTCAACCGTTACAGCAAGGCCATCGGCGCAAAGTTCGTCAACCAGCTTCCCATTTCGCCCAAGACGCTATACCCCCAGTTCTTCAGCAGCAAGAAATACATCTACACAATTGACCCTGCCGCCGAAAAGCTATTCTGCTTCAACGCCGAAAACGGGGATCTCCGTTGGTCCAGGAACATCGGAAATCTGAACAACAGCCACGCAATTGACAACGACGAAAACACGCTTGCAGTCGCTTCGGGCTACAACATGTCCGTATACGACCTAGCTCACGAAAACGCCGTACTCACACTCCAGCTTCCGGGCAAGGCTTTCGAAACGAAGGTAACCGATAAGGCCATCTACGTTTCAACCTGGAACGGATTCCTACTGAAGATTCTGAAGTCCGACAATAAGCTTGCCTGGTCCCGAAAGATTTTCGCCGTACCTTTCCTGCTTGCCACCAACTCCAAGGAGCTTTACGTCTGCAACCTGGAAGGGGAACTCGTTTCGCTGAACGACGATTCAGGACAAACTAAAGAAGGTTCCACAAGAAAGATTCCTGGACAGATTACGCATATCTTGAGCAGCGATTCCATCATCGCAGTCGCCACCAGCGGAAACCGTCTCTACCTGACAAACCCCAACAGCAAGGACACTCCCCCGCTCCAGATTCTAATGGACGATGCCATATCTTCACTGCAGCTTATTAACGATCAAGGCGAAAGGAAATTCCTGATTGGACTTGCAAACCAGTCTGTATTACTTTATACTGAATCAGGGGCGCCACTCTGGAAATTCCACGGAGCAAATTCCATTTTCATGAAGCCCTTCGTCAAAGACGATTTGGCATGGCTTGACCAAGGGAACGAAATTGTCGCCATCTCCCTTAAAAGCGGAAAAGTGGAACGCAAGTTCAGCACTCCCGGCGGCGCAGGATCACCGTTCATTATGAACAAAATTCTATACAGTGCCTCGCCCAAGCGTCTTTTGTACGGATTTTCATTATAAATTCACGCAAATATCCCTTTTTTCGGTACATTTTTCTCTCTTGTAAACAATTGTTGGTGGTTTTTTTATTAAAAACACACTAAATTTAGATGTTGTACCCCAAGGGAAGGACAAGGATGAATTTGGTAACAAACATGAATCGTTTTTCACGGATCGCAGCAGCCAGCTTCGCTGTGGCGGGTGTTCTCACCCTTGCCGCTTGTAACGAAGAAAACAAGGCTGCAGAGGGCAAGACCGCCACTGACTACGACCGCAGCGAAACGCTGTATATCGGAGGCTTCGACTGGGCACCCCCATCGACGTTTAATCCCCTGGACTACGACCCGAACTTTCCTATTGACGGAAACTGCAGAATCGCCTACGAAGCGCTCCTGGCTTACAACCAGCTAAACGGCGAACTCGAACCGATGCTCGCCGACAGCTACACCAGCTCCGAGAACAGCATCACAGTCCACCTGGACCCACGCGCCAAGTGGAACAACGGTGACCCCGTCACCGTTGACGACGTCCTTTACACCTTCAAGATTGACTCCCTGCTGCCGACTCCGCGTCATGGCAACTGGAACTTCCTGAGCCAGGTCACCAACGACGGGAACAACAACATCACCTTCCATTTCGGCAAGAACAAGAACCCGCTCATCATCCTGAATGCCCTCGCCGAAACATCCATCTTGCCCAAGGCCGTATTCGAGCCGATCATCCAAGGGGCCAAGTCCGGCAAGGGATACAACATGAACAAGATTACCGAGTTCAAGAACGATTCCATGCCTGTGTTCTCCGGTCCGTACACACTGAAGACCTATTCTCCCGACCAGATTGTCCTGGAACGCAACGACAACTACTGGGGCAATGTCAAGTATAAAGGTCAAAAGCCGGCACCGAAATACATCATCCATTCCCTTTACAACGGCAACAACCATTTCAACAGCGCGATGACCAAGGGGAACCTCGACATCTCGTCCGTATTCCTCCCGCGCATTTGGGACAAGGCCCGTGACAGCATCCGCGCCTGGAGCCGTAACGAGCCCTACCACCAGCCGGGGTCCATTACGACCCTGTTGATTGCCCAGCAGCAATCCCCCTTTAACGATGTAGCCCTACGCCGCGCCATGATGCACGCCATCAACTTCGAGAAGATCAAATCGCGCGCCGTATCTAACTACACCCCCATGATCCAGCCGGGATTCATCCTCCCCTTCGGAACCGAATCCAAGTATTTCAACAAGGAAGACGCCGAAAAGTACGGCTATGTCTACGACATCGAGAAAGCCAAGTCCATCTTGTCCGATGCAGGCTACAGCTGGGATGAAAGCGGCCATCTGCTTGACAAGAAGGGCAAGCCCGTCCGCAGCTTTACCATCGAATGTCCGCAGGGCTGGACCGACTGGGAAGACGCCATCAAGGTCATCGTAGGATCCCTGCACGACATCGGACTTGCAGCCGAGGAAAAGTTCGTCGACTACAGCGTCTGGGACAAGAACCTGCGCCTGGGCACCTTCGACCTCGCCATGAAGACGCAGACCGCCGAGCTTTCCGCAGCATCGCCGTGGAACCGTTTCGAGCAGGTGATGGGTTCGGCCTCGTACAAGCCCGTCGGTGAAGAGACTTTTGCCAACCAGGGCCGCTACAAGAACGATGATGCAGACAAATTAATTCAGAAGATTCCCGCCCTCACCGACGAGAAGGAACTGACTGAAGCCTACCGCGCCCTGAACCGCATCTTTATGGAAACGATTCCGGTTCTCCCGGTCATGTACCGCCCCACGCAGTATTACCAGTTCTCCACCAGGCATTGGGAAAACTTCCCCACCGAAGAAAATCCCTACGCACCTCCGCAGAGCCTGGTCGTTGCAGCCGGCGTGAAGGCTCTCTGGTACATCAAGCCCGCGAAATAAAGCTTTTCCCACAAAGAAAGATGAAGAATGAGCATTTCATTCTTCATTTTTTATTTTTCATTTATAGACCCACCCCCTCGAAGCCAGAAATAATCTATTTTTAGCGCGACACTTTTTAGTGGAGGTTTTTATGGGTAAATCTCGTTTTATTTTGCCTAATGCATTTACCAGCATGAACTTTTTGCTGGGCGTCTTTGCGATCTGTTGGGTGACCGGAGCTTTTTCTTCTTTCACTGGCGCAGATCCTATCCGCACGGGAGCCTATTTCATTCTTTTGAGTGTTCTTCTGGACAAGCTGGACGGTTTTGCCGCACGACTCGTAAACGCTAGCTCCGAGTTCGGTGCGCAGTTCGACAGCCTCGCCGACCTGATTGCCTTTGGTCTCGCACCGTCCTTTACGATTTTCTTTGCCTACAAGACCATCGCTCCTGAATGGTTCCAGGCTAACGGCGTCCTGCTGATCGTCACGTTCTCTATCTACGTGCTCTGCGCCGCCATGCGCCTCGCAAAGTACAACGCCTGCGATAGCGACACCTACCACCATCACTTTTCGGGACTTCCCTCCACCTTTGCAGGTGCAATCAACGCCATCCTGATTGTTCACCTCCAGTCGCACGGATTCTTCGCCGACCAGAGCGGCGTCCACATGTTCTTGCCCGTATTCGTGATGCTGATGACCGGAATTCTGATGGTCTGCCCGCTGTTCTTGCCCAAGCTCCAGCCGCGCAAGAACCCGCTTCTGAACATCGGCCAGGCGATCCTCATCGTGATTACCTACATCTGCGGATTCATGTTCATCTCGGACAAGATTCCGTTCATTACCGAATACCTGCTAGTCCTTTGCTCTAGCTACCTGATTATCGGCTTCGGCCTCGGCCTTGTCCAGCGCAAGAAGATTATCGCTAACGCCGAGAAGAATAAGATCGAAGAAAGGCGCTAAAACTTTCGCCATAGCGGTCGTACAAGGCCTCTAAAGACATTCGAGGAAGTTCCAGGGTGACACACTCTGGACTTTTTCTTTCCTTGCACCAGGTTCCGAGACTGCCCGGAGTCGGATAGCCGATATCGGGTCGCCACGGCAAGTTGAACGCTGCACACAGCTGCTCGACCAAAGGTGACTTAGAGGGAGCATCGATGCAGGCAATGGGCGCATGAATTGAAAGGATTGCTTCGGGAGAGAGCTTTTCAATCAGGGCCACGAGTGCCCTTGTTTCGCATTCACAGCCGGGAGCCGAACCTGGAGAAAGCTCCGTATCGCGAGGAGCTTCCAGAACGGACCTGCAGTAAATAGCTTCGGCACTCCAGTTGGAGGTCGGGAAGTTGCGGTTCAGGTCAACTCCATTTACATTGCAGCGGATCCCAAGCGTCATGCCGTCGGGATTGGCACAAAGTACAAACGCGATGTTTTCAAAGGGTTGCTCAAAGCCCCGAAGCGCACGACTCAAAAGGAACGTTGTCTCCGGTTCCTCCCCGTGGATTCCCGCAATGACAAGCAGACGGCAAGCTCCCGTACAGGGGATATAGCGAAGCGCCGTTCCAAGGACAGAGCGACCGTATTCAGCGAAAGGAAGGAGGAGAGAGGAACGCATCTTAAACAAAGTACGGGTAGATGAAATCTTTGGCGAGAGATTCCAAGTTATCGAGGAGTGCCGACTTGCAGGCAATATCCGTCTTTTCATAGAGTTTGCGTAGCTCCGGGAGGGAGAAATCCTCCAGGTATTTCCGCGATGTCGGCAAATGCGCAATATGCCATTTTTCGGGCTGTATCTTGCCGCGTCCAGGAACAAAAACCCGCTCAAAACCAAAAGATTCTCCGGACGCCATCAGCTCCGTAAGCCGCTGATGGAAAGGAGCGAACATTTCGTCGCACTCGGCGGGAGTCAGTTGCACTTCGTAACCTTCGGGGCAGGCATTTCCGTCAACCACGTCGAGGTCGGTTCCCAGGTGGTGGCGACTTGCGCCCGGAAGCGCCGACCAGGTGAGAATCGCATACATCAGCGATTCCTCGTCGCGGGGGCGTTCCATGGGGTTGCCCGCCGCATCGAGGAGCTTAAGTTCTCCCGCCGCTTTACGGTTCCAGATAGACAACTGGCGTTCAAAGGGGCGGTACGCAGATTCCAGGCGGAGCCTGAAACCGTCGCGCGCCAGCGTTTCTTTTAATTTATTGTAAAACGAAAGAATCTCTTTATCCAGCGGATACCCTTCAATTTCGATGAAATCCGAAGACTTTGCATCGCGGAGTCCAAAACAAACTTGAGTGCTCACGGAAGCTTCCCTCCCATTTTCTGGATTAAGTTTTCCCACTGCTTGACCGTCGGCTTTTTCTTGCGGTTTGATATTTTCTTCTTAGTGCAGTCTGCAGGAAGTGCGGTCGAAAGGTTCGAAAGAAGCGGTGCAGGATTTGCATGAGTCCAAGCAATTGCGAGAGCATCGGATGCATCCAACGGGAGTTTCCCCGCCTCGATTCCGAGATGCGCAAAAATCATATTCGCCACCTGTTCCTTGGCGGCCCCTCCATCGCCCGTGACAGCCAGTTTGACCGCACGGGGACTGTATTCGTTAAAGGACATTCCACGGCGGCGGCAAGCCACGAGAATAGCCCCTCGGATATGCCCCAGCACCAGGGCGCTCTTTGCATTCTTCGCAAAGAATACCCCTTCCATGCTCAAAGCCTCGGGATGGTACTTGTCCAGGAGCGTTTCCAGCTCCGATACAATTTGCAGCAAGCGGTCTTCGAGAGCATGCCCCGCAGGAGCGTGGAGAACGCCGTATTCCAGCACACGGGAATTTTTCGATCCTGTATCTAAAAAAGCATAGCCGGTGGTAATAGAACCGGGGTCTATCCCGAGAATAATCATGGTCTTAAAATTAAAAAAAAACTAGATTATCTAATTGAAAAAAGAGGTCTCTTATGCTTATCGATCAAGAACATGCCGGAATCATCATGCGTGCAAAGACCCACCCCCGCCAGCTGGGAATTCCTCTCAGCCGTTGGGGCAGAAACCTGATTGCATGCTGCCCCTTCCATTCCCCGGAAGAAACATCCCTGTTCTTTTACGACGCCCTGGGTTACTGGCGTTACCGTTGCCTGCAATGCGGAAGCGAGGGCGACCTTGTTGAATTCGTGATGCGCAGCCGTTTCAACGGCATGGAAGAACCCGCCGCCCGAGCTGAAGCGGTAGACTTTTTAGGGACCCTCGAATCCGACCAGGGCAAGCAAACGCAGGAAGAACACCCCTGGATCAAAGAAATCGGTGGCGAAAAATCTAAAGTCCTCGAGAACTTCGTCCGTTACTGCCATTGGGCCGCTTGCAGGAGCCCGTCTTCGGCAGAGTTCCTTGCAGCACGCGGATGGAACATCGGACAGGCGCAGCTCTACGGTCTCGGCTATTATAGCGGCGATCCCGAACCGTTTATCAGCTACTGCATGATGTCGGGTATCGAGCGTCACCAGATCAGTTTCTACCTGGACAACCTCGAAGCTTACCACGAGCCGCGCATCACCATTCCCGCACGCAATTCCAAGGGGCTGATCCACTCCGTTTACGGTCGCGTCCTCGATGACACCGACAGCCCGCACCGTTACATTTCTTACGCATCGGGCCCGAGCGACATTCCGTTCAACATCCAGCCTGACATTAGCAAACCCGTGATTGTCGAAGGATTCTTCGACGCACTCACCGCCGACCTCGCCGGTATTCCGGGAGTGGTTTCGACCATGTACCAGGAACTTTCGCTGAGCCACCTTTACAAGCTCAAGGCTTGCGGTGCAGAATCGGTCACGGTCATTCTCCGTCGAGAACTCGACCGCAGAGAACAGGAATTCCGTATCCAGAAATACCTGAAAATGGCGGAACAGCTGGATCTGCGTTTCAAATCGATTGTGCTTCCGAAGGGCGAAACCGTCGACGAAGTCGTACGCAAGAACGGTGCCGACCAGTTGATTTCGCTCGTTGCCCAGACCGAAGAAGACACGGTGCATACCCACCGTCGCTCCATGCTGTTGCAGGACATCAAGGAAAACTTTGATACTGCCATGGGATGTCCTCCGGACGTCAGCGTCGGATACGCACTCAACACTTTCCCGAAACTCACGCAGGAAATCGACGGTATCCAGTCAGGCTGTTTCTACGTTTCGTCCAAGCCGTTCGGTCTCAAGACTACGCTACTCTCCAGTTTCGCTCTCGACCTGCTCCAGAGCAACCCGAAACTGAAACTGATCTACGTTGCACTTGAAACTCCGCGCCGCCAGATTTTCGACAGGCTCGTCGCCATGCTTATCGGTGAATCGGTATTGACCGTTCGCAAGCAAAGCGAAGACGAAGCGGTGAACCAGAAGATTCTGGAAGCGACCCGCGACCTGATGGCATTCGTGCGCAACAACCGACTGGAAATCTGGGAAGACCAGCCCGCGTTCGACAACCAGGAACTGCTGAACACCCTGAAAGAAGAAGTCAGGGAACACCCGAACCTGGTCGTCATCATCGATGGAATTGACCATCTGAAAGTTTCGGACCATGTGGACCTTTCGGACATTCACGAACGCCGTTCCTCTGTTGTCCTGGATCTTTACAAGGCGCTCGACATACCCATCTTTGTTGGCGGCGAGCTCGTCGACTCGGAACAGGGACTTGTCGGACCCAGAGCATACCTCCGCGATTCCGATGCCATTTACTGGCTTGAATCCAAGGGCGGCAACCTGTTCCTCACCGTAGATTCCAAGCGTCTTGGCAACAATCAGCTGTACCAGGGAACACTCTCCATCGATCCGCTTTCGAACAGGATGCAGGAAGAGCCCTGGAACATCGAGAATAACGGCTAGTAATGTTTACTATCGTCGATTTCAACAACTTCTGGAGCCCCTCCGGCGGAGGCGTCCGACGGTACCACCTACAAAAGATGGCGTTTTACGAGAACCTATCTTCGGAAACAACAGACCAGGTTCTTTCCATTTTCGTGATGCCGGATTCCAAGACCTTTACCGAGAAAAAAAGCGACAGTCTAGTTATCGAACATGTCGAAGCATTTCGTTTTCCGGGCAAGTGGGAATACCGGTTCCTCTGGAAGCCGTCGCAAATTGAGCCCGTTCTTGCAAAGTACAAGCCGCAAGTGATCGAGGTCGGTTCCCCGTACCTGCTTCCGACCATGGTTCGCAGGGCCGCCAAAAAGATTGTCCCCGAAGCAGTCCTGTTAAGTTTCTGGCATGCAGACTTCCCGATCACCTATGTGCAGCGCCCTGTCACAAATAAGTTCGGCAAGGCACTCGGAAACTTGAGCAAGAATGTCGCTTTCTGGTACGCACGTCAGGAATTCAAGCGCTTCGACGGCATCCAGGTTTCCTGCAACGAAGTCTTAAGACGACTCGACAGGCATAAGCTTCCGACGAGTCACTGGATTCCGCTCGGTTGTGACATCCAGATGTTTTCGCCCTCCAAGCGCGACGAGTCCTTGGTGCAGAAACTGAAAGACGGCAATCCCGACAGGCTCACCATTTTCTTCCCGCACCGGTTCTGCGAAGAAAAGGGCATTGAACTTTTGTTAGGGGCCTATCCCATCCTTTGCGAAAAACTCGGTTGCGAACCGGCGCTCGTCTTTGCAGGCACGGGGCCGTACTTGCCACAAGTGCAGGAAGCCGTTGAAAAATATCCACACATTCAATATGCGGGTTTCATTTCATCCATCGACGAAATGGCAAGGCATTACGCAAGCGTAGACCTGGGGCTCGCCCTTTCGGGCTGGGAGACCTTCGGACTTTCGATTCTCGAAAGCATGGCCTGCGGCAATGCGCAGATCGGGGCTTCGACGGGAGCCGCCGCCGAGCATATCCGCGAATCGGGCGCAGGAGTCGTCTTGAAGGAACGCACTCCGCAGGCGCTCGCCGACGCCATCGTTGAACTTTACCACTCCGATATGGCCACGATGAAACAGAAAGCTCGCGCCTATGCCGAAAAATTCAGCTGGGCCGATTGTTTCAAGCGCCAGCTGGAACTTTACAAACTCATTTACAACCAAAAGAGGACAAAATGATTCGTCATATCGTATTCTGGAAATTGAAAGCTGAAGCCGAAGGTGCAACCGCCAAGGAAAATGGACAGAAAATGGTCGATGCCTTCCACGCACTCGCCGGAAAGATTCCTGGCCTGTTGAGCATTGAATCGGGCCTGAATTTCAACAAGGCCGAAACAGGCAACGGCGATATCGAATACGATGTCGCTCTTGACACCACGTTCCACACCAAGGCGGCCCTCGATATCTACCAGAATCACCCCGAGCACCTGGCCATTGTTTCCTTCGTCAAGAAGGTCGTGACCGAGCGCCGCGCCGTTGATTTTGAATTTTAGTAGACGGTCGTAAGAAACGAATCCATATGAAGAAATCAATTGCAAATTTACTGAAGGCCGTTGGGCTGGGTCTTGCACCTCTGCAGAACCTTGTACTTATTTCGCTTGCAGCATGGTTTACGCACATTCTGCTCCGCGTCCTGCTCCTGTTCCGAAATAATCCCTACGGATTCCCGTTCGTATCGAAGCCGGACTGGTTCATTTTCCATGCAGTATGCATCGACTTCATGTGGATTGTGAACGCGCTCGTAATCTTCCTGATTCTAGGCGGGATTGCCTTGCGCATCGCGGGTGGATCCACAAGAAATGAGAGTAAGGGTGCCGTCGGAACAAAGAGAAAGACGGTCGCAAAAGTTACCACCATTCTCTACGCCGTTTTTCACACCGTCATTCTTTTATTGACACTACTCGACAACGAAACGCAGCGATTCCTGGGCGGGCACCTGACATTCGGCCTCGTGGACACTTACAAAGACACCTCTTCTATCATCGTGTTCTACGACTACGTGGCAAACGACCTCTCTGTCCCCTACTTGCAGTTCGTCGTGCTTGCGCTAATGCTTCCGCTGACTTACGGAATCTACAAGCTACTTTGCAGATGGTATCGCCCTATCGAAGGTTTCTACATCAAGAAATCCGTCATTGCGATGCTCGTATTCTACATTGCCTCTTACTCGTACGTTTACTTTATATGGACTGGCAGTTCCCGTATGGATAAACTCCGTCCGGTCGTTTCACTGATATACAATGACCTGTTCGGAGCAAAGAAAGCTTCCGGTCTCACCGAAGCCGAGTTGGGCGCCTACAAAACCGCCTACCAAAACCTGTGGCAACAGGTGGAAGGTGATTCCAACTGGACTTTCTCCGATGCAAAGGAAGGAAACTCTCTCCCGCTCTACCGTGTTCCTAGCGCTGAACTAGTGAACAGCGAAAAGCTGGCCGCACAGCGCGAGATGAAGCCGAACTTCATTCTGGTGCTCATGGAATCGGAGCGAGGCCTGAACACGGGCTACATGAATCCACAAATTCAGCCCTCCCCCACGCCCTTCATGGATTCACTCGCCGCCCATTCTCACGTGTGGATGCGCATGCATACCAGCGGAGTTCCCACAACAGGCGGAGTCCTTTCAACGCATGTCGGCCTTCCCCACCATTCCCGTCTTCAGCAAGCCACCGACCTTGCGCACGTAACCATACCGAGCTTTGTTTCTGTTCTCACCGAAAACGGCTACAGCACGCATTACATGTCGGCAGCAGACCCCGCCTGGGATAATTTGGGCGTATGGATGGCAAAGTGGTACACCGCGCAGCACTACAACCGCAACCGCGAAGACGACTCCACCTTCATGGACAACGCCATCGAATACGTCCGCGACACTCTCGCAAAAGAAGGCAAACCCTTCCTCGCGACCCTCATGACTCGTTCCAACCATTACCCGTTCAACTTTGCAGCAGGCATGACCGACGAAGAAAAGAACCGACCATTGCAGGAACGCATCAATGTGACCATGGGTTACGCCGACAGACAACTGGGCCGCTTTATCCGCGCCGTCGAAAACGAGGAATGGTACAAGAACACCTACGTAATCGTCATGGCCGACCATGGATTTCCCCTGGGCGAAAACGGAGTCTCGACAATGAATGGCGGCGGATATTCGAACATCACCTGGATCCCGTTCTTTATTCACGGAAAGGGACTTGAAGCCGTACGCGACACGACAACCGCAGCGCAGATCGACATCGCACCCACCGTACTTGAACTTGCCGGTCTTGCCGTACCGAACATTTTCATGGGACACAATTTGTTGAGAGGGAGTAGTACCGGCCTTTCCCTCGGATCCTACTCGGGCGGCTATGCGGCCATCGGACTTAATGGTTATCGCTTTATCGGAAGGTTCCCCGCCATGCAAGAAACGCATCTCTTTGCCGACGGAGACCTTCGCCAAGAAAACGAACTCACGGGAAAACTTTCAGAAGTTGAAAGTCGCCTGTCGGGATACCTCGACACTTTGCTCAAAATTTCGAATTACACACTCGAACGCGGGCTTTAAATACTAGGAGCGGTTCTGCCGCTCCAGCAAATCATTAAGGAGACGCATCCAGTTTTCCCCGATTTTATCCGGGGTGAAATCCTGGGAACGTTTCCATCCGTTTACCTGGACTTGCTTACGGTAATTTTCGTCTTCAATCATTCTCGAAAGGGCACTTGCCAGAGCCTCTTCGTTCTCGCACTCCACACATAAGCCTTGAGAATCGTCCTGGATGATTTCCCTCTGGCGGCCCTTATAATCGCAGGCGATACAGGCTGCCCCCTGCGACATGGCTTCGATGAGAACCATACCGAAACCTTCGTAGCGGCTACTGAGAACGAATATCTCGGAATCACTGAAGATATCCTTGATATTCAGATGGAATCCGGAAAGGACAACTCTATTTTCTAAGTGTTTTTCGGCAATAAGACCTTCCAAATACTGGCGCCCGGTTTCACCTTCGCCGGCAATTTCTACAACCCAGTCAGGGTATTTTTCCTGAATTCGAGCCCAAGCCTTGATAAGGATATCAAAGCCCTTGCAATGCCAGATATTCAGTCGCCCAGCCGCAAGAATCCGCTTTTTCCTATTGGCACGAAGGGATTCCGCAGGTTGCATCGAAAGAGGGTTCGGCATCACCTCTGTTCTACGGAATTTCTTGGCGACGATATCGTAGTCCGTTTTCGTCAAAACGGTAACGCAGTCGTAAATGGCATTGAAGTAGAATTTGAGAAGGAACGGGAATAGATGTCTTTGGGAATAAGGATTCTTTTCAAAGGAACTGTGGTCTGACGAAATGATGATTTTATGGAGTCCCAGGGCGGCCAAGTAGGTGTAGAAGGTTGAATCCGGCATGACTCCGATGATGATGTCCGGATTCTCTTTTTTGATGGCACGCCGAAGGCTAAAAATTTTCAGGGGAAAATAATGACGGAAACAAGGGAGAATTTTAACACTCTCTTCGATCGGGTAAAAATCGGAAATGTTGTTTCGTTCTTTGTTACTTACGAAAAAAATTTCGTGCCCCATTCGCGAAAATTGATTGGCCAGTTGAACCGCCACATTTTCCCCGCCACCACGGGCGATTCGGTTAAGAACTATCATTATTTTCATGAATGTAAATCTAGTAAAAACAAGTATTCGCGCCAACATTTTATATATTTTGTCTATGACTACAAAGAAATCCTTGCAAGAAAAATTTTCAGCATGGTACATTCCGCTGATCTGTAAGCATCAATTCAAAGCTCTGGCATTCTATTTCCTGCTTGCGGCACTATGTGCATTCCCCATCTTCGTTAAACCCGGCCTTCGATTGGACGCAGACCTTTCTCACTTGCTGCCCGACGAAACACCGAGCGTCCTCGCCCTACAAGAATCCTACCAGCGTTTTGGTAGCACAGACCGCTTTACAATCGCCATTCAGAGCGAAGACCCTGAAATCGTGGCGGCAATGCAGGATTCCATCGAGAACTATATTCATTCCCGTTGGCAAGGCGACTTCGTCTCGACGCAAAAAGACGAAGACAACCAATTCTTCAAGGACAACGCCCTTCTTTATTTGCCCGTATTCCATTTGGAGCGCATCCGTAACAATCTGGAAGATCTTCAGTTGGAAATCGGCCGAAAGAACGGCCCACTCGTTGTGGACTTGTTAGGAGACGCTCCTACAGAAACTACCGAAAAGAAAGAACGCATCTGGTTCGACGAAAACCTGCCGCAGGAGCTCGGCCTTCCGGACGAAGCCATTGGAGCTTTTGCCTCTTTCATTAAAAAAGCCAAGCTTGGTTCCGCACAGGACCAGAAAGATGAATGGCATCCGAAAGACCCTGTACCGGCCCACCTGAAATCACGTCTCATCGGTTGCCCGCACCCAGACAGCACGGGAAAAATCCTGTTCAACGGCGTTGTGAACGCAAAACTCATCAAGCCGTCTACGGATTACGAATTTGTCACCCACATTCTTGCACGCACGGATTCCCTACTCCAGCATTTCAACGGAAAAACTTTCGCCGTTCCCACCCGTTTTACCGTAGACGGTACATACGAAGGACTTAAGGAAGTTGACGAAGTCGCCAACGACAGTATATTCTCCTTTGGAATCAGCCTGGTTCTGATCATCCTTCTGACATCCTATTTCTTTAGAGGAATCAAGGGGCCGATTCTTGTAACCAGCTCCGTGCTGTACGCCTGCATTCCGACATTCGCTTTCACAGCAGTGTTCTACGGCAAGCTGAATCCGTTTACGGTCTTTGTGGCCTCCATCATCCTGGGAATTGGTATCGACTATTCCATTCATATGTTGGGAACCGCGCAAAAGTTGCTGCGCGAGAAAGCGTCCCTGGAAGAAGTCCTTGAAGAAGCCCAAAAGCGTATGCTCAAGCCGTTCATCTTGGCAAGCTTCACCACTATCGCAGCATTCCTCACTTTGCTCGCGGCTCATTTCAAGGGATTCTACGAATTTGGCGTTGTAGCATCGGCAGGTGTTTTCTTCAGTATGCTCACCTCTGTCTTGGTGCTCCCTGTTTTCATCAAGTGCCTGGGAGGCATTCCCAAGGCTCCGGACAACAGTTTCTTCCCGAAAGCCTGGACAGAAGCCAAAATTTTCAAGTTCTTCAAGGTCGCCGCCATTATCGGCTTTGTTCTTGGCGCCATTTCCCTCTATTTTGCCCCGCAAGTGGATTTCGAGCACGACCTTAAGAACCTTCGCCGAGCCTCTACGGTCAAGACGGTCCAGCACAACAAGATTTCCACTAAAGTGACCCGTGCAAGCTACAAGGCCAAGACCTCCACGCCGGCCGCAGTCATGGGCTCCAAGATTTCGCAACTAGACCGCCTCTACGACACGCTGATGTATCGACTCAATGTGGAAAAGGATTCCATGCTGGGCAGCTTTATAACGCTCAAGAGTTTCATTCCGCCCAAGGATTCGCAGGAAGCGCGTCTTGAAATCATCGAGGAAATCCGCGACTTGGTGGAAGCCCGCGTCTTTGACCGCGCTCAAGGCGAAGATTCTATCAACATCGCCAATCTACGAAAACTGGCCATGGTCGAAAGGACCTTTGCGCCAGAAGATCTTCCCAGCTGGATTCTAGATATCGTTCGCGAAAAGGACGGCTCTTACGGCAAGATTGGCTTTATCTACGGAGACTTCCCCAGCTGGGACGCAAAGGCGCTCCACCGTTTCCAGGAACGCTACGGGCACTGGAATTTTGACGGTGAAAAACTCCGTACCTTCTCGTCGCAATTTATTCTTTCCGATGTGATTTCTTCCGTGAAAGAAGACAGTTTCAACTTGGCGGTCGTAATCATTCTCGTTATTTTCGGAACACTCCTCATATCGTTCCGAAAGCCCAAGATTTTCCTTGTGGGTTGCATTCCCTTCGGCATGGGCATTCTCCTTACCTTAGGATTGCTAGGGTTCCTCAACGGGACGTTCGAATACGGCAAGATAAGCATCTACAACGTGATTGTGATTCCTATGACATTAGGTATCGGTATCGATGCCACGATTCACCTGGTGACTGCCTGGAATTCCGACAAGACCATGACACTTCGCCGTTTAATGGATACAACGGCACGAAACGTGATGGCCAGCTCCTTGACGACCATTGCCGGTTTCGTGGGATTCCTCTTTACCACCCACAAAGGATTGAAGGGAATCGGAGACCTTGCCTGCATGAGTATCTTCATCTTCCTTATTGCAAGCATTATATTCTCGATGTTCCTGTGCGGCAAGGTCCTTAAGAAGGAGTAGTCGCGTGAAATTCATCGAGCTATACCGTAGCATTATGCAAGGTGTCTGGAACATCGGCTTTGTCGAGAACACCTTGGACGAAGTCATTGAAGGCGAGCCCCTGAAAATCAGGTGGCTGAAGCACGAATGCAAGGACCGTTGGTTTGCCGACCCCTTCATTCTCGATGTTACGGATGACAAGATATTCGTCCTGGTAGAAGAATACTACTATCCCCATAAACGGGGGCGCCTTGCGATGCTCACGGTCGACAAAGCAAGCAACAAGCTCCTTAAAGTAGATACGATCCTGGAACTGAATTCGCATCTCAGCTTTCCAGCAATTATCCGCAGGGACGGCAAGATCCTCGTCTATCCCGAAAATTTCAAAGGGGGTGGGCTGAAACTGTACGAACTGGATCTAGGAAAACCCGCCTTGGTAAGCGTACGGCCTATTAGCGACGCGCTCCTGACAGATGCGATTTATACGGAACTATTCGGCAAGAAGCAGATTTATTCTACGGAAATTCCTGATCCAAACGGTTCCACTTTGGGCGTATACGAAATAGACGATGCCGGAAAGTATGTCAAGGTGAAGGAGTATCGTTTCCCTGAAAACATTGCCAGAAATGCCGGAGACTGGTTCGAATATAAAGGAAAGAAATACCGCCCCGCCCAGGAAAGCAATACTGAATACGGCCACGGCATATCCTTCCAGCAAATCGAGGAAACACCGGACGGTCTCGTATTCAAGGAATTGTGGAGAAAGTCATCTCCGCACCCGACGATGAAGGTCGCGTTCCATACATTCAACATGTACAAGGGAGTCATGGTCGTCGATTGCCGTGGCTACCGCTACAAGGTAGCTGCCGGCATAATCAACTTCTTTAGGCGCCCGTTCGTAAAAGGATAAATCAGAAAAACAACGCCCAAGGCCGCCACTCTACGGCATCATGATATCGTTGCGGAGGACGGAACGTACGGCCTTTGCGGCCCCGACCGCCCTCTTTTTCCATTCGAGATCGGCGGGTTCCGTCGTAATCGTATAAGGGCTTTCGCCGCCAGCTGCGGCACGGTAAACATCCTCGTTTTCAAGGCCACCGACAAGCACATGGTCCCGGAATCCCAAGTAGTAGGAGTTCTGGGAGAAGAATACCGAAGGCTGTCCTGCGGGGCGTTCCTGAGTCAGCAAGTCATACCCCCAAAAATGGTTCGGTTCGCGTACCTGCGCAAGGTCAAAAATCGTGGGTCCCAAATCCAGTTGCGAAGCCACATCTTCACGCACCGTAAGCCCGTTAAAGAGAGCAGAATCCGCCGAGAAAATTCCGATAAAGATCTGGGATGCCGAAAGTCCCAACGGTTGCGGAACCAGGTAATCCACCGAATCAACGGGCGTGTCATGGTCACCCAGGATAAACACCACCGTATTTTCAAAATCAGGACGAGCCGAAAGGGCATCAAAGAAACGCCCGAGCTGCTTGTCGGTATAACGAACCGCATTACGATAACGCACCATGGCATCGTCAGGCTTTTCCGCAAAGTCCTCCGGATAGTTATGGAAAGGAATATGGGAAGAAATTGTATTGAAAACAAGCAACCAGGGGCTATCCGTCGACAGGCTTTTCAGCAGTTCCAGAGCCTTCTCCACTCCCAAACTATCAACAGTGCCTGCAACAGTCACCTCTTGAGGCAAGAACCAGTTCTTGCCAAAGAACTTTTCGATAAAGGGCAACGTGTGGTCAAAAATCGGGTTCGAGACCGTCATGTATTTCTTTTGGTAACTCGTCAGGTATTCCGGCCAACCCTTGAACTTATTTGCTGCATAAAAGCTGGGGACATCGCGGTTCGGGTGCGAGGGGAATCCCATATAGGTCGCCATTGTGCCGCGCACCGTAGGGTAGCCACCGCTAAAGGCATTCTTGAACCAGAGTCCACCTCCAAGACTTTTTCCCGTAGAATCCTTAGCGAAATAACCTCCATTGGCCAATTTAAGGATATTGGGCGCTATGGCAGTATCGCCATCAAGCATCTTATTGAATACGCGACCCTTGAACGATTCGCCCATGATGAACACGATGTTATAAGGCTTCTTCGCCTTGTATTCATGTGTCGGGGCACTGCGATACATCGGAAGATCCAGGGCATTCTTGCGACCCGCAACGAAATCCTTTGATAAAAAGGCATCCAAGTCGCCAACCAGCTCATCGGTGATTTTGGCATTGTCATGAATGAACTCAAAGGTTTCCTCTGCCGCAATGTGGAGTATCGGAGCGGTAAGCGTATGCTTGCCTAAGGTGAAACGCATTTCCACCTTCGTGTGAATCACCGGAATTTCAATCCACCCGCGGGCACCCGTAAGAAACAACACCAGGGGCGTCAGCGACAACGCCATGCCGACAGCGAACATGATCCAGGGAACTTTTCTGGATTCCGGTTTCCAGGGACCCTTGCTATTGTCGAGGACTTGCGTACGACGGAGTTTACGTAAGCGGAGCGTGTAGGCCACCACAAACGCAAACGCTCCCACAAAGCAAAGCACAACCATCGAGATCCAAAGAATAGTTCCGAGCAGGTCGCCCCCCAATGTCGAAACGGTGGTGGCATCGGTGATGTTCGAAATGTGGAAGTACGTACGCAAAAAGGAATAGGAAAGTCGCTGATGCGAAAAGCGGAACACGTCATAGTCCACAATCGCTACGAAGAAATACAGCGCATAGAAAACAGCTAGTCCGCGAGGCGCTCGGGCAAATCCAAAGAGGCCCGCCATGGCAAGGATGGCGCCAAACGCCATGAAAATCTGCCAAAGGGTCTTACCTTCGAACATTTCGGACATTGAAAGTCCAAGCGGATCGGGCAAGGTGTAGAAAAATTCCAACAGAACGCTCTGCACCAACAGGGCGACAAGCGCCAACGCAAGGTAGGGATTTTTCAGCAAACGCACAAAGACTCCTTGAATATAAAACTAGCGAACGACTCGATTATCCTTTCCCAGCAACGTTCCCAAAATTCTCAGCGGGAACACGAGGATAGGCATTTTCTTGTAAATCCAGGCGAGCGACTTGGCGAAGGCGTAGCTGCGGATAATGTAGGCGCCTGCGGCCCCCACCTTGCGGGTCTGGAATTCAAATTCTTCCTTGGCGTGGGCAATCACGTCGTCATAGTATTCGTTGATGGAAATGCTCTTGTCGGCATTGACCTTCACCGGAATGTTCTTAAGATTCGTATAGAAATCCTTGCGTAAAATTTTCGGCAAGAACAGGTCCATGCTGGCAGGCACCTTGTGGCCGCGGGTATCGATGATTCGCGAACCGAAGAAATGCAACACCTTCGCCGTCGGGAGGAATCTGTTACCGTAAGCCAGCTGGCAGTTCCAACCACCGGGCATCTTTTGCGTGATGTAGTTGAACTTGAAATTCGTCTCGGCGAGACTCGCCATATCGTAGGGGAAGTTCTTCGACACGCAATAGAGCCACAGTTCATGCCAGGTTTCGAAGAACTTGCGGGCTTCGGGAGTGTCAGCGGCAAACATCACTCCCCCGTTAAAGATTTCGTCGTTCAGAATCGGCGAGAAACCCATCATTTTCGCGTTGTTCAGCACCTTCTTGCGGTTAATCGCCTTCGAGAGATTCGTATGGAAATCGAGCACCGCATAGATGCCGCCCTTCCATTCTTCGGGAATCGAAAGGTCGCCCACAATCGCGATGTCGGAATCCATGTACAGGAAATCACCGTCAACCACGTTGCGCATCACCGTCTTCAGGTAGCGCGACCGCAACATCGGTGTGAATTTTTCATCAAGAGTCAACACCTTGAGTTCATCCACAGCGTCCTTCAAAACTGCGCGCGGGCCAACCAAGGTTTCCGCCGTCTTGTCGTCGGTCAAGAGCGTCACGAACGCGCCAGGGTTATGCACACGCAAAGAGGCGATCGCCACCAGCGTCTGTTCGCAGAAAAAATCCTTCGGGGAACTGGTCAGAACAAAAAGGTATTTGGTCATATGTCTAATATATAAAATTGCTTCAGATGATAAACGTTTGTTTTTTCATTATCCCCTATAGAGAGAAATCCATTCATCGCAGTGCGCGCTCCACGAATTGTTTTTCATATAGTTCATTGCGGCAAGTTCTTTCTCCCGTATTTTTCCAGAATAATAATCTTCAAACGCCTGTACCATAGCCTGAGCCAGTGCGTTCTCATGGTCCTGATTTGACTCATAATGGTAAACATACAGGCATTCCGACTGCTTCTGGATATCCACGACATTGGCGATATCAGGAGTCACAACCGTTTTTTCGTAGGAGCAGGCCATCAGTGCCGTCCCAGAATTCAATGACGACCGATAAGAATAGGGAGTCACCAAAAAAGCGGCACTCTTCAAATAGGCATAGACTTCTTCGTTCGGAACAAATTCCGGGGAAAAATAAACACCTTCCTGCGTTGATATTTTGTCCTCCAATGCATCCTGATAATCCTTGGGGCTCGCCTTTCCGCAAATAAGCAGCACCGCCTCAGGAAACTTCGTCTTTCGAATTTGAGCAAACGCATTAATCAATACATCTACATTCTTGTAATAGCGGACGGCACCCAAGAACAATGCAATCGGAGCATTTTCTGCAATCTTAAACTTCGCCCGCACATCAAGGCTGGATTTCGGATACGATTCAAAGTAATCCCCATGCGGGATCAACTTCACCTTATGCAGTTGTCTTCGCAAATAGGGAATGTCAAAACTCTTTTCGCTCATTACATGAATAACATGCGAATAATGAAGAAGCAAAAAACGTAAAATACGATTATACGGAGCCCGGACTTCATGGGATTCTATATTATGGACAGTCCATACAATTCTTTTCCCAGAAACAATGACTCGAAGCAATACAAAAAGACGGTAAACAAAAGACGAAAAATTTTCACACTGATCAAACCAGTTAAAATGGAAAACATCGCAGCGATATGGGGACAACCGCTTTCCCACAAGATCATAAAATCCGCTGCATTCATAATTTCCCGTTTGTTCAAGCAATCGGACAAGATTGGCTAAAAACAGATTTGTACTATTTTCCAACTCGGGGAAAAAGCACACCTTCACTTTAGATTCTTTTTTCATTTTTTCTTATGGAAATTTTTTTGTGAAAGGCCTTGCTTCCAGAAAGTTAGCAAAATGAACAGCAGTGCGATAGCAAAAACAACAACCTTTTCAACAATGCTCAGCGAACAGACCGTATTCACGGCAATATAGAGGACTGTCAAGCCCGCAATCCAAATGCCTTGAACAATCAGGTATTTTTCATAGGGCCAATACCCCATTCTCTTTAGATAGATGTTCATCCACACACATTGCATCACTTGATACAGCATCGAAGACAACGCAGCGCCGGCAATACCCATTCGAGGGATGCAAATGTAATTCAGGACAACGGCAACAACTAAGGATACGACATTCAAGAAGAAGAGAAAACTGCTTTTCCCCAAGCCATTGATAACAGAACCGGACAGACCAAAAAGTCCGTTGATCAAGTTCCCAATCATCAGGATACCCAATACGGCGACCGGACTCTCTTCGCTAACAAACGATTTACCGGCAATCATCATCACCTGTTCCGGGAACAAGACGATAAAGAATCCAATTCCAAGTTGAATCAACGTCACCATTGAGACGCAATACGAATACACCGGTTTCAGGTCCGTATCCAGGCGTTCCTTGGACATTCCTGCCACTACTGGAGTCAAAATGGGTTGGTAGCTTCGACGAATGACCTTCAGACCATTCGAGATTGTCACCATGACCGCATAAACACCTGCCGCCTCCGGCCCAATCAAAGCAAGGACCATCCACAAATCCACACGCAGCAGGAAAGCACCGACAATTTCCGAAAAACCGATTGGCAAAGAGAATCGGAGAAGTTCTTGTGGAATTTTATCTTTCACGAACCATTTCAATTTAGGGAACTGATGGTTCATGAGGAATATGTAAACAATGAGTCCCAGCAAATTGGCGACAAACAGCCCCAACGGGAGCGAAAGCCGATCTTCAAAATGGAGAAAATGGAGTCCCAATGCAATTATGGGAGCTAAGGAGGACAAGGCAAATTCGTTTATGAATATCTTGTATTGCGGGCGACGATTCCCTTCCGAGGCCCCACCAAAAAGCACTAGCAAAGAATAAGGAAGAATCGAAAGTGCATACAAAGAAATTTCTAGCGGGGACAACATTTCTAGCCCCGATGACAGACGATGCAAACCGAAAAAAGAACCGACGCAGATGACAACCGTTATCAGAACCGCAACCGACGCGGTAATCCGCAGCGAACCGACAATGCCGTCATGTTCCGGCCGATTGCATACCTTATTTTGTGGCAGATAGCGATGCAGGCCATA
Organism: Fibrobacter sp.; assembly: GCA_017626945.1. GTDB lineage: Bacteria > Fibrobacterota > Fibrobacteria > Fibrobacterales > Fibrobacteraceae > Fibrobacter. The sequence continues at coordinate 88,697 of JAGAHT010000068.1, forward strand.
ATCGAAACCAAAAACAGCCACTCGGCATAAAGTCAGCACGAGCAATTGCGTAGAAACGTAGATTCCAAAAATTTCCTTGCCAAAAACACGGGCGATGACAATCGTAAATATGGGTGCGAGAACCTTGAGAACCATTCCCAGGAACGTAAAAAAAGTACCCTTCATCAAAAATTTTTGATCAGTTTGAATGGTATTATCGGCCATACCGTTTCCTACGTGAAAATTTTAAATAACGCCCAGCCATTTCAAAAGCTTGCTGAACCTTGGAAATTGGCGATACAGGAAGAAAAGCGGAAATGAAGATTTCTCTTCCAACACACGGGGTGCCCCCCAAAAGCATTCCCTTGCATTATGAACGACTTGCAGCATGGACTCGTCCACGGACTGTTGTTCCTTCATTTTGAGAAAGAAATCCTTTCTCATCAGCGGGTGAGGCTCCCTTTTCCCATCTATTCCGGTGCTGAAAAAATGGAGAATCTTGGAGCGGCAAAGAATCGGATAAATGGTCTTTACGCGGTACAGATGGTTATATGCTTCGCGAACCTGACAATTCCATTCTCCGTCCATTTCAACAATGGGGTGATTCAAGAGGTGATTCGTCTCGTTAAAAGAAATCTGGTCCGTGAAAATATCCTTTTTTTCGCATTGCCGGTATAACTCATGCCACCTAGAGAAGAATTCCCGTGCAGGCTTGTCATCCTTAGCAAAAACAACTCCACTATTGAAATACTTGTCGTGGAAGGAGAGCGAAAAATTCATCGTGTTCTTGTCAGCATTATTTTTCTTGTGCTTGACCTGGTACATGTCATTTTCTCCACCGTGCATGTCGACAACGGCAAAGACACTACCTTTAGCATCCGTCAAATTGACTTTCAATTTATCGACAATCGCCGTATCCCCATCAATAAACAGGAAATCGCCATCGATATGATTGCGCATGTTCGTCTTTAAATATCTAGAACGAACCATGTTCGACATTTTTTCATCAAAAGTGATGACCTTGTATTCGTTTACCAAGTCCTTGATTCCAGCGCGGAAACCGACCAAGGTCTTGTCGGTCTTGTCATCGACCAAAAGCGTCACGAAGGCATCGGGATTATAATGGCGAAGGGACAATACGGAAACAAGAGTTTGTTCGTAATAGATATCTTTCTCGTTACTCACCAGAATATACAAGAACTTCACCATACAGGATTCCTTCTTTTTACAAAACTTGTCTAAAATTTAGAAATTCTCGTTCCGAAAAGCACAACCACCCCTAGAGGTCGACTCGAAGTATACCTCAACAAAAAAACACAAAAAAATCAGCTTTATTGTCCATTCCATACTTTTTTTTCTAAATTATCGGCATATGGTTCAATTTAGTCAGACTTCATGGCAGGAATACACTCTAGCAAACATGCTCGAGACGATGCGATACGCACCCATGAACGTGACTATCAACAAGAATCCCGTCATCCATTACACGCTGCCCAAGGCTCTTGAAGCAGGTGAAATCGTCCGTTACACGGTCGTTGTCGGATTCAGGAAAATCAGCTGGACCGGAAAGATCAGCTCCATCAACAACGGAAAGATCTTGGTGAGGCTTGACAAGGGACCTTTCCGCGGATTCAATGCCAGCCACGAATTTACAGACGAAGGCAACCTGACCGGTTGCTACGATGAATTTTCCTTCCAAGGATTCAGCGATTTCCCGGAAGAAACGTTTGCCAAGGTAATGGCAAACGCCTCCATTGTTTACGCCGTCGCAAGCCGCAAGGATACGCGTGATGCTCTTCTTGCGATCGAAAGCAAGAAGCAGACTCAAGGATTTTCCGCTATTCATCAATCCGCAACCGCCGGATAAGGTTGTCCATGTACAAAGACCTGGAACAGGCACTGCTCGACTTGGAAAAAGCAGGCATGCTCAAGCGTGTCTACCAGGAAGTGGACCCGTTCCTGGAAATGGCCGAAATTGCCCGACAGACCTTCGAAAACCATGGCCCCGCCCTCCTTTTCGAGCATGTCAAAGGGTCCCCCTTCCGTGCCGCATGCAATATCTTCGGTACGCAGGAAAGGCTAGACTTTCTGTTCCGCAACACCCTAGCGGGAACCCAGACGGCGGTTCTTTTCAAGTCAAATCCTGTCGAATTTTTTAAACACGCCCGGCCGAAAGCCCTTTGCCAGGCGGCCCTTACGGGTATCCATTCGCTCCCCCAAAAAAGCGGAAGCATCAAGGACTTCAAGGAGTGCAAGCTTTCGGACCTGCCGCAGATTGTCTGCTGGCCCCATGACGGAGGCGCATTCCTTACACTGCCGCAAGTGGCGACGCGACCTGCCGAAAACGCAAGCGTCATGACCACAAACTTGGGAATGTACCGCATCCAGATTTCCGGGAACGACTATGCTTCGGACGAATGCGGCCTGCATTACCAAATCAAGCGGGACATCGCAAGGCACCACCAGAAGGCAATAGAAGAAGGACGCCCCCTCAAGGTGAGCATCTTTGTCGGAGGCCCCCCGGCCCATACGGTTGCAGCCGTCATGCCGATGCCCGAAAACTTGAGCGAGCTCCTATTCGCAGGAATGCTCGGCGGGCGAAGATTCCGCTACTTTATCCATAACGGTTACCTTGTTTCTAGCGATGCGGATTTTTGCATTCTCGGCGAAATCCAACCTGATTTAAAACCGGAAGGCCCCTTCGGCGACCATATCGGCTACTATTCCGACAGGCATCTTTTCCCCTATTTAAAGGTGGAAAAGGTTCTCTGCAAAAAGAATGCGATTTACCCCTTTACGGTTGTCGGGCGCCCTCCGCAGGAAGACACCCTGTTCGGCAATTTCATTCACCAGGTGACCAAGCCGATGGTTCCCGCTTCGATTCCAGGACTCGTGGCGCTTCACGCCGTCGACGAAGCGGGAGTACACCCCTTATGCCTCGCCCTGGCACACGAGCGTTTCCAGCCATACATTAAGCCCGAAGAACGAGAGCCGCTTGAACTGCTGAAAACGGCGAACGCCATTCTAGGATTCAACCAGGCGAGCCTCACCAAGTACCTGCTAATTGCCGCCGCCGAAGATTTCTCCGACAGCGAGGGAAAAACCACCCTGACCGCCACCCCAACCGCTATCGTGCGCGACGTGGAAGGATTCTTCAAGCACATCCTGGAACGCATCGACTTTTCACGCGACCTGCATTTTGAAACCTGCACCAGCATCGACACGCTCGACTACACCGGTGGCCGCCTCAATCACGGTTCCAAGCTGACTCTCGCCGCCGCGGGCCCTGTACGCAGAAACCTGCGACATGACCCGCAGGACCTCAACTCCCTTCGCGAAGCACTTTCCCCTTCGGGAATCACCATAGCGGCGAGCCCCATGCCAGGCGTCATCATGCTGCAAGGGCCCGCCTACGACGCCACTAGCCGCGACGTCCTCTTCAATCAAATCACCGAAGTTCTCCGCCGCTGGCCTTTCCGCGAAAACTACCCGTGGATTACCCTGGTCGATTCTGCAACAGACGCATTCCCAAGCGGTGCCGCCCAAAACACCCTCCGTGATTTCCTGTGGTTCACCTTCACGCGCTCGGACCCTGCCAGGGATGTATTCGGCTACAATGAGCGCACATGCGAAAAACACTGGAAATGCGACGCCCCGATAATGATTGATGCCCGCATCAAGCCGCACCACCAAAAGGCACTGACCCTTTCCGATGATATCCGAAACCGTGCAAGGCAAATCCTTATAGAAGAAAACATCCTTACGGAGGACCGATGAAAAAGTGGTTCCCCGCGCTTCTTCTATTACTGTCCTGCACCACCGCCTTTGCACAGCATGTCTGCGGCACGGCGCAAATTCTCCGCAACCTTCTGGAACAAAGAAATGGTTCGCCCATCAAGGAGCTTGTTTCAAAGCCCGCCCTGGCATTAACCTCCAGCGAAGCTTGCACGATCGAAGATTACTACGACGAGATCCTGACGCAAGCCTCGGATCACTTCCAGATTTTCTACACCCTCGACGGGCCGCACAAGACCACCCAGGCTTTCATTGATTCGCTTTCCAAGCATCTCGAATACGCATGGAATTTCCACGTCAAGAACTCGGGAATGAAGCCTCCCCTTGGAATTAGCAAGACTCATCATTACCAACAGGATGTTATTCCTGGACTCTATCCCGTCGAAGTCATTGAAATAGACCTCATCCGTAACGCCAGAGATCTCTTTAACGAGAAAGGCGCATGCCACGGTTGCTTTGGCTTGACCCTTCCCTTCGATTCCGCCCAAAGTATCCTTATCATTGACAACGATTTTCGGAGCACCCCGAAAAGCAATGCCAGCATCGCCTCTGTTCACTACAACGGCAAGGAATGCTTTTACGAGGAAGCCACACAAGAATTAACGAATCGAGCACACGGCTACACCTACTCCACCGAATGGAACCAAGGGCTTCGCATTACGGCCGCACACGAGCTCTATCATGCCATTCAGCTTCGGTACATTGACTTCAATAAACTCAACACGGCGTCCTTCTGGTTTGAAGCATCCGCAATGGGAATCGAAGATGTGGTCGCCCCCGATGTTGATGACTACTTCAATTATCTTTCTGGTTTTGCCAATTCCATCGGAATCTCTTTTGACAATCTAAGCAGTGACTACGGGCCAGGCCTCTTTTTCATGTACCTTTACAAGTTCGTTGACAAGGGCTTTGACAAATCCATCTGGGAAAGTTTTTCGAGCGAGCCCACCAAGCCGTTCCAGCACCATCTCACGAAATACGCCAAAAAGCAAAAGCTCTCCGCAGATTCCCTTTTTCATAACTTCGCCGTGAAGCTTTCATTTACAGGCAGTCGCGCTGCACTCGTAGATTCCAGTTTCTGGATTAACAGTGACCAGCCGAAATGGCCCGAATTCAAGACCGTCGAAGAAACAAGTGATTTCGAGCCTTATTCGCTAAACGAGCTCTCGTACCGATTCTATTCTAACGGGAAACCCGATCTTTCCAAATTTACGGGAAGCGCCTCGGCCATTCCCATCAAGAACGACCGCTATTCCATCCGATTCCTGCAGAATACGAACAGCATCGATTCTGTCTATATAGAATCAGCAAACAATTCCTCCGATTCCATTGTCTGGATCTTGAGTAAGTTCACCGAGACCGACCGAATTCCCACCGTCTTCAAGGATTCCACGCTACGCGCCTTCCCTACGCCATGGCGTCACGGTCATCTTTGCTTTACGCCGCTTCCGCAGGACAAGGAATACATCGAAATCCGCAACCGCCGCGGAAATCTCGTCGAAAAAATCAAGTACGACAACTACACGCTTTGCCTTGACGAAGACAAGGTAAAATCACTGATGGTTCCAGGAGTCTACCGTTTCAGGGCAGGCAATCGCGGCAAGCTGAAAGACTTTATCGTCATTTACTAGTTGACGACCAAAAAATCAGGAATATTACAGCCAACTGAAGATACTATTCGTCTTCTCTAGCTTCGGCAAAATAGAACTTGCTGCAGGCTTGTCGGTATTCTTCAGAATCGCCTTGCAAGCTTCGGCAAAGAGCGTATGGCCATTATTGTAATGGTCGTCCAGACGACGGCGCGCATAACCGTCCGCAGAATGGTTGTGAATCATGAACGCCCAGTCCGAAGACTGGAACAGCATCAGTTCGCGTTCCATCTGCTTGATGTAACGGGTCAAGAGCTTTCCGCGCGGCGAGCCTTCGCCCATCTTTTGGCGGATAGAAATCAAGTGATCGATCATCGCACGCAGGCGATAGGACTGCGGATAATACTTATCGGTCTCGCCGTTAATCCATACGGAACCGAAACCGCCTTCGCCCCAGCTGGAGAACGCAGGTTCATGGGCATCGGGATCCGCCGACGAAGTCATGATCTCATCGGCACCGGCAAATTCGATAACCGACGAAGAAGCGGCACGTTCCAGCATCGCCTCGAGGAACAGGGGACCTTCGAACCACCAGTGTCCAAAGAGTTCTGCATCGTAGGGGCAAAGCATCGCGGCCTTGTTGCCATCCATGTTCACGAGCAGTTCCGAAATCGTCGCTTCGCGGTTCACCACGAACAGATGCGCATGATCTTCGGCGAGCTTCATCGCATTCCAGGGGCGGTACAGTTCCTTTTTCTCGCCGCCGGTAATGCGGTTGTACTTAAAGCCAGAATCTATCGGCGTATCGCCCGCGAAGAAGTATTCGCCCAGGTAATCGCGCGGGCGATCTTTTGCGATGTCGGTGAAAAATTCGCGGTACTCGGGGTGGCCCGGATAACCTGTGCGGCGGCTCCACACTTCCATGGAACTTTTCTGTTCGCGGCCCATGCAGTAAAGCCCCTGCGTGGTCTTGAGCGGAGTAAACACGCCGTACTTGGGCGTAGGTGTCGCAAGGAGTGCGCCGTGCGTTTCCAAGAAGAAATAGTGCAAGCCGAATTCGGCGAGGTATTTGTCGAGTCCCGGGAAATATCCACATTCAGGGAGCCACACGCCCATGGGCTTACGTCCAAAGGCACGTTCAAAGCAACGCACCGTCACATCGAGCTGCATCCGAATCGACGCAGGATCGCTCTGGTAAGCAGGCAGGAACGGGTGCGTTCCTACGCAGGTCAGCAAGTTCAGCTTGCCAGCCTTTTCAAGTTCCAAAAATTCCGCGAGCAAGTTGCGATGGATGCGGTTTTCCCACAAATCCATCAGCGTCTGCTGGCGAGAAAGATAAAATCGGGAAAGTTGCTCCAGCTCCGTTCCGGCGTTGCGAGCCACTTCCTTTTCAATCAGTTCGAGCTGCTTTTTTAAATGCTCCGAGAACTTTTCAATCAAGTTCTCGTCCGAAAGCATCTCGATTAACGGAGGAGAAACACTCAAGTTGAGCGTCCCAGGAACGCCCTTTTCCAAAAGACGCCGCATCGCCTGCACCAAGGGCAGGTACGTCTCGGCAATAGCTTCAAACAGCCAATTCTCTTCGAAAAAGCGCTTAAATTCCGGATGCCGCACAAAAGGCAAGTGTGCGTGCATCAGGAATAGAATTTTTCCGGGAGCACCCATCGAGTCTTATTACTCCGTGCGCTTCACCACGATCGGCACGATCGTCGTCGGGAAATCGCCATCCTTGTCGGTAGCGAACACAGGGATAATCTTCGTAGAATCCGGCAGGTCCTCTTCAAAGCTGAAGGTGCCATCCGGGTTCAGCGGGAACGGTTCGCCACGCACCTGGAGGTGTGCATCGGGGCGGGTTCCACCGTAAACGATCAGACGAGTCTTCACCCACAGGAAGAAATCCTTACCGTAGTTCACGGAATCCTTCGAGACTTCGATGTTGTTCGACTGGAGGGCTGCGCTCGAAAGGGCGCCCGAGAACATCGATTCCGAAGAGCTACCGAAGTTACCACCGAGGCTCTTGAGCCAGGATTCAGCAGTCTGGCTAGAGAAACCGGAGCTCATGAAGTTGCCGAGCGTATTGCCACCGAGAGAAGCCTTTGCAAAGGCATCGTTTTCGGCAGGAGCGGCGGCAGACTTGTCAAAAGTCATCACCGGAGTAGATTCCACGATCGGCTTGAAGTTCTTGCCGGATACGGCACCGAGAACGGCAACGCAAGACTTACCAGCGGTATTTTCGACATACCAGCTACGGGCATTGGCAGGCACTTCGATGTCGCGGAACTTGCGCTTCTTGCTGCGCTGCACCGTAAGGTCATCAGCGATATCGAACAAGCGCAGAACGATTTTCCCCTTACCCTTCTTCGCTTCGTTGATTCGGTTTTCGGACACTTCCCAGAAGGCGTGCATCCAGTTCGGATCCTTCTGCATGAGCACCAGGTACTCGGCATCAAAGGATTGAGCCATCTTGGCGACTTCCTTTTCGGAAGCCTTTGTTGCTGCAGAAGCCTTGGCTACCGGGGCAGTAGTCTTTGCCGCCTTCGTAGCAGCGGTCTTTGTAGCAGGAGCCTTCGTTGCAGTCTTTGCCACGGTCTTCTTGGTGGCAACCGCCTTCACACCTTCCACGACACGCTTCTTTGCAGATGCGGCCTTGTCGGCTGTAGCGGAGGCCTTAGCCACCGCAGCCTTTTTCACCTTGGAAACGGCCTTCATAGCCTTTTCTTCAGCTTCCTTCATCGTCTTGAGAGTCGCAGACTTCGATGCGGTCTTCTTTTCGGCAACCTTCGTCACCTTCTTGACCTTATCCGCGGCTTTTTCAGCAATTTCCTTTACAGCCACTTTGATTTTGGACTTTGCATCCGTTTCTTTTTTTATAGCCATACTAGGCCTCCTTCGTTAAAAAACTACCTGCGCTCCATTCCCCACGTGGCGATACCTGTCAGACCGACCTTGAGTCCAATGAACATTTCTTCCCATTGATGATCGGTATCTGCAAAACGCTTTCCTCCCTGAATCGCAACATCAAGAGATGTCCCCTTGCGTCCAAGCGGAAAGCCGCCACCCAAAGAACCACCTACCTCGTAGACATCCTTGATATACCAACTATGGAACCAGGCACCCACGCGGTAATTAATCCTAGTCAAGTACGGATCGTAGAACAGCGGACTACCATCGAACTGGTAGCCTACAGCGACCGTCACATCCTTCTGTGTTTCGGTCGCCTCGGGAATATTCCATCCACCTGCGATGTTCTCGACATCATCGTCCCAAACGCGCCAGGTCAAATCCAGCATCACGTTATGACGCTTTGCCAGACGATAGTTGATACCAGTCGCAAGAAGGGCGGGCACATCAATTTCACGGGTACGGCGAGTCGAGGTCAACGTATCCAGTTCGCTAAACCTAAAGTTGTAATCCAAGGTGTTTTCTAGTGTATAGCCCGTCGTATAGGAGAAGAAGAACGAAGCGAGCTTGCCACGGTACTGGAGAGCTCCCGTGTAGTATGCCGGATGATCCTTGATTTCCCAGGTTCCATCGACATAATCCGAAATTCTGTAGTTTCCACCCGCCCAGGCATCGCCTTCATCTAGGCTGGACTTGTCGGCACCCAGAGTCATAGAACGGGAAGTATTTCCCATAACCACGTGGGCCGAAGCGCCCAACGAGAACGAGCGCAGGATCGGCAAGCGCACAGCATAGGTCGGAACCAATTCGTAGACACTCCCCTTGTATTCGATTTCGACCTTCGAACCATTAGAGGAATAGTCTTCCTTCAAGGAAGAAGCATAATGCTGCCACAGGGAGACACCCATCGTTCCCCAATCCGACATCGGGAAAGACAAGTTGAACGAGGGCAAGGACAGGCTGTTCAGCGTATAGTGCGAACCGTCCTTTCTGGCCTCGGTCATTTCCATGGCAATGTTCAAGTTGAAAACCACCTTGGTATCAAAGGCGAAACGAGCCGGGTTTACCACCGAAAGACCTTCCGCATCGCCCGTCTTTGCATTACCCGCAAAGCCACGACCGGCAGCCGAAGCCGTTCCGCCCTGCACCTGTTCTTCGCCCAGGGCTTCCATACCAATCATCGAGCCAAAGGAGAAGCCAGCCAAAGCACACAAAGCAACTAAAAACTTTTTCATTACTTATCCCCCCGCTTGGACGCCAACCAAAGCTTGAGCGTCACAGGATTTTCCATCGCCTTCGAAAAGTCGTAGCGGGCATAATCGAAATAATTCAGGCGAAGATAGCTCGTATCGCCATCTGCGGTCCTATAGGTCGCATAAGTCGTATCCTTCTCCTGCAAGAAGGGATACCCCATACGCATAATGAACTTCATGGAGCGGCCGTCGCTTGCCTTATTGACAAAGTCACGAGCACCTTCGGTCAACTGCAGAGTCAAGGAATCGCCTTCGTGGAATATCAAGTTCGGGTGTCCCGATTCCAGGATGACCTCGTTATTGAGCAAGTAGCTTTCCATTCTTCTGATCTTCATACCTGCGCTATCGACGTAGGAACCAGCGACAACCTGAATCGGCAGTCCCAATTCGCTTTCGCCATCAGAATCGTCGCGAGACATGGTCAGCTGCGCTAGAATGACCGTCTGACGGACATCGTTCTTGTCGCCATTATTATAAGGGAATTCATCCCCATAGAATTCAGACAGGGCCTTCAAAATCGGTTCCGACGGGAGTTCCACCACCAGGGAATCGAACACGCCGCCATGCAGCACCAGGCATTCCTTGCATTCTTCCTCGTTCTTCAGGACATTCGCCATACGGTACGGAGTCGGAGCAGGATTCAGGAAATTCAGGGAATCTGCATAGGGGGCAAAAATAGGAGGATAGTTGCTAGCGTCACCGTAGAAGCGATGCAGATGCTTTGCCTCGGGTGCAGAAAGGCGGAGCTGCAGGTGAATAGCCCCACGAGCCTTCTTCAAATCTTCAAGCAGGGCCGCAGGCATTTCCATACGGATAGAGGTGTCAGACGCCGCATGTTTTACGGTGTACACCGTATCGGCAGAGCCATCCGCCTCCCACTTTTCAAGACTCCGGTACCAGGTCGTGTCCTTCACTCTCGAAATGCTATCCAGGTACTTCTTACCAGTTCCCGTTTCCAGTTTCCAGCTGAGGTTCAGCTTCAGTTCTTCTTCAATCGGCAAGGAATCAGATGGATATTTATCGGATGTATAAAGAGGGCGCAGCCAGAACAAAGCAAGGTAAGCCCCTGCCGTATCCGATGCAGAAAGGCTCTTCATAAAGCCAGAATCCGGCATAAAGGCGAAATCCAGCACCAAATCATGGCTCAAGTTCGCCACGTGACCAAGCACCGCCTGATAATCCGCCGAGGTCGGGAACGTATCCAGGAACACCTCCGCCGAGGCGACCGACAAATCCGGAATGTTCAGAGTCTGCACCTTATAGCTACTTGGCATTCCCTGATCAGAAAGCCAATTCGACAAACCATCCTCATCTGATTCGAAAATACAGGCCGTCAAGGCGAGCGCAAAAAACGCGACCAGGCCCAATAAAACAAACTTTTTATTTTTCACTCAATACTCCGAGTATATTCTTCTAATTCCGTGAATAATATAGAAAACTACTCCCTTCAAAATATGAATTTTCCTATATTTGTGCCGTAAAAATCTAGAGGATATTATGTCTCAATTCAACGCTCATTTTAGGAACATCAACGGGGACGATACCTACCCGCTGACCGACGTCATTTACCGCAGCAAGGTGGACGGAAGCCTGCTCGAAGTCGAACATGACCGTGCAGCCCTTGCCAGCAAGAGCCCCGACGAATGGAAGAAGCTCTTTGCCGAACGCCGCATGAGCTTTGAACCTGCCGACATGAGCGGCATCTGGAGCAAGCGCGAAATGGTGCTCCCCGACATGCCGATCGAAGACATCGTTACGATGCGCGAAGGCTGGAGCCCGCTCTTTGACGCCGCTCCGCTCGCCAAGGAAATGGGCATCAAGAGCCTCAAGGTGAAGCTTTGCGGCAACTCCCACACGGGTAGCTTCAAGGACCTCGGCATGACGGTTCTCGTGAGCCAGGTGAACCACATTATTAAAAAGAAGATTCATGAAATCGACGCCGTGGCTTGCGCCTCTACCGGCGACACCTCCGCAGCCTTGAGCGCCTACTGCGCAAAGGCAGGCATCCCGAGCATCGTGTTCCTGCCCGCCGGGAAGACTAGCGTTGCCCAGCTGATCCAGCCGATTTCCAACGGCAGCATCGTGCTCGCCCTCGACACCGACTTTGACGGTTGCATGAAGATTGTTCAGCAGGTTACTGCCGACAACCGCATCTACCTCGCCAACTCCATGAACAGCCTCCGTGTAGAAGGCCAGAAGACGATTTCTCCGGAAATCTGTCAGGAAATGGGCTGGAAGGTGCCCGACACCGTGATTATCCCGGGCGGAAACCTCGGTAACGTCAGTGCTCTCGCCAAGGGCTTCGAAGACTGCAAGGCTATGGGCCTTATCGACCGCATCCCGCGCATTATCGTGGCTCAGGCCGAAAACGCCAACCCGTTCTTCCAGGCTTACGAACGCGGCTTCGACAAGCTCGTCCCCATGCAGGCGAAGAAGACTCTCGCCTCTGCCATCCAGATCGGTAACCCGGTCAGCTACCCGAAGGCAGTCCGCGCTATCCAGAAGACCAACGGCATGGTCGTAAGCGTCACTGAAGAAGAACTCGCCAACGCCGCCCACCGCGGCGACCGCATCGGTCTCTACTGCTGCCCGCATACGGGTGTGGCCCTTGGCGCCCTCGAAAAGCTCGTGGCAGCAGGCAAGATCGACAAGGAAGAGAACGTGGTCGTCATCAGCACGGCACACGGCCTCAAGTTCACCGAATTCAAGGTCGGCTACCACGAAAAGAAGCTCGAGAACATTTGTTCGAAATTTGCGAACCCCGTGTTCAAGGCTCCGGCAGACCTCGGCGCTGTCATGGACATCTTGAAGAAAGAGATGGCTGAAAGACGTCGCTAATGCGAAAATAAATCAATTTTGATTTCAGAAAAGCTCCGCTAACCGCGGAGCTTTTTCATAACCGCCCCACCGCAGAATCAAAACAAGACCGGTTCCCAAGGCGAGAGTCGCGGACAAGCCAAAGGCTTGTACATGACATACTGTATTAAATGTCAAGAGGCTTTTGTACAAAAATTCGGTACATAGGCCTCTTTTTTTGTAAGCACCGCATAAAGTTGACGAATCAACTTGTTTGCAACTGCAATCAAGGCTACCTTGCTGGGCTTGCCATA
>JAGAHT010000069.1:0-80381 GCA_017626945.1 Fibrobacter sp.
TAGTCAAAATTTGAAATATTATCATCTAATTGTGTGATATTACGTCAATATTTCTAATGTAGGGCAAATGTGGGCAATCCTTTGTAAAATAATGAGTTAGGCTTAAAAAATGCTTAAAAACAATTATTTCGCCAATATTCTCAGTCAAAGTAATCGATTTGTCAGACAAATTCAAGGACAACTGATGCCAACCTTCATTACGACTTATGTAACATTCCAATCCGTCACCATAATCACTGCAAGGAATGGACACCCAGGTTCCCTTGATGGACGAAGGATTTCCGCCTACAAAGTATCCAAGAGAAGACTCTTGCTTATATTCCGTGCCATATTCTGTATAAGTGTGCACTTTTTTAACATTTACCGCCGTATTTCCATTTACCGAAATATTCAGGCTGTCCCTGATATACGACAATTCACTTTCGGGTATAGTGATAAATTCGTACTTAACGGTCGTGGTGTCGTTTCCCCTATCTACAGTCTTCCAGGACGCAGTTTCTGTCAAAGGATCGACAACGCAGTAATCTTTCTTCCTTTCTTCAAAGGTGACAATTGTCTGATTCTGTTCATCAAGGGAGATGACAGTGAAGTGTTCCACACCGTCATCCATAGAACCTGATGTATTTGAGCTAGAATCGTCGCCACAGGCAACCAAGCCGAAAGCGACGCAACATCCCGCACAAGCGAGCAAATGTTTGAAGTTCATAAAGATCACCTCATAAAGTTAATTGTACCATTGAAATATAACTCAAAAAAACGCAAAAATATACATTATGTTTACATTTAGATAAAAAAGTGTGAAAACTCACATTTTGGGCAATTCTCTTTTAATTACATTTTCCTTGATGGTTTCGCTGTCCAAATTTACCGGGTTGGTACTAGTCCCACTTTGCATGGGACTTATCTGCTGTTCGTTCCCGGTACGCACGGGCTACGACCGAAATATCGGAGACTATAAGCCAGTCCCCGCTAGCGAGGTTTCGACAAGGCAAGCTGCAAGCCCACCTCCCGAAACCGCACCACAGCCCGCAGCGCAAAACACAAATGTCGCCGCCTCGGATTCTGCTAAAAAGCCCCAGAACTCCGCCGAAAAGGCACGCGCTGCCATCAACAAGAAGGAAACCGCCAAGGCGGCAGCCAAGTCTACTCCCCGCGGGAGTTTCGAAAGCTACGCCCGTCAATGGCTTGGGGCAAAATACGGCTATGCCATGGCCACCAAGACCAAAACGGACTGTTCCGGTTACGTGATGCAGGTCTACAAGGGTTACTACGGCATTTCTCTTGACCACAGCGCCTCCAAGATGTACAAGGATAGCCGCGGAAAATCCGTGAGCCGCGGAAGCCTCAAGGAAGGCGACCTGGTCTTTTTCGGAAGTCTCTGGAAAATCGACCACGTGGGAATGTATCTGTCAGGAGACCGGTTCATTCACGCGAGCACAAGCAAGGGCGTGATGATTTCACCGATGCACGACAAGTACTGGAGTCCCAAGTACCAGGGCGCAAGAAGGTTCAGGTAGGATTCAAGAATAAAAAATTCAGTGTAAGATTGATCCTTTTTCTAAAAAAAATTCTTTCGTCTCTCGTCTTTCGTCTTTCGTCTTATTTATATTTCTACTTATGAAAAAGATTGCATTCCAGGGCCGCAAGGGTGCCTACAGCGACTGTGCCGCACATTATCTGTTCGGCGAAGATATCGAAACGCTCCCGATGGACACGTTCGAGGAAATCTACCAGGCGGTAGAAACGGGCGAAGCCGACGGCGGAGCCATTCCCATCGAGAATTCGACTGCAGGTTCCATCGAGGCGAACTACGACTTGCTTTACAAGTGGCGTCACCGCATCGTGGGCGAAGTCATGCTGCGAATCGAGCACACCCTGTGCGTCATGCCGGGCGTTAAGCTTACCGACCTCAAGCGAGTCTACAGTCACCCGCAGGCGCTTGCCCAGTGTTCCAGGTTCTTTGCAGAAAATCCGCAGATCAAGGCCGTTCCCGCTTTCGACACCGCAGGTTCAGCCGAAGAACTCGCCGAGCGCAAGGCTTTGGACGAAGGGGCTATCGCGAGTGCTTACGCCGCCAAAATTTATAATCTGGACATCCTGAAGGCGGGGCTTGAAAACCTGAAGGGAACGAACTTCACACGTTTTTACGGAATCCAGAAATCGCCAGCGACCTTCGACGGAATCGAAGGAGCCAAGACGACCATGCTTTTCGAACTTGCCGACGACCACGCAGTAGGCGCTCTTTACAACGCCCTCGGTTGCTTTGCAAAGCGCGGCATCAACCTGACCCGCTGCGAAAGCAGGCCGCACCCCGACAAGCCATGGGAATACATCTTCCATGTATCCTTCGAGGCTAACGTGAACGAGGAACGCGCCCAGGCCGCCCTCGCCGAACTCAAGAACTACACGAGCCAGATGTACATTCTGGGAACATTCAAGAAGGGCGTCGTCGAGACACTTAAATACTAAGAGGTTTTTATGGCATACGAACGTACCGACCGAAAGTTTAACGAATACCGCAACCTGAAGATGACCACGGGCTTTATCTCTAGCGCCGATGGTTCTGTTCTCATCGAAATGGGACGCACCCGCGTCATCTGTAATGCAACCCTTTTGCCGAAGGTTCCCGACTGGCTCTCCGGTAAAGGCACCGGCTGGATTACCGCAGAATACTCGCTTCTTCCGCAGAGTACGGGCAAGCGCGTGGAACGCGAGCGCAAGGGCGCGAGCGGCCGCACTCAAGAAATCCAGCGACTGGTAGGCCGCTCGCTGCGCGGCGCAGCCGACCTGGCAGCCCTCGGTGAAAACGCCATCGTGGTCGACTGCGACGTGATCGAAGCCGACGGCGGTACACGCACCGCAAGCATTATCGGCGGCTTCGTGGCCCTTGCGATTGCCCTCAAGAAAATCAAGGAACGCCTCGGCATCACGCAGCAGATTCTGAAGCACGGCATTACCGCGATTTCCGTCGGCGTCGTAAGCGGCAAGCCCCTTTGCGACCTCTGCTATGTCGAAGATTCCGCAGCCGATGTCGACATGAACGTGGTGATGCAAGACGCAAAGAACTTCATCGAGGTGCAGGGCACCGGCGAACACGCAAGCTTCGACCGCAACATGCTTAACACGCTGCTCGACCTCGGCGAAAACGCCTGCAAGGACATCTACAAGAAACAGATGGAATTGATTGGCGGCGAACTACCGTAAGATTTAACGACCGTTCGCGCCCAAACAAGCGTATTCATCCTCGATGCGCTCACTCTCGCAAGCACGACCCGTTGATACGGGTCGTTTTCTTGCTCACAAACGACCGTTCGCGCTAGACTTTCCAGTCGCAGAAATTCTTGAGCATGGCAAGGCCCACATCGCCGCTCTTTTCCTGGTGGAACTGCGTAGCAATCAGGTTGTCCTTGCCGACAATCCCCTGGAACGTCTGCGTACCGTAGGTCGTTTCGGCAAAGGCATATTCAGCGGGCACCACCGGATGGTACGAATGAACGTAGTAGAAATCGCTCCCGTTCTTGATACCCTTCATAATCGGATGTTCACGCGTGAAGTTCACCTGGTTCCATCCCATGTGCGGAATCTTGAGGCCCGGTTCGTCCTTGAAACGCACCGCCTTGCCCGGAATGAGTCCAAGCGTCTTGACGCCGCCATCCTCTTCGCTTTCCTCGAGAATAATCTGACAACCGATACAAATGCCGAGCACCGGGTTACCGGATTTCACCACCGTCTTGATGGCATCGCCGATTCCAGTTTTAGTCAAGGTTTCCATGGCCGATGCCGCCGCACCCACGCCCGGGAAAATAAGGCGGGTCGCCTTTGCAATCACGTCGGGATCGCGGCTGGACTTGGCGTCTGCACCGATATGCGCAAGCGCGTTCATCACCGAAGTCAAATTACCGGCGTTATAGTCGACGACGATTATGGGATTAGCGGACATAAAAACCTCTCTTTTTCAAGAGCAAAAATAGATTTTTTATGAGACTAGAAATTCTTTGATATGGTCCGGCAGGCTCACCAACCGAGCTCTGGACGACACTACGTGTCACTTATCTAAAAAATCCAGCGCTTCGCCGGCGAGTTCCACGCAGCGGTTGCAAGGGATAACGCCATTCGGACGGATTTCCTTGCACTTGGTGCAGTTCTTCGCACCGCGCTTGAAGAAGTCCTCGATAGCATCGGCATGGTCCGGCTGCATCAGTTTTGCCGTGTAGAGCGCACCGCAATAACCTTCGGGAGCCTTGCCGCCACCGAAGCCGCGGAAAGTCTGTGCAGCATCCGTCGATTCCAATTCTGTCTTGCCCGTACCACGGGCATAGCCGTAAGCCACCGCCATGGCGCAGTTGCCACGCTTGTCGGCATGAAACTTTTTCGCTTCTTCTGCTATTGACATATCTTTCTCCTTATTGTCGGAACACTTGCCAACAATTTTTGAGTGTACTCATGCTGCGGATTCGTCAACACCTCGTCGGCATGGCCGCGTTCAACCACATGCCCAAAGTACATCACCAGAACTTCGTCGCTCAAGGCACGAACCACCTGCATGTCGTGGCTGATAAATAAAATAGAAAGTCCAAATTCGTTCCGTAGGTCATCAAGCAAATGTAAAATTTGCGCCTGCACCGAGACATCTAGCGCACTCGTCACTTCGTCGCACAAGAGGATTCTCGGACGCACCATTAAGCTGCGGGCTATGCAGAGGCGCTGCCGCTGGCCCCCCGAGAATTCGTGGGGAAACTTTGGGAGAGATGCTGCCGGCAATGACACGCGCTCCAAAAGTTCCTTGGCGCGCGTTTCCGCAACATCAAACTTCACCCCGCGCGCCACCAGCGGCGCCGTGAGTATTTCCGCTACAGTCTGCCGCGGGTTCAAGCTGCTGAACGGATCCTGGAAAATCATCTGCACCAGGTCGGACACCCGGCACGGTTTTTGCGGAGCCGAACCATCCAACTTTTGCGAAGCTGTACCATCCAACTTACGCGTAGCTGAACCTTCCAATTTTTGCAAAGCAGCCGGTCCAGCCACCTTCCCACGACAGACGGTTTCGCCAAACAGTTTAAAAGTACCCGATGCCATCGGCACGAGCCCGACCAGGGACTTTACGAGAGTCGACTTGCCGCAGCCGGATTCCCCCACCACCGACAGGATTTTCCCTTGCGGAAGTGTAAAAGATACATCGTCTACTGCGGTAAAGTAGCGTTGCACCTTACCGAGCACGCCTCCGCGTATCGGGAACTTTACAGTAAGTCCCGAAACCTCCATGGCTGGGACTTCCGTGTTCAAGGGCATTTCCGGCGCCTTTTCAACCATTATCAGGCACCCGCTTCCGTTTCGCCATCCAGACTAGAAAGCGCTTCCTGCACATTCTTTTCCGTCGAAAGCAAAATCTGCCTGCATTTCCGCAAAAGCTCCGTAGCCTCCTGCACGGCCCCGGCCAATTCGTCGATTTCCATCTCGGAATTGTCAATGCGTTCCAGAATGTTTTCCAGACGCTCCATTGCGGTTTTATATTCAAAATTTTCGGTACTCATGTTGACGAATATAGTTATCTTTAATTCCGTGAGTTTATTCGGTAAATCTATTCAGCACGTTTTTCGCTTTTGCGGAGGCCTGACAGGTCTCGCCCTTTTGTCTGCTTATCTAGGTGCGTGCAGCGACATTCCCGATTTACCCGACAGCTCCTCAAAAATTCAGGATTTCGAAGTATACGTCCACCAGGCCGACGAGAATCTCTTTGATCCGCTCAAGATCAATTCCAACGATTCCGCCACCCTGGTCGTCCATGTCACTCCGGACACCTACCAAGACAAGGTGCGGTACTACTGGTATAACGGCGAAGACGTTCTGGATAGCGGTAACAGCTACCCCGTATCGACCACCATGACGGCCTCCCCTTTCACGGTGCAGAATTTCATTCCCGACCGAGTCGAGATTATCGACAACGAGGGAAACCGTCTTGAGAAGCAGATCTCGGTCATCGTAAACGCACCGCCCGAAATCAGCAAAGTCACCACGCCCGCCAATGGCGACACCCTCTACGGCAACAGCCACACGCCATTCCTGTTTGCCTGGTACGCCTGGGACCGCGATGATGACGACATCATTTACAGCATCATCGAAATCGACGGAAAATCCTATTCCCTCGGCGAACTCGACAACATCAGGCAATCCGGCCTGGACGAAGGCGAACACACCTTCAGGATTATCGTCGAAGATTCCCGCGGCGACAGGGATTCCATCCCCTCCCGTACATTCTTTGTCCTCGACACACTGGAGGGCAAATGACTTTCTGCAAGCAACATTTCCTCGGACTTCTCCTCTGGAGCATCATCGTCCTTACCTTCGGAGCCTGTACCAACTCGGACCAGTACCTGTTCGACAGTTCCACGCCTAACGAATCCATTTCCGTCGAAGCCCTCCTTACGACATCGTTCGATTCCTCGGTCGCCAAGGTCAAGTCAGACACCATACGGCCAGGAGACTCCCTCATCTTCCTTACGGAAGTCTACCCGTCAAAATCCATCGGGCACAAGCGGTACTTTTGGTTACTCGACGGAGCACCCTTTGCAAACGAGTTCAGTTTCAGGAACACCATCCTTGATCCCGGCGTCCACGAGGTGGTATTCGTCTTTGTCGATTCCTTTGGCGACACCTTAAGCGACACGGTCTCCGTTACCGTCGCGACTCCCCCCGTGCTAGACGACAGCTTATTCATTCCTGCCTGCGGAACCCAGAATATCGAACCTGATTCAGCCTTGAATTTCGCCTGGAACAGCACCGCCGTCGATTCCTTCAGCAGGGCCAACTACCATTTCGTCATCTGGAAATCCACCGGCGAAATCATGGTCGACACGCTCCTCAAGCAAGCGAACTTTATCTACCGCAACGGATTCACTCCACTCCATAAGTACTACTGGAGTGTTTCCGCCGAGAACCAGTTCCAGCAAAAATCGGAACGTACCATCGAAGGGAACTTCTACGTCAAGGGAGCCGCCAGCGAGAACGCAGTCATGGGCCACCTGAAGACCAATTCCGACAAGGATTCCTACACCTACCAGATTCTCCTGCAAGACAGCAACATGGTTCCCCTCAAGGAAATCAAGAGCGACAGCACCGATTTCAGCCTGTCCCCTCTTGCCGTGGGTTCATATTCGCTCCGAGTATCCGTCCCGGACAGCCCCGACTTTTCGCCCATTCTCACCCGCATTACCCTCCATGGGGGACAAGTTCTGGAGCTTGACACCATCTGCCTATACGACAACACACCGCCCACCATCAAAAATCCGCTAGGGAGCGACACCCTCGACATCGCGGACACGCTCCGTTTTACAGTCCGCGACGGTGGTAGTGGACTTTCAGAATCCATGATAAGTGTGTTCTTCGAAAACAATTACCTACAGAATTTCTCGCTATCGGACAGTCTCCTGAAAATACCCTTCGACAAGGACATTCGAAGCTGGACCTACAGGATTATCAACATATCCGCCATCGACTTTAGCGGCAACAAGATTAGCAAGAATTTTTATCTGAAGCCGAACACAACCTTGCCGGAGGTATTCGGTGAATAGACAGGTTCTTTTCATTCCGCTTTTGGCAACCCTGTTCCTCTCGGCCTGCGGCGACGACCATCTGGCAAGCGAATCAGGCAACAACCTGCAGCAATACGTCTACGCTGTACCCGATGGTTATACCGGCGACATTGTCAACAACAACGACGCGCTCGGCGACCTGTACCTGGAGCAGGGGCAAACCGTCCGGTTCTATGCGGCTTACGGCCTCGGCAAAGTCATTTTCACCGACGAGACCTTGCAGCAGTATTACGGAGGCTGTTCTTGGAGCATCGGAAACGACAACTTCAATCTGTCCAATTTCCGCTACACCTTCAATAAGCCTGGAGATTTTAGCGGTACCCTTGAGACCGTCGACCTTTACGGAGACACCCTCCATAACGACTTCCGCGTCCATGTCAATACGCCCAACGGAATCACGCTCCTGTTTCCGTACAACGGCTATAACCAGGCAGAACCGACGGCAGATCAACAGCTTCCCCTACGCTGGTCTGTTCAAGGCCACGACCCGTGGGAAACTTCCTCCTGCCAGATTTTCATTTCAAACGACCCCGACTCCGTCTGGGAAAGTCCGGTCGGCAGAGTTGATTGCAACGAAGAACTTTCGCTCGGAGGCTCGCTTCTCGGTCAAATCGACCCCGATTCAGCCGCCATCCTCACCAGGGACAGTTCCTTCACCCTCTATTGGGGAATAGCACTCCTCACCCAGAGCGTAAGCGGCAGGGTGTACCTAGACACCTCAGAGATTTTCCATTTTTCCACAAAGATCCAGAACGACTCCTCGACACTCAAGATTCCCGTTGCCTACTCCAGGTTCAGGAGCAACGCATACCTGGAATCAAATGTCTACCTGATTTCCGCAGACGGAGATACGCTTGAAAAGCACACCTCCGAAGAGCGCTCATACACTGTCACGACCAAGGTCAAGGCCCAGTCAAGGCTCAAGATCCTTGTCAAGGAAACACTCCGCAAAGAATACGCAGCCGAAAGCATTATGGTGGACATTCCCGCGAACACGGTCCAGATGCTTGATACAATCTTCCTTACGGACAAGATAACGCCGCAAGTAGCTCCGTTCCTTGACACCATCTCTCCCGCCGATTCTATCCAGTATCTCGTCTATGACGATGGTTCCGGAATCAACGAAGCCAAATTGTTCGTGCTCGTTGACGGAGACACCATTCCAAGCGATTATCGTTCTCCGACACTCCTATTCAAAATCAAGTGCAGGCTCAACTGCAAAGTTGAAATCCTGGGAGAAGACAACGCGCACAATCCGCTCCCGCAAGAACATTGGTACATCGAGAACAAGTCGAGTTACTATACCATCACGGGACCGTATTCAGGAGGGATTTTCTAATGTTCCGACTGATAGCCATTTGTCTCCTGTTCGTAAACATCGCCTTTGCCCAAAAGGTGCTGCACGTATCCACCATTCCCTCCAAGGCTGACATCTACGTCCAGGAAATGCGGCCCGACCACACGGACGACCCGGACTACACCTCGCCAGCCTTTATTCCGCTTAGCGACGAACAGGTCACTGAAGGCGAAATTCTCGTCTCGCTGTTCCATCCCGAATTTACGGATACAACCATCAGGGTGAAGCTTTCCGACAGGGATACTTCGTACCTCATTGTTTCGCAGCAGCCCGCCCTGGACGAGGATCTCCTCAGCGAACAGAGAAGCGAACTTTCCAAGAGGCAGCGCAAAAAATTCGGGAAAGGTCTTATGTTCACGTCCGTCCTCCCCTTTGCCGTGAGTGCCGTCGCGGGAATCGTCACCCAATACGAAATCAGCAAGGCAGAGGACTGCAAGAAAACGCTTAAGAATTCGGCCATCGCCGAAACAAAGCACTACCGTCAAACCGAGCGAGACTTCAAGGACTACCGCGACAAGGCAAAGACATCACGGTCCGTCATGTACACCGGCCTTATCGCAGGAGCCTCGTTCCTTACCCTCGGATTCATTTTAACATTCTAGGTCGGCCATGAAAAAGTTTATTCTCACCTTCGTTCTCTTCTGGGCGTTCGCGGCCTTCGCAGACGAACTTCAGGGCGTCCGTGCCACCGTTGAACTGGTGACCGGGGCAAAGCAGACGGCACAGTTCCTTGGCATTCAGAACGACACGGTCAGCCTCGGGGGCTCCATCAAGGGGCTGTTCACCGTTGTGCGCATTCCCGCCAACCGATTCAAGAGCATCACCGACGAAAAGGGAGCCGACCTTCTTCATGGTGCAGGTTCCAACCAGTCCACAAGCTCCGTCAGCGCCCAAACACAACAGGAATCGACGGTTCAGGAAACGGAGACCACCTACACAGAACCCTCCGATCTCGATTCGGTCGAAGGCAAGCACATCTATATTCCTTTGGAACGCCGCAGCTCCGATTCCGCATTCGCCGAGCAACTGGACAACCTGATTATCAAGCTGATCAAGGAATCGGGAACGCCCATTTCAATTGTAAGATCGGAAGACTTCGAGAATTGCTCCGACGCTGCCTGCATACGCGATTCGCTCTCCGCCCACAAGGCCGCATCCGCCTACACCGGACGCATCACCGCCGCCCGCACTCCGGATTCATTGGCGGTACAGGCATCGCACTTCGTCTTTGGCGATTCCACCGCCAAAGGGGCAAACGCCACGGTCCAGATGAATTTATCCGCAATCCGTTCCTTGAGCGATGCCATAGCAAACAATAAGCTCCAAAACTTTGTCAAGACACTGCAAGGCGAAAAAGTTTCCCCGTTCAAAGCGGACGCAAGCGGCAAAAGCTACATCCATGTCGAGACGGATCCCGAAGGGGCAAACATCGCCATCCACGGGAAAGAGGACATTTGCAAGAGCCCCTGTACCTTTGCCACGCTCGACACCGGGAAAATCGTCCTGTACGCCTACTGGAACGTGAACCGCCAGCTATGGAGCACCAAATCCGTCATCAGGCCGATACCGGGTGACACCACCAAGCTTTCGCTCAAGCTCAAGAAATCAAAACCCGAGCTCCGCATCACGACCCTTCCGTCGGGAGCAGAAATCTATGCAGGCTCTTCGCCGATTACACCAAAGTCTGACCCCATCGGATATTCACCGAACAAATTCACCATCTTTGAACCGGGCCTCTCCACCGTGCAAATCCGCAAAATCGGCTACCGCGACACGGTGGTAACCGTATTCGCCTCGCCCACCGAAATCACGGACATCGACATTAATCTGACACCCATCACGAACCTTCAGGAACAAATTGTACAGGACGAATGGGAAGGTATCCGCAAGCGGCACCGCATCGGGAAAACCCTGATGGGCACCTCTATCGCCCCGCTGCTCCTTGGCGCCCTGTTTACCTACCTCGCCACCTTGGACTACGACGACGCCGATGATGTCAAGAACGAGCTGGAACGTCCCGCCTCGGGAGGTGAAAAATACCAGAAAAAAGTCGATGAGAACAGGGACTTGGTCGACAAGGGAGACCGCAAAATGATCATCGGAGGCTCCCTGATTGGAGCCGGAGCAATCCTACTGGGCGTCGGATTCATCCTGAACTTCTGATATTAGACCAAAAACACCTAAAAAACCCTTATTTTTTAATTTCATTCTCCCGAAGCGCCCTAGAAAATTTAAATTTAGTATGATGCGTAAACTATTTGCCATTTTGTCTTTACTGGCGGCTGCCTCGTATGCGGCCGATTTTGAACGATCCAACTGGCGTACCCAGCTGTACCTGCAGGGTGAACCCGCCTTCTTGAATTTCAAGACCGACAAGAGCAAGACTCTCCTCGATGACGGGCTTGACAAAGATGTTCTTACCGTCCCCCTTTCGTTGGGTCTTTTGTGGTCGCCCCTGATCACGCCCCTGTGGAAAGCGGACATCCCGTTTACCTTCTGGTTGGGCGCGGAAGTCAACTCCTTCCAGTTCGGTACCATCGAAGACAATCCCAAGTACACCATCCCCGATGAATCCAAGAGCGGAAAGACCAGAAAGGGCGAACAGACCGACCGTGAACTTTGGTTCCTCACTTACGCACCTTCCGTGCTCGCCGGTTTCAGTTTCAACCTAATCGGGGACCTCGACCTGCGCGTTTTGGGCGGATTCGGATTCCACTTCTTCTCTTTCTACGACGACTACAGCGGTCATACCGACCAGCATACCGAAATGGCTCAGACCGGATTCGTTTCCGGCGCACTCGAATACCGCATCACCGAGATTTTCAAGGATGTCGACCTCAAGATTGGCGTGAATGTCCGCAAGGAATTCCTCCCCTACGAAGACATCAAGGCTCGCGACAAGGACAACAGCCCAAGCCCGTCCCCGTACTCCGACCTCAAGTTCGACAAGATTTCCTACAAGTGGCCCGTACGCGTCGGCCTAGAACTCTCGCTTGATTTCGGCCGTGAAAGCCGCCGTGACCGCCGCATGCGCTACAACCTGCACGACCGCGACGACGTCCTGCGCAAGTACAGCGAAGTCAAGGATACGCTCAGCGACTGGGACTGCATGGCCATCGAGCGCGACTACCGTTTCTACCTTGACGAAAACGGCGAACTGCCCGACATGAGCGAAGCCTACACCCGCACCCAGTTTGCGGACGTACTCGAAAGCTTCCTCGCCTTCTGCCACCCGGCAGACCTCGCCACCAAGGAAAAGCTCTACTCCACTCTCGACAGCGGCAAGGTCCAGTTGAAGGAATACCAGGTTCGCCAGGAAGATTCCCGTTTCGACCAGGTCATGGCCTCCAACGATCCGGAAATGCTCGAGATGTTCCTGCAGTACTACCCCGACTCCCCGCGTAGGCCCGAAGTCGAAGCCAAGCTGCGTTCTCTCGGCGAATACGACAAGTTCCGCGCCATCCAGGCACAGAACACCTTCAAGGCTTACCTCACCTACCTGAACGACAATCCGAACGGAGCCTTCCGCGACGAAGCCGAAGCAGGCATCTTTGAACTGGTGAAGGCAGGCAACCGCCTGAAGGACTACGAAATCTACCTGAAGCGCTTCCCCAACGGCAAATACGTTGAAGAAGCCAAGGCAGCCCTCAACCAGGCAAACAGCCAGAATTCCATCATCGAATACCAGACGGGTGAAACCTACAGCGAACCGGAACCGGCCGTGCAGCAGGAAGAAGAAGCCGTCGAGGAAGAAGAAGAGGAAGAAGTCAAGCCGGCCAAGGGCAAGAAGGCTGCAAAGAAGGCTAACAAGAAAGCCTCCAAGAAGCACAACAAGAAGTCCAAGAAGAAAAAGTAAAACTTAACGGCAAACCTTTGACAACCCCTGACCATAAGTCAGGGGTTTCTTTTTCTTTCTATATTTGACCTCATGAATAGAAAGATTCTCGCCCTTGCACTTGTTAGCTTGTTCGCAGTAGCGGCCTTCGCCGAGCCCGCCGTCGCCGATACGGTCGCCCAGGTAGCCCCTGCCAAATCCACAGGCATCTACACCCAGATTATCGACTGGTATAACGAGCATCTGAACTACTGGTCCATCGCCCTCCTGATGGCCATCGAAAGTTCTTTCATTCCCTTTCCGTCGGAGCTCGTGGTGCCCCCCGCCGCCTACAAGGCGCTGCAACCCGGTTCGGGCCTCAGCATCGTGCTGATTGTCCTTGCAGCAAGCGCAGGCGCCCTCGTCGGAGCATACATCAACTACTTCCTCGCCAAGTTCCTCGGTCGCCCGATCATCTACAAGTTCGCCGATAGCCGTCTGGGACATTTCCTGTTGCTGGACACGCAGAAGCTTGAAAAGGCAGAGACCTACTTCCGCGACCACGGCGCCATTTCCACGTTCGTGGGCCGCCTCATCACCGTGATCCGCCAGCTGATTTCTATTCCGGCGGGCATCGCGAACATGAAGCTTCTGCCGTTCACCTTGTACACCTTCCTCGGCGCCACTATCTGGAACTGTGTGCTTGCAGGCCTCGGCTACCTCGCCCACGGCCAGAAGGACATCATCGAAAAATACAATTCCGAACTCGCCATCGCCCTCCTCGCCTTCGGCGCCCTCTTTATCGGCTACATGGTCTGGAACGCCGTAAAAAGCAACAAGCCCAAAGCTTAAGCCTGCCCCATAATTCAGTCCAATCAAAAAGTTTTAATGGCAAGTTCTTGGACTTGCCTTTTTTGTACATAATTTATATATTGATTCAAGTAGATTCCGACAATCCTGCTGACACCGAGAAAATGACGCCGTTGGCGTCCGTACCATAGTCTCGGTCATAGTTTCAGGCAAGCTTGAAACTGCAACTTTCGACTCAGTACTATTCAGGGCAGGAAGTTTCACTATCTGCTTGAGGTCGTCGCCCTTTGCAATCTTGACAATTCGCAAATCGCGACAGTTGCCCTGCAGGGAACCGGCCCTGTGGCTATCAACGTAGAGCACCGTCTGCAAAGCAGACGTTAATACAAGTCAATTCATTGGTTTGTAGGCGATTGCGATTCGAGCAATCGATAGTGCTCTAGTATACCGTCTGCAGACCACAACTTATCAATCTTTTTATAAGCAAGGAGTCCTTTATGAATAAGGGACAATACGCAGGCATGCTCCGTGAAATCGGCGATGCCCGCAAGCAGGGTGGCGATGTTTCCGCATGCATCGCCGAATACCGCAAGCGCTACAAGTACGTCTACATCTACAACGACGCGGTCATCAAGATGCTCCTCGGGATTCCCGAGAACGAGTCGATCGCGGTAGACTTCTTCAATGCGGCGCTTCACCTTTACGGGAGCAACTGCATCGAGCACCTCACCTTCGTGAACAAGGAGCTTCCCGGGACGTTCGCCAAGAGCACCGTCTCGGATATCGTGGCCGAGGACCAGCGCACGGATCGCATCGTGCTGGAGGTCCAGCACATCGAGGACGAGTCGTTCAACAGCCGCCTGGTGTACTACACCTCGAAGCACACGGTCGCAAGCCTTTCTAGGGGCCGCCCCTACAACCTGAAGAACCTGAACCTGATCAGCCTCCAGATGTTCGTCGGTTTCCCGGAATGGGAGAACTACCTGCACACGATCCGCCTCAAGAACCAGGACAACGAGGAGTTCTACAAGAAGCAGACCATCACCCTGGTAGAGGTTCCCAAGTTCCTGAAGGGCGGATTCGAATCCGACAACAGCCGCTTTGCCCAGTGGCTGCGCGTGTTCGACGGACTGAACAACGAGCGGCCTGTCCCCGTTCCGGAGGGGTCGCAGTTCGCCCTCTTGCAGAAGAAGGCCGAATTGAGTAAATTTACGGAAGAATTTCTTGTAAGCGAGGCTATGAAGATGAGCGACCGTGAATACGAACTCTATGTGGAAAAGAAGCATGCCCGTGCCGAAGGCCTTGAGGAAGGACGCGCTGAAGGTCGTGAAGAAGGTGCAGACAATAAGGCGCGCGAGATGGCTGCCAGTATGCTCGCCGAAGGCGATTCTGTCGAAAAGGTCGTACGCATTTCCAAACTGACTGAAGCCGATGTCCTCGCCATCAAGGCAGGACTACCTCAATAAACCATAAATCCAATTTTAACTTAAAAGGTCTCCCTCAGGGAGACCTTTACATTTTTCGACAGCCATCTTATCTATAGTCTATTTTCAACAGACAATTCTTCAACAGCCATTCAATGATCGTACATATACAAGAAAAGCTCCCTTTGAGGGAGCTTTTCTGAAATTAGAGTTTTAGTGGATTACCAAGCAACGAAGCAGGACGCGCCGGCATTGGATCCAACATTCAAGACAAACGGCAGGGACTTACCACCGATAGTATTGGCAACATCGATCGTTGCAGTAACATAGTCACCACCATCAATTTCGACTGTACCAATAGATCCCGTAATTTTTCCATCACCAGTTCCACCTCTATCAACCTGGCAAGCAAAGGTACATGTGCCAGCATCACCAGCGCCATGCCAACCCGACGGAAGATTGAACACTACAGTAGCATCCACATTGCCAACAAACGGAATAGCGTTTGTATTTCCCTGATCCGTAAATTCATAGTCAGGCTTGCTTGCATCGATAGCCTTCACTGCCGAGCAAGTAAAAGACTGCTTGGTATTGTCATCGTTGGAAACAACCACTGTCGGAGTAATCTCCTGATCTTTTTCGGAGAATGCTGCGGTAGCAGATTCGCCCGTTCCAGTAGCACCTGTCCATTCATAACCAGTAATCGTGGCGCCAACAGTAGCACACTTAGATACAGACCATGTAACAGTGACCGGGCCATTTGCAACATCCGGAATAGCAACATCGGGTTCGCAAGTACAACCCGTAATTGCAGCGCCGTTCACCTGCAGCGGATCACAGGCCACGGTAATCGGGGTGCCATCATACAGCACCGTGACAGAAGCGGTCGTTGCACCGGAATTCGGATAAGTAATATTGCCACTCATCGTGCCCTTGCCTGTGCCATCATCAACGGCATCGGCAGCAAAGGACCATGTATAAGTAGCCTTAGCAATTTTCAAGGCGTCAAAGCCCGGATACTTGGAGTTAGCGGTAAACTTCCACTGAACAGAAGTACCCTTGTTAATGGGATTCTTGGCAGGAGCGCAAGTTCCGAACGTATCGTCGGTAATCGGAGCCGGACCAGAAGAAGAGGATTCACCCGGATCATCAATAATATTTATGGACGAAGAGCTACGAGCAATCTTGATAGAGGAAGACAGTCCCGGAATAATTAAGGAGTTGCTGCTCTGCGGAGTCAACGAAGCGGACGAAGTCGGATTATCTACCGAGCTCGGAACATCCGTTCCTTCCAAATAACCCTGATACTTCAAGTAGCAGTCCGGAGTATTACGGCAATCTTCGATGGCATTGTCCTTTAACGTCTGCAAGTCCTGTTCATTGGAAGCCATCGCAATATCGTCATTCAAATCCTTGCCATTGATGTTACCTTCGCCGCATGCCCAAAAGGCGGTAGCGGCCACCGACATCAATGCAAGTCCTGAAAAAAGTTTCTTGTTCATATAAAACCTCTTTGTCCGAAAAATACATTATTCAAATCAAAAGCGTTACACTTAGTGATAATTTCGTGCTTAAAAACACATATTTTTTACATACACGCCACCGACATGTAAACATTACTAAACAAAATGTCAGACAGAACCTCAAGTTTTGGATTCCCTCCGTCGCTTCGCTCCGTCGAGAATGACGGCACGGGTACAGCATCCTTGCCGAAGCAGGCGCGTCGAGAATGACGATGCAGGGCATTCCGTTACAGTTCTAGGAGTGTCATCCTGGAGCCTCGAAGAGGCGAACGGGATCCAACCGACGCATGATTCAATGGATTTCCTCCGTCGCTTCGCTCCGTCGAGAATGACGATGCGGAAATAGCCGGGAAAGCCTTTACGCTTCGCCCTCTTCCACGGAAATCTTGCGCTGCCCGGTAATAAACTGGTGCACGTAGGGGTTGCTGGTATTCTTAATCTCGTCAACCGTCCCCACTTCAATAATGCGGCCGTTGTAAAGCATCGCAATACGGTCGGCCACCTTGAAGGCACTCACCATGTCGTGCGTCACCACCACCGAGGTCACCCCGAGCTTGCTCTGCATATCGAGAATCAGGTCGTTAATCACGTCACTCGTGATGGGGTCCAAACCGGTCGTCGGTTCATCGTACAACAGGATTTCAGGATTCAGTGCAATCGCACGGGCCAAGGCAACACGCTTGCGCATACCGCCCGAAAGTTCAGACGGCATCTTGGTGCGGAATTCGGGCACCAGGTTGATCATCTGGAGTTTTTCGGTGACCACATCCTGAATCTCTTTCTCGGAAAGTTCCGGGTGATGTTCACGCAGGGCAAACGCGATATTCTCGCCGGTATCCATCGAGTCAAAGAGCGCGCCCATCTGGAAAAGCATGCCCATCTTGCGGCGGATCGTATGCGTATCGAAAAACTTCGGCGTACTGATGGTCACGCCGTCCACAGTCACTTCGCCGCCGTCCGGCTGCAACAGCCCGATCATGTGCTTTAGAATCACCGACTTTCCGCCACCGGACTTGCCGATAATCACCATCGTCTCGCCACGGCGAATGTCAAGGTTCACGTCGCAAAGCACATCCTGCGGGCCAAAGGATTTCTTGAGTCCCTTGAGGCGAATGGCGATATCGTTCGGGTCAATTTTTACGTTAGGCATAACTTACCTTAGAAGAACAGGATGGCATCCATCACAAAGTCAGCAATCAAAATCATGAGGCAGCTGGAAACCACCACGCTCATGGTAGCGATTCCCACGCCGCGGGCACCAGCCTTGGCATTGATGCCGTGGTAGTAACCCAGCAAGAAAATCAGGGTTCCAAAGACAAACGACTTGAGCACCCCGGACCACAAATCCATCGGGTCAAACAAGTACTGCATCCCAGTTACGTAGGTATAGGTCGTGATGTCGAGACCGAGCACACACACGATCCAGCCACCGATAATGGCAAGCGCATTCGAAATCACCGTAAGGCAGGGCACCATCGTAAAGAACGCCACAAAACGCGGGAGAGCCAAGTAACGGTATGGTTCAAGTCCGAGCACCGTGTAAGCAGCCAATTCTTCCTTTTCCTTCATGGAACCGAGTTCTGCAGCCACGGCAGAACCGACTCGTCCCGAAAGCACAATTGCCGTGAGGAGCGGTCCAAGTTCGATCAGGATCATCTTGCAAGCGGCAGTTCCTACAAACTTGTCTGCAACCAGGTTGTGGAATTCAAATTCTGCCTGCACCGTCGCGACCATGCCCGTAAAAATCGAAGTCACGAACAACAGCGGAAGCGACGAGACACCAATCGAAATCATCTGCTTGACAATCAGCGACGGATTCTTATGGATATAGCGCAACTGTTTCAGCGTGTTCAACAGGATGCACACCACTTCACCGATATTGGCAATACCGGTCACGATAATCTTTCCAAACCAGGCAAAGGGGAGTACTACAAACGACATACGCTATTCCCTAGAAACTCCCGAAATCGGTTGCACCCATATCACCACCATCTTCATAGGCGTAGGTCTCGCCACCTTCTTCGCCTTCGGGGGCAGCATCGTAGAAGGTCGTATATTCCGGAATGAAGGTCATCGGGATATCCTTGACCGAGCCGTTACGGTGCTTTGCCACAATGAGTTCCGCAGAATGCTTGTCTTCTTCGCGGTGAGTCTGCACGAACTTACGTTCCACGAACCACACCATGTCGGCATCCTGTTCGATAGAACCCGATTCACGAAGGTCAGAGAGCTGCGGGCGTTCGCGTCCCTTTTCTTCGACCTTACGGCTAAGCTGGGCAAGAGCAATCACAGGAATCTGCATTTCCTTCGCGAGAATTTTCAATCCACGCGAAATCGCACCGATGGCGACCGCACGGTTTTCTTCCTTGCCGGTTTTCATCAGCTGCAGGTAGTCGATAATCAGCAGGTCAAGTTTTCCCTTGCGCTTGAGCTGGCGCGCCTTGCTCATGAGTTCCATGATGCCGAGGTCCGCGTTGTCGTCGACATAGAGCGGAGCCTGCTGGATAGGCGACACGGCCGCAATTAGCTTCTTCTTTTCGTCACTGTTCAGGTAACCGTTACGGAGCTTGCTCTGGTCAATCTGCGCCTGGGAGCAAAGCAGACGCTGGGCAAGCTGCACACCGTCCATTTCGAGACTGAAGAACGCCACGTTGTGGTGGTAGTTGATGGCCGCATTCGCCGCAATCGTCAGGGCAAAAGAAGTCTTACCCACACCCGGACGCGCCGCCAAAATAATCAGGTCGGAATTCTGGAGGCCGTTCGTGAGTTCGTCGAGTTCCGAAATTCCCGTACGAATACCCGTAATGCCATCCTTGCGGTTATTCAGGCGTTCCAGGAGCGGCGTCACGAAGCTCTGGATCGGCTTGAGAGAATCCTTGATCTGGTCGTCAGCGATAGCGAAAATGTCGCGTTCGGCGCCCTGCAACACCTCGCCCGGCTCCGCAGCGGGATCCATAGCGTTCTTGATAATCGTTGAAGACGACTTGATCAGCTTGCGGAGAGTCGCCTTCTTGCGCAACAGCTCGATATGCCATTCCGTATTCGCGGAAGACGCGACCGATTCCATAAGCTCGAACAGGTACTCGCGGCCACCCACGAGTGCAAGCTTGTTCATGGTTTCGAGTTCCGAGGCCAAAGTCACCAAGTCGATCGGAGTCACATTACGGTTGAGCGTACAGAGGGCCGTCCATATCAGCTGGTGCTTTTCCAGATAAAAAAAGCTTTCGTCCTTGATGGTCATGATGGCATTGCCCATCACGTCCGGATCGCGCAAAATACTACCGAGCAGGCAACGTTCCGCCTCAAGGTCCATCGGGACCTGACGGCCTTCAAAATTGTTCTGTTGGTTTTCAAAATCAGGCATCGTCGCCATCCATCATAATCTTGAGTTCTTTCAATTTACGCCACAGGGTCGCACGGCTAATTCCAAGTCGCTTGCAGACTTCGGTCTTGTTTCCGCCGCACACACTCAGCGCATGCAGGATATGACGGCGTTCCATCTCCTCGAGCGAGAGGATTTCTTCGGAATCGCCTTCCGCTGCCGACTTCTGTTCCGAGGCACTCGACTTACCCGTCCCTTCAAACGAAATGCCCGGTAGTCTTTCAACTTCAGCCTCGATCGGTTCCGGGGATTCCCCCTTGATATGCGGAATCGCCATCGTTTTTTCGCGGGCGCATTCCTGCACTTCTTCGGGCAAATCTTCTAAGCGGATTACGCCACCTTCGGCAAGCACGATGGCATGTTCGATGATATTTTCCAGTTCGCGGATGTTGCCCGGATACGGATACTTGGTAAGCGCATACAGGGCCGCCGGTTCCAGATCGACAATTTCCTTTCCCTGCGCATCCTTGTTCTTCAGGATGAAGTACTTGATCAGGTTCGGAAGCGCGGGCTTCCTTTCACGGAGCGGAGGAAGCATCAGGTGGAAAGTGTTCAGGCGATAATAAAGGTCTTCGCGGAAGGTTCCCTTCTGCATGGATTCCTGCAAGTCGCGGTTGGTCGCCGCAAGCACGCGGACATCCAAATAACGAGGTTCGGTCTCGCCCACGCGCCTGATTTCGTGGCTTTGCAAGAAACGCAATAACTTCACCTGGGTAGCGGCAGACAGTTCTCCCACTTCGTCCAGGAAAAGCGTACCGCCGTTCGCGGATTCGAACAGGCCCTTCTTGTCGGTCGTCGAGCCCGTATAGGAGCCCTTCTTGCTACCGAAAAGTTCGCTTTCGACCAGGTTCTCGGGAATGGCGCCGCAGTTCACTGCCACAAACGGTTCTGTCGCACGCTTGCTGTAACGGTGAATGACATTCGCCAGGAATTCCTTACCCGAACCGGACTCGCCGGTAATAAGAACAGTACTGTTGGTAGGCGCCACCTTGTAGACCGTCTTCAAAATTTTGCGCATCTCCGGGGTGTTCCCCAGAAGGCTGTCCAGCACCTGGGATTCCATGAGCTGGTTGTTCGTGCGGTTCTGCAACTGCGACTGGATTTTGCGGGCGGTCGATTCCAGCAGGGAAAGAGTGACTGGCTTTTTCAGGAAACTGTTCGCCCCGCGCGTAATCGCCGAGGCGGCACCCTGCCAGTTACGGTCGTCGCAAAGCACAAATATCTCGATTCCAGGGTGTTTTTCCTTCAGGAAACTCACCATGTCCATGTTGTCCTGCATCAGGAACGGAACCTCGATAAACGCAAGGTCTATCGAATCCTTCTTGACGAGGGGCATGAGCCCGGCTTCGTTACGACATACCAACAAATTGGTCCCTGGCACCGACCAGGAACGCTCCACGCCCTCGATAAACTTCTGATCCAAATCTGCGATCAGGATATTCATCGTTTACTCTAGGAGGCGTGACTCTTGATAATTTCTTCGACTTTGGCGCGAAGGGCTTGCAGTTCTACGGGCTTGTTGAATGTCGCAGCGGCATCGAAATGCTGGGCAGTCATCAGGTAATCTTCGGCCGAGGTACGGCCACCGCCGCTGACGGCAATGGTACGGTCGCTCATTCCCAAGCGACGCAGGTCCAGGATTACTTCGTAACCGTCCACATCCGGCATAATGATGTCGGTGATGATCACGTCGTAGGTCTTGTTCTGGTACAAAGCCTTGGCTTCGCGACCATTCTTGGCAGTTTCGACGTTGTAGCCCTTGATTTCAAGAGCCTTCTTCATCATGAGGTTGAACTGTTCGTCGTCATCGATAATCAGGATAGTAGACACTAGTCCTCCTTCGTTTCAGTTTCCAGTGGCCAATATAGATAAAATGTAGTTCCTTCGCCCAAAGTTGTCTGCACCGTAAAGTAGGCATTACCCTCTTTTAGGAGCCTAAGTGCAGACGAAAGTCCAAGCCCGAGCCCCTCTCCGGGCGCCTTGGTCGTAAAGAACGGTGCAAAAATGCGTTCCAGGGTCCCCGAATCCATCCCCGAGCCCGTATCGGCGATTTCGAACTTGGCATAATTGCCGGCCGGCACAGGGGGAGCGTACGGGGTCACCAGCTGGGTTTCGAGCGTCACCGAAGAAAGACCGAAGGTGAGCGAACCACCAGTCTGCTTCATGGCAAAGATGGCGTTGTTCGCCATGTTGCTGATAATGCGGTCCAGCGACGCCACGATGCCCTTGATCTTGAGTTTCTTGTCCAGGTTCTCGCTGTGGACCACGATATTGGGCGGAAGCGTCAGGGAAATCTTCTTGACCACGTCCTCGATAATCATGTACGGCGAGAACAGCATTGCAGGCGTTGCCGCATTGGCGTTGCCACGAATCACGTTCAGCAATTCCGCGATAGAGACTTTTCCGCGTTCCGCCGCCTTCTTTGCCTCGCTCACGAACATGTAGGCGTCGTTGTCCTGCGGGAGCGTCTCGAGAGCCAGTTCGCAGAAACCGATCTGCGATCCCAGAATATTGTTGTAGTCGTGTGCAAAGGCGCCGCACATCGTCCCCAGTTCTTCGAGTCTCGAATGGATGAACTTCTGTTCGCGGAGCATGTTACGTTCCTGTTCGAGCCTACGCTGCTCAGTCATGTCGACCTTCAAGCAAAGGGTCTTGTAAGGAGCCGTCCCCTGGATAATGGGAATGTACATGTTGTCGAACGTCTGAACAAGTTCGCCGTTCTTCGCGAGCCTGTTCGCCTCGTCCTGTGAAATTTCCTTGCCGTCAACCGTTTCGAAAGAGGTATAGACCTTGACTTCACCCTTCTCGCGGGCATCGGTCTCGTATTCCGAAATATCGTCGAGATTATCGCGGGCTCCGCCACGGGATCCGCGCTTGTCCAGGTCCATCTGGTTCTGCGTCTGGTAGACACCCAGCTCACTCTTGTACCACACTCTAAACGGAAGAGCATTGATCAAGGTGTTCAGCACGTTTTCCTTTTCAGCCTTGACCCTCGCTTCCTTGTTCAGGCGATCCTGGTAACGCACCAGGTCATGCGTATACTCCACATACTGTTCATTCAGTGTCTTGATATTCTGTTGCAACAGGAGCGTCTTGGACTGGTCAGTAAAGAAAGCGACATTGAGAACTGTCATCAGTGTCTGACGGCACTTGAAGAAATGAATCTTGAGCACATGCGTTTCGCCATCGATAGCAACACGCACGTCACTGTAGACCGTCTCACGGAAGAAATCAAGGTTCGGCGGGAACAGGCTCTTGATCGAGCGTCCGCACAGGCTCGCGGCAGACTGGCCCAGCAACTTGGAAGCACCATAGTTGGCGTATTCGATCTTGCCTCGGTCATCAAAATAGATGACACCGTCTTCGATCTTGCTGATAAGCTTCTGCAAGAACCAGTAGGCACTCTTATCCCTAAAGCGTGCCGACGTGTAATACTGTCCGCACAACACCGCCAAGAAAAGACACAGGAACTGGTGCCATACCAAGAAATGGAAACTGCCGATACTCGAATCAAAACGATTTGCAATCGGGATGACGAAATCGAATAGAACCGCAAGAACTATCAGGACTGTATAGCAGGACACCATGTAGGCGCCCGTCTGCGTAATGGTCGCATCGAGCGAATGCAGCGTACCTCGCAGAAGCTGGTAGATGGTCAGGACTGCAAACGGGGCAACGAACAGGAGATAGGCAAACGTGAAGCTCGAAAAAATAGGGGTCTTTTCGAAAGGATGCAATCCCAGAATACTGATTCCGGCTACCGCCTCCGGAGCGAAAATCAGCAAAAGAGTCAACAACGCAACCACCACGGTACTCAACAACGACATTAAGTAGCCAAAGGACTTGTGCCTATTGAACAGAACCAGTTCACCGATGCTATAGGTAACTAGCGTCACCCTGATCCAGAAAATCGCCTGAAGCCCGAACAGGATCAACCGTCCGATGTATTTAGGCGAGCCGACCTCGACAGGGCCATAAAAGAAGAGAATGCCAATCACACTGCCCAGATTCCAGGCGATATTGATAATGATCATTTGTCGAAGCGAGGACGGAAGAGCCTTCGCCGTCATCTTGCTGCTCAGCAACATCGGGAACGATAGCGACAGCAATAATGCCAGCACCGAAAGTACCAACAGGTACAGCGAATCGGAATAAAGGCTCTCTGCCATACTACTTCACCCGCTTGACTCCGAAGGTTTCCGTCTTGTCGTAAGAGCTCTTGCTCGAGAACTTCTGCACGAGAGATGCATCGGCGTTCCTATTCGGAACAAACCGACAATCCATCTGCAACTTGTAGATATAGGCACCCGTCGCAACGGCCCTGCCCTTCTCGGACTGGAGGCCCACCTCGGTATTGGCCCATTCCACATACATGATCACCTTGCCCGTATTGGAGAGGTACTTCGCCGACGGCAGGTTGTACGAAGCTGCAAGGCGGTTCACGTAGTTACCCAGGTTTGAATAGATCGGCAAGTTGTACTTGACCTTGAGAGTATCCCAAGCGGCAGGTTCACCACTCAAGGAACCTCTCGGCACCGTCATGTCCACCTTCCAGATTGCACCCTGGATGGCCGAAGTATCGATTCCCGTCGCAAGCACCAGACCGTGGCTGATAAGGTCCAGCTTACCCGTCGCCGGATTCACGACATAAAGGCGGATATTGTCGGTAGAGGGCACCTGCGAGCGGATTAAGCCTCCCGAACGGGACACCTGTTCCAGCAACTTCACGCGGAACTTAATCTTGGGATCGCCACCCGCGAGGATAGGCACCCACGGGTTATCCAGCGAAGGCCTGTTGCCACGTTCATCGACAACGGCGCTGAAATCCTTCGGCTGCAGGCGCACGAAGTCACCGTCGTTCACGGCAAGTTCATTTTCCTTACTGTACACCGCCGTGATTCCCTGCTTGTTCAGGGTCATGGATTCCACGGAGTGCTTGTAAACAGCCGTATCGCGCTTGTCCTGCTTTTCACGGTAGTACACCAGCGACGAATCCACAATCGTATAAGGTTCGCTGATGCTCATATTAAGCATATCGAAACGATCCGACTTGGACATATCGATAGTCGCCGACACGATTACCGGACCGACCTTGTCTTCGCCCAGGGCGGAATTCGATTCGTAAGAGGCGCCCGAACCCAAGTGCTGAGTAACAAGACCCGCACCCGAAATGTTCATCCCCTTGGATGCACCTTCGTAAATTCCACTCGTAACGCCATAGCTAAAGGGATTCGGCAAATCGAGAACCGCCGTCATGCCATCAGCCGCATAAACAGGCACAGAGCCGGACACCCACGTGGTTTCAGGATCCGTACGGCCAAAGACAACGGAGATGCTATCCGGATAATGCTTCGGGTCAATAGGACGTTCAAATTCAACATAGATGCGTTCCGCGATACCGTTTTCGTCGGCATCCGAAATCGAGGCATAAACCATCGGAACCGGCAAGAGTTTCAAGGTAATCGGAAGCTTGGGCTGTCCGCAGGTCGCCGAGACGCCGTTTCCACTCTTGTCCTGGATGCCACTTGTCGAAAGCAACTGTGCAAACATTCCTTCCGTAACAACCGACGAACCGTCGGCGGCATAGGCGATTTCAAATTCCCAGACATTCAGCGACTCGTTATAAAGCTGCGTGAACTTGACCGTAGGAGCATCGAGTAACGAGTTTCCATCGGTAGCGAAAAGCTGCACCGGCCATTCAGTTCCCGGAGAAGAAATCGGTTCGCTGAACTGCATGTACACGCGGTCGCTCCTAGCCGTATCAAGGCGTTCGAGTACAGCAACCGCAAGTAAGGTGGGAGCGATGCCGTCCAGATAGAAGTCCGTATGCGACTCCACCTTACCCGACACGTTAGAGAACAATGTAATCGAGCCATACGGAGCCGTATTGATAGACGTATCGGAAATATTCATCTTGACCAGAACTTCCTTGCCGTCTACAGTAGCATCGGTCGTCGTAATGGTATCGCCCTTGTACACGAACTGCACCGAGTTGAATGACTGATTTTCCTGGTATTCGCTCGAAAGCCGAATCTGGATGGCATCGGGAACATTATCGCAGTCCGTATCGATCATCTTTGCGATGTCGATAATCGGCCAAGGCGGAAGCTCCTCGACAATCAGCTCGGCACTTGCAGGCACGTAATCAAACTGCGTAGAAGTTCCTGCACGGGCAAAGAGTGTCGTCACCATGACTTCTTCGGAGCTCACGTAGAAGGTCGCTTCGCCATTCACCAGCTGGATACTCGTAATAGGAATCGTCGCCGTGGCAGAGCTCCAGAAAAGCGGATTTCCCGAAGTCGTCCCCAGAGTAAGCGTCACGTTCACCGTATCGAGCGGATTGGCGAGACTATCAATTAGACGCACATGGACTTCCACCATCTTGGGCGTCCCGCTCGCCGCGGTCTGATAAGTCTTGTAGGAATCCTTGTCGAATACAAGATAACGCTTTTCAAGCGGAGTCACAATGGTATCGATTTCCACATTGCTACGAACCACTGCGCAAGCACAATCGTACTTATTCTCGGTTTTCTGGTTCGCACCATGGTTATGCCAGCTCACCCATTCCATATAGTTGTTGCCATAGGCAAGAACCGTATCCTTGCCGAACACGTAGGAATCGGTGCGAGTTCCGTTGTCATAGAAGAAGTTCTGCGGACGACCGTTCATTTCGAGGTCATCCAAGAATCCCGTAGGAGACACCTTGCTACGACCTTCGTAACTTGTCGCGTAATCTTCCTTTTCGACAGAGTAGACCGGCGATACAAACGGTTTCTCAAATTCAAGAGTCACCGTGCGGTGAACCTGCGGACCGTTTTCAGGAGTATAGTCAGGACCGTAGCCGAAAATATGCTTCCCATGGTAGTAGACCGTGATATAGGGGTCTTCCACCATCGCAATAACCTTTTCTCCATTATAGACTTCCAGGAACGATGTTTCGGAACCACTGTAAGCCGGGCCACGAGTCAGGTCAACACCTTCGAAATACGCAGGATCGTTTTCATCGGTATGAGCCCTAAGCGACCAGGAACCTTCGAGAGCCTTGAAATTCGTCTGGTCAAAGATCAGCTGGAAAATCAACTGACCCGAAACTTCGAGTTGGCCGTTCACCTTGATGGGCAGGTAATAGCCGCCGAAACCATCGGATTGCGCCGTACCAAACGAAACCGTACAGGAGCCGTTCACGACACCGCCACCACCGAACTTCTGCGTAATGTTGCTTGCCGCCTGAAGGTTCGGGTTATTCAGGTAGAGGCGCATTTCGAAATCTTCGAACGGAATCGTATCGTTATTGCTGATCGACACGATGAACTGGTGGCAACTCCCCCAGTCGGAACAAGCATTCTGGTAGGAACTCGGCTTGAGGCTGATATTCAGGTCAGCATAAGAAGCCTCGCTTTCGGTCGTAAAGCTGTAACCCGCGCCGCCGTTATCGTCCGTTGTCATGCCCGAGGACACGTTAAAGTAATAAGTCGTTCCCGGAGCAAGGTTGGTAAGTTTCGCCTCGTGGAAGAGTACTGCACCGCCATCGGCCGCCTTGGACGACGTCAATGCGCTCATCGAAGTTCCGTAATTGACGACACCGTTCATGCGGTCGCTCGACCACCAATAAATCTTGGCGCTACGGTTATCGACCTGGCAAATCGTCACGCCGCTGATATTTGTCGTGGCAGGCACCATGGTAAACTGATACCACTGTCCGTGATTGTCGTCGGTCGTCATGTTGCGTTTGGTATCCATGCCTTCCAGGAAGAAATAGTAGGTCTGACCCATTTCAAGTCCCGGCAAAACGACATTACCACCCTTGGAAGCCTTTTCCTGTTGCACCGACTTTGCCCCCACCACATCGGGCGTCGTATTGTAGAACACCGTCACTAGCGCCACTTCGTTTGCATCCCAGCTCACGATAGCCGACGTATCGGTGATGGGCGTACCCATAATGTTGCTGAACAGGGGGCCTTCGGCGTCAATCGGAAGTGTCTGGGCAAGGCTCTGCGCCGGGAAAAGGAACTGTGCCGTAAAGTCGATACAAGTTTCCGTCGAGGTGTACTTGCTCCAGTCTTCAATCAAAGTCTTGGTCGGTTCGCGGGCACCCATCAAGGCGCCCACCGGGCACTTATACTTGTAAGGCATACCGCCAGCATTATAGCCATCGGGGTTAGACGCACGGTTGTGCGGATGCTGCGGGTTCTTGTCGCCCGTCCCCATCAAGAAGGAAATATCCCAGGGATTCGCCCCCAAGATAAAGTACATATTGTCGAGTGCAACACGCAAATAGCGTTCGTCGCCCGTCAGTTCATACATCAAGAAAATCGAGACGGCCGTACCCAGGTTGTAACGCATCACGCCCCAGTCAAAACTCGTCCATACCAGGTTATACGGGCGAATCACGTGCAGCTTGGTGGAACCCTCGTGCGGCTCGCCCTGCGTCGCCGGATTTTCAAGCACCAGGGAGTCACCGTCGTTCGTGCTGTTGTCGATGACCTTCCTGAAGGTCGCCATCGTACGCTTCGAAAGGGTATCGCGTTCCGCCGCAGAAAGCCCATAAGAAGCAGCCACCGTCTCGTCATTCAGAATCATTTTCTGCAGAGCGAACAGGACGAACGAATGGATGTTCTGGTAGTCGGCTGCCCAGCCACCCGGAGTAAAGCCACTCGGATTGCCAAGGAAACCAGCCCTGAAGTAGTCCATGTTATAATGGTAATTCGAGGCGTTGTTAAAAATATTGGTGTTCTTGTACAGGTCGTATTGATATGTCGTATCCTTGGTCGCATACCACAGGGCCAGGGCTGCGGCGGCACCGTCATCGTACAGCGGACCACCACCCGTGTAGAACTGGTTATAGGCGCCACCACCCGTATTGCGCTGCTCGTAAAAGGCAGGCATCATTACATTCTTGTAAATATCCTTGGCGGCCTCGATCAAGGAATCGGAATAGGCGGGGTCATACACCTTGTAACCCACGGCCACATTCGCCATGGCCGCCACAAAAATACCCGCCGTATTGGCTCCAATCGAGGTGTCGACAGGACGGTCGGGGCCACCCTGCTCCGGAGACTGCGCATCCTGGCGTTCCGGCAAATCCCAGTATCGGTGGTCACCATCGCCCACGCCCACCGAATGGAACATATCGCCCTTTTCAATTAGGCCTTTCGCCTTGGAAGCCTTGTAGAGCTTGAGCAAATAGTCCGTTCCGATC
This sequence comes from Fibrobacter sp., assembly GCA_017626945.1. Lineage (GTDB taxonomy): Bacteria > Fibrobacterota > Fibrobacteria > Fibrobacterales > Fibrobacteraceae > Fibrobacter. The sequence goes on from JAGAHT010000069.1 coordinate 29,099, forward strand.
TTCGCCTCGTAAAGCACGTCCGGAATACCGTCGGTGAACACCGTATCGGCATACGAATTGCCGTAACGGTCTTCGGCCTTGTCCTGGTATGTCAGGTAAACCATCGACAAAACGAACGCCGCATAGCCCAAAGTTTCGGAAACCTTGAAATGGTCACCGCAGTCATGCCAACCACCCGTAAGGTCAAAGCCCTCTGCAGAACCGTCCTTCAAATGGCAAGCCCCGTGGAAATGCGAATGCGTGTCACCGCAACGCTGGATGCCAAAGAACATCAGAGACTTTTCGAGAATTGCATTAAAGACGGACGGATGGATATGGAAGGTTGCCGAAGTATCGTTTCCGACCACGACAAAGTATTCACCCGGAGTCGCCGGAGACAGCCCCGTGAAATCGGCACGGTAAAGCGCTTCCTTCTCGGTGCTGATGGAATCCTGCTTTCCAAACTCGTAGACGCTTTCCAGGGAGTTGAAAGCACCATTAATCCAGATATTCGGTTTAATGACACTATTGCTGATAAGGCTCAAGGAGCCGCTCCATGCCTCGGCGCCACTATTCGCGTCAATGACTCGGAACTTGGTATCCGCAGGGTCCGCCACATAGGCGTACTTGTAGTCCTGAGGTCTATAGCCGCTCTGGTTCAGGCGAATCGGACGCCTCGCAAAGGCGTTCAGCGAGTCCAGATAACGACGGCTATGCACCTTGTCGGTGCGGTCCAAATTAGGGAGCCCGTCCGCCAGGGCAAAGTCCGTGGCGAACAAGGCGAGGAACAGAACAAACTTCAAGAACTTCATCATACCACTCAACTTTATATCGTCGCGACTTTCGGAATCTTACTTCTTCGCTCTTCTGAAGCCGAACGTCTTGGTAAACGTATCGTTATCCTTGAGCGTTTCGGTCCTGTACTTGGTCGCGCCGTCGGCACTTTCTTCGGTCGAGGCCAGGTAGGGGCTCTTCGCTTCGGTATTGAACTTCGCGATGTAAGGACCGGTTCCGATCTTCTTGCCATCGGCACTGGCCGGGTAGTCTTCCGGGGCGCACCATTCCAGATACAAGGTCAAGGTGCTGCTTGCCGAGATGAAGTCCATCACGGCAGCCGAGGTGAACCTGTAGCTCATGTTGTTCACATAGGCGCCCATGTTGCTGAAGATATCCAGTTCGAGCTTGATGTCGTAATTGCGCTTCGCTTCGCCCAGGTCCGTACTATCGCGCACATCGGGCAGAGCCACCTCGATCATGAATACAGGACCGGCATGCTTGTAATCCTTGATCGGAGCACTGAAGACATCGTGCAACTTATGCTGGCCAGCCGCAATCACGACCGTTTCACCGTTCTTGTTGATTCCGGTCAAGCGGAAGTGTTCGTTAGCAAGCAGCGGGGAGCCTCCATAGTAGACTTCGTCGAGCTTACGGCCCTTGGCAACGCCTTCCGGAGTCGAGATCGTGAACTTGATCTTGGACACGGATCCGGTTACCGGCACCCACGGATTCTGATCACCCGCATACTGTCCTGCGAGATCCTTGAAGTAGCTCATTTCGGCATCCGAAATCAGACGCACCGAGTCTGCAATCCAAATCGCTTCGTCATACTTGTGCCTGAAACCAAGGCGTGCCGACGTCGAGCGAGAAGAATAGCTAAGCGAGAGGTTCGGATTCTGCAGAGGACTGAAGAACGTTCCCTTCTTTCCTTCACGGTTGCGTTCCACCACATAGGGGTGACCCGGCATCGTATCCAACGGTTCCGAGAACGTGAGGGTCACGTAGTCCTTGGAGCCCTGGGCGTCATCACCCACGTCGTAGCCCTGCCACAGCGCAGACAGGATAATCGGAGGACACTTGTCGACCACAGGGTAATACTTGTCGAAGAAGCCGCCTTCGGGGCCAAGACGCGGAGTCACGTGTCCGTAACCGTCGTAAGGCCCAACCGTAGAGCCCATCGCAAAGGTGTTCGAGGGAGCCATCTTGATCGTGACAATCGAGACGGTATCGGGGACCATCACCGTAACGACCGAAGAATCCTCGGCCAAAACGCTTTCGGCATGTTCGCCAAATTCCAAGGTATGCGTCCAGCTTTCGGGCAAGAAACTACGAACTTCGCCCTTCAGGCCCCATTCCACCACGAAGCTGTCAAGCATGTCCTTGTCGCGGAGTTTCTTCGCAAACTTCATGTACAGTTCATCGGGATAGCCGTCACCTTCGAAGTCACGCATTTCGGCAAGCGTCACCGGCACCGGCTTCGGAGTTTCCACGATCTTCACCGTATTGCAGGTATTCGCAGGATCGAGCAGGTTCAGCGCCTTGTCCGAAACGGAATTCGGCTGCACGACCACCGTACCGCCAACCGGCAGCATCTGTCCGTCGGTATTGCCCGTAATCACGTAGAGCCAGCTCTTGCCATCGTTACTGGTCGTCGCCTTGCCCACCACATTGATTGCGGCACCCGTCACGCCGACCACTTGCAGGAACCAGTTGTTCAGCGAAGAAAGCAGCACCGGTTCGGTGAAGGCGACCATCAAGGTATCCTGTTCGGATTCATGATTCGGGTTTTCAAGAATCGTCACACTCAAGAGCTGCGGAAGGATGCCGTCGCCAATCGCCACGCGTTCGGCGTTCGTCGCCCCTTCGGCCTTCAGGTAAACCGTCGCCGTTCCCGACGGAGATGCAGTCGCCTGGATTCCAAGCGAGGCAGGCAGGTCAAGCGTCACCACCGACTGGTTCAGCGCCGCGGCCTGATCCACCTTAAGGGTCGTCGTATCGGACATGCCCGGCAGGAACACGCGGATACTATCGAAGCTATAGGCTTCTTCCAGCGTATTGCTGAATTCAACCACCAGCTTATCTGCAACATTGTCGCAGTCGGTATCCTGAGCCAGAACCTTCTGCGGTTCGGGGTACTTGGATTCCGCAAAGAAGCTCTGCTTCGAAATATCTTCTTCGTCGTCGGGGTCAATGTAGATTACCTGAATCGTATCGCCTGCAAAGAAGGAAATCTGATTGCCCAGACGGCCTTCCTTCGGAACGGACACTGCAGAAATCAAGGAGGAACTCTTGAACGAGCCCGGGTTGACGGCGTCTTCCACCAGCTTGACCTTCAGGGTATCCTGCTTCTTTCCGTTGACGACAAGCACTTCGATCGGAGCGGAAGTTCCCGCCTTGTCCTTGTCGGTCAAGAAGATATTGAAGCGGGTATTCGCCGGATCGGCAGGAGATGCCACCGGGTTACCGGCTTCGTCCTTGATCGTCAGCGAGGACTGCGTCAGGTTACCGCGAGTGAACTGCACGTAGTAGGTACGGTTGATAAAGGCGCAACCGCCGTTTTCGGCACATTCGGCACAATCCGGATTGGCTCCCGCAAAAATCGTGAGGTCAATCTTGTTGCTACCAATCTTCATCTTGACAGGAATATTCAGCGTCCAGAGGCCGGTCGAGTCAATCTCACCGCCGCCGCTCGTGACGTTGTAATGAGCGATTACTTCGCTGTCCTTCGAAATCAGGAAGATTTCATCACCAATCCTGTTGACAATCGTTTCAATTTCAGTACCGTTCGCCCAAATGCGGGTAATATAGCCACCTTCCGTAATGTGGGCATAACCCTTCACGTACACGGTGCTGCTCGTCTGGTCAATTTCCACATAGCTGCCGTTAGAAACATTGAACGGAGCGTCCAGAGTCACATCCATTTCGTAGTGAGCCTTCTTGGTGGTCATTTCCTGATAAGATGGGCTGTAACCCCAAATGAATTCGTTCTTACGGTAAACCGTAATATACGGGTTAATCGCAATTTCCACATCGGAGTCGCCATATTCCTTATCTTCTTGCGGCATACCGGCATAATCGGCACCATCCACGAGGAATTCGTGCGGACGCCAAGACCAGTCGCCCGAATTTTTATCCATTCGCTTTTTCGGTTTTGTACGCAGGGTTTCACAAGTCTTAAAGCCATCATTCGAAAGGCCCTGAGAGAATGCAAAGTCCAAACGAATTCTAGAAGCGGACTTCATTTCAGTGCCGCCAAGAGGTACGGGGAAATAGTAAGAATACTTACCCGTAGCAGCATCATAGGTATCGTCCAAACGCTGAGGTCTTGCATTTCTCATAAGATAACGAACATCATTACCGACATCCTTTCCATTTTTGTCGAGGAGCGGATGGTTAAAGCCTGCTTCATCATAAGCCTGCGGAATATCCACGTCAATAAGCATCCCACAATTATCCACTTCTTCAGGCAAAGCGGTAAAGTACATACGCAATTCAAGGCTATCGAAGGGTCTGGATTCGTTATTGTAAATATTCAAATTCAAGAAATCAAGACCGCCAAATTCGTACTGGTAAGCACGGACGCTAAAGTCGTACCAGCCCACCGGAGTAGTAAACTTGAGCATGTCTCCCGTCTTATCATCCACATTGGTGAACTGGCCATTGCTTTCGACCATATAGTAGTATGTAGTTTGTTCCTTAAGGCCACCAATCTTTACGTAATGGAACCTGGTCGGAATGCCAGACACGTCGGCGTTACCGGAACCGCTGTTAAAGGCGTAGTCGGCAGCCGTCGTATGGGGCACCGTATCCCAGTAAACCTTAGATTCGTATTCTCCATTCGGAGTGTACCACATGATTTCGGCGCTGTCACCAAACATGTTACAGACCGTCGGGTTCGTAATCTGTGCGCTTTCCACCGTATTGAGCGTCGTAAAGCTGAACGGAGTTTCCGTGGAATCGACCATGTACTTGAAGGTAAAGTTTTCCGGATTGTAGGCATTCAGGCCTGCAGCATAGAAGTAGTAGGTCGTACCGTTCTGGAGGCCGCGCAGGATAATTTCGTGCTGCACGCCCGAGGAGGAATCATCCGGGAAGGCCGCCGTATTCAACGAGGCCTCGTCGGTACCGTAATAAAGCCTTGCCGTTCCACGGGTCGAGAGTTTCACCATCACGATTGCGGAGTCCATGCTCACGTGGCGGATTTCCACACTCACACCCGGAGCCGCCGTACGGTCGAACTTAGCAGCAGCAAGCATTCCCGAACTCACAAGCGTCGCAGCAGCGTCAATACAGGTTTCAGACTTGTGGTAATCTTCCCAGCTCTTATTGTCGGGCACCATCGAGTTTGTCGTTCCCGGAACAACACCACCATAAAGGGCTCCTACAGGCGGCCTGTACTTGTAAGAAGCACCCGGCATATTCTTGCCTTCGGGGTTGGCGGCACGGTGATGGGGGTGAGCATCGTTCTTGTCACCAACACCCAAAATGTACGATACATCCCACGGGTTCACTCCCAACAAGTAGTTCAACTGGTTAATGGCCAACTGGTGCATTTCGTCAGCTTTCCAGTCCACAGCACCCATATTCGGGAGTGTCAAATTCTGCTTCTCGATATCCTTTGCCACATCGGCATAGGCCAAGACTTCAAAGATATTGCCCGCCTGGTAACGGTTGTAAATCCAGTCCTGGTCAGTCTGCATGGAATACCAAATCGGGTCATACTTCACCTCATTCATTTTCCAGCCAATTCCATTCCAGCCAGTACTCTTAGGCAACACAATCGTCGCGGTACCTTTACTGACATCGCCCAAATTGAAAATCATGTTCACGATACAGTCTTCAATTGCGTTAAGGCGTTCCTCTGCAGTAAGTCCGTACTCGTTGATAGCCTTATTTTCGTCAGCAAGAATCAACTTATAAAGAGCATAGGTGGCATAGGCGTAAGAATTTGCCCAGCTGGTGTTCTTGCCATTTTTCAAGAAACCTTTGTCAGGCGACACAAACCAGCCACCCTTGAAGTAGCCTGGACCGTCCTGTTCATTCGTCGGCTGGCCCGTATACATATTCGTGTTACGAATCATGTCATCGGCATACTGCTTTTCGCCAGTTGCATAAAGGAGCGCCACAGAAGCAAGAGCCATGTCATCTACGAATTCGTTATTACCGTTATAAGCGGGGCTAGACCATTCGGCAGCTTTCTTATTGTGCGTGAAAGTTTTTCCCTGGGCAAGTTCCTTACCGAACTTATACATTTCTCTAGCAACCTTTAAGCAGCTGTCAGCGAAAGGCTTGTCGTATTCGGCATACATCTTGCTCAAAATAGCGAGACCCGCGGCAGTCTCACCGCCAATATTTGCACCGATTTCACCCAAGCGCACGGTTCTAGAAAGCGGACCTCCTCTGCGGAGAGCCGGATCCCCCTTGCTCGGGTCCATAGGCAACTTGTCCTGGGTTTCCGGACGGCCCCACCAGCCGTGGTCCGAACCAAAATCACCCACAGAAAGGGCCATATCGTCAATGACCCCCTTTGCTCGTTTATAAGCGCGCAATACAAAGTCGGCACCATGCTTCGCTTCGCGCAACATGTCCGGGATACCATCCCTATTGACCGTTTCACCATGATTAAAAGCATAATGGTCTTCGTCGGCATCCGCATTGGTTGCAGCCATCAATGCCGCCACCATAAAGGCATACATCTGGGTCTGGGATTCCTTCAGGTGGTCACCGCAGTCATAATAACCGCCTTCCAAAGTCCCTGCTAGAGATTGATCAAATGAATAGACGCCGGAATCCGAAGAGGCACCACCATCTAAGGTATGGCTTGCCGGATGGAACCAGGAATCACCATAACCACTACGGTTAATGCCGTAGAACTTAAGGGCAGCGTCCTTCACCATGGTGTACACCTTATTGCTGACAATGAAGGTGCTCGAGATATCGTTGCCCACCTTGATACGCAAACGGGTCTCCGTAGGAACAGTGCCCGGAATACGTCCCACCTGAATAATACCGGACTGACCCGTGATGTCGACCTGGTATCGCTTCTGGTCATTAGTGGCCGCATTGGTACCAGCAATAATCGTCCAGTCAGAAGACGTCTGCTGACCGCTAGTGGCAAACTCACCTGTCACCTTCGGGCTCAAGGACTTGCCGTCAATATCCACCACCTCAAAAGTACTTGCCGTACCTATGTAATAGAACTGCTTCTCGGGGTCGCTTTCCAAATAACCGGCCTGGTTGATACGGATTGGCGACATGCGGTAGTTAATCGCATCGAGGTACGCCTGGTTCAAGGTATCGGGAATCAGCGCATTCGGCACATAAGACGCCGGAGTACGGTTCTTGGGCACCATGTTGTGCTTAGTCGTTACCGTCGTGTCGTAATGATCGAATACCGTCGTATCCCATGTCAAGGGATAAACCGGACGAATCAGGTCATAAGGCGTGGGTTGTTCCTGACCCGCTGCCGCCATAACGGATACGGCAGACATCGCGACAAACATCGCAGCGACAAGACTCTTTTTAATAGGCACAAAAGCCTCCTTTTATATACAACTAAATGGCGGATACACAAGCACCCGTTAAGCAAACGCCCAAATACACATTCTAAAAATAGATTTATTAACCCCAAAACGGACTACCCCAAATCAGAAAATGTTCGCATTTTGCTCTCAAAAAAGGCAAAAGTTAATGTTCTAAGATACGCAATTTTGCATAAAAGTTTTTAGTAAGAAAAATGTAGAACAAGGTTTAAAAAAAGTTTACAGAATAGTGGTAAAAAGGAGATCCCGACACAGGGTCGGGATGACATTAAGTGTGAAAAAAAAGGAAAGTAAGAGACAACAAAAAAGGTCGACACCCGTAGGCATCGACCTTAACCGTAGGATTTTGCAAAAAGCGTTGATTAGTCCTTGCCGGTGAAGATAATCACGAGCACGGATGCCACGAAGGCGGCGGACACGATCAGGAATTCCCACGGGTTTTCCATGATGGTGGACTTGGCAGAACCGGCGGAGCTGTTTTCGAGAGCAGCCTGTTCTTCGGCCTTGGCCTTAGCTTCAGCAGCCTTCTTTTCTTCTTCGGCCTTGGCGAGAGCGGCGGAGTCAACCGGAGCTTCTTCAGCCTTTGCTTCGAGCACTTCGGTCTTGGCCGTATCGGCAGGAGCAGTCGTATCGGCGGCGGCTACGGCTTCAGCAGCAGGAGCGGCAGCAGAATCGGCCGGGGCTGCGGCAGCGGTAGAATCGGTTGCAGCCGGAGCAGCGGCTTCGGCCTTCGGAGCTTCAGCAGGAGCGGCAGCAGAATCAGTGGCAACAGGAGCAGCAGCGGCTTCGGCCTTCGGGGCTTCGGCAGGAGCAGCGGCCGGAGCGGCTTCAGCAGCCTTCGGAGCTTCGGCGGCGGGCTGAGCAGCAGGGGCTGCAGCGGGAGCCGGTGCGGCAGCTTCAGCCTTCGGGGCTTCAGCAGCGGGCTTTGCAGCTTCGGCAGCGGGAGCGGCCTTTGCGGCAGGAGCGGCGGCAGTCTTGGCAGCCGGGGCCGCGAAAACAACAGCAGAGGCAAGCATAGATGCGAGCATGAGATTCTTGATCTTCATAGTATTCCTCACTAGATTTAAACTTTTACGACGTAAAAAATAGTACAAATCACGCGTTTTTGTTCAAAAAAATTCAAAAAAAGTTCAAATTATCGGCTTTTTTGGTTATTTCGTCGCGTTTTCGCAAAATTAAGCACTATTTATCAACAAAAGCACGCCCCTTTTGGACAAGGGACGGGAGACTGGAGTCGAAAGAATTTAAATTTAGGGTCAAAAGACACACAGAGGATCAAACCTTTAACCCTTAACCCCTATTATCTACTATGGCATTCAAATACGAAGCTACCGTCCAGCACGGTGAAGATACTACCGAATACGTAAATCTCGGTAAAGATGGCGTTTCTGTCGCCGAATTCGAAGGCAAGAAAATTCTCAAGGTTTCCAAGGAAGCTTTGACGAAGATTGCTCAGGTTGCTTTTGAAGAAGTTGAATTCTGCCTCCGTCCGGCCCACACGGCCAAGGTCGCCAAGATTCTCCAGGACCCGGAAGCTTCGGACAACGACAAGTTTGTCGCCCTCACCATGCTCAAGAACGCATGCGTCGCCGCTAAGGGCATTCTCCCGTTCTGCCAGGACACCGGTACGGCAATCTGCGTTGCCCACAAGGGCCAGCAGGTGTGGACCGGCTTTGACGATGCCGAAGCGATTTCCGAAGGTATCTACAACGCCTATACCACCAAGAACCTGCGCTACAGCCAGATTGCACCCTTGACCATGTACGAAGAAAAGAACACCGGTTGCAACCTGCCTGCCCAGATCGACATCCACGCCGAAGAAGGCGCCGAGATGAAGTTCCTCTTTGTGGCGAAGGGCGGTGGTTCTGCCAACAAGACTTATTACTGGCCGATGACCAAGGCACTCCTCAACCCGAAGTCCTTGGAAAAGTTCCTTGCCGAAAAGGTGAAGACCTTGGGTACTGCAGCCTGCCCTCCGTACCACCTTGCTATCGTGATTGGCGGTACCTCTGCCGAAATGAACACGCACATGGTGAAGCTCGCTAGCTGCGGCTACCTCGACGATATTCCGACCAGCGGTTCCGAAGGCGGCCGTATTTTCCGTGACCTCGAAATGGAAGAAAAGGTTCTGCACATTTGCCAGAAGACGGGCATTGGCGCCCAGTTCGGCGGCAAGTACCTGGTGCACGACGTTCGCGTGATTCGCGCTCCGCGCCACGCTGCAAGCTGCCCGGTTTCTATCGGCGTGAGCTGCTCTGCCGACCGTAACATCAAGGCAAAGATTGACGAGAACGGTCTCTGGCTCGAAAAGATGGAACACCATCCGGAAAACTACATTCCGGCAGGGAACGCCGTGAACCTCGCTCCGGCTGTGGAAATCGACCTCGACCGCCCGATGAAGGAAGTGCTCGCCGACCTCACCAAGTATCCGGTGAAAACACGCCTCTCCCTCAAGGGCACGATGATTGTGGCCCGCGACATGGCACACGCCAAGATCGCTGAAATCTTCGACAAGCAGGAACGCGGTGAAGAACTCACGGACGAAGAAAAGACCGTGCTCAAGGTCGTGTCTGACCACCCGATTTACTATGCCGGCCCGGCCAAGACTCCGGCTGGCATGCCGACGGGTAGCTTCGGCCCGACGACCGCCAACCGCATGGACCCGTACGTGATGCGCTTCCAGAGCAAGGGCGCCTCGATGATCATGGTCGCTAAGGGCAACCGCAGCCAGGACGTGACTGACGCCTGCAAGAAGTACGGTGGATTCTTCCTCGGCTCTATCGGCGGTCCGGCAGCCATCCTCGCTGAACAGAACATTCTGTCCAACGACATCGTGGCCTTCCCGGAACTCGGTATGGAAGCCATCCGCAAGATCACGATTAAGGACTTCCCCGCCTTTATCTTGGTCGACGATAAGGGAAATAATTTCTTCGAAGGTTTGATCTAACACTTTTGTCATCCTGGAGCGCAGCGACGGGAACCAGTACTAGATTTTCCCCCTTCGGTCGAGAGTAACTTGAGAACCGAAAGCTGCGATAGACCATTTATAGACTAAAGCGCCCCGCAAGTTTACTTGCGGGGCATTCTTGTATAAAATGTCTTAAACAACTTTGTCTGTAATTACGCGCCATTCGCCGGGTTTTAAATCGCCGAGCGGAATTTTTCCTATTTGCACGCGTATTAGGCGAAGTGTCGGGAAACCCACCGCCGCCGTCATGTGGCGGACCTGACGGTTCTTACCTTCGATAAGAGTGAGGCGTACCCAGCTCGTGGGGATGTTTGCACGGAAACGTACTGGCGGATTACGGTCCCAAATCCAGTCCGGGGCCTCGACGATTTCTGCCTTGCAGGGTTTGGTATGGTAACCCTTGATGTCAACGCCTTTGGAAAGCTTTCGAACAGCCTCTTCGGTAATTTGTCCATCAACCTGTGCCAAGTAGGTACGCGGATGTTCGAACTTCGGGTCCAACAGTTTCTTGATAAGCTTGCCGTTGTCCGTCAGCAGAAGCGCCCCTTCGCTGTCATGGTCCAAGCGTCCTGCCGCATAAACTCCCGGCGGAAAGCCGAAGGTATCGAGCGCTGCATGGCCCGACTCCGGCGTAAACTGGCTCAAGACACCAAAAGGTTTGTTGAAAAGAATCACTGTGGACATCATTGCAAAAGTAGAAAGTTTCTAGGATGACTTCGTCATAGTTACTAGAGAGAGTCATCCTGGAGCACGAAGTGCGACGGGATCCAGTACTGGATTCTCCCCATTCGGGGACCATGCGCACTAAGGTTACAAGTAACCAAGTGCTGTCCGCCCTCCCCTTCGTTTCACTCAGGGTCGAGAATGACATTTTTACTAAATTCTAATTGCTATATTATCTCACATGAAAATTCTTGTTACAGGTGCAGCAGGTTTTATCGGGTCCAAGCTCATGTTCATGCTCGCAGAACGCGGCGACGAAGTAGTGGGTCTCGACAATATTAACGACTATTACGATGTTCGCCTCAAGTACGGCCGCCTCCGCGAAGGCGGCATCGAGCAGCCCGGCGACAACTTCGCCTACGGCGCCATGGTCCAAAGCACCAAGTACAAGAACTGCCGATTCGTGAAGATGGGCATCGACGACAAGGAGCCACTCGACAAACTTTTCGCCGAAGAAAAGTTCGACAAGGTCGTGAACCTCGCCGCACAGGCGGGCGTGCGCTACTCCATCACGAATCCGTACGCTTACCTGCAGAGCAACCTGGTCGGATTCCTGAACATTCTGGAAGCCTGCCGCCATAACCAAGTCAAGTACCTGGTATTCGCCTCATCCAGCTCCGTGTACGGCCTCAACAGCAAGGTGCCCTACAGCGAAGACGACAAGGTCGACAATCCGGTGAGCCTGTACGCCGCCAGCAAGAAGAGCAACGAGCTCATGGCGCATAGCTACAGCAAACTCTACAACCTGCCCGTCGCGGGTCTACGTTTCTTTACCGTATACGGGCCGTGGGGACGTCCCGACATGTCGCCCATGCTCTTTGCCCGCGCGATATCGAAGGGCGAACCCATCAAGGTATTCAATAACGGCGACATGATCCGCGACTTTACCTACATCGACGACATCGCCGAAGGCACCATCCACACGCTGGACCACATGCCCGATGCCGCCAAGTGCGCCAACAACGTGCCCTACAAGATTTACAACATCGGTTGCAGCCACCCCGTAAAGCTCATGGACTTTATCGCCGAAATCGAAAACGCTTACGGCGAGCCCGCCAAGAAAAACTTCTTGCCCATGCAGCCCGGTGACGTGTACCAGACCAACGCCGACACCACCAAGCTCGAAACCGAGTGCGGCTACAAGCCCCACTGGAGCCTGCACGACGGCATCGCCGAATTCATGAAGTGGTACAAGAGCGACAAGAACCCGCTCAAGTAATTTTTTTAACCATCATTTTTGAATATGTTCAAAGCGACTCTAAAGAAGCTGTTCCTTGGCGGCATCCGTCAACTCCGCCCCGTTCATTACCTTGCCCTCGCCCTGATTCTCGGACTTGGAATATTCAACGCCGTCACAGGGGCGATGCCCTATATCAACCAGCACCGTTACGAGCGCGGGATTGAAAAGGCATTCAACAAATGGTGGGAAAACGAAGGTGCCGAACAATTCAAAGCCGTCGGACTGGAACCCACCGAAAAAATCCGCAACGAGGAATTCGAACAGTTCCGCACAAGGGCCCTCGCCCAGAAGCCCTCCTACATCGTAGAAGACCGCATCGAGACCATGAAAAAGGATTTCCGCGAATGGTGGGAAATCAAGGGCGGCAAGGAAACTTTCGCCGAAGAACACAAGCGCTACCCTAACGAATCGGATTTCCGTCGCGAACAGACGAAATGGATCAACAACTACACGGACAAGTTCACCCGCTACAATATGGCATTTGTACCCAAGAGGGAACAATACGGAAACCTGCTTACCAGCTGGATGCTTTTTCCGAGCGTATGGAGCTATCTGGTTTTTGCCGTATTCTTTATCTTCGCCACGGTTCAACTGGAAAAGCGCTGGCAATGGTACATCTTGTGGGGAATCGTAGTCGGTTTAGCCCTATGCGGTGGGATTTTCGTATCGATCCTTACGGGAACAAGCTTCTTCGACCACTATGACGGCGAACGCTACATGGGAATGAGCCTAGTCCTCGTCTTCTTACTCGGAGCAACCGCATTCGCCCCCCGCAAGGACATGGTTTCGACGATTACTTCTGCGGTTTGCTTTACGGGACTTATCTTGGACATGGCCATCAACTGGTTTGTGAATCCGGGGATTTTCGGTGCCGTCACGATTCTTTCGCCCGTTCTGTTCGGTGCAGGAGCTTTCGCCGGAACAAAGATCGAGACCCGCCGCAAGAGCAAGCGCGAACTTAAGCAGGATGTTCTCAACGAGCGTGCCCGTCGCGTCGCCAGCCGCAACCCGATGGCAGAAATGAAGGCGAAAACACGCTCCATGATCGAAGCGGGATTTGCTAGCGCCAAGCTCGGACAGTTCGACCAGGCACAGCGACAGCTGACCCAGGCGATGACCCAACTTTTACAGGAACATCCTGTTGACGGAGCTCTCGTAAAATCGCTTGCCGAACGCATGACGAGCCCGACACTTTATATCGAGCTCATGAGTAACCAGTGGCTGGAATGGGGCGAAATCGCCAAGGCGAAGAACTCCCCCGAAGCGGCCATCCTGCTTTTGAAGAAAGGCCTTTCCCGCGAGAAGGACAAGAACTTCGCTCGCCGCGCTCTCTACGTTTTGGGAGAGACCTGCATTACGAATAAAATAGAAATTGAAGACGGTGTCAAGCGTCTTCAAAAAGTAATCGAGATGAACGGCAACGACATGATTGCCAAGCAGGCTCAGAAAATATTAGATAGTATAGGAAAATAATGGATTCCCTCCCCTATCGTGCTACGCACTCCAGGGTCGAGAATGACTATACTACTGTATGTAGCGGCGCTTCACGGCGCCGTTTTTCGTATACTCCACCACCATCACGCGAGCAGCAGGCATCCTTGCCGGTTTGCGTTCGCCAGCAAACAGCGGACGGCCCTGCATATCAAAGATACGGTAGAAACCCGTTTCGGCTTCAGTTGACAGGTTTATGCGTTGCGCAATCGAAGTCGTTCCGCTGCTGGATTCAATAACTTCGCCCGAAGAAGACTCCGGTTCGGCACTTGAAGAAGATTCGGGAGCGTTCGGGTCTGCAACCACGATGCGGCCGCTCTTGACAAAGGTGGAATCGTTGTTGGTGGCCGTGACGGTGAAGGCATATTCGCCAGCCGCAGTGGGAGTGCCGCTGATAGAAATCTTGCGGTTTTCCTTGTCGATGCTAGTCGTAACACCCGCCGGGAAGCCTTGGGGCACGACAGTCTCGGCGCCGCTCCAGGTGTAGCAGAAATCTACGATCGGCTCGCCCAAGTTGATGCTCTGGCTGCTGGACCCCGCACCGCACTTTACGACTTCAGGGTAGACAGTCCCTTCGACGGAGAAGGTCACGAACGAAGACATCTGCGAAAGGCCCGAATTGTCCGTCACGACTGCAACCGCGGAATACACGCCCGGTTCAAGCCCGCTTGCATTCACCTGGTAGGGAGCGTTTGTCGCAGAGCCGACCAAAGTATTGCCCACGTAGAAGGCGACACTCTTCACGGAACCGTCGCTGTCCTTCGCGTCGGCCTTCAAGGTGACCGTTGCACCCGCGTCAAATTTCGCCCCCGTTGCGGGAGCAGAGAGAGAAACTGTAGCCGCCTTGTTGCTCAGTCCGAAAGCCTGGTTGTATTCGGGCATCTTGCCGTAGCGGCCACCCACGCCCACAAGTTTCGGGAGGTCGGTAGGAAGGCTTGAATTGCTGCGTAGTTCGTAAGAATAAGAAGGCGTAAAGACATTGTCGTTGAACGCCGACGCCTGAGATGTTCCATTGTTGTTATAGGGGGTGGAGCTCTTTGCTCCGGTGACCGTCGTATTCTTGAACTTGATCAAGGAATAGGCATCCTTTCCGGCCACCTGAATTTGCGGATTTTTCACATAGTTGTTTTCGTAAAGGACTTGCGTCTTCTTGTCGCTTTTCCCGGAGGCATCAATCACATGCCAGTGGTTGTAATCCACATAGGAATTGTAGATGTGGACCATCGAGGCGTAGGAACCATCCGCCTCGCTCGTCACCTTGGGAACGCGTCCGAAAGAATTGTGCCAATAGACATTCGCAAAAGTCAGCTGCGCAGTTTCAACCAGGTGCATATACGGATCGTAATAGTAGCAGTTGTACTCGTTGCTGCCATCATAGTCTAGATACGAAACGGTGATGCCCTTGACATATTCCAAGTCCATGCCGTCGCTAATCCACTTGTAGCTGATGTGGTCGAACCACATATTTTCAACTTCCTTGCCGCCGCTGCCGCTCACTTCGAGACCATCGCCCCCCTCGATAAGGTGCGGGTTCACATCGTAAAGGGCCAAGTTGCGATAAATGTTGTTCTTGGCACCTTCGTAGGAACGGTTTGACCACGAAACACCGCGCATATTTGCGCCACGGCCCATACCCACGAGGCTCTTGTTGCCCTTGGTCGTAATCCAGTTGCTCCAACTCTTGATTTCACCCGCAGACACCATCGTGGTCTGTTCGCTAAGGCCGGAACAGCTGTTCTGCGTAAAGCTGATACGGTAAAAGGTGTTGTTGGAATTGACAGTGTTGCCACAGGAAGACTTGCACCAAGTCCATCCCGAATTGGCGGCAGATGTGGCCGCATCTACGAACTTTCTGAAGTCGTAAGTTCCTTCGGGCACAAGGATTGTCACCGCATCGTTACTCTGCATATGCTTACGAATAGTGGCGGTATCGCTCGCGATGACGATGTTACCCGCATCGCCGCCGGTGGTATTGGCGCCGAAGCCTTCGGCCTTCACGTTGAATGTGAAAAGCAGGACGGCCGTCGGGTCGGTTTCCGCGCCGCTCCAAATCCACTTGGCCAGCGTATTCGCTGCAAATCCCGTAAGGGTCGCCCCGCTCGGGAGCTTGTTGCTCGCATAGTTCAGGGTTGTCGCTCCACCCCACTGGCTAAGGTCGCGGCCCTTGTTTTTCCAGGAGTTATTGCCGACGGTCGGTTTGGCCTTCCAGCCGCTGCCGGAATAGTAGGACTTGTCGAGGTCATCAATCTGCACCATGACACCGGGAGCACCCTGGCCGTTCACGCCTACGACTGAAATCGCGTTCTCGCCGGGAAGGAAGGTCATCGGCACAAAGCGCACACGGCCCGCCTGGTTATCTTCGGCAAGGAGCGCACCGTTATGGTAGAGCCTGTAGCCGCCATCGGCCACAATCCAGATACCCGGACCCTCGCCCGCATTGTAGGTAGCCGCAACCAGCTGCGAACCCACCTTGTCACCACCACCGTAGGCGGCATCCGTCGGCAGACTCACCACTTCGCTCACCGGAACAGCGGCCTGCACTGCAGAAATTCCAAAAAACGAGACAACGCCCGACAAGGCGATGTTACCAAACTTCTTTCCCATCATTTTCATATCTGTACACCTTTTTTTATACCTATAATCTATATTCCGTCGCTCCCTTTTCAAAGCATTTTTTGATATTCATCACATTTTGCGTTGTTTCTGGACAACGGGAAAACATCAAAGGCATACCCACAAGCAGACATTTTTCTTACATTTAGGGCATGGCCGAAACGAAACCGACAAAGAAAATCTTCGAGTACCTGGACTACCGGGAATTCTTGAAAGATTACTACAACGCAAAGAAAGAGGCGAACCCCGCCTTTTCGCTCCGCGTGTTTTCGGACAGGATCGGTTTCAAGGCGAAGGATTTTATCAGCCGCGTGATGAACGGCGGCAAGAATCTGTCTAACCAGAGCATTCCAAAAGTTGCCTCGGGGCTGCGCCTCGGCAAACACGAAACGGAATTCTTCGTCGCGCTCGTCAAGTTCAACCAGGCCGAAACCACCGAAGAAAGGAACACCGCTTTCGAAGAAATGCAGACAACGCTTAAGGTTGTCCGTTTCGCCGAAAAGCAGCACCTGCTCGGGCACGCCCAGTACATGGTGTATTCGGATTGGCGTCATCTTACCGTCCGTAGTCTTATCGGACTATTCGGTTTTGACGGCGACTTCGATGCACTCGCCAAACGCGTCCATCCGCACATTACTGCCGACGAAGCGAAGAAATCCGTAAAGTTGCTCGAAGAATGCCAGCTGATCAAGAAAGACGAAAGCGGCAAATACGTCCTGACAGAAAGTGCCATTACGACCGGCGACCGCACCTCTAAACTCGCTCTCCGCGGCTACCACCAGCAATGCCTCAAGCTTGCCGCCGACTCCATCGACCGCGACCCTCCGGGCACGCGCCACATTTCGGGACTCACGCTCGGCATCAGCCAAGAAGGCTACGAACGCATCGTAGAACGCATCAACGCCTTCCGCAAAGAAATTGCGCTCCTCGCCGAAGAAGACGAAGGGAGCGATAAAGTTTTCCAGCTAGAATTCGCACTATTCCCCGTCGGCGGGAAATAAACCGCCCCCCCCGCTCTTCGCAAATATGCAGGGGCATTCTCTTCCGTTTCTTAGATTCTTTTCACGGCAATAATCTTATTGCCTACGGTCAGCCGCACGATATACTTTCCGCGGCTGAATTTTCCGATTTCAAGAGTCGTTGAATTTTCGGAGATTTTTTCCGACTGAAGCAGATGTCCCTGCAAGTCGAACAGTTGCAAACCCTTGAGGCCAGAAATTTCCGTCTGCACATGGAGCAGGCCACCCTCAAGAACCATCTGAACTTGCGGCACAGCGCCGACATTCGCGGCAATGCCCACCGTTTCAGACGAGCTGGATTCCGGCGCTTCGCTCGACGAAGAAATTTCTGCAGAACTGGAAGAAGATTCTTCGCTGCTGGAGCTTTCGTCTTCCTGTGTAGAATCTTCGGGGCATTCCTCTAACGACAAGTCCGGCGAAGTCGTAAAGCAAACCCTTCTTTCGCCATCGAAAACGAAGTTATAGACACCCGGCACGGCAGGAACGCCATCCTTGTTCACGTAGAGGAAATCCACATAGTAGCCACCCGCCTCAAGCACTTTGTTCAACGCAATACGCTGGTGACTTATATCGCCATTTATATTGTTCTTGGTTTCATACAGGCTCTTGTTATAATCAATATACCACACATAGACACCGTTCCGGGGGGCAGTCATACGCGTGTCCACATACGCATCATATTTTTCGGCGGGGCGATATTCGATGATGTAGTATTCGTTGTTAAAGTTCGGATTCGTGATGGAATACGCCTGCATCTTGCTCAATTTTTTCAGGGAATAGACCTTGCCTTCTTCCAATTCCTGCAAAGTCAACCACCCAACCGCTTCTTTTTCGAAGGCAGAATAACCCATCGGGACATTGCCCGCATTATTATAGGTTCCGTTGTACATTCCCTGCGACATAAGATCGAAATAGCCAGGACCGTTAATTTGCGAGCCATCCGCCGCCATAGCATAATGGTCGCCTAGTCCCATCACATGGCTGAACTCATGCACGTTCGTTCCCGTCTTGTTGATGATCTTATTCTTCGATCCGTCAAGAAATTGCGGGGCAAACACATACCTATCAAAGTTGACTCCCCCAGCCTTGTAGCTTTTCGACCAGCCCGAAACGGAGCCGTTTAGATACATCTGACTCATGTGTGACCAGAAGATTTTTTCACTCAACGAAATAACGTCCTCTTCCATTCCGGGATAAAGGAAAAAGAAACCGTCGACATTCTTGCCGCTAGAACAATACTTCAGGGCATTTTCCTGGAAATCACTGCGTTCGCCCAACTTGTCCAGAACCGCTGCCATAAACGCGCCCTCTTGATATGTATTCCCAGAACCAAAGCTTTCGATCGACACATCGATCTCAACGGGATAAATATCAAAATGCGGGTTAAAGAGACTATCAGAAACGAACAGGAAATAGTCGCGGATGCTACCGAAGTAGCCGTCCTCGCTGTATCCATTCCTGTTGAAGTAATTGTAGAACCTTGTCGAATCACCATATGGCTTATCGGATGTTCCGACCAATATCACCGGGAACCAGCGTTCCCCCGTCGTCCACGCTAGCGGTTCTGGGCGGTACCGTACGGCAACTTCGCCATCCTGGTTATAGGCCATCAGGGGAGCATGGACGAAAGAATTCGAGATCAGCGAGCCATCTTCGGGAAAGGGGGTCTCATTTATTTCACGGTGATTTGCGCGGGCAGTTTTCTGATCAATCGCCTTCAAAAAAGCTTTTTCTTCGTCAGTGCGGTCAACCACATTTTTTGCCACGATTTCGGATTCCAGACCATCCTCACCCACATAGACGTAGTTTCCGTCTCGGTTCACATCCACAAGGAAACCATCATTGGTCTCGGCAAAATGGTAGTATTCGTCACCGAATTCCTGAATAGAGACCGAAGAACCGTCCTTATTGAGGACAGTCCTAATACCAGCCTCCGCCGGACGCGCAAACGTTTGCGAGGCAAGCACACAAAGCAGCGCTGCGACAAGAAGCCCCATCCGGGATATATTCAATTCATGTTTCGACTTTTTCATGGGCTATTCTTAAAGATAGCCCTTTTTCAAGAGAAACGGCGCGTTTGGACCAGTAAAAATGTGTTATCATCGTGCAAAAACCACCAAAAATGAGACCGAAATCACACAACGGAACGAATGTTCTCATTATTTCAACGGTTTTTCCTGAATGTTCTCAAAAAAATTTCGCATTTTCAGGGATTTTTTGTTATATTAAGCAGAGAATAGAAAGAACAACAATGAATCCGTATTTAGACATATACCAGTTTACGCACTTCCGCAAGTTCCTGGAAGAATACCAAGCGGCCCGCGCCAACGCGGAGCCCCATTTTACCCGTACCGAAATTTGCAACCTGCTGGGCCTCGAGAAAAGCCGCAGCTACTTTGCCGACGTTCTCAGGGGAAAGAAGGTCAGCCCTCGCATGGTGCAGAAATTCATCGAGATTCTGGAACTTGACAAGAAAGAGGCCAAGTATTTTGAGACACTGGTAGAACTGGACCAGGCAAAAAGCGACGCAGCACGCAACGCGGCCATGCAGGAAGTCCTGAAGCTGCACCCAAATCCGCAGCATATATTAAACGAAGACGCCTACGAATATTACAGCCACTGGTACAACAGCGCCCTTTTTGCAATCCTTGACGCGATGGACGTTACTGACGATATGGCTCCGGTGCAAAAGCGAATTTTTCCGAAGGTGCCGCTCGGCAAGCTGAAGGATTCCCTCGCCCTCCTGGAACGCCTCGGACTTGCACGCAAGAACGAGAACGGATTCTGGAAACCCACCAAGGAAAGCATCAGCAGCGGACCGTACAACAACGCAGACCTGATCAAGCAATACCAGCTGCAATGCTTTGAACTTTCGAAACAGGCCCTAATGACGCCGCCCAAGCAGCCGACCGTCATGAGTACGCTCACCTTCAGCATTTCGAGCGAAGCGTACAAGAAGCTCGAAGCCGAGCTACAGGAATTCAAGGCAAAGGCAAGGCGCATTATCGGCGAAGACAAAGAAAAAGCCGACGGCGTTTACCAGATGAACATTCACCTGTTCTCAAATTTAGACTAGGGGGCGACAGATGAATAAAGGACTTTTCAAATTTTATCCGTCCCTCGCCGCAGCGGCATTCTGTTCGCTTACAGGGGCAGTCTCACTCCTTACCGCCTGTAGCGACAGCACAAGCACCGCGGGCGTGCTTACCGAAACAGAATCGGGGCAGACTGCAAGTTTGACCATCAGCGTCAACACGAATCTTGAAGTTGGCGCCCCCTCCGAAATCAGTAGTCGCCCCAGAGTCGCCTTGATGCGTACCGCTAACGACCGCAGCGAAATCATAGACTCCGCCGTCACCGACACGAACAACGAAGTTACCTTCAAGAACGTGCCCTACAGCGATTTTAGCATCGTGGCCATGGGTATGGACACTTCCGGTACCGTCACCTTTGGCAATATCATCACCGACAAAATTCTTGAGTCCAAAGAGTTGCTGAACGACACCGGGTTTGTAGAGACCCACCTCGAGATCAACCTTTACGAGACAGCAAAAATCAGGCTGAACGCAGCGGCACTCGAGATTGCCCCGGGCGATTCTGTCTGCATCACGGGCACCCTGTCTTGTGGAGTCTACGACAAAACCGCACAGGAATCCGGATACATCAGCATCGAGAATATCCCAGCATCAACATATTCTGACTCCTACGTAGACTATGACCAGGTCGAAATTATCCATGACGGAGCCGCCCGCAAGGATACCGTCTACTGGCGTGTTTTCCCTGGAGACGACCGCACCGCCAACAAGAACGCTGTCGTCGATATTGTCTCCGAATGGTCCTTCACGCTCCCGTCCATAAGTCTTCTCGACAGCCTCCAGGACAAGACGCTCGATTCGCTAATCGCACCGATTCCAGTCAAAAGGCCCGTCACACAAGACGACTACATCGTATGCGCCTTCGGGAGCACGACCACATCTGACTTCATGGACAAGAGTCAAAACAGCCTTCCCTGGAGCAATTCCAACTACAGGGGGGCAGACTCCATCACCACCTGGGTAATGCTTCCGCCCATGGATTCGGCAGTCACCATCTACAAGGTACACGGAGAAATCTACCCCCTTGTGGCAGCCACAAACCGCATCCAGTATTCAGACTCGTTCGCCTCGGGCGACACGCTGTACAGGGCAACATTCTCCGAAGATTCCAGCATAGCCATCGGATTCTGGATTCACGCCGTGGGTACAGAAGACAGCATCCGTCATAGCATTCTTTCCCTGGGTTCAGAAAGTACCGGTTTCAAAATAGCCCAGTGCGAAAGGAACGCTGAATATGTCTGTTCCAGGATTTACAGCGGGCTCGATTCCGCCGCGACAGACAGCGTCATCTACGGCAAGGCAAAGATCCTCGATGGCGAAAGGCACCACGTTTCGTTCGTCATCCACAAGAAACACCTCGCCATCGCCATAGACGGAGAAACAATCCACGATACCGACCTCAAGCTTTCCAGCGAATTCTACGGTCTCTCGGGGATGCTGGTCGGCGACTATCCGCTAGAAAACCTTATCGTCCATTCCTTCGGCAGCTACATTCGCAAGGATGGCGAAAAAGACTGGACCCGCCTCAAGGCATGGCTCAAGGCCTTCTACGAAATGCAGAAAGACTTTTAAAAACTCTACAGCAAATGCTCGCGGTTTCGCGAGCATTTTCACATCAGGGACTACCGCTAATTCGCGCAGCAACTCTTATTCGCCGAGAACGAATTTCATATAGACATCCTTCAGCGCATCGCCCCACAGATACATAAACGGGGCGGCCACAGCGAGGAACGGACCAAAGGGAATCTGTCCGGCACCTTCTTCCGATTCATCGTCATTCTGAGCCTGACTCTTTGAGGCTCCGCCTTGCGTAGCCTGTTTTCCGGCGGCCTTTTTAGCGGCATGACGTTCGGAAATCTTTGCATACGGCACCATAATCAAGATACCGAGAATCGAGGCGACCACCAGCACTTCGACAGCTCGGGTCACGCCCATGATGGCTCCGAAACCCGCCAGGAGCTTGACATCGCCAAAGCCCATCGCGGCCTTGTTCAGCACCTTGGTTGCCACCCATCCAAGCAAGTAGAGACCACCACCGGCAGCGACAGCGCCCACAATGCTTTCAACAGGGGTCATACCCCCCGGAACAAACGAAATGACAAGCCCAGCGACAATTCCCCCGACCGAGATGGAATCGGGAATTAACTTGTACTTAAAATCAACTGCGCTCACCGGATAAATACCGAGCAGGAGCCAGAAAAGCGCCAAAGCGTCGGCCCACACTTCCCAGCTCTGCACCGGGGCCGTAAAATTCGTTGTGAAACCCGTAGCGGCATAAAGGGCAAGCGCCCCGAGTAGGCCGCAAAGGCTTTCGCCGATGGGATAGATGATGCTGATCGGTTGCTTGCAGCAGGCACTCTTTCCACGCAGAATCAGCCAGCCGATAATGGGCAGGTTATAATACAGCGGGATATGCTTCTTGCACAAGGGGCAGTGCGAAGGCGGATTGATCAGCGAAATTCCGCGGGGCATACGGTATACAATCACGTTGTAAAAGCTGCCGACACAGGCGCCCAGCACAAAAAACACCGCAAGATGATACCAAAGAGGGATTTCTTCCATAAAACAAGCTCCATCGGTGCGTTTTATCACACACGCTTTACGAATAAAAAAGATAGATTTAAAGTGTAAAAATTGTTTTGAATTTCATTGAGGATGTGCTATGCGTGTACCCCAATTTTTGTTGTTTACCCTTGGCCTGAGCGCCATGATGGCTCTTTTCGGCTGTTCCAGGGAATCTTCCGTCAAGGAAAACGTGAACCTGAAGAACAATCACTCCCGTGTCTTCGTGTTTAACGAACCCATCCCGGATCCGCAGGCATTTGCCGACTCTATGGCCAACACAGCCGTTATGGAAGCCGACACCATCCCCGACACGCTTACAGTCACGATTAACGACACCGTGTACATGATCGGCCTTCTCCCCTACAATGTCGACAAGATCTACCGATTCCAGTGGACCCTCACCGACAAGAACGGCAAGGACACGACCATCATCGGCGGCAACGCCAAGCCGCAGTCCTGGACCTACACCAAACCGGGACTCTACGAGCCCAAGTTTGTCGCCTTTGACGGCAATAACGCCACCGACACTTCCGGTACGGCCACCCGCAAGGCCTGGATCCGAGTTATCGACACCAAGCCGCGCCTGACGGTTCCCAAGGACACCCTGTGGACCCGCCACGACGGCGACATCACCTTCCCGATTCTTGCCAGCGACTCCTTCGGAACCATCGTGAGCATCAAGGTCGACCTGGACGCCAGCGGAAAGGACTCCGCCAAGGTCTGGAATTACGAGACCTTCGAGGACAACGATTCCCTCTACCTCACCGTCAAGAACAGCGAAGCCAAGATTGACTCGCTCGGAAACCAGAAGATCTATGTTATCGTAACCGACGACGACGGCAACGAGACCAAGGACAGCGTGAACCTGCACTTTAACCGCATCCCGAGACTGAAGATTATCTACCCGCAGGACGGCGCACGCCACAACATCAATGACCGTTTCTACTTCTACTACCAAGGCGAAGATGACGACAACCCGCAGAACCTGCAGTACTTCATTTACGCCCAGGCTTCCAAGAACGGACAGCCGCCCCAGAAGGCATTCACGTCTGACGACCTGATAGCCTCCGAATTCACCTCCAACATTTTCGAGCCCATCAACCAGCAAGGCAAGAACGTCATCACCCTGATTAGCGATCCGAGCAAGCAACTGACCGGCCGCATCTACTGGGACATGTACGTCACCGACGGTTACGACATCGTCCGCATGGAACGTATCTCGACCGGCGAAGGTTCGAGCCGTCCCTGGAACTTCTACATCGGCGACTTAAGCTCGGCGCAAGGAACCTTCTCGGGTACAGCCAAGTACCAGGCCCGCAGCAACCACGCGGGAATCCATGTGGAATTCAGCAACGGCAACAAGACCTTCGATGCCTACACCGACGAAAAGGGTAACTACTCGGTGAAGGTAGATGCAGGCCTCTTCACCGCCACCGCAAGTTCCGACTCCGCCAAGGAATACAAGTCCGCTACCCTCAAGGACCTGTTCATTGAATCGGGCAACACCATCATGGCCGACGAAATGGTACTGAAGGACACGGTAGCGCCGGTCCTGCTCGTGAAAAACATTGACACGCTGACTAGCCGCGAATACAATTTTGCCATTTACGCTCGAGACCTGGGATCGTTCCTGGACACCGTCACCGCCGCTATCGACGGAAAGGCTCAGACTCTCAACTGCAGCAAGGACGACAACAACGCCGTGTTCAACTGTCCGCTCGCCCTTTCGGGCCTGATGGACGGAGAGCACAAGTTCAACTACTCCGCAAAGGACAAGGCCGGAAACACGACCACCCTTCCCACCCAGACTATTGTCGTAAAGGCGACC
The DNA here is from genome assembly GCA_017626945.1 of Fibrobacter sp. Lineage (GTDB taxonomy): Bacteria > Fibrobacterota > Fibrobacteria > Fibrobacterales > Fibrobacteraceae > Fibrobacter. The sequence continues at coordinate 53,939 of JAGAHT010000069.1, forward strand.
TCGATGACCCTGAACGTGAACGGGGCCCAGAACGCCCGCATCGGAACAGACGGAAAGTTCGACTTCACTGCGAAAGTGATTGGCGCCTTCCCGGCAGCGGACTCCGTCATCTGGACATGGGATGTGGGTAACGGAACTACCACCAAGAAGACGAAAGTCCTCGATGATGGCTCCACGACCTACAGCCTCGACTACAGCGAGGTATCCAGTGCCAAGCCAGGCGAAGACTATATTATGACGGCTGAATACAAGAGCAACGGAGCCAATGTCAAGACGCAGGTCAAATTCGGTATCCTGGGCGATGATCCGGCAGTCATCTTTACCGAGCCCGCATTCGACGACACCGTAAGCCTTAACGACCCCGTCCACTTTAAGGTCGAAGCCTACCTCGGCAAGGCATCTAACGAGCTCCAAATTGAATGGGCCTGCTCCGGTTCTGCAAGCGCCTGCCCCGCAAAAGACGTGAAGGAAGCGGACATATCCTTCAACGCAGTCGGACTGCACACCATTACAGTCACGGTGAAGGACCAGGATGATAAATCCTCCTCAGCCACGACCACCGTGACGGTCGTAAACGATCCGCCAAGCATCAACGCTTCCACCGAAAGCAACTCTAACGAATACAAGATCAATTCTATCGTGCCGGTCAAGGCATCCGCAAGCGACAAGTTCGGCACCATCAACAAGATTGAATGGGGCTGCAGCAACGGATCGGTCAGCTTCGACAACAAGAAGGATATTGACCCGCCCACGGCATCGATCAGCGACGTTCCGCTCACGGTGCAGCTCCCCGGTTCTGAAACAAGCAACTACCGTTGCGTCTTCAAGGCAATTGACGACGACGGAGAAGAAGGCCTCGACACGCTCCTCTTCAAGACGCTTCTCGACCTTCCGACCATTCGACTCTCGACCAAGAGAGACACCGTAAAGATTAACAGCACGCAGACACTCAAGGCAACCGCTACCGACAAACTCGGCTACATTGCCGCCTACGATTCCGCCTGTAGCGACAACCTCGCCGAACTCAAGAACCCCAGCTGGGGTCCGATGAACGGCCCCGAAGCGGTCGTGCGCATGCCCTCAACGGCAACCGACCACTACTACTGCGTGGTACAGGTCACCGACGACGACGGCAACACGGCCCGCGACACTGCCGTATACAAGGTCATCGTCGGACTTCCGACCGTAACGGCCTACGTCAACTACAACAGGGTCACCATCAAGGACGTCGTAGAACTGAACGCCCATGCACAGGACTCGCTCGGTTCCCTGGTCAAATATGAATGGGGTTGCGGCGCCGCCTCTGCCCAGAACATCGGCTTTACATTCAGTAGTTCGACAACGGCCAAGGCGAACATGACCATGCCGGCCGTTCCGCAGAACGGATACAAGTGCATTGTCCGCGTTACCGATGACGACAACAACACCGCCAAGGACACCGTGGAAATCGACATTGTCCTGGCACCGCCCACCATCAAGGTTGCAAACGACAACCTAACTGTCCGCGAAGGCTACAACATCGCCCTGAACGCAACGGCAAGCGACAACAACGGACTGCCCTCGGATCCGGGCGCAATCGCCAAGCGCGAATGGAGCTGCGGCACACCAGAACAGATTGCCTCCAACTGGAAATCCGTCAGCGACTTTGACACCGTCTGGAAGGCCCCCGCCGCACAGGCCAATTTCTACTGTATCGCCCGCGCAACAGACAACGACGGCAACACCGCAAGCGATACGACCAAGATCAGTTTCTCGACCGATGTTCCCCTCATCTGGGTCAAGGACGAAGTCATCTACCTGAACCCCGGCGACAATTTTGAATTGGACGCATCAGTCAACGACGTATGGCAGGGCATCGACTGGTTCACCTGGGAATGTAAGGAGAAGGCGACCGGCAAGACTATGGAAAGCAAGGTTACCAAGTACGACTACGCCGCGAACCACCAGTCCTTCAAAATCGGCAAGGACTCCACCTACTCCGAAAAAGAAAAGGACATGGTCTGCGTGATTTCGGCACAGGAAACCAGCACCAAGGTGACCTTCAGTGATTCGACCGAAGTCCGCCTGATGCAATACCACCCCGTAGGCGTCATTACCGCGGCAGACACCGTCTACCTGTGGAGTGGCGACGAATCCGTCGAAGACGAAGCCCTCTACTTCTACACTCCGGAATGGGGCGGTACCAAGTCCAAGCTTGGCGATCTCGGCGACAAGAACATGCAGGACTTCCGCTGGAAATTCAGCAATGTGGACAACAACTTCTACCAGGGCAACAAGGACGGAAGCCTGGATACAAGCATCGCCGAATTCAACACGGCCTTCATGCGTAGCACGACCGAAGGTTCCATGACGATTACGCTCGATTACCGTGACAGTAGCGCAACGACCGTCTCGCCAGGCTTCCTCAGCCGCCACCGCGCCGCCGAAGTCAGCCGCAAGGTCTATTTCAGCAGGGCTTGGAAGAATCAGGGCAAGGATACCGTTCTGGCAACCTCGACCATGAACACTCCGCCCGCGCTCGCCATCTTCAACGACAAGCCGATCATCGCCTACCTGGAAAACAAGACTACGGTAGCGGCAAAGCGTTTCGACGGAACCAACTGGAACAAGGTCGGTGAATCCATTACCCTCACCGATTCCGTGACGCAGCTCAGCGTTACCGTACACGGCAACGTCTTCTACCTCGCCGCCCTCGAAAAGACCGGAAAGCTTTCCGTGTACAAGTCCGCTGGGGCGACCTCTTCGTTCGCAAAGCTTGGCAGTACCTTCGAAAAGATCAACGCCGTGAAAATCGTCGCCAAGGAAAGCGACAGCAACCCGCATGTCGTGTTCATTGCAAGTGACGACCTGAAACTCTACATGTACGACTACGATGGTAGCGATTGGACCAAGAACACCAAGTTCGGAACATCCGACGGAACCCTGCAATTCCGTGAAGTCGAAGCCGTGTACAACCCGGCAGGAGAATTCATTGTTCTGGGCGTTACCACGGACTATGTCGCCTATTACGGCTACTACAAGACCGACTACACCCGAATCAAGTGGAACGGCTTTAGCGCCAAGAATGTGAACCAGGCACGCCTTATCGCCATGAAGGACACCATCTACCTGGGTTACCTGAGCCGCGACGTGAACAGCTACGGTCCGCACATCGGCAAGGGAACCTTCGGCACGAAGGAAATCACCTGGATCAAGACCGGCGAAGGGAACAACCGCGTGTTCGCCAGCACGCCCATCAACGAAGGTATTCTCGCCTACCACTTGAGCCTCGCCGTCTACAACGGAGTCATTTACGCCGCGATGGACGACAAGGGCAAGCCCGAGCTGTCGCAGGTCCACGTGTACCGCTTCGAGAACAACAAGTGGCACCTGCACGGCGAGAACCAGCTGCCCTACTTCAAGACCGTGTTTAACGATCAGAAGGGCTACTACCTGCGCGGATCGTGCCCGATGCTCGCCGTCGACAACTCCGGCAAAGTCTATGTATCTATGCTTGCCCGCGAAAACGCGGGCGGCGCCAACCGCAACAACGGCCCGCTCGTAATGAAGTACGTGGCCGACAACTGGGAGATTAAATAATGAATATCGAAATTGCTGCAATCTGTGACGCCGCGACCGCCAACGGAGCCGGAGGACGCCTGAATATCCTTGGTGCGTTTGACCGTGTCTTTGCAAAGTTCCCGCTCGTGATTCCGCAGTGTTCCACGGCATTCCGCATCCGCTACTCTCGCAGCGAAGCCGGTATGCATGACCTGATGCTTGTTTTCGAGGACGTGTGCGGCAAGCCGATCGTGCCCCCGATGCAGTCGAAGATTCCGCTGGAACCCGTCGCCCAGGGATTCGATACCGCCGCGGTGAACATGGTGCTGAACCTGCAGCGCCTCCAGATCAAGCGCCCCGACAAGTACATCATCCGCCTGATCGTCGACGAAGAAGAACTGGCAAGCCTCCCGCTGTACGCACTCGAAGCCCCGCAGCAGCCAGGTGAAAATCCTCCTGACGCCCCCATCGCAAGCGGCGAACAGGAACTGCCCAACTAAAATCGACTTCACGCAAGAAATGCCGCCACGCGGCTACAGACGAGAAACGGCGAGGCAGAGAGCGGCCTTCATAGGAGCTCCGACAGCCGAGCCGTCCAAGTCGACAAAAAGAACTGAACGATCCGATGCATCCAGGTGCACCGGATTTTTTAGCATATTGCGCCGAAGAGTCCCCTCAAAGAACTCGCCACCCACGCACTTATAGAACGATTCCTTGCGGCACCACAGGCGGAAAAACTCTTGTTCGGCTGCACACTCGTCCCCTTGCTCGGCAGCCCCTTCCGCCGAAACCATTAGCGACTTGATGAGGTCGGCCTCATCGGCACTGAAGAACCGTTCCGCAAGGTGCAGTCGCCGAGGGGAATACCGTTCCAGGTCCACCCCGATACGCATTCCCAAGGAGTCGCGCTCGCCGAACGCCACGACGCAATAGCCGTCCGAATGCGTCCAGTTCACGTCGAAATCCAGCTTCGGAAATTTAGGACGCGTATCTTCTTTGGATTCCACGATATCCGCAGCGGTTACAGGCTCGCCCACATACTCCGACAGAATGCCTAGAATGACCGACCGGTGGTCCGGTTTCTGCACGAATCCCGCCAGATGCACCACCCCCAGAGGAGTCTCCACGTCGAGTCTCCGGATGGTACAGGAATCGCTAGAAATGGCCATGTTATCGTTCATAGGAAGTCTAGCACAAAGATAATTTCTAGTTTAGGGGCATGAATTTGACTTTCCCGAAAAAAGTAGGCGTTCTCTTGAGCCTCGCCCTCCTCATCGGAGCCTGCGGAGACATCAACAGCAGCTGGGAAGTCAAGGGCGGCGGCTACCTCAAGTACACCGTCAACGGAGAGGGCCCCTACAGCATCGACCTCGCCAAGAACGACGTGGAACCCCCCTTTTACGTGAACAACAGCCACCACTACTTCTATTTCTGCTCTCAAATCAATGAAAGTAAGCGCGGCGACCAGATTTCGCTAATGGTCAACAATCCGCAAACCGGCAAGGACCTCACCCCCGTCGCACGGGCCAACCTGAGCGGAAGGTTCCAGTACGTCACCTGGATGCGCGAGGAATTCTCGCCAGAGGCCCCCCTTATCGAGGACAGCAGCACCATCCGATTCGACGAAATCATCGGGGATTCGCTCTGGACCGCCCATTTTGACCTCTATTTCAAGGATTGCCGCTCCGGTTCGTGCATCGACAGTCTCCCCCCAGTGCATGTCAACGGTCGACTGCGCTACTGGGTTCCCGCCTCGGAGAGATAGTTCATCAATACCCCTTGACAAACGAAAAAACTTTTTCTATAATTGGTCTCACCTCGGTCGATTAGCTCAGTTGGTTAGAGCGCTACCTTGACATGGTAGAGGTCACAGATTCGAGTTCTGTATCGACCACTGAAAGAACCTCGCTTTTAAGCGAGGTTCTTTTTTCTTTTGGGTCAAAGGGGAAAGCCTTCCCCCTCACTCCAGCCCCCACTCGGCCTAATCCGCACGCATAGAGACCGTTCGGCTCTATCGCCGAAAAGAAATGACTATTTCGCCTCACTCTCGCTACAGCCCCAGCTTAACGCTTGGGGCTTTAAGCTCACAAGAAATTACGGCCTACGGCCTTTACTGTTCGCTTAGCGGTTAGGCTCCCGCAGGGGCTTCCGTTACCCTTTCCCCTAAGGGTCCCCACCCTTAAAATCCCGAATGCAGAAAACCCCTCGGCTTTTGCCGAAGGGTTCCTCAAAGTTCTCGTCAAATACTCTTACTTTGCAGCAGCGGCGGAGTCTGCAGGAGCGGCAACTTCAACCTTTGCTGCGGCGGCGCTATCGACAGCGACTGCAACGGTAGAGTCTGCGGCGACGGCGGCAGCGCTATCGGCAACAGCCGGAGCGGCAGTGTCAGCAGCCGGGGCAACGACCTTTTCAACGGCGGCAGGAGCAGCAGGAGCGGCTTCAGCGGCCTTGGGAACCGGCGTGCCGAAGAAGTTCATCTTGGCGAGGAGGATCATCATCACCCAAGAGATCACGAGGCCACCGAGACCCATCACGATACCAGTCTTCGCCATACCGTTAGTGTCGGTGTAACCCGTAGCGTGGGCCAGGGCGTTAGGCGGCGTCGAAATCGGGAGGCTCATGCCGAGAGAGCTTGCAAAGGCAACAGAAACGAGCAGGGCGGTCACGCCACCGAGGCCAACGAGGTTGTCCTGGCAGGCAATACCCACGGCGCAAAGAATCGGAACGAGGAGTGTTGCCGTAGAGGTGTGGCTCATGAAGTTTGCCATGAAGAGGCAGATGATACCGCAACCGATCATGAGGGCGAGCGGAGACCAGCTTGCAAACGGAATCGTCTTGATCAAGTGAGCGGCAAGGCCCGTTGCATTCAGACCCACACCGAGAGCGAAACCACCTGCCACGAGCCAGAGCACGTCCCAGCTCATTGCGTTCAGGTCTTTCTTAGTAATCACGCCGGTCAAGGCAAACACGGCCATCGGGATCATAGCAATTGCGTTATCGTTAATGCCGTGGACACCCTTACCGGTCACCCACAAGACAACGCACACGACAAAGGTAATGTACACGATAATTGCTTTCGGGCTGGTATCAAACTTGCCGGCGCCTTCAATCTTCAGGACCATTTCCTTCATCTTGATCGGGTAGATCTTGAGGAGCAAGAGCCAAGCAATCACCATCAAAATAATCACGTACGGAATACCGAAAGCCATCCACTGACCGAAGCTCACCGGATTTGCGACCAGGTCGCCACGGGCAATAGCGTCGTTCAAGGCACCGAGGGCGATTGCGTTAGGAGGCGTTCCGATCGGGGTACCCATACCACCGATGTTGGCGCCCAGCGGAATAGCAAGGGCAAAGGCAGCTTTACCGCGGTCATCTTCGTCGAAGAGCTTGAGCACCGGAGCGAGAATGGCTAGCATCATGGCGGCGGTTGCAGTGTTGCTCATGAACATGGAGAACACGGCGGTAATGAGCATGAGGCCCAAAAGCACGAACTTCGGGTTCTTTCCGAAGGGCTTCAGGAGCACGCGGGCAAGGTTCAAGTCCATCTTGTACTTGGTGGCTGCAGCAGCGAGGAAGAAGCCGCCCAAGAAAAGCATGATGATCGGGTTTGCAAAGGTCGCCATAATGGACTTATGGCTGATCATGGTCACACCGTCCACGCGGAAAGGCGTCAGGGCGGAGTCGGACATCGTCACGATCATGAGCACAATGACGAGCATCGAGGTCGACCAGATCGGGAACGGTTGGAGGATCCAGAAGAGGGCCGCCATCACGAAAACGCCAATGACGCGGATTTCGAGCGGGTTCAGAATTCCCATGGGGCTTGCGGCATCGAATCCGAGGGATTCGTAGGGCAAGAAGAGAGCGACGATGGCAAGCACCGACGCGATGATGAACTTGATGAATTTTGCCTTTGTCATAGTGCGGCCAAATTTAGAAAAAAGCCGCCCTTATGGCAAGATTACGGCATTATTACAAAGGGGGATGAGTCCCCCTAACTTCAGCCCCTACTCGAGCCTGCTCCGCACGCGAGCAAACTACGGCCTTCGGCCTTTACTGCTCGCTTTGCGGCCAGTCTCTCGAGGGTCTTCCGTTACCCCCACTGCGGGGGCACCCCGCAACGCCCCGATTTAGCGAGAAATTGCCACTTTGCGGGTGGCCTGTTCGCTGCCGACACGAACGCGGAGGAGGTAGATTCCGGACTTGGGGACGTTCAGGGCGACCGTATTGTGGCCGAAGAACGCCTTGGACCCGTAAGAAGCCGCAATTTTGCCGTTCAGACCCACCAGTTGCACCATGTAATTCGCCCCGGCGAGGCCCTCGGACACATCGAAACCGACCTGGAGGCGGCCCGAAGCCTGTTCAAAGCGAAGATTTTCCACCTTCGAGGCCAGAGCGCGGGCATCCATCGGGGCCACCCGAACCGTAGCGGTAGAACCAGCCACCTTCAGGAGCACCTTCAGGGAATCACCTGCGAGGGCTTCGGTCGTCTTGCCGTCCACCGTCACGAACACCTTGAGGCCCATCTCGTTCAGCGCCTTCACGCCCTCGAACTTAAGGTAACCCACACGGTCGCCCGTGGCGCTCAACGCCATATTCCACTCGTAGCTAGCCTCATCGGCACTTCTGATGGATTTCGCGAGGGCGCGCTTGCCGTCAAGCAGCGACAGGTTTACATGGTCGCCCATGCCTTCCGGCGGTTCCGGCTGTTCAGCCGCGGCACCGGCACCAATCACGTTCCAAGAATCCCGGTGCCCTTTCGTATCCGAAAGAACCGCCTGCAGCGTCCAGTTGTCGCGAGATGCAGCCTTCGCCAAGGCCTTTTTCGTAAGTCCCTGCTGACCATCCTTCTCATACTCGTACAGATGGAGTTCGTATTCCTCTACAAGATCCGCGACATTATCGAAGTTCGGTTCCGAGGCAAAAGTCACAGTCTTCTTGCTATCCGAATAGATCCAGGCGGCCTCGTATGCTTCGACAAAAGGCATGCTCCAGTAGTCCGCATGTTCGGTACTCCACTTGTAAAGTACAAGCGAATCAGCGTCATTCAGCCAGATATTCCAGCCGTAGGGGTTAGCCACCAGGTTCCAGCCACTATCGAGCGCCCATTCAATCTCGTCACCGGACACCGCAGAATCCGGACGCAACGGGAGCGCCCTGCCGCTCAAGGAGCTATACCAGAAGCCCTGTTCAGCGTCAACATCGCCACCGCGATACTTCTGGTACTTCCAGAAATCACCGAAGGAGGCCGATTCATCCCACCTGTAGAACAGCGGGTCGCCATCGAGGACGATCGAATCCACTTCCACATCCGCAAGAGAAAGCATCTGCCAAGCATCGCCGGCCACTTCGATTTCGGAGCGCACCATGAACGCCGTATCGAACGCAACCGTATCAACCTTATCCGAAAGTGTCGCCTTCACCACATAGCGTCCCGGCAGCAACGGATATTGCGTCCAGACATGTTCATAAGGAGTTTTCTTCACTTCTTCGGCAAAGCCGTAGTCTTCCAAGACATTTCCCTGGGCATCCATCAGAGAAATCTACAACTTTGCAGAACGTTTTGCGTTAAATTCGTTCGTAGCAACGGTCAACTGCACGGCGTTTCCGGACTGAGCAAATTCATGGACCACCAATTCAAGCGAATCGGCATCCGGTTCCACAGGCGCTTCCGAGAAGTAGGCCGTCAGCACCGCATCCATCAGGTAAGAGGGCAACGTGTCGCCATCGAAGCGCACAAGGCTATCTTCCCTATGCTCAAAATTCTTTCCTTCTTCCTCAAACTTATTTTCCCATTCATTGCGAACTTCAATGACCAGGCGATCTAAAACGTAGCCCGAATCAGGCACGGCCTTGACCACAAAGTAGGAATCGAAAATTTCTACCGGCAAAAGCATCGTAGAATCTTCGGCAAACGAATGGACGTATTGAACATCCGCTTCATCCGCAGTCGTCTCAATCAACTGGATGGTGCCATGAGCGGTAACTAGACGAATACGGTTGTAGTCAACTTCGTCAACGCACTTATCCGCATCACCCCACAGGGCATAAAGGGTACGGCCTTCGCCTAACTTATCCAACAAGCTGTCGCTTTCCGTCTGGGAATCCATCACGCTGTAATCATAGTCCTTTGCATTCTTCTGGACGGCCCAGCCAAGCACACAAGCATCCGATGTATAGATCCATTCGGGGAAACTCACGCTGCCGCTTTCCACAACCTTGAGAGTGTCAAGTTTCGAGTATGGTCCATAGAAAACATCCTTGCTGTCCTTGCCCAAGTCCAAAGCGACATTGATGACACGGCCGAACATGGCATACAGCCAATATTCCTCTTCAGGACGAGGCCAGATAGAGAAAGTCGTATCGGAATGATAGAACGGAATAGCCACGGAATCGCGGTCATTGACTTCGTCAGTCGCGGCATTTCTCACCGTTACAAGTGAAAGTTTCGCGAGGGCATACCCTTCCTTAGGAGTTGACGCCACAGAGAACGGCATCGAACGCAACGTCATAGGAATCATCATCATTCCATCGGCATCTGCGAATTTTTCCTGCAAGGAAGCTGTAGCGCCTTCGTTTTCCGTCCACGGAATAAGATTTCCTAAATCAAAATCCTTTAGGATGTTCAAGTCAGTAAATTCATGATTCAGCTTCACCCGATTTTCTGCGTACCCATAGGACTGCCAAAGGGCCAAAGTACCCAAATCACCCTGTTCGCCATCCTTATCCACAACCTTTAGGGCAATGACCGACTCTTCTATATGCGAGCACACTTCCGCATCTTCTTCCACCTGAATCCATTGGGCATACAGGCTAAAGGAACTATCTGTAGGATTAATCGTATCAAGGAGAGCTGCATTCAGTACACTGGTGATTATTCCCGGTTCTTCAGCCTTATTGCCCCATCCTTCAAAGCAGGCATCAATGCGATAGACAGAGGGGAACCTTTCCATTTCTTCACTTTCACGCGAATAGACAGATCCAGAGTACACCATTTCATCGTCAAGGAACACCGTCGATTCATCCGCATTCATCTTGAAACTCACCGTATAGGGAATAGCTTCCATCACGGGCGTTAAATGGAAATGAAGACTCAATCCACTCGATCCGTAAGGACTTGAGGCGATAGCAAGCGCAAGGCTATCAACATTCAGCGTATCGGCGACATCCATTTCAAAGGACCACTTCGCCGCACCCGATTCCAAGAACCGATCCGCCGCACGGACAAAGGAATCCACACTCATAATGTAGGGACTGACACCTACATGATTCCATACATAAGCACACTCTTCGGGCAAGTTATCTTCGTCAGCATAGCAATCCTCCATTGTAGACGCATCCCAGTTGTAGCTCGCCCAAAAATCGACCGTCCACTTTTTCAGAACAAAGCCACGTTCCACACCCATGGTATATCGCGACATAATTCGTCTTTCAACAGTTTCATCTTCGATGGTTTCCACAACAGTCGTATCATAGGGAATCAATTTACCGTCCTTATCGTAGGCATGTTCCACGACCTTAATCGTAGACCGTTCATCCCCACTGACAAAAGTGACCATCGGGATACTCCCCTCACTTGCGGCATAGACTAGATGCAGTGTGTTGGAATGTACGGAAGACAACTGGTCGAAAATTTTAGAGAAAATCTTCGCAAAATCATAAACTCCAGGATCAGGGTAAAACTCGGCGTCATTGCATGTACTGAGGGCTTCTTCTCCACATTCCACATAGGCATAATACAGAGAGTATTCATCTACACCTCCGTCCATTAGGGAAATCACGGGAGGAATCACATTGTGCGATCCAAACAATTTCACGTTATTTACCTTGGGCCATACATAAATCGGATCCTGCAAAGCACTTTCTAGGGGAACATACTCCACACTGGCGACCGCAGACGGATCCATGGTTTCGTAAACCACCTCAAACGAACGATTCGGAACGGCAACAGCACTGTCATTTCTTGTAACGTCCCAATCATCAACGTCAATGATTTCAGCAGCATTTCTCGTTATTCCAAAATCAACCTTCAAATCCTGCACCTTCTTGACAAAATCGGAATCCAAGCGAGCATCCTTGTTCGTGTAAGCGACTAGGTTATAGTCCGGTGTAGGCATTTGCAAAACTAATTTCGTTCCTTCGTACAGATAATCCGCAAGATCTTCCTTTTCCGTTTCCGACAACGACTCGTAGATGGCGTTAATATTGACAACCGCTCGGTATGCCGTACAATAATCGGTCAATTCCAAGTATCCATCCTCACCATTTTCCCAATAAACCAGATTGCCATTCGAACCTTTGTTCATCGTATAGGTGAACAGTCGAGTCTTCATTATGGAATCGTCCAGGACCGCATTGTACCAGACTTCTTTAGTGGTCAATCCACCACTTGTTACGGTGTGGATAACGGAACCGTCCCCCAAGAACCTATTCAGTGTTCCATCAGCAGACAAGGTTTCGTCGCCATCCTTTACCGTATTGCGATAATTGTAGCGCACAAAGTCATATGGATACCCTTCGCGCCAATTAGTAACATCTACAGGGGTGCCTTCATCACTCATCTTTTTAAAGGCACCGAAAGCGGAACTCACGTCCACATCCTTTTCACCCAGATGGTAATTCGAAAGAATCTTGCTTGCCGTCGATACATACGCGATAGATCCCGCAATATACCCCAAAAAGACTTTCGATTCATCCACGTCATCCTTCGAAACCATGCGCAAATCACCCTTCGAGATAGTTCCGATTACATCAAATGCCCCATTGGTTGCTCCGCCACTTGCATCGATATAGCCGAACAAGTTTCCCGCAAAAGTATTCGTCGGAGTACCAACAACATCAATGTCCACTTCAACCACGGAATTTTTCACTACCGTTTGGTTACTGCTCTTGACATAGCCAATCAGGCCTCCCGCCATCACGATCCCAGCTGTCGCCGAAACGCTCAAGCGCGAATTTTTGATTTCAATATCAGAAAGAGTAACATTATCGGTTTCATAAACCAGGATAGAAGCGATATAATTTATGGATGTCGTTTGCTTGTCTTCTTTAAGCTTCACATACGCATTTTCCATTTTCAATTTTTCGATGGAAGAAACATTGTACCCATTGATAAGGGCCGCTTGCGTATAATAACCTGTTATATAGCAAAAATTTTTGATGAGGTGGTTATTTCCGTCAATGTGCACCGGATTGGTCACCGAGGCAAAAGATAACGGGGCAAAACCACTTTCGGCACAAACCGTATCCCCATACTGATCAACACCGTACCCACCCAAGTCGACATCGGATTCAAAGTAAATATTGATTCCGTCTGCGTTTCCTTCGCCTGTCATCAAGTGGGAATCAAGTTTTTCAACAAAATCCTTCCAGGTACTAGAAAAGGTCCAGCCTCTCATTGTAAACACGGGAACAGAATCGGGAATAGTCTGCCGTATGGAGCATTCATAATCATAAGGAGATTCTCCGCCATTGGTTTCACCGCAGGTAAAACCAATCGGCTTTATAGACGACGCCGTCTCCTCGAAACTCAATGAAGTACCAGCAAAAGAAATTCCTGCCAACAGAGCAAGCAGAATCGTCAAGAACTTCGCCATCGTTTTCATCATAGCCTCCGAGGTAAGCAACGCATAATGTCAATAATAATTTTTTAAGCGAGAAAAAATGAAGTTACACAAGAAAAAAGGCGGAAACCAGGTCCGCCTTTTGAGTTTGGTCACATTGATGCAAACAAAGTTGTGCGCTATCTCACAAAAAATTTGCCCGTCATGTCCTGACGTCCCACCTTGATTCTCACAAAGTAAATTCCCGGTTTCGGAGCCTTCAGGGACAAACGGTTCGAACCCGCCGTCGCGGTAAAGTGTCCCGAGGCAACCACCTTGCCGTCGACTCCGGCAATCACGTAGTTCGACTTCGCTCCGGCCACCGATTCAGGAGCGTCAAAGCCTAGCTGCAAGGTGCTGCCCGCAACAGAGGATTTGAATCCGCCAATCTTTGTCGCGACAACCGCATTCGGGGCAGCGACGCGGACTTCCAGCTGACTAGCAGACTTCGCCAAGGCGACGTCCACAGACTTTCCTTCGGTAATTTCCATCATCTTTCCATCGGAGACTACGTACAACTTAAGTCCCTGCTTTTCCAAGTCGGCAATTCCGTCAAACGAAAGCTTACCGTCACGGGCCGTACTTGCAGACATTTCAAGCGTCCAGCTGTATTCAGCATCCACCGCCTTGATACTCTTGGCAAGCTTTGCACCCTTGGATCCATTTTCGCCCTTATCGCGAATAGCAAGGGACACGCGATTGCCCATACCTACGGGCGGTTCTTCAAGCGACTGCGGCTTGCCCGCACCGATTACATTCCAGGAATCCTTCTTGCCGTATTCATCGGAAAGTGTCGCCACCAGGGCAAAGCTACCGGATGTACGGTCCGTTTCCGCCTTCATCAAGTTCTTCTTGCGAGGCTCTTCGCCAAGTCCGCCAAACTCGCCGGGTTCAAGCTTCGTTTCCGAAATTCCAAACACAGGAGCCGCCGACACGCGCCAGGTCAACGCATGCGGAGCCTTCGCCCACACAGCCTCGTAGGGGCCAATCACCGTCGGCACCTCATATTCCGAAAGCATCGAATTCCAGCGCCAGAACGAGACTTCGCTACCATCGTCAGCAGCGCCCTTGTTCAGGTCCACATACCAACCGTAAGGATTCGCCACCAGATTCCAGCCGCTATAGAGGCTGTCCAGTTCCCATACGATTTCGCTATCCTTCGCGCCAGTAGATTCCTTAAGCACCAGCGGCTTACCCTTTGTCGTTCCGTACCAGAAGCCACGCGTCGCATCGGCTTCGCCACCCATAAAGGCGCGGTACTGCCAGTAATCTCCCACGGGATTCTGTTCATCCCACCAGTAGAAACTAGCATCGTCGTCACCTTCCATCGAAGCACGATCCAAAGCCGAAAGCGACACCATCTGCCAGCTATCCGCACGCACCTCGATTTCAGAGGCGATTTCAAATTCACCTTCGAAAGAAGCTTCCTGCACCTGGTCATTCAAGGTCAATTCTACCGTAAACTTACCCATGGGCGCAGGCGCCATTTCCCAAATGCCACCCTTGACGACATCGTCCGAAATCACCGTATCAACGATGACTCCATTTTCTCCAGTCACAACCACACGGGCCACGGTTTCGGTCACCGCATTTTCCGCATCGAAAGTCAGGCGAACGGCGTTACCGGACTGTTCAATTTTCGGTTCCACCAACTTGAGTTCTCCGCGACTGCTAGAGCTCTCCTCGACACTAGAGGAACTCGACACCTCGATTTCGCTGCTGGAGCTTTCAACGGAGCTCGACGATTCTTCGGAGCTAGAGCTTTCTTCGCTGCTCGAAGATTCAGGAAGCTTTTCATATACGGCCGTCACGTCAAGGATTCCCTTGACCACCTCAAACTTGCTGTCCCAACCGACAAAGGCGTAACCTTCATGTTCCGGAGCTTCAGGAGCAACCGCGGCGGCACCGTATTCCACCCACAAGGTATCCCCGATCATCGTCTCTTCGTTTTCCCAGAACGTAACCGGATACTTGACCTTGGTCGAATCGTAAACAGCAACATATTCCACATCGCCCGTCACCTTCGAGAGTTCGGGAGACCAGCCGACAAACGCATAATTGTATTCCGCCGTCGATTTACGCTTCAGCTCAATCACAGGAGACTTCACGGTTTCGTCATAATCCACCGAGTCCGCATCGATGGTCGTTCCGTCATAGTCAACGAAGGCAATCCAGAACTTGAGCGGTTCATACACGGCATTCACATTCAAATCCTTGCGGACCTCGGCATAGGAGGAATCGTCCCAACCAATAAACTTATAGCCTGTACGCAAGGGTAAAGTTTCAGGAGGTTCAGCCGCGCCCAGGTATTCCACCGTACGGGCATCGCCAATTTCCAAACCGTCATAATCAAAGAACTTCACGACATAGCTGTTGATCTCGTAAATCGCCATGACCGTAAGATCGCTCATAATCTTATCAAACTTCTTGTTCCAAGTTCCGCTAAAGGTATAGCCTTCAAACTCCGGCATATCCTCAAGGTCAGGCGCCGTAGCCGCGTTACCTTCCTTAACCGATTCCTGCTTGATTGTTGCACTGTCGCGGTCGGCAATAAAGGTCACCACGAAGGTTCCCGCTTCGGGAATCACCGCCGGGTTCTTGCTATCCGCAAAGATCGGCAAGTCACTGTTCACGCCCGACACATAAGTCCACACATAGTCATTTTTCGAATCGTCCTCATCCACCTTATACAACTTGTTCAAGAAGCCCGCAAAGACGGAGGTTGTCATCGATTCGGCCAAGAAGGTTCCATTCTGGTGTTTTGGGGCAGGAGCAATTTCTTTCGAGGATCCATTACGAATGACATAATGCACACTGTCACATGTTTTCCACGTTGCAGTAAAGTCTTCCGTGCCGTTCAGCGCACCAAAAGGTTCAACCGTCTCATTTTCGCTATAATGGTAGCTGGACTGAATTTCAAATTTTGCACTCTGGACAGAACCCACCAAGTAACCCGTCTTTACCGTTTTTCCCGTGGCCGTAACCAGCACATCGCCCACCATGAAGGAATTCTTCAGGTTAAACTTGTGATTGGTGGAATAGGTTGTACCGACAAGGCCACCCACCAAAACAGAATCGCCAGAATAGGTTCCCGACACGTTAATATTTCCGGAAACACCGACCTTTTCAATCATCGCAATCTCGTTGCAGAATCCGCAGAGACCGCCAATTTTTGTAGTCTGCTTATTCGTTACGGAATTGTCCGCCTCGACAGCCTTATAGGTAATCAGGTCTGCACTTTTGACAGAAACATTCTTGAAATGCAAGGAGCGGCCACCCACAGCCTGCGGGAATCCGCCAATCACACCACCCACACTCACGTTATTCAGGCTATCCTCGACAAAGATGGAACCCGTATAACGCAGTCCCGACAGGACATCGGTTTCGGCAACAGCAACATTAACAAAACCGATCAAGCCACCGATGTACACATCGTCATGGGCAGGGCTACCATTAGCCATTCTCTTCGCATCCAGCGAAGTCTTCATCTTTGAGGTAATCGCGACCGACGAGGTATCGTTTACAAGTCCCATGTTTTCGGCTTGCGCAATACAGACCGATCCCGCAATGCCGCCCAGATAAGTTTGGCTATGAAGCCCCTCGACAGTGGCACCCGACGCGGCCACCGTAATGGAACCAGAAGTCTTTACTCCCGTAATGCTTACGAAGTCTTCCCCTTTCTTGGTGCTGCTTCCGCAGGCGCCACCGTACCCAAGGATACCACCGGCATAATAGCTGTAAAGGCTTGCATCCTTGAGCGAATCCGAAATGGCGACATTGGCAGTACTATTGATAAAGCGAACGGACATTTGCGCAATAGAAGAATCCAGGCCGACCAGGCCACCCACGGCAACCACCGCCGAGGACGTTCCATTCGATTCAATGCTCGGAGAAGACGAATTTGAAATTTCACCGTCGAAGCGGCTATTGGACAAAGTAAAGTCGCCCGCCACGGGAGAATGATGTTCCACATAGACCATCCTGACGCCAAAGAGGCCGCCCATCGAGGAGCCGCCCGAAATCCGAGACGGAACGGTCTCGTCCATTTTGGACTTGGTATAGACATACAAGTTCGCATCCGTTTCACCGATCGTACTCAGCAAGCCGGCAATGCCACCCAACGCGGACTTGTGGCCAGAGGCGTAATCGTGAACTTCAACCTTGATGGAATCCTTGGTAAAGCTCGGGTCTTCTCCCAGGGAACGGTAAGCGGCACCAGCGAGGCCACCCAGGAACACCTGATAATCCGAAACGGCATCAACAACACTTGAACCGGCATAACCTTCCGTAATCTGCACCTTATTGGTCACAAAGATATCGTCGTTGCCCGAGACATTCTGAATCGTAGAGTTCTGAACAAACCCGACAAGAGCACCAGCAAAGGGCGCCTGGACAGAATCGTTCGCGACGCCAATCGTGTCGATATTCGAGTAATTGACAATACCCGCCAGGGCACCGACCGGATAATAGTCCGCGCCATCCCCGCTTTCGCCGTTAATGTAGATGCGCACACCGTTCAGCTTAAGATTGCTGATCTGCGTCGAGTCCACACGACCGAAAAGACCCACGGGACCATCCATGGTTTCCGCCGAATAGCACAGATTCTTGATGGTCTTGCCATTGCCATTGACTGCAACGTGGGCTTTCAACGGAAGCGGCTTATGGTTCACATCGCAAGTTCCCACTTCCGTAGTGGTTCCGAACTCGCCCAAATCGATATCCGACATAATTGAAAGAGTAACTTCGTCAATCGTCGCCGCCTTTTGCATGGCGGAATCCAGCAGGTCATACAGGTTCTTCGGAGTATCCTTTGCCGAAACGCAAGTCGTCATATTATACCAAGAAACACAACCCGTAGGAGCCTGGCGCAGTTGCAATTCAAGAGTCTGTTTCAGAAAATTCCCGGAATACTGGTAAGTCAAATTGTAGTACCCCGATCCATTTACGGCAAAAGCCATGCTGCAACAGTACAGCACGGTAAACAAGACCAAACCGATTTTTGCCTTCATAAAACCCTCTAGATCTTTCTCCCTATAAAGATATCTTAAAAATTGAAAAAAGGAAGCCAAGTCCCTCAAAAAATGTTGTTCCTGTGATTAGGAACATATAGAGCAGGTAATGAGCAGGGACAAAACACAGCTCGGCACGTCAACCCATTGACCATCAAAGAGTTACGAGTTTTACAAAATGTGTTTTTCATCACATCTCATGTAACGAACCCTTTACAAACAGGCACTACAATACTACATTCTTACTACAAACATATACCAAGGAGTATTAAAATGATCAAGAAGATTGCCCTCGTCGCAGCCATGGCAGCCAGCGCATCCTTTGCAACCTATAACTTCTTCCCGGTAAAGGACGCCGGCAAAGGCCAGGTTGAAGTCGGAGCCCAGTATGGCTGGACCGACAATTCCAGCAATATGGAAATTATCGCCGGTGCCGAATACTCCGTCATCCAGAATCTTGCCCTGTCTCTGACGGGACTCGGCTACCAGCTTTGGGACGATCCGGATGATTGCGGCGAAGACGGCCACCCCGACTGCCCGGATAACGACGGCTTCAAGGCTATGACCATTGGCGCTCGTTACCAGTTTATGCCTGTTTTGATCGCAGCCTTGGACGTGAACCTCCCCCTCACTTCCGAAGACGTGACCGGAAAGTACGATCCGTTTGGCCTGTATGGCGCAATCCAGTTCACCAAGGAATTCGTGCCCAACCTGTGGTTCGGTAGCGAAGCTGGCTTGAGCTACAAATTCGAAGACGAAAAGAAGACCGAAGGTCTCGGCCTCACCGTGCAGGCAGAATTGGACTACACTCTCGCCAACATCGGCCTGACCCCGTGGATTGGAGCCGCCTTGAACATGCGCCTTAGCGATGTCGAAGAAGAATGGTACGACGACAACCATGGCGGCAAGGTCACCAAAGAATACGGTTCGGGCGACAAGGCCATCCTGGTCTGGCTCGGTGCCGGCTATGACATCAACCCGATGTTCACCGTCAAGGCTAACTTTATCATGAAGTTCGCCGATGACGATTCCATGGGTTCTGACTGGAAGGGCGTGAACGCCAAGCTCGCCATCAACTTCTAGTTTCAAAAACATTTAAGAAGGAATGCCTCGGACCCACAAAGTCCGGGGTATCTTTTTTTTACATCCCACAATGGGGTTAAATTGCTAAATTTGGGCAAAACCAATTTACTAAGGAGTCTGGAATGTTCAAAAAAATCGCCCTTATCGCGGCTTTCGCACTCAGCGCCGCATTCGCAACTTGGGATTACTACCCCGTCCTCGAAGCGGGCAAGGGTTCTGCCGAAGCCGGCATGTACTACGACTGGTATCACAAGTGGTCCCAGGCAGGCCTTAAGGTCGGTGCACGCTACAGCGTCATTCAGAACCTTGAAGTGTCGTTGCAGGGCTGGGGTTTCCAGTTCTGGAGCGAAGAAGACTGTGACGGCTGCGAAAATGGCGGCGACGGTCTGCGCGACCTGACCATCGGTGGACGCTACCAGATTGACCCAATGGTTGCCATCTTCCTCGACTTGAACCTCCCCATCGGCGGTGACGAAGTCACGAGCGACGAAATCGCTTTCTACGTGGGTGGCCAGTTCAGCATGCCGATCAAGGATGCTCCGGGCCTCAAGTTCGGTACCGAAGCAGGCATCTTCTGGGGCTTTGAACACAACAACAACGAACGCGGTCTCGAAATTCATCTTGCCGGCGAACTCGGCTACACCATCCCGGATGTCGGCATCACCCCGTTCGTCGGACTCCAGATCAAGTACCGTATGACCGAAAGCACCTGGACCGCTAAGGGCGAAGACGGCAAGGAACATGAATACGGCGCTAACGACGACGGCGACAAGCAGGTCATCCTTTGGCTCGGCGCCGACTACTTTGTCATTCCGAACCAGTTGGACCTCAAGGCCAAGCTCTTCGTGCGTAGCGGCAAGCACTCCAATATGGGTGGCGATGCCAGCGGCCTCTACTTCGGAGCTGAATTCTTCTTCTAATTTGTAGAAGACGCAAAAAGAAATTGAGCCGCGCAAACGCGCGGCTTTTTTCGTTTAAAGAAAGTCCCTAATGTCGTCTTTCTGGAGGTCGCATAGCGACCGACGGAATCCATCTAATATGAAAAAGGCGTACTAAAAAGCACGCTCTTTTTTAGATCCTTCTCCCCGCAGATCATGCTCACATAAGCGCTAAAGCGCTAAGTGATCAAAGAGACTGCGCAACTTCGTTGCTCCTCCACAAAGAGGATAACTCAACTTTGGAACTAAAGTTCCTAGTTTCGTATAGCTCAAGATGACACGACCTTTGGTCGCGTCACTTGATATCGTATTCAGGCATGGGCAGGCTTTCGCCGGCCTTCATCGCCTTGTCAAGAGCAGCGGACTTCGTAGGATCAAGCCACCAGTAAACGGGAATGGCATCTTCGCGATTGAAGCGGTCGAATACCTTCTCCGGCGTACCGTAGCGGTTCCAGTAGAGAATGCGATGGTGGTCGCATTGCCACATAAGTACATAAGGTACGATTTCAGCGAGGCGGTTATCGAGTGCCTTCAGGATTTCGTTGCGCTTCGCGAGATCGAATTCAGTCTTCTGCAAGTTGATGAGGCTATCCACCACCTTGTCCTGCACGCCAGCAAGGTTGTTCGTTCCCTTCTGAAGAGCGGTCGTAGAATTCCAGCTGGCTTCCGGGTCACGTAGGCGGCCTGCGCCCCAATTCACCCAGTACAAATCAAAGTCTGCATCGTCCAAGCGTTTGCGGAGCGTACTCTGCGACATCTGTTCGATGGTTGCAACAACGCCCACCTTCTTCAAGTCTTCCTGGAACAGCGTGAGGTGGCGCAAGTCTTCCTGGCTCGTGATAAAGTTGATGGCGAACGGCTTGCCGTCCTTTTCGAGCACGCCCTGCGCATTCACCTTGTAGCCGGCTTCTGCAAAGAGGGCGCGGGCACTGTCCGGATTGAACTTGTAGAGCGGTGCCGTCGGATTCTGGTTACCTTCCCACAAGTCGGGGTAGTAGCTGTTGAGCAAGAAGTACTGGTTGTACATGTACTTTTCGTTCATGGCTTCGCGGTTCAGGAGCATGTTGAGGGCACGGCGCACGCGAACGTCCTGGAACTGCGGCTTGCGCAAGTTGATGGCCATGCCCTGGAAACCGATGGGTTCCTTGTTGAAGATACGCTGCTTGACCGCCCAGCCCTTCTGAATGGCGTCGAAGTCAGTCTGTTTCATCCAGATGCTGCTGGTGTAAATCGCGTAGGCGTTGATATCCTGCTTCTTGAACGCTTCGAGCGCCTTCGTCTGGTCGTTCATAAAACGGTAGCGGATCTTTTCGAAGTTGTACTTGCCGCGGTTCCAGTTCTTCTTGAAGCCCCACCAGTCAGCACGGCGCTGCAGTTCCACGTAGCGGTCTTCGCGGAAGGTCTTGATCTTGTACGGGCCGGACACCACCGGAAATTCGTAGCGGATCTGGTTGAAGTCCTTCCCCGCCCACGCATGCTTCGGGAAGGCAAGCATTCCCGCGGCTTCCCAGAAGTTACCCCAGTGTGATTCCTTCGCTGTCATCTTGATGGTCAAGCTGTCCACGACTTCGGGGCGGTCGAAGCGGCTGAGCCCCACCTTGAAAATCGGAGTGAGGTTCTTTTCGTCCATGATGACATCGTAGTAGAACTGCACATCTTCGGCAGTCACCGATTTACCATCACTCCACTTGGCACGCGGGTCCACATGGAAGGTGAACGTCTTGCCGTCTTCGGACACATTCCAGCTGTCGGCGAGAATTCCCACTTCGCGGTCTTCGGTGCTGTGCAAGCTCACGAGAGGCTCGAACATCATGCCCATGAGTTCGGCGGAGAAACTGTTGTAGTCTTCCCACATGTTAAAGGACTTAGGCATCGCGGAGCCCCACAAGGTAATCGCACCGCAGGGGCGAGCATCCTTCGAGGCAATGGGGTCGAACTCGCCCGTCGCTTCAGGGTCTTGCGGCAACTCGGGGCAATTCAGTTCGGCACTTTTGGTGGCAGCACCCTTGGATGCGCCGGACTCGTTACAGGCAGAAAATAGAAACGCGGATGCAACAAGAACCGCACAAGAAACTTTAATAGAAAAATCTTTCATACGGAACAATATAGATAAATTGTTCAGAAAGATTGTCTTCCCGAGTTTATCCCGGGAACAACGGTCCCTTTTGCAGGCTCAATGTAATTCCTATTGCTGCGGAAAAAAAATGGTGATGCCGGAACAAGTCCGGCATGACAATTGCGAGAAATAGTTAGCTATGGCAGAAGATGCCCGGCATGACAGCCGCAGAGAACAATCGGCTACGGCGGGACATGGCCTAGATCGACGGAACTGCGGATGGGTTTTGTCTTCCCGAGTTTATCCCGGGAACAACGGTCCCTTTTGCAGGCTCAATGTAATTCCTATTGCTGCGGGAAAAAAATGGTGATGCCGGGACATGCCCGGCATGACAGCTGCAGGAAACGATTAGCTATGGCAGAAGATGCCCGGCATGACAGCCGAAGAGAACAATCGGCTACGGCGGGAAAAGGCCTAGATCGACGGAACTGCAGATGGGTTTTGTCTTCCCGGGTTTATCCCGGGAACAACGATTCCCTTTGCGGACTCGGTGTTATTCCAACGGGTGCAGAATAAAAGGTGATGCCGGGACATGCCCGGCATGACAATTGCGAGAAATAGTTAGCTATGGCAGAAGATGCCCGGCATGACAGCCGCAGAGAACAATCGACTACGGCGGGACAAGGCCTAGATCGACGGAACTGCGGATGGGTTTTGTCTTCCCGGGTTTATCCCGGGAACAACGCTCCCTTTTGCGGATTCGATGACTTCTTTAGTTATTCCTATAGATGCGGACAAGTATTCCATTCAGGATTCTTTGACATCACAAGGTTACACTTCCAAACCCGTGGATACCTTTTCAGTTGTTTTTCTCTTTTTATGGCGTCTTCAATATTAAAAAACAACTCATAATACACAAGCTTCGATACATTGTATTTACTCGTAAAGCCTTTATTCCTATGAACCTTATGCTCTACAACCCTTCGAGCCAGGTCATTTGTTACACCTGTATAGAATACGGAGTTGTCACTCGTTGTTAGCAGATAAACATAGTAGTTGTAGGATTGCATAGGAAGAATGTACAAAAAATGGTGATGCCGGAACAAGTCCGGCATGACAGTTGCGAGAAGTGTGGTGATGCCGGAACAAGTCCGGCATGACAGCTGCAGGAAACGATTAGCTATGGCAGAACAAGGTCTATATCGACGAAGCTGTCGGCGGATTTTGTCTTCCCGGGTTTATCCCGGGAACAACTATCCTCTTTGCGGACTTAAAAAATGGTGATGCCGGAACAAGTCCGGCATGACAGCTGCGGGAAACGGTTAGCTATGGCAGAACAAGGTCTATATCGACGAAGCTGTCGGCGGATTTTGTCTTCCCGGGCTTGTCCCGGGAACAACTATCCTCTTTGCGGACTTAAAAAATGGTGATGCCGGGACATGCCCGGCATGACAGCTGCAGGAAACGATTAGCTATGGCAGAAGATGCCCGGCATGACAGCCGCAGAGAACAATCGGCTACGGCAAGCCGACGTGGCGCTGTTTCTGTTTCTTGGGCTTGGGAGCGGCCGCTTTGTCGGTTGGTGAGCTTGCCGAACCATCGGCTTCGGCCTTCGCAGCTTCAGCCAAAAGCATTTCGAGCGTTACGCGGGAAGCTTCCTGTTCGGCCTTTTTCTTGTTGCCACCCTGACCGCGGCCGTACACGCGGCCATCCACATGGACTTCGACCGTAAACACCTTCTGGTGTTCCGGTCCAGATTCGTCAACCACGACATATTCCGGCACCGTACGGAGCTTGCCTTGCAGGTATTCCAGCAGTTCGCTCTTGTGGTTCGCGAAATCTTCGGCAGAAATGATTTCCTGCACACGCGGAAAATGAAACTTGTTCAAAATCGCGCGAACCTCTTCAAGACCGCCATCCAAGTAAACAGCGCCAAGAACCGCTTCGTAAGCGTCAGCCAAAATGCTTTCTTTGCCGCGGCCGCCGAGTTTTTCTTCGGCCTTGCCCACCTTCACGTACTCGCTCAGGCTCCATTCCTTGGACGACTGTGCGCAGGCATGTCCCGACACAATGGCGCTCTTGCGCTTGGAAAGTTCACCTTCCGGATCGTCGGGGTAAGTCTTGTAGAGGAATTCCGTCGTAAGCATGTTCAGCACGGAATCGCCCAGGAACTCCAGGCGTTCGTTGTTGCTCACGTAGGGCAGGTCCGTACCAGTCAGGAAAGAGCGGTGCACCAATGCGTGCGCCAAGAGTTCAGGATCCTTGAACCGGTACCCGAGCTTCGCCTCAAGCCCGCCATCGGACTTCTGGCGAAACCAGAGTTTAAGCACTTTGTGGAGAAGAGTTGTTTGTTCCATAAGTAATATATTATGAAGTCATTCTGGAGCGCGAAGCGTGACGGAATCCATCATTGAAATTCAAATTATGGATCCCCTCCCTAGCGGTCGAGGATGACGTATGGAGGAAAAGTTGATAATAACATAATAGGAAAAATAAAGAGGCGGCACCTGATGGTCCCGCCTCTTTAAAGCTCTATCGAAAGAGGCTAATAATTAAGCCTTCTTAGCTTCGATGAAGGCAACCACGTCGGCAACCTTGGCAAACTTTTCGGCGTCGGAGTCGAGGATTTCGACTTCGAATTCGTCTTCGAGGGCCATCACGAGTTCCACGCGGTCGAGGGAGTCGGCACCGAGGTCGTTACCGAATTCGGATTCCGGCTTGACATCTTCAGCCTTAACGCCGAGCTTGTCAACGATAACAGCGGTGACCTTCTTGAAAATTTCTTCGTTCATTGTAATCTCCATTTGGATTTGATTGTTTGAGTTCAAATTTAGTAAAAAATGCCTAGGCGTTCAACCCACCATCGACACCAAGAATCTGGCCGGTGATGTAGCAGGCGTCGTCAGATGCTAAAAATGCGACTGCATTGGCCACATCTTCGGGTTTTCCGATACGTCCGAGCGGAATCTGGGCAGCATACTTTTCCTTGGTAGCGTCATCCATGGCAGCGGTCATGTCGGTACCGATAAAACCAGGGGCAATGGCATTCACGGTGATACCGCGAGAAGCGAATTCCATGGCGTTGGAGCGGGTCATACCGATAATGCCGGCCTTGGCAGCGGCATAGTTGGCCTGACCGGCCTGGCCGTGCAGGGCGTTGATGCTCGAAATATTGATGATACGGCCGGTACGCTTGCCCATCATGGTGCGGGCAACAGCGCGAGTGCAAAGGAACACGGAACGCAGGTTCGTAGCGATCACGGCGTCGAAGTCTTCGTCCTTCATGCGCATCAGGAGACCATCGCGGGTAATACCGGCGTTGTTCACCAGGATGTCGACCGTGCCCATGTCAGCAATGATCTGCTTGAACACGCTCTGCACCGTTTCGGAGTCGGCCACGTTGCAAGCATAGCTCTTGACCTGCACCCCAAGTTCGGCGGAAAGTTTGGCGGCCAATTCTTCCTTGACCGAGGTGGAAAGGATGGCGACGTCAGCACCTTCGCTGGCGAGCTTGGTTGCAATGGCAAGACCGATACCGCGAGAAGCGCCGGTCACGATTGCCTTTTTACCAGTAAGTTTACCCATAGTAGTTACCTGTGGTTGGTTGTTAATAGTTTTCAGACGAGAGACGAGAGACGAGAGATATTTTA
The DNA here is from genome assembly GCA_017626945.1 of Fibrobacter sp. Classification (GTDB taxonomy): domain Bacteria; phylum Fibrobacterota; class Fibrobacteria; order Fibrobacterales; family Fibrobacteraceae; genus Fibrobacter. Next base: position 79,820 of record JAGAHT010000069.1, read on the forward strand.
ATTAGTTCTGTGCGAAGCATCATATATATTCTTTCGTCTTTCGTCTGTAGCCGCGTAGCGGCGTTCTCTCGTCTATAAAGCCTGGAAAGCTTCGATCGTTTCGACCGGAGTGACCTTCACGTCGCGGCTGATCTTACGCATCAGGCCCATGAGCACCTTGCCGGAACCCACTTCGACACCCTGCGTCACGCCCAAGGACATCGCCTTGTTCATGCAGTCGTTCCAACGGACCGGAGATACCAGTTGCTTCACCAAAAGTTCGGCAAGTTCGGCACCCTTCGTGACCGGTTCGGCAATCACGTTAGCAATCACGGGCTTTTCGACATCGTTAAACTTGGTCTTGGCAATCGCTTCGGCAAGGCCTGCCTGAGCAAACTGCATGAGCGGGCTGTGGAAGGCGCCAGACACGGCGAGCGGAATAGCCTTGATGCCTGCAGCAGCGCAGTTTTCGACGAGCTTGTTCACGCCGGCGACCGCACCGGACACCACGATCTGGCCCGGGCAGTTGATGTTTGCCGGAACCACGACACCTTCGGCCTTCACGGCTTCGCAAAGTTCAAGA
>JAGAHT010000070.1:0-74242 GCA_017626945.1 Fibrobacter sp.
CTGGGTTGAAGGAGATGGGTCCCAATGTCATGCACTGCGTCGGGCGCTACCGAGCCGCCGGGTTGCCCATCTCCTACCCATTTCTAAAAATAGACTAATGAAGGGGTGATTTCCGTTCTTTTTAAATATAGGACCGAGCCGCAGCAGTTGGTGCTCGAAGAGCACAGCCTTTCAGCTTCACGACGGTTAAGGCATAGCAAAGGTCGCTGAGCTTGCCAAAACGCTAAAGTGAAAAAATCTGAGAAACGCTCTTTCCTATGGGAGGGGCGTTTTTCTTGTTTGCGCAGAAATCTATATTTAAGACAAATTTTCATAGGAGGTTTTTATGAACAAGATGGTTTTGAATTTCGCTGGAATGTTGTCGGTTGCCCTGCTTGCCGGAAGTCTTTTGGCTGCTTGTGATGACGATAGTTCTACAGCGCCGAATACGGATAATACCGCTTCGAGTTCTTCTACAGAGGTGACTCCGCAGCCTGGTGATGCGCCGTATTCATCCGAAGCGATGCCGGGAATTTCTTCGGCGGAGATGTCCTTGGCGGTTGAAGAAAGCTCTTCTAGCGAGGCCCTGCCGACGACTCTTTGCAAATTTACTCTGGTGACGCAGACGGGCTACTACCCGATGGCGATTATCACGGGCGTGACGACGCTTTGCTTGCCGATGGCGGAATGCGACACTTCGGCGTTGAACATGTGGATGGATCAGTGCTACGAAGACCATGCGACTGTTGAAGGCTGCTATTCCAGCTTTAAGGCGGAAGTCGTCGAAGATTGTGGCGACAGCTACAGTGAAATTTGTGAAACGCGTAATGGAACGGCCTACATTTCTGGGCGATTCAAGGGCGACTGCGGCCTTATTGTGCGTTAAAGATTCGCAAAAACAACACTAAAAATCGGAGGTGATATGTTCCGTAATTTTAAATGGGTTCTTGCTACGGCCTCGGCTATTAGCCTGTCTGTGATGTTTGCTGCGTGCAACGAGCAGGAGTCTGAAACCGAGATGAAAAAGGATGTCGCTGAGATCGCGTCGCCCGCTCCCACGAAGTCGGTGGTGGTGTACTATTCGCAGAATGGAGCAACCAAGAAACTCGCCGATATTTTCGCGAAGGCGAAGAATGTCGATGCCGTGGAACTCAAACTCGTGACGGCTTACCCGTCGACCTACGACAGCACGATTGCTGCGGTGAAGGCTCAGCGCGATAGTAGACAGTGGCCTGCTCTTGAAAACGCGAAGGTGGATTTCGCCAAGTATGATACGGTGTACTTGGGGTATCCAATTATGTTCGGGAGTTTTGCTCCGCCGATTTACACGTTCCTCGATTCCAATGACCTGGGCGGAAAGGTGGTGGTGCCGTTCTGTACGTACGGTAGCGGAGGCCGCAAGGCGAGCGCTGCAGAACTCAAGACTCTTGAACCGAATGCTAATGTGACGCTAGCTTATGGAATTTCGAACAAGCGAATCACGGCAGAAAATGGAGCCGAGGTGGCCGCGGGCGAAGTCGAGGCCTTCTTTGGGAATCTGGAAGCCGGTAAGACTGACGAAATGCTTCTGGGCGGCTACTCGGAACAGCGCCCGCTTACTGCAGAAGATTCTGCCGTGTTTGCCGAGGCGACCAAGGATTACGCCTACTTGAGCCTCAAGCCGCTGAGTGTCGCGACGCAGATTGTGGCCGGAACGAATTACCTGTTCACTTGCGAAATGAAAGCCTTCGGTGGACCGGCAACTCAGACCAATGTGAAAATATTTAAGCCGCTCCCGGGTCGCGGTGCGGCTGAACTGATTGTCGTTGAAAAGTAGAAATCGTCATTGGAAATAAAAGAAAGCGGGTTTGAATCCCGCTTTTTTTACATCTTCACGTGGAAGTAGTCAATTTCGGGGTGGCTGATGTAGAGGCCGCTTACGGAGGCTTGCGGGTACATGGCGCCGTTCTCGGTGAGGCTGATGCCTACGCTGTTGAAATCGATGAGTTTCGCGACGTTGAAGATTTCCTTGATGTTCGGGAGCACGGGGTAGCCGACGGCCGGGCGGATGCCCTTCCAGCTGTTGGTGCGGGCGAGTTCCTGGCTCAGGTATTCGGCGCCGGCTTCGGCCAGGCGGTCGGCGACAGTCTGCATCAAAAGAACGTCGTAGTCGCTGCCGCCCTGTTCGGCCTTGAGCTTTTCGAGGCGCTTCACGAAGGCGTCGCTCACGGTGACGGCGAAGGCTCCCACGATGTCGCGGAAAACATCCTTACCGGCGGGAGCGGCAAAGACGCTTGCGGTGTTCGCGTTGGCAGGGGCTACGTAGTCGCAGAGGGCAAGGCAGGTGCCTTCGGGGTTCTGCTGGCGTGCCGTGGCGACTTCGACAAAGTCGGAGTCGGTGCCGGTACGGCCCGTGTTGAAGATGACAGAATTTTCCGTACCGGCGGCAGGGTAGAACGCCTGCACGGCACGCAATGCATATTCGGGCTTCGTGAGCGACTTGATAAGTTCTTCGGCGTCGGCCTTGAGTTTCTTTGCTTCTTCCTGGTCCGGCTTGATTTTCCAGGTAAAGAAGAAGTATTCCCAGCTGATAAGCGGGATGACTTTTTCGAGCGCGATGGGCGGGAGCTTGCTTTCGCCCATGAACGGAGGCTCGATGGGTTGGTACTTGCTCCAGTCGCAGCTGTAGCGGCGCTCGAGCGGAGTCTTCTCTGCTGCGGCCATGGCGCTTGCGGCTTCGGTCTGGATGCCGTTTTGCTTGTCGCGAATTCTCTGCTGCTCTTCACGGTTTTCGCGAATCGTCTGTTCGCTAGTTGCCGGGTCCAAAAGTTTCTGGGCGAGGCCCGGGTTGCTTGCGGCGTCGCGTACGTGGAATACGGGGCCGTCGTAGCACGGGGCGATTTTCACGGCAGTATGCGTGGGCGAGGTCGTTGCGCCACCGACGATAATCGGAATGCGCTGGCCTGCGTCCTGCATGGCCTTTGCCACGGTGCACATTTCTTCGAGTGAGGGCGTAATCAGTCCTGAGAGACTCAAGATGTCGGCCTTGTTTTCGATGACCGCCTTCACGATGACATCTTCGGGAACCATCACGCCGAGGTCCACCATCTCGTAGCCGTTACAGGCCATAATCACGGAAACAATGTTCTTGCCGATATCATGCACGTCGCCCTTCACGGTCGCAATCACGATCTTGCCGCGGCTAGAAGCGTTCGCGTCTTTGCCCGCCTCAATGTAGGGCTGCAAAATTTCCACGGCCTTCTTCATGGTGCGTGCAGTCTTCACTACTTGCGGCAAGAACATTTTGCCTTCGCCGAAGCGGCGACCGACTTCGTTCATGCCGTCCATAAGCGGACCTGAAATAATTCCCACCGGGCTATCGCCGCGGTTGATGAGTTCCATCAAATCGGGCTGAAGCGATGTGGAAGTTCCCTTGAGGAGGGCTTCTTGTAGGCGTTCTTCGGGCGTCGTGGGCTTGGCGTCTGCGGCGGCGTTCGCGTTGTCGTCAGAAGAGCTGCTTGCGCCCGTGCTCATGGCGAAAATCGCCTTCGGGTCGTACTTGGTGCCCGCTTCCTTGGCGGCAGCGGCGGCCGCAGTCATGCGGCTTGCAATTTCGATGAGCGCTTCGCTTGCATCCGGTTCCGTGTTGTAGATGACTTCGGTAATGGCCATGCGGAGTTCCAGCGGAATTGTCTTGTATTCGATAATCGCGCTGGGGTTCATGATGGCCATGCCCATGCCGTTCGGAATCGCGTAATGCAGGAACGTTGTATGCATCGCTTCGCGCAGGTAATTGTTGCCACGGAAAGCGAAGGAAAGGTTCGAAAGACCGCCCGAAATGCGTACGCCGGGAAGGTTGTCCATAATCCAACGGACGGCGCGGATAAAGTCGATGGCGTAGGCGTTGTGTTCCGCCATGCCTGTAGCGACCGTCAAGACGTTCGGGTCGTATATAATGTCAGAAGGATCGAAGCCGAGCTTCTTCACCATGATATCGTAAGCGCGGGCGGCAATTTGCACACGGCGCTCGTAGTTGGTGGCCTGACCTTCTTCGTCGAAGAGCATCACGATGACGGCACCACCGAGGCGCTTGATAGTGAGCGCATGCTCAATGAAAGCCTTTTCGCCCATCTTTAAGGAGATGGAGTTCACGATGCACTTGCCCTGGGCGCACTTGAGGCCCGCTTCAATCACTTCGAAACGGGAAGAGTCCACCATGATCGGCACGCGGCTGATAGCCGGGTCCGAAGCGAGCAGGTTCAGGAAGGTCTGCATTTCGGCAGTTGCATCCAAGAGGCCGTCGTCCATGTTCACGTCGATCACGTCGGCGCCGTCTTCGACTTGCTTGCGTGCGATGTCGAGTGCTTCTTCGTAATTCTTTTCGTTGATGAGGCGGAGGAACTTCTTGGAGCCTGCCACGTTGCAGCGTTCGCCGACCTTCACGAAGTCTTCGGCGTTGCAACTGTCGGCGCCATTGCTCGGGCGCACCTGTTCCTTGAACAGCGGTTCTAGACCAGCGAGGCGGAGGAGCGGGCTCGTGGCATACTTGGGCGCGGGCTTGCGGCGTTCGTAATCGGCAGGCAGAGCGTCCAGCATCTTGCGCATGGCGGCGATGTGTTCCGGCGTGGTACCGCAGCAGCCGCCAATCATGTTCACCAGCTTGTCGTCCAGGTAAACGCCCATCAAGCGCACCATATCTTCGGGTGTGTCATCGTAACCGCCGAACTGGTTCGGCAAACCCGCATTCGGATGACAAGAAATGTAGCAGGGAGCGACCTTGCCCATGCGGCGCAGGTACGGCACCATACCGTCGGCACCGAGACCGCAGTTCAAACCGATGGAAAGCGGGTGCATGTGCATCACGCTCACGGCGAAGGCTTCCACCGTCTGGCCAGAAAGCGTACGGCCCGAGGCATCGCTCACCGTCATGGAGAACATGACTTCCACCGGCTTCAAGTCGGCGGCATTCTTGCCCGCGGCCACGGCATCGGCGTCGCGCTTTTCCATCACCTTGGTAAATGCACTTGCGGCGGCCTTCGCGTTCAGCGTATCAAAAATCGTTTCAATCAGAATCGCGTCGACGCCTTCTTCAATCAGCACCTGGATCTGTTCCAGGTAGGCGTCTTCGAGTTCGTCAAAAGTAATGCTACGGCTCGCGGGATCGTTCACGTCTTCGCTCATCGAAAGCATTTTGCTCGTGGGGCCCACGTCACCCAGGATGTACACCTGGCGGCCGTACTTTTCCATGGCCTCTGCCGCGGCCTGCTTCGCAATCTTCACGGCGGCGCGGTTCATTTCGGCAATGCGGTGTTCTTGGTGGTACTCGTGCTGGCTTACGCGCTGGCTCGAGAACGTGTTGGTGGTCAGGCAGTCCACGCCCGCATCCACGTAGCGGCGCTGGATATCGAGAATGATTTCCGGCTTTTCGATGGAGAGCATGTCGTTGTTCGCACCCTTGATGCCGTAAGTCTGAATGACAGAACCCATGCCGCCGTCCAGCAGCATCATCTTGCTTTCAAAAGCTTCGCGTAAAGTCATTTTCTTTTCCATGGCACGAACCACCGTTTTTTCGTTATTTATGCACTTATTTAATTTTATGCATAAATATAGAAAAAAGGGGCGGCACTCCCAAGGCCATATGACCGGGAGTGCGTGTTATTTTGCGGCTAGTCAAGGCATTTTTCGAGTTCCGTTCGGATGGATTCCTTGTTGTAGCCCTTGCCGATAAAGACGACTTGGTTTTCGCGGTCGCCGTAGCGGGAATCCCAGTTTTCGCGGACTTCGGGATTGTCGGCGAGGTAGGCTTGCTTTTGGTCTTCGCGCAGGGCGTCTATCCAATACGAAACGGGCATGACCGAAGAATTCCGCCCGGCCTGTTCGAACAGTTGAACGTCCCTGCTGGCGTCCGAGAACCAGATGTAGCCCTTGGAGCGGATGAGTTCGGCAGGGTAGCGGTTGTTGACGAAATCCATGAAGCGGGTCCTGTTGAACGGCTGCCTGGTCTCGAAAACGAAGGACGAAATTCCGTATTCGTCTACGCAGCTGTCGCGTCGGCGTCCTGACTGCAACAGGCTTGCGGTGGCTTTTTGAATAGCCGAGGACGATTCGATTTGACTGTAGTTGAAAGGTTTTGTTGTAAGGATTTTTTCGATGTCGATGTCGCCGTTTACCGAATGGATAATCGGTGCGCGGGGCTGGAAATCGCGCACGATGGATTCGACTTCCTTGAGTTGGTCTTCGTTCAGCAAATCGCACTTGTTCAGGACGATGAAGTTGCAGAATTCGATTTGGTCTACGATCAATGTGGAAATTTCTTCTTGTGAAAGATCGTATTGGTCGGCGAGGTGATCCCTCTGTTCTTTTTTGTGCTTCAGGTCACTGAGGAATTCGCGGTAGATGCGGTCGGCATCGACGACGGTCACGATGGAGGTCAGGTAAACGTTGGTGTCGGGGTTATCTTCTTCGTAGGACAAGAAGCTTGCGCTGACTGCGCCGGGATCGCTGATGCCGGAGGCTTCGACGAATACGACTTCGATGGAATCTAGGTTAGAAATCTTTTCGGCTTGCTCGATGAATTCGTCGCGGAGGGTGCAGCAAATGCAGCCGTTTTGCAGTTCGAACATCGGGCATTCGGCCACGTTCGAGCCGTTCTTCTTGAGAATTTCGGCGTCAACGTTGATGCTCCCCATATCGTTGACGATGAGGGCGACTTTTCGTTTCTCCTGCTTAAGGATGTTGTTCAAGAGGGTTGTCTTGCCGGAGCCCAGGTATCCGGTAATGAGAATGACGGGCTTCTTGTTCTTTTTCATGGTTCTCCTTTGAAGATTGTGTAACTTGTTGAAAAGTTTGTTTGTAATGAATGATGCGTTACCATTCAATTTTTGCGAGTGCGCTAAAATTGCGGCCCTTCTCGGGCATGACTGATTTTAGGCGAGAAAGGTGATTACGGATGTCGGCGTCGAATAGGTTGTCGGCGCGGAAAACGAGGCTGTAGCGGGCGATTGCGAGTTCCCAGCGGATTTCAGTTGACAGGCCGAAGGTGATGTAGCCGGGGGTGCGTTCTTCGTATTTGTCTACTTTCTGCTGGGCGAGGGCCATGTCGGTGTGTGCGCCTGTGTGTACATGTTCCCAGAGGTAGGCGAGTTCGCCGTGGAATTTAAGCGGCGGAATTTGCGGCATGTCGCTCCACTTATTTTTGGATTCGCTGCGGCTTGAACTATTTGCGTTGCGGTACATGCCGCGCACGTAGCTTGCGGAGGCTGTCGCGTGTATGCCGCGTTCTGCCGCGGTTTCGACGGAGGCGCTCCCGCCAAAAAGGAATGCCTCGTCTCCGCTGACTTGATAGATAGGGAGCAGCTGCGACCAGTTGGTGTCTCCTGTAGCGCGGGGCGCGAGGTAGTTCAAGAAATAGGTGGCGTGAGCGGTCGCGCGCCAGGTGAATAAATCGCCGTAAGAGCGGTATTCCAGTTCGCTGCCGTAGCCGCTTTCGGCGTCCAGCTTGTGGTTGCCACGCTCGTAGGTGTAAGCGGCTAGATGCGGCCCCTGATTGTAAAGTTCCTCGATGGAGGGCGCCCGTGTGGTCCTGAATAGATCCAGAGTCAGGAATTTGCCCGCACCGACGCGCTGCGAGAATTCAGCGTCAAATGCCCACAATGCAAAATTGCGGTTTTCGATTGTTCCCTTGTCGGCGACGACGCTTTCATGCGGGTGAAAGATTGCTCCACCGAGTCGCGCGGCTACCGTAATTTCAAGCCCACGCCACCCACTCATACTTGCTGCGGCAAAGGCTGACGCTCCATAAGATTGAGTAGGTGGCGTGAAAACGTAACCGCCCATTTCGATCCATCGGCGTTCAAGTTCTGCACCTAGGCGAATTCCAAAAAGGGGACCGAGACTTGCCAGGATTTTTTCTAGGCGCAAGATTTCCTGATTTACTGCAAACTCGGCCCCCACCGCCCCCTTCTTTCCTTCAAATTCTTTGTGATGATAACGGTTGATTCGAAGCGTGACATCCAGCGTATCGCGGATGTCATTGGCCGGCAAGTAAAAGCCGCGCAGTGTCAAGTCGCGTTTCCATAATTCGATGTCGACGCCGTTCGGGTGCCCGCCAATGAAGCCTCCGGGGATTCCGTAGTCGCTGTCGAACCAGCGGTAAGAAGCTCCGAAACGGAAACGCCCCAAGGCGTACGCGGCGCCTACGGCACCGCTTCCGTTTTCAATATCCGTATTTTTCAGCGTGCCATCGGGCGTTTCCATGTCGCCCATGCGGCGCCCCGAAAGTTCTCCTTTAAGTGATGCTCTCGCAACCGATGCGTTTGCTCCCACGGCCGTTGCGTACCCCGGCTGTGCGCTTTCGGAATACCCCGTGACATAACCGTGAAAAGGCGCTCCGTCAGAAGATGAATCGTCAAAAGGGATGTCGTTGCGTTCTACTTGCACTACGCCACCCGCAGCTGAATATGAATGCGCCAAAATATGCGGCCCGCGCAAAACGCGAAGTCGGTGTGCGGTTAAGACTTCAGATGCGACGGCGTGATCGGGCGAGGTGGCGCTCATGTCGCCACAGAATGCGCCGTCTTCGGTCAATTCGACATGGCTCCCCGAAAGGCCCTTGATAACGGGGCGTGCGGCGGCAGGACCCATGGAACGGATTGCTACGTCGGGCTCGTTTTTGATGGTTTCGGCAATAGTTGTAGAGATAGCGCGTTCGAGTTTGTCGCCTTTTAAATCGTCATCTTCGCGGAGGCCTTCTAAAATCGCATGCGCGGGGCTTTCCGCCTGCACTACCGAACTTCCTAAATCCTGTACAAAATCTTGGGCTGAATTCTGTTCTGTATTTTGAGCAAAAGAAGAGTGAAGGAAGCCTCCCAGAAGGAGGCTCCCCATGGCAGCCCTAATGAGGCTAATCTTCATGTTCGTGCTCGTGTTCATGATCGTGGTGTTCATGGTCGTGATCATGATCTTCGTCTTCATCATCGTCGTGGTGATGTTCATGGAACGGGCATTCTTCGGCGTCCAAAGCCTTATCTACGACAACGCGGATTGCAGGCGTGCGAGCGTCGGCATGGTCGTGATGGTTCACCTTCAGAATCAAAGTCGTTTCGCCTTCCTTGACACCTTTTAGGTGGAAACCCCAGCTGCCGCAGGAGTGTACGTCAAGAATTTTTTCGTCGGCGATTTCCCAGGCGAGGGAATGTTCGTCATCTGTCGGGGGCTCCACTTCTTTCTTGTTGTCGTCAAGGAACTTTACGTGGATATGTTCGCTCATGCAGTTTGCGTTCACGTGCATCACTTCGATGGAAGAATCGGCCTTGCCGCGGTAAACGCTGTAGGCAAGCTGCCAGTCGCCCCAATAAAGGTTCCAGCCTTCGGCTTCAAAATGTTCGTGCTGGTCGGTCGAGGCACTGTTGCTGTCGCCGCAGGCGGCAAAGAATACGCTGAGGATGATGCCAAAAATGGCAAAGGAAAGGGTTTGGATCAGTTTCATGTTTCTCTCGTTTAATCGGCCGTCATAATGGACGGCTTTTGTGTACAACAATCCTATCCGCGAAAAATTTTGCGGACAATACTCCAAAACACCTGGCGATTTTTCGCAAGGCAAAAAGCAGGATATTGCGGTTAAGGTTTTAACGGATTATGCGGAGAGAGCGGGAGGGGCGCGCGGTCTTGAAAAGTGAAAACGCGGGTTTGTTCTGAAAATGCGAATTTCACTTACCAGTTCGCCGATAACCACCAAAATTACAGCGACGTCCGTGGTACCGCTTGCCACGTCAAGACCATTCTGCACCAGCGCACAGACCGGGCAATCGTCATGCTCGTCAAAGTCGTCATGATGGTGCTGGGCAATCGAGAGTAACCCCGCCACCACCAATGCAACGATTATGGTCTTCCAAAACTTCACTTAAAAATTCCAGTAAAAAACAACGAATTTACTTTTCGGTCTGCATTTCGGCGTTGCGGATGATGGGAAAACCTCCGCCCCCTTCATCGCTTTCAAAATCGAAGTCGCCCGTAATCGTGATGATAGCTCCTTCGGCGGGATATTCTTTAGGAAATTTGCGAGGTTTTGCAAGTTCGAAGGCGAGCCCCTGCGAACAACAGGCGAGAGCGTCTTGAATCACGCAACCGTAAAAACGTCGTTCCAGTTGTTCGTCGTAATAGCTCGAAAAGATACCCTTCATCTTGATATGCTTTCCGAGATACTTGCTTGGGTACATGACCATTTGGTAAACTTGCCCATAGACCATGGTCCCGCTCATGCGGGAAATGTCAATGTCGTATTTCTCTTTACCGCCGGGTTCCTTTGCAAACAAGGCCGCAAAGGCAAGCAGAACTGCAAGAACTACTTTGAACAACTTAAGCACCTCTGCCTTGAATCAGGCTGATGGAATAGAAGAGACCGAATGCCACAATATCTGCCGCCACGATGGTGGAACCTACGGGAGTCCCCGCAAGAATCGCGACGACGATTCCGATAAGCGAGCACACGACCGAGATGATGGCCGATGCAACCGTTACCGCGAAGAAACTCTTAAAAACGCGCATAGCCGAAAGCGACGGGAATACCACCAGGGCGGACACCAGGAGGGCGCCTACCAGGTTCATGGCGAGAACGATGATGACGGCCACGATGACAGCAATCAGCAAATTGAAAATCGTCGTGTTGACGCCGGTCGCCTGCGCAAAGTTTTCATCGAAAGTGATGGCAAAAATCTTGTGGTAGAAAAGAATGAAGACGACGAGGACTGCAATCGAGAGTGCAACGCACAGGTAGACTTCTTCTACCCGAAGCGTCAGAATAGAGGTGGAACCGAAAAGCGTCGTGCAAACGTCACCTGAAATATTCGCCGAAGTCGAGAAAACGTTCATCAGCAGATAACCGATGGCAAGGGCTCCGACCGAAACCATGGCAATGGCGGCATCGCCTTTGATTCGCGCGTTCTTTCCTGTACACAACAAGAGTACTGCCACAGCGACCGTCACCGGCAAGATAAGCAGCATGTTGTTCGTAATCTTGAGTACCGCTGCAATAGAGAGCGCGCCGAAGGCGACATGCGAAAGGCCGTCACCGATGTAGGAGTAACGCTTGAGTACCAGGGTCACGCCCAGCAGCGACGAACAGAGCGATACGAGAACGCCCACGATAATCGCGTAGCGGACGAAAGGGAAATCCAAGTAGAACGAAAGTTTTTCAATGAGCTCGGGCATAGGTTAGTAGACGGTAGGAAGTAGACGGTAGGAAGTAGACGGTAGGAAGTAGAAGGTAGGAAGTAGACAGTAGGAAGTAGACAGTAGGAAGTAGACGGTAGGAAGTAGACGGTAGGAAGTTGGCTGTAGGAATCCAGTACTTATTTTTCCTTGGTTGAAATGGTATTGAAGTCCAGCACGCGGGTGGCGTCATCTAGGGCTGTATCCACATCGTGAGTGACCATGACAACAGTCATTCCCTGCTGATGCAGGTTTTCGATAATGCGGTACATCGTTTCAGTAGATTCCGGATCGAGGCCGGTCACCGGTTCGTCGAGAAGCAACAGCCGCTCGGCGGCGCACAGGGCCCTCGCTAAAAGCACGCGCTGCTTTTGGCCCCCCGAAAGCTCGCGGAAGCAAGATTTTGCAAGGCTTTCGGTACGGGTTAGCGCCATGCATTCCATGGCGCGATCCCGGTGCGCCTTTCTGTAGAACGGCAACAGACGATGCTTTCCCTGGAATGCCGACAGTACGATTTCTTCCACCGAGGCAGGGAAATCCTTTTGCACGATCGTCATTTGCGGCAGGTAGCCGATCTGGTTTCTGCTTAAGCCGTCGCAAAGTTCGATGACTCCTGATTTCGGCTTCAGAAGTCCCGCGATTCCTCTCAAGAAAGTCGTCTTTCCCGAACCGTTGCGGCCCACGATGCACAGGTAGTCACCTGCGTTTACATCGTAGTCCAGATCGCGTACCAGGTCCTTGCTCCCGTAACCGAGTGTCAACTGCCGACATTTAATTAATACGTTGTCATTCATCATCGAACATTGATTTTTAGATCCTTCGACTTCGTCACTTCGTGACTACGCTCAGGATGACACTTTTTTTTGTTGTTTGTCATGCCCGCGAATGCGGGCATCTCCTTTCTACTTAAACAATTATTTTATTGCCTTTTTCAATACTTCCAAGTTTTCGCGCATGATCGATAGGTAATCCGCACCGGCTTGCATCTGTGCATCTGTCACTGACTGCATCGAGTTCAGCGTGAGGACGGCGACTTCCTTCGACTTCTTGCTGGCATCGAGAATCGCACGGGCAATCTTTCCGTTGCTGCCATCGATCGTGAATATCGCGGGGAGTGCGAGTGAATCCATCTTGCCCGCCAAGAAGGCTACCGTCTCGAAGCTCGCTTCGCTTTCGGCGGAACAGCCAACAAACGCGGCAAAATACTTAATGCCGTAATCATCCACCAGATAACGAAACGGAAAACGGTCGCCGAACAGGATTGTCTTGAAATTTGCGCTGTCTACCGCTGCACGATACTGGGCGTCGAGTGCGCTAATCTTTGCGACGTAAAGGGCAGCGTTCATGTGGTATTCCGAGGCATTGGCTGTATCCAGTTTTGCAACGGCCTCGGCAAGATTCTTTACCAGAATTTCTGCGTTCTTCAGCGAGAGCCAGACGTGCTCATCGTTTTCCGCTTCTTCTGCATGTTCGTGGTGTTCGTGCTCATGTTCTTCGTGGGCCTCGGCATGTTCGTGATGCTCGTGTTCATGCTCCTCGGCTTCTTCGCCGTGTTCGTGGTGATGTTCGTGTTCATCTTCGGCCTGCATGCCTTCCACGATTTCTTCTTCCTTGACGCGGTCACCCAGCGCTTCCATCAGGTTCACCTGCACACGGCCTGCCTTCGGTGTGGCGCTCAAGGCCTTCTCGATCCATTCGTCCGATTCTCCACCTACGTACACCACCATGTCGGCGCTTGCGATCGCCGCGATATCCTGTGCCGAGGGCTTGTAGCTGTGCAAGTCGGTGCCGTTCTTGATAAGCAATTTCAGGTTCACGGCGTCCAGACGGTCTCCGAGGACGTTCTTCAGCCAATCGTACTGCGGATAGATAGTCGCGACAATGGAAACTTTCTTTTGTGCGGGAGTCTTTTCGTTCGATTCTGCACTGCAGGCGACAAATGTCAGGGCCGCCGCCAAAATAAACATTGCAAATGCTGCAATTTTCTTCATGATAAGTCCTTTTCCCTTTCGGGGCTAAAATTTGAATTGATGTTTTATGATCCGTGGCACGTGCTGTACCCTGGGCGACAATCAATTCAGCAAAAGGACTTTCTGCGATACAAGTGTCAACGGTCGCGAATCTGCGGCCTTGAAACAAACCAGCTTGAAATAGAAAAATCGGAGTGCAAGCTCAAACGGCGCTACCACCAGTTCCATGCAAACCGAAATCAGTTCCAGGCAACGGTGGATGTGGTGGCACACGTGGCAGTGATCGCCGTGGCAATGGTGCTCTAAGTGCTTGGCCACATAGAGAGAAGCCAAGACTACAAGCAACTTGTTGAACAGGGCGTTAACCATGACGCCTCCGCGAACAGCCGGAGCAACGGCCGAGCAGCACCGACTGCTGCTGGTCCAGTTCAAATCCGCTGCGCTGTACCGAAAGTTGCAGCACCTTGAGCGCGGGGCCTTCTAGGTGAAAGAACTTGCCGCATTCCTTACACACGAGGTGCATCTTTTCTTCGCATTGGCCTGGGCCCGTGTAGCGGTAGCGCAACTCGTTGTTGTCGTCTGCACCGACAATCTGCACGATTCCCGCCTTTTCCATTCGGGAGAGGTTCCTGTATATAGTACTCAGTGAAACTTCGGGCAAACTTTTGGCAATTTCGGACGCCTTGAAAATCCGGTCGGGATTTTCGGCCATGTAGTCCATGATTTTTTGCCTTGTTTGCGTCTTGTATTCCACTTTTCCTCGATTTTCGCAAAATTTGGCCGTTTTCAATTGATGTGCGATGCATTTTGTACGGCTCAATTTGCGAATGGTTTGCAAAATATAGTAAAAATTGGCGGAATTTGCAAATGAATTGCAAATTTGTGGCGTAGTCCCCTTTGTGACTCTTGTCACACCCTGCTTGGATAAAACATCCACGCGAAATTCACACTAGGTATATGTTTCTTTACCTGCAAAGTCTATTTTATTTATGTAAATATACGGGTAAAAAATTATGGTTACGTTTTCTGACATATCGGATTACCGCGACTTCTTGAAGGAGTACTACGACCGCAGGAAGGCTGAGATGCCTTTCTACTCGTACCGTATGATGGGGGACAAGCTGGGGTTGGATTCCAGCTACCTTTACCGCGTGCTGCAGAAGAAGCAGCACCTCCCGGCTCATGCGCTCCCTGCCGCGAAAGAAATCCTGAATCTGTCCGGTCGCGAGGCCGAATACTTTGACTTGCTGTTCTCTGCCGCTGTAACCAAGGACAAGAACAAGCGCGAGGAACTGATGGCGAAGGCCCTCGATTTGAGGGACGTGGACCGCCACAGTCTGCAGGCAGCCGAACTCAAGCTGCTCGAAAACTGGTGGATTCCCGCCGTGCGCGCCTACCTGGAATTGAACGGAGGCGTGGTGAATGTCAAGCAGATTTCTCGCGACATCTGCCCCCCGATTACCGAGGAGCAGGCAAAAGACGCGATTGACACCTTGCTCGAAGTGGGCCTGGTGAAGAAAATGGCGTCGGGTAAACTGGCGCTGACGGATGCTCACTTGACTGTGGGTGGCCCCGAAAAGAAACAGGCCGTGCGTCATTTCCAGAAAGAAGTGCTTTCTTTGGCTAGTAATGCGCTTGACAATATTCCTGTGGACGAAAGAAATATTTCTACACTTACATTGTCCGTTGATCAGGCTTGCTTCGATGACTTGGGAGAAATGCTTAGGGAATTTAGGCGTCTGGTCCAGAAGAGGGTGGATGGTGCCAAGAATTCCGACCGGGTGATGCAGCTTTCGATGGCGTTCTATCCGATAGCGCGAAAGGGCGGTGTCCGTACCGTTGATTCTGTGGAGGGCGACAAAAGGGAGTCCAAATGAAGAAGTGGGTGTGGCATATAGGTTTGACTGCTGCGGTGGGTGCGCTCATTGCGGCGTGTACGGCCGGCAAGGATACGGCTGGTTCTTCGCTTGAAACGGAGAACTCGGTCGCGGTCGTGCTTACGGTGCAGAAGGGCGATGGGACGCCTGCTGCCCGTACTAGGGTTTTTGTGCGTCCTTCCGATTTCTTGGCGGGCGCGAATAGCCTTACTTTGAGTGATGAATCCGATAATCTTGAATCTCCGGTGGTCGAAACTGATTCCGCGGCAGGTATCCTGAACGCCGAAACCGACGACCAGGGCCGGTTGAACCTCCCGAGACTGAAACCGGGTAGCTATACGATTGAGGCGCGCGAAAATACCCTCAAGGATTTCAAGCGTGTCGAGGTGACCGACAGTTCTCTGGATTCTGTTTCCCTCAAGGTGGCGGCGACGGGCTCGATGTCCGGTCAGGTGTATCTGCCCGAAGATGTCCGCTCTGTAACCGTGGGTATCCAGGGGCTTGATTACTTTGTTCAAACCGACTCGCTGGGCAACTTCGTGTTCGAAAACCTGCCTGCAGGTAATTTCAGCGTGGTGGGCTTTGTTTACAGCACTTACGAGATTGCTGGTCCCGATGGAAACGTTTCGGCATATAACAGCTTCTTGCCGGTGGGCTCCCGCACGGTTCACGTGTCGTCTGAAAAGACCTCCGAGAACGTGAAGATTGGCGTCCAGGCCGATACGGTCTCGAAGGATACCGTTCCGCAGGATACGGTGGAAGAAGATACGGCCGATGTCTATCCGGTGGTGTTGTTCGAGGACTTCGAAGATAGCACCTATGGCTGGTACACGACTGTTTCCAAGTATGCCAGTGCCAAGCTGGATGCGGATTCTGCCGGACTTGACCGTGAGGGCCTTGTGGCGCACATGGTCTACACCAACGACTCCAACTACAACTGGGTGTTGATGGGCAAGTCGCTCCGCGGTATTACGGATCTTTCTGAACTCGACTCCGTGGTGTTCTATGCCCGGGGTGTCCAGGATTCCGGTCAGTGGGTGAGTTTCTCGTTCGACGTGCTCATGGACAGCGTCGATCTGGAAAAGTTCGGCTACGAAAACGGCAAGGCGTGGGTGAACATGTCGGTTGATTCCGAATGGCACCGCTATGTCGTGAAACCCGATTCCCTGATTCCGGCTGATTCCACTAGGAATGGCGGCAACATCGGTTGGGATAAGGTGAAGGACCATGTGACCAACCTGAACATCTTTGGCGGTGGCATCGGAGGCCCGTTCGAAATCTGGGTCGATGACATTACCATCTACGGCGTCAAGGACATCGATTAGTTAAATCCTGAATTTTGAAGGCGAGCCCCGTGCAGAACGGGGCTTTTTCTGTATCCTATGGACAATATGTCAATGGAAACCTTCTTTGCAGGGTGAAAAAATCCCTTTTTTAAGGGTAATTTTAGGATGAGAAGGTTTGGTGTGTTTTGCCTTCAAGGAGTCCTTATGGATTTTAGGAATGTTTGGAAAGATTTTGGCCTTAAAAAGGCTGCTTGTATGG
The DNA here is from genome assembly GCA_017626945.1 of Fibrobacter sp. Lineage (GTDB taxonomy): Bacteria > Fibrobacterota > Fibrobacteria > Fibrobacterales > Fibrobacteraceae > Fibrobacter. Next base: position 16,559 of record JAGAHT010000070.1, read on the forward strand.
TTGCGGGTCTCGCTGCTTTTGGTCTCGCAGACAACCCGATTTCTACCTATCACTACCTGGCAGACCCGGGTGCTGCCGCCGACGACGAATACTTCTACATCATTACGGACTCCGACGACCCGGCGCCCGCAAATTCCGATGGCTACAAGATTTACGCCCTCTATGCATTCCGCAGCAAGGATATGCAGAACTGGACCGACTACGGCATTATCTACGATGCACGCAAGGTGAACGGCATTAACGATATCTGGGCATCCGGCATCGCGGTGCATGACGGTACGTTCTACATCGTGTTCCCCGATGGCGGTGGCGGTGGCATTGGTTACATCAAGGCCCCTGCAATTGACGGCCCGTGGACAAACGCCGTGGGCCAGGGCAAGGACAAGCTGGTGGGTGGCCGCGGCATTATCGGTTGCGATGGCGTCTCGTGGTGCTTTGACCCGGGTATCTTTATCGATGACGACGGTACGACCTACGTGACGTGGGGCGGTGGCGAAAGCACCAGCCGTCCGAATACCGACAACTTTGACATTGTCAAGCTGAACGACGCTAAGGATGCACCGGTGGGTAACGGCTCTCACGTGAAGGTGAACAACCTGCCGACCCGCAAGATGCTCGAAGCGTCCTACATCCACAAGCACAAGGGCACTTACTACTTCTCTTACAGTACCGGTTGGCAGCAGGGTGCGCCTACTATCGACTATGGTATGTCCAACAACGTGATGGGCCCGTACACCTGGAAGGGTACGATTCTTGGCGACCCGAGCATGAACGGCAGAAGCATCAACGGCAATAACAACCACCACGGTATTGCCGAGTTTAAGGGCCATTCTTATGTTGTCTATCATGACCGCCGTATCGCGAAGGGCCATAACGGACTTGAAATTATTCCGGCCGATGACGGTCAGCCGAAGCCGAACGAGGGTTTCCACCGCAGCGTTTCCGTAGACGAAATGTTCTACAATGCTGACGGCACCATTCAGACGGTGAAGGTGACGGACGAAGGCCCGAAGCAGATCGAGAACTTCGACCCGTATGATTGGTACCCGGCTCTCACGAGTTCCAAGCAGAAGGGGATCCGCAGCCGCTCCAACTTTGTCGTGGGCAAGAGGGCCGAACACGTGCTGATTCCGCTTTCCAGCAAGGAATCCTGGATCCGCGTGAGTGGCGTGGACTTCGGTACTGCGGCGACCGGCTTTACGGTCGAAGCTTCGAGTGCTGCTGACGGCAATAAGATTGAAATCCGCACGGGTTCTGCAACAGGAACTCTCGCGGGAACTTGCTCGCTCAAGAATACCGGCAGCAAGAACACTTACGCCGAAAACAAGTGCGAAGTTTCTGGCCTCAAGGGCATTGTGAACCAGCTGTTCCTCGTGTTCAAGGGCAGCCAGGATTCTACCATGTACGTGAAGGCTTGGGGTTTCGAAGGCAGCGGTACGACTCCTCCTGAACCGCAGAAACCGTTCGGTGGCACGGCCTGGGCTATCCCCGGCAAGATTGAGATGGAAAACTTTGATGAACCGGGGACTGGCCGTGGCGCAGGAGTCGATTCCTACAGTGACAATGATTCCGATGACCATGGCGCCGAAAGCAATGGCGGCAAGAGCTACCGCGAAGGCACCGGCGTTGATATCTACAAGAAGGCTACGGGTTATGTCGTGGGTTACAACCAGGCCGGCGAATGGCTGGAATACACCGTGAATGTGAAGGAATCCGGCGACTACACGATGTTTGCGGCGGTGGCTTCCGCCAATGCGACCTCTAGCTTCAAGCTCTCTATCGACGGCGACGACATTACCGAAGAAATTGCGGTTCCGCAGGCGAGTTCCGGCGAAGAGAACTATGACGACTACAACAAGGTCTCTGCCAACGTGAAGCTGACTGCTGGCGAACATATCCTCCGCTTTACCGTGACCGGTGACTGGATGGATATCGACTATATCAACTTTGTCGCGGGCAAGGATGCCGACGATACCGATCCGATCGGTACGGACGCTATCGGTCAGGGAGCAAAGTTCAATGTCGCTGCTTCGGCTAGCTTCGACGTGTTCGACTTGAAGGGCACAAAGATTGCAAGCTTTACCGCCCGCAACATGGCAGAAGCGTCCAAGCTTTGGCGTGATGGCTCTATCAAGGGTGCAGAGAAGGCTAGCGGAATTTGCCTGATCCGTAACCGTGCCAATGGCATGATTGCAAAGGTGCGAGCAGCCCGTTAAGTTTCCCATAAACACATCCAACCAGGAGGACACCCCCGAACGGGGGTGCCTTTCCTTGAAACCGCGCTGGATGCTTGATTTTTTTGAATAAGGGATGGTTCAAAAGTGAAGTGCGCGGAAAAAAGGAGTAAAAAATGACAATCCAAAAGATTGCAAAGAGTGTGGGTTTCGTCTTTGGTGTGGCGGGACTCTGGAGTATGGCTGCCGCTTCGACGGTCAATGTGGATCTTGGTGAAGAACACCAGGTAATCCGTGGCTTTGGCGGCATGGTGCATAACCAGTGGCAGGGCGGTGGTGGACTCTCCGAAGCCGATGCGAAGATTGCTTTCGGTACGGGTGAAGGTACAATCGGCCTCAATACGCTCCGTATTCCGGTGTATGCGAGCTCAAACGATTTTAATAAAGAAGTACAGGCCGCAAAGTATGCCAAAAAGTACGCCGGCGATGACTTTATTTTGTATGCAACTCCGTGGACTTCTCCGTATGCGGGGGCAAACCAGCACATGGCTTCTTCGAACTACCAGAAGTACGTGGATCACCTGAACAGCTTTAACGATTACATGAAGAATCAGGGCGTTCCTCTGTATGCAATTTCCATCAGTAACGAACCGGACTGGTGCCATGAATGGGCTTGCTGGAGCGCCGACGAAATTTACAATTTCACCAAGGGTTACGCAGACAAAATGCGCAAGAACGGGGTCAAGGTGATTTCGACCGAGTCTTTTGCCTACCAGAAAAGTCTGTATGACAAGGTGCTGAACGATGCGAGCGCCCTTAAGAACTGGGACATTCTCGGTGCGCACTTCTACGCCAGCGACAGAAGGACTGGGGATAACTTCTTCCAGTATTCTTTGGCTGACCAGAAGGGCGTAGAACGCTGGATGACGGAACACTACACCGAAAGCCAGGGTAGCGGTAACTACTGGCGCACGATTACGAATACGGGTGACCAGGCGAACGCCAACAAGCGCGATACCGTGAATGCCATGGATGTGGCTTACGAAATCCACCGCGCTATGGTCGTGGGCAACTTCAATCAGTACACCTGGTGGTATATCCGCCGTTGCTACGGCCTAATCATGGAAAAGGATTTTGGCAACAAGCTCCAGATTCCGTCTAACGAAATCGGCAAGATTTCTAAGCGCGGCTATGTGCTTTCGCAGTTTGCTCGCTTTGTGCGCCCGGGGGCTGTCCGCGTAGGCGCTACGGCTAATCCCGAAAAAGAAGTGTTCGCTTCTGCCTACAAGAGTGCGAATGGCGACTCCGTAATCGTGGTGCTCGTGAACCGCGACTATGGCAATTCGAAAACCGTGACGGTGAATGTGCCGGGTGTATCGAAACTCGAAAGTTTCCACATGTACACCACCAGCGAAGCGAAGAACGCAAAGGACGAAGGCTTTGTGGATGTGAAGAATGGCTCCGTGACCATCACTATGGAATCGGGTGCAACGAACAAGGACTGCATCGTGACGCTCGTGGGTGAAATCGGCGACGTGGTCAAGACTCCGCGTGAACCGTTCGGCGGCAAGGCTGTGGAACTCCCGGGCAAGATCGAAGCTGAAAATTTCGATGTTCCGGGAACCGGCAAGGAAAACAAGACCTATAATGAAAATGATGCTGATGATCACGGCGAAACCAATTACCGCGAAGGTACCGGTGTAGACATCTACAAGAAGGCGACTGGATACATCGTTGGCTACAACCAGGAAGGCGAATGGTTGGAATACACTGTGAACGTGAAGGAAGCGGGCGACTACACCTTCTTTGCGGCCGTGGCTTCAGCGAATGCGACGTCGGGATTCAACATGACGCTTGACGGCAAGGAACTTACGGGCGACATTTCTGTCCCGAAGAACGACGGCGAAGAAAACTACGACGACTATAACAAGGTGCAGAAGAACGTGACGCTCCCGGCGGGCGAGCATATTCTCCGCTTTACGGTGGTGGGTTCCTGGATGGATGTGGACTACTTCACCTTCGTGAAGGGCAAGGACGCGACCGACCCCGAACCGATCGGTGGTGATCCCATGTTTACGGCTACTCGCCTGAAGATGCCGACCGAGGCCGAAAATTACCGTATTTTCGACATGAACGGCAGCTTCCTCGGCATGGTCCGCGCGGCTGGTCTGCAGGATCTCCGTGCCCATACGGCTAGCCTCGTGAAGTGCGGCGGCGCCTACCTGGCGAAGTCTGCCAATGGCCGCGTCATGCGCCTCCAGGTGACAAAGTAGTGTCATCCTGGAAGGAGCGAAGCGACTGACGGGATCCAGCTCTGGATTCTCCCCATTCGAGGACCATGCGCACTAAGGTTACAAGTAACCAAGTGCTGTCCGCCCTCCCTTCGGTCGAGAATGACTTAAGAGCCAAGAAACCCGCTGAAAAGCGGGTTTTTCGTTACTTTTTGTTTATCTCTTATTGACTATTTATCCATAATTATTGGCGAATTTCGCGAGATTTTGACGTTTTTTTAGGATAATTTTAGGGAGAAAGCATAAGGAGTGTGTTATGGATTTCAAAAAGGTTTCTGAATTGTTGACTCCGGCCCTATGGCTGGTCGGTGGACTTTTGATGCTCGCGACGCTTGCGAATGCGGCGCCTAACCCCAATTTCCACATTTACATTGCCTACGGCCAGTCGAATATGGCGGGTAACGGCGATATCGATCCGGCTGTGGACCAGGCCGAAGCCCCGAAGAACTTCATCATGCTTGCCTCCCATACGGCAAATGCAAGTGCCCGTAGCGGCAAGACGACGCAGTCGATCAAGGCGGGTGAATGGGCCGCTGCCATTCCGCCGATGTTCCACGCGTTCGAAAACCTCTCCCCGGCGGACTACTTCGGCCGTGCGATGGTGGATTCCCTGCCGGGCGTGACCGTGGGTATCATTCCGGTCGCAATCGGTGCGGTAAGTATCCGCGCTTTTGACAAGGACCAGTACCAGGCCTACTTCAACGGCGATGGCAAGGACATCAAGGGCTGGGGCTGGATCAATGACTACGACGGCAATCCTCCGGGACGCATTCTGGAACTTGCCAAGAAGGCCAAGGAAGTCGGCGTAATCAAGGGCTTCATTTTCCATCAGGGCGAAAGTGACGGCACCGATGATAACTGGCGCAAGACTGTTTACAAGACCTACAAGGACGTGATTGACGCTCTCGATTTGGACGAAAACGAGGTCCCGTTCGTGGCGGGCGAACTCCTTCAGGAAGGCAATAACTGCTGCTCCAGCAAGAACGCAGGTATTGCGCAGCTCAAGAATAACTTCAAGAAGTTCGGTCTCGCATCTTCCAAGGGCTTGAAGGGTAACGGCAAGGATCCCTACCACTTTGGTCGTGAAGGCGTGATTGAACTTGGCCGTCGCTACTGCTCCGAAATGCTCAAGCTTATCGACAAGACGATCGACCCCGATGCACCTGCTGTGAACCTGGTGGATCCGAGCCAGTCTACGGTGGAAGATGAACCGCCTGAGGAATATGGCCCCTATACCGAAGCGATTGAGCTTCCGGGAAAGGTGCAGGCCGAAAACTACAACAAGGGCGGCGCAGGCAAGGCCTACTACGATTTGAACAAGGGTAACGAAGGTGGCAAGCTCCGCAAGGATGACGTGGATATTTACCAGCCGAACATGGGCATTGTCGTGGGCTACTGCCAGAAGGGCGAATGGCTCAAGTACACCGTGAATGTGGCTGCCGATGGTGAATATGCAATTACGGCAAATGTCGCAGGCGACAACGGTACAGGTGGATTTGTCCTCTACATGGATGACGAACAGATCGGTACTGAAATCGTGAACAAGGGCGAAGGCTTTGACTCGTTCTCTGTTGTGGAGGGCGGTAAGGCGAAATTGAAGGCTGGCGAACACGAACTCAAGCTGGAAATCACTAACGACTGGATCGACATTGACTATGTTGAATTTGCGCTGTTGGGGGAAGTTCCTGAGGGTCTTACCAATGTCCGCTTTGACATGACCGAGGCAGAAAGCAGCTTCAACCTTTTCGACTTGCAGGGTAAGCATGTGGCAAGCTTCAGGGCTGCCGGCATGGATGCCGCGGTGCGCATGGTCAAGGACGGTATCAAGGGTATCCGTCAGGGAGTGTACCTGGTGCGCGCAGCGGGCTCTGTAGGTATCAAGCAGAAGGTGGTTGTCTATGAAAAGTAGCGAAACCGCCGTCATCAAGCAGATTATCGTGTTCTCGATACTCGCAGTCGTGCTTGGCCTGCTTTACGGGTAATTTAAAAGTCTTCTCTCTCTCGTTAACGACCGTTCGCTCATGCGACAAAAAAAGCCCCGTTGGCGGGGCGATTTCTAAAAGGGTGGGAAACCGTTCGGTTTCCCTGAAAAGCTTTGTGAGGCCTGCTTGTTTAGAACAGGTCCTTCAGGCTCGGGACGAGGGAGCAGACGAGAACCCACGGGTAGGAAAGCGAACCCTTGAGCCAGCCGGTCTTGGCGGTGCTGGGAGCGACCGAGATGTCGGCGTTCAGCGAGCGGCGGAGGCTGCTGCGGACTCCTTCGATGGAGCTATCGAATGCCTGCTTGCTGGCGGAGGCCGAATTTACATATTTTTCGAAACGATAGTTCATATTTTTTCCTTATCTTTCTCACTCTTGTGTGTAAATTTAGAAACAAATCGCCCCATGTGCAACCCCGTTTGTAAACCCCTGTTTACCAGCTTTTGGGGACCTCGCCGAATGTCATTATGGATAAAACCTTTGAAATTTGAATAAAAACGCAAATTTTTAAGAAAAAAAGTGGTCTTCGGAGTCTCTTAATTTGTATTTTAAGGCCAAAAAGGGCGTGCAAAAAGTGTTCGCTCTCTGTTCCTGTCTGCATTTTCTATTATTGATTGTGTTCTAAATCACTATTCGCCAAGGAAATAGAATGAATTTTAGCCGTCTTTCCTGTGCTGTTTTGCCTCTTTGCAGTGTTCTCGTCGCGTGCGGCGGTGCCCAGAAACCTGCCGTGGAACCTGCACCCGCAGCCGATACGACTGCGGTGGCCGTGCCCGTGAAGCCCGACCTGGATAATCCTACGAACCGTTACAGCTATGCGCTGGGTATGGACCTGGGCAAGGCGATTGCGAATGTGAATGTGCCGCTGAACTTGGATGTGCTTATGGGCGCCATTCAGGACCAGGTGGATTCGGCGCGTCCGGTGTTGATGGCCGATACGGTCGCAGAATCGGCGCTGCAGGATTTGCTGTTGCAGATGCAGAAGCAGAAGGAAGCCGACGAAAAGGTGGCGGCCCAGAAGGCTCTTGAGGAACAGACGAAGATTCTCGCCGAAAATGCGAAGGATTCGACGGTCAAGGTGACTCCGAAGGGCGTGCAGTACAAGGTTCTTAAGGACGGCGAGGGAATTTCCCCGAAGCAGGGTGACCGTGTGCAGGTGCACTACGTTGGATCGCTCCTGGACGGTACCGAATTTGACAATAGCGTGAAGCGCGGCGAACCGCTGGAATTCCCGGTGAACGCCGTGATTGAAGGCTGGCAGGACTTGCTCCAGGTCATGAAGGAAGGAATGAAGGTGAAGGCCTGGATTCCGAGTGGCTTGGCTTATGGCGAGGCGGGTGTCCCGCCGATGATTCCTGCGAATGCGATGCTGGTGTTCGAGGTGGAACTCTTGAAGGTGTATGCCGAGGTCCCTGCGATTGATAGCGCGGCGATTGCTCCTGCTGCGGAACCCGCGAAAGCAACGGCTCCCGCCGCAGAACCTGCGAAGGCTGCTGAACCTGCAAAGGCCGAGGCAAAGCCCGCTGAGAAGAAACCGGCCGAAACTAAGCCTGCAACCAAGAAGTAGTTTCAACTCATGTCATCCTCGACCGACTCTGAAAGAGGAGGGAGGGGATCCAGTGCCGAAATCCCCGCGAAAGCGGGGTCCTTTTTTTCTAATTTTAGGTGACACTTTCGACCTCCTCGGGTGTTTCACTGGTATGAACGGGAAAAATCTCTCTGAGCGATTAGCGTTTTCGAAGCTGTACGAGGCTTATGCCCCGATGGTTTATCGTCGCTGCATGTTCCTGCTCAAGGACGAAGCCGAAGCGAAGGACATGGTGCAGAACGTTTTTCTGCGCGTGTACGAGCGTATGGATTCCCTCGATCTTTCGCAACCGTCCAGCTTGCTGTGGAATACGGCGACCAGGCTCTGCCTGAACCGCATCCGCGACAAGCGCCGTCGCGGACTTGATGTTGATTCGAGCGAGCTCTTGCTCAACATCGCCTGCGCCGAAGAAGACGATGGGCGCGAAGCCGGTGGAATTCTCTCGAGGATTTTTTCCAAGGAACAGGAATCGACCAGGACGATCGCCGTGCTCCATTATGTGGACGGCATGACCCTGGAAGAGACTGCGGAAACTGTAGGTCTTTCGGTGAGCGGCGTGCGCAAGCGTTTGCGTACCCTGCAGGCGAAAGTCAAGAATCTGGAGGTCGAAAGATGACGGATGTCAAGCAAATTTCCGATTTCAAGTTGGAACGGTACCTTCTGGGGGAACTCCCCGAAGTCGAAATGGCTGCCCTGCGCAAGCGCGAGGCTGAAGACGAGCTCTTTGCGGCCCGTGTAAAGATGATGCGTGAGGAGGGCGAACGCTTCCTTGCGGAAAATCCGTTCAGCGGATTGGAAGATAAAATTGAAAATTCGGCTAGGGATTGCTTCGCTGCGGGTGCATCTCGCAATGACGAAATAGCGAAAAGGTCGGTGGAGCGTTCCTTGTGGTTCCGTGTCGCTGCCGTACTTGTGGTTGCTTTCGGCGTGTTCTCGTTGGTGGTGCTGAACCGTCAGACGGAAATCGCGAATGAATCTTCGGCGACTTCAGGAATGGATGTCGCGATGGCGGATGTCGATAACGGCACGCGCATCAAGGGAATGACCGCGGGTCTCGAAGTTTGGAAGAAAATGGGCGATAGCGCCGTGCAGATGGTGAACCTGGGCGAGGCTCGCGAAGGTGACGAAATCCAGCTGCGTTACCGCGTTCCGCAAAAGTGTTTCGGTATGCTTTTCAGCATGGACGGTAACGGTACCGTCACGATGCACATGGGCGAAGGCAACCGTGCGGTTGAATTGGAACCGGGCAAGATGACCACGCTCCCGTTCGCCTACAAGTTGGATAATGCGCCCAAGTTTGAAAAGTTTTTCTTGCTCACGTCTGGGGAAATGTTTGAGTTCGACGGAAATGATATCGACAAGACCCTGAAAAGTAGTGGTGTTGAATCGGTTTCGTTTACATTGCGCAAGGTGGAAAAGTAAGGGGGAGAACGATGAAAAAGTTTATAGGAAAAATTTTGAGTTGCGATTTTGGTGTGAGCAGCATCGCGTTTTGCACCTTCTTTCTGATGGCGGTCCTTGCTTCGGCGAGTTTTGTGCACGCATCGGGCGAGTCTTCGGGCTCGATTGCGATTGAACGCTACGTGTTTGCAGTGAGCGCAAACAATGGCGGCAAGGAACGCCCGCGTCTGCGTTATGCCGAAACGGATGCGCGCGCCTTTGCGGAAGTGCTTTCGCAGATGGGCGGCGTGCCGAAACAGAATGTGTACCGCGTCACGGAACCGAGTGTAGAGAGCCTCCAGAAGCAACTTGATGCGCTCGACAAGAAGCTTGTCGCTGCAAAGACGGCGAAGGCCTCGAAGGCGAACGGTGCGGCGGAAGATTTCCGCGAAGAAGTGTTGGTGTACTACAGCGGACACGCTGACGAAAAGGGACTCCGCCTCGGCGAAGAAGTCTACTCCTGGAAGGAATTCCGCAAGCGTATCGATGCGTTGAATGCCGACGTGAAAATTGCGGTGATTGATGCGTGCGGCTCGGGCGCCATCACGCGAGTGAAGGGCGGTGTCGCTGTCCCTGCGTTTATGGTCGACAAGAGCAGCGACATGAAAGGCTACGCCTTTATCACGAGCAGCACGCAAGATGAATCTAGCCAGGAGAGTGACAAGCTGAAGGGCTCCTTCTTTACGCATTCTCTCGTAAGCGGCCTCCGCGGCGCCGGTGACATCAGTGGCGACGGCAAGGTGACCTTGTCCGAAGCCTATCAGTTCGCTTTCAACGAAACCCTGCAGAAAACCGAAGCGACGATGGGCGGCGCGCAGCATCCGAGCCGTGACATGAACCTCGCGGGAACGGGTGATGTGGTGATGACGGATTTGCGCAGCACGAGCGCCGGCCTGGAATTCGACGACGATATCGACGGTCGCCTCTTTATCCGCGACGACAAGGGTGAATTGGTCGCCGAAGTGTACAAGAAGCAGGGACGTGCGATGAGTCTCGGTTTCCCTGCGGGAAAGTACAGTGTACGCCTGGAACGCCCCGCCGAATACAAGGAAGCCTCGGTGACGCTTCAGGACAATTACCGTGCGCGTCTTTCGCAGAAGCAGTTCGCAGCGGTCTCTGCCGAGCAAACGACGCTCCGTGGCGAAATCAAGAACGATAACCGCCCCGATTCCGTGGAATATTCGATTGACTCGCTGGACCACAACGGAAAATACCGCGTGACGTTCAACTTGGTCGACAAGGATCGTGAACCCCGCAAGGGTGTGCAGCTGGGCCTGTTCGTGACGCGTACTGACAGCTATATGCTGGGAACCCAGGTGAGCCTTTTTGCAAACATTGCTCGTAAAGAAATGCATGGTGTCCAGCTGTCGGCTGTGTACAACGGGTCTAAGGAACATTTTGAGGGTGCCCAAGCTTCGGCGGTTGTCAACTACGCAAAATCCTTTGACGGTGTACAGGTGGCGGCAACAGCGAACGTGACGAAGGACAAATCTTCGGGCCTCCAGATTTCGCCCTCCCTCAACTATGCGGGTGATACTTTGTCTGGAATGCAGCTTGCTGCAGGCATTAATTGTGCCCGCAAGACCAAGGCTCAGGTTTCTGCGGCCATGAACGTAGCCGGCGAATCCAACGTGCAGGCGACTGCCGCGATGAACATTGCCGGTAAATCCGACGTACAGGCGACCGCCGCCGTGAATATCGCGGGTGAGTCCGACGTGCAGGTTTCGACCTTGAACATAGCGGGTAAACTCGACGAGGCTCAAGTGGGTATCCTGAACATTACGGGCAAGGCCTCGGGCCGCCAGGTTGGTCTCGTGAATATCTGCGGTGACTGCGAAAAGACTCCGGTAGGCCTAATCAATATTGTGGGTAACGGCGTATGGAGCGCTACCGCCTCGATGAACGAAATGGGTGCGTTCGGCCTGTCTTTCCGCATGGGTACGCCTTATCTATTCACCGCTTTCGAAGGCGCCCGCCTGATTGAAAAGGGATCGCATTTCAAGAAATTCAGCGATATCTATGAAACGGGTGTGGGCCTAGGGACTCAGTTTGGTAAATATGGAAGCCATTTTGAGCTTGAGTATATGTTCCTGACGGCGCAAACCCTCGATGTAGAGTGTGATGAAGACGGCGAAGAGGTAAAAGTCGAATTCGAAGATGACGATGGTCCCAACTTTCATCATCGCCTGCGCTTGGGCTACACGACACGAGTATTCCCCTTCCTCGGACTTTCGGTGGGCGGAACGCTCAACTGGGCAACTATTGGCTATGCTGATAAAGTGTGGTTGAAACCGCGGGCTGAATACCACGACGACTTCGGCAGCGAAAAGCATGCGGGCCGTTGGTGGCCTGGATTCTACGCCGCCGTCACTGTGGGTAAGTTCTAATAGCAAACTTGTCACGTTCGCGGAGCTGTCATGCCCGCGAAGGCGGGCATCTCCTTTTTTACTAAAAAAATAAAGTGACGCTTTCTACTCCTTTAGGTGTTACAATAGCAAATAAGGTTACCTTATTTGCTATTTTTAATTAGAATGTGAGATTTCTGTTGAAGGTCTATTTATTCATCGCTTTGATTGCCGCCCTCGCGGTGGCCTCTTTTGCCCAGGAAACGGCGCCGGACTCGCTTGCGTCCGATTCTCTTGCGCCGAAGGGAATTCTCTTTAACGGTGTCGTGCTGGATTCCTCCTTTGCCGAGGGCGAAAAGCTGAATGTCGAAATCTTGGAATCGGGTGAAGCCTTGCAGACGACGGTCGGCACGCCTTTCGGCATTGTCCTTCCCGAAGATACCCTCTGGAATGTCTGCGTCACGAATTCCGACACGGCCGGTGCCGAGAAGGAAAAGTGCTATGAACTCAAGTACATTGGTACGGAACGCCAGTTCTCGCAGGCGCTTGGCGAAGCTTTTGTAGACGATGCGTCTATGGATTCCGTCGCCCCTGCGGGGCTCCAGAATGACGGTTCTAATGACGTTTCGCGCGACTCCGCTAGTGTCATTGCTCAAGATGGTCATCCTGGAGCGCAGCGACGGGATCCAGAGCAGTCTGCTTCGGATTCATCTGAAAGTACCAAAGAGGATGTCAATGTCGACGCACTCCTTGCGGCGGGCGACAATTCCCGTGTGACCGAACTCAAGAAAGTGGTGGTACAGCTGCGTCGCCGTCCGAAGCGCAAACCCGGCGAATCCGTGGTTTCCGCGAAGTCCATCAAGCGTATGCCGGGGCTTGCCGAAGCGGATGTCATCAAGAGTATCCAGGCGCTTCCGGGCGTGGTCGCAAGTTCCGATTTCAGCTCCAAGATTTATGTGCGCGGCGGTGCCGCCGACCAGAACCTTTTCCTGTTCGACAATGCGGTGGTCTATTCGCCGGTGCATTTTTTCGGACTGTTCAGCACCTTCCTGGTCGAAGGCATAGACGATGTGCAGTTTTATAAGAGCGGTTTCCCCGCACAGTACGGCAACCGCCTGAGTTCCGTCCTCAAGATGGATGGTCGCGCAGGAGGCCAGGATACGGTCGACGAATGGTTCAGCAAGTCGAGTATCAAGATCAGCACTTTCGCTGCACAGGTCCATACCGAAGGCCATCAGGGACCCGTGCGCTGGATTTTTGCGGGCCGCACCACTTACATTGGCTATGTGCTTGACTTTTGTAACTACATCGGTCTTCTGGACCTGAGCCTGGATTATGAATTCACGGACTTGCAAGGGACCATGATGTATGATTTCTCCAAGGATACGCGCTTCAAGTTCAGCTATTACATCGGCAAGGACCGTTTGAGTTTCGACCCGCTCTATATGGATTGGGGGAACATTGCCATTCCGTTCGGCATTTACCACCGCTTTAACGGGGACTGGGATTACAACGCGACGCTTGCCTTCAGCGAATTCTACCAGACCATGAAAATCGGCGAACTCATGTCGATTGAAATGTATCTGTATACCTTCGCCGGCAAGCAGTGGTTGAATTACCGCGGCATTCCGAACCATACGTTGACATTGGGTTACGAGCTGGAATACGATTACGAACGTTACCAGGAAGCGATGGCGTCCATCAGTATCGCCGATATCCAGAAGCCATTCCACCATGTGGCCTACGTGCAGGATGCCTGGAAACTCGCTCCTGATTACCTGCTGCAATATGGCCTCCGCTTTAACTACCAGACGGCGGCGGAACATTTCGGCGTGGAACCCCGAGCCTCCTTGACGGTGAACCTCGACGATTCCAAGACGCTTGAATTTTACGGTGGCTATTACTTGCAGTACCTGAATTCGATTGTCTACACCGACCAGGAAACTTTGAACGAATTCTACTATCCGGCAACGACAACTACCAAGGGGACGCATGTCGATCCTGCTTCGTCGTGGCTGTTCGCGGCGGAATACAGCCAGCGCGGCATCCTTGACGATTACGATGCGACCGTGGGTGTCTATTACAAGACGCAGAACAATTTGAACACGTTCGTGATGCAGCTTGACAGCAACGAAGAAACGACTTCGTCCGATTTCGTGATGGCCGATCATTTCGGCACGGCAGACGGCTATTCGCTCGGCTACGAACTTTCGCTACGCAAGGATAAGGGCTGGTGGTTTGGCGGGATCAACTGGAGCCAGAGTATCAGCGTGATGCGTACCAACGACGGTACCAAACCGTACTATCCGAGTTGGCATCAGCCTTACGCGCTCAAGATGGACATGGGGATCAACTGGAGCGGCGGCGAGGATGCCCTCCGCAAGCACAAGAAAAAAGGCCGCTACTTCCGTTCGTCAGTCATCATGAAATATTCGGCGGGAATGCCTATCAGCGAATACAAGGGTTACTATATGTCGCAGGAGCTAGGACACCAGCAGTATAGCGACGAGGTGGTGGTGCTGCCGGGAAGCCGCAATGCGGGCCGCCAGTCGGATTATTTCCGCATCGACGTGAAGGCAATCGATGTCGGCCGCGAAGACAGTTGGAACTTCAGCTGGACCATCATCAACTTGACGGACCACAAGAACATGTTCTACACGTTCTACGATACGAGTAAGAACCCGCCCGAGAAGACCGAGATTACGCAGTTCCCGTTTTTGCCGATTATGTTAAGTTTCGAGATGTATTTTTAAATAGAAGGCTTTTTAGTAGGAATGTTTAGTCATCCAGGAAGGAGTGAAACGACTGACGGGATCCATAGTTGATGAATAAGGCTGATTTATGAATTATTGGAGATTGATAAATAAAATTGATGGGTTGCGGAAGGGTCTTTGTTTCCTTGCGGTGCTTCTCCTGGTAGCCTGCAGCGATTTTCACGGCCCGTGGGAATACACCCCGGAAAAACGCGAAATCTACACGGGCATCTACACCTACGGCTATGTGGTCGAGAACCGTGATGCGGAAATCTGCTTCTCGAAAGTCTACGAACTGGACGAAACTGCTGCGGAGGATTTTGCCTTCTACGACAGTGCCTATGTCACGCTGCAGGGTCGCTTCAGCCGTCCTTTCCTCGGTGAGATCGACACGACCATCGTGCTTCATGGCGAGAACTGCTTTACCCATAGTGGCTACGAAGGTATCGCGGGTGAATCCTATACGATGAACGCCTACTTTGAGTGGGACAGCTCGGGACATCGCGCAAAATCCAGGTACAAGGCAGTCGCGACAATTCCGAATGGCGTGAAAATCAAGGGAATGAACGTGCCTTTGCGCGACGGGAGCTATGTGTGGAAGGCGAACGAAAATTACGTTATCGGTCATGGCTATGGAAGGTCTGCGAGTTTTACGGTCAACTTCCTGGAATTCCCGATGGATATGGAATTCTACAAGTGCGCCCTAGAGTTTGACAACACGGTGGGCGGAGTCCTCTCGGTCTTGAATTACGGGATGGAAAACGGGGAATCGGTGAAGACGACGTTCAACCAGATGTTCAAGGGAATGACCGATACAGATTCGTCGGGGTACCGCGGAATTTCGATGCATGACCCGCTGGAAACGCGGCAGAGCTACGGCTATACGCTCAACCGCTGGATTGCAGGGTTCAACAACTTGGATACGCTCTACCTGATGAACATGATGCTGCCTATTGGCGAAGTCTCTGTTGACCTGTATGCGACGGACCGCGCCTATGTGGATTACGTGGAAAAGGTGAAGGAATCCGTATCCGATTCGCGTGTCGTTCCCGAGTCGAATATCGAAAACGGCATGGGGGTTTTTACGGGAATAGCCGTCTCGCATGTTTATTTGAATGTGAAGGGGGAGGGCGTGAACTTCAGCCATGTGGCCGATTACAACTGCGACAATTTGGAAAAATCCTGGGATTCCCGTGGATGCAGGCTCTTCCAGGATGTCGCGTGTGCAGGGTGGTCTAACTTGCACGGTTACGAAGACTTGATTTCGGCGAATGCGCATGCCTATGAACAATACCGGGATACGGTCTACAACAAGGACCTGAAAAAGTGCTACGCTTCCAACGTGAAGGCCGCCATGATGCTCGATACGGCCAGCTGGTCAATCTTCTTGCCCGATTCGATGGATGAAAAGGAAAAGTCCAATGCGTATGCCGACGGCCTGAAGCGTTATTGCGCCGCTAGCGGCTTTGAAAGTAACCATATCGCGGACTGTTCGGAACTTGAAAAGGAATGCCTTGAAGATCCCGAGAAGAACAACTGCAAGGATTATCTGTGGAACTGGTGTGCCGACCGCGGCTGGCCTGAATATGACCAGTGCAAGAGCGCTCTCGTGAGCCGCTATTACTTGATGAACCAGAAGTCAAGCATCCTTCACCGCGAAGTCGAGGAAATCTGCAGTGAATTTCGGCTAGGCGATAATGAGAAACTTGCTGATGGCAAAGTGAAGGTCAAACTGGAATTCAAGACTTCGATATGCAAGAACTGGTGCGAGCTTGATTCCTCCAAGGAACGCGCCGAATGTAAGTAGCGGCGGCCCTTGCGGCGGGACCCGTTGCAGAACCTGTCGTAGGTTTGCAACGGCTTAAATCCGCCTGATTAAATCCGCACAATTTCGTCGCACATGTCGCAGATGGCGGGGCGGTGCGTCACGAAAATCATCGTCTTGTCGGGATAAGCCTCGAATAGGCGGCGGTAAAGTTCCGCTTCGGTCGCCTCGTCGAGCGAGGAACTGATTTCGTCGAACAGGAGAATGTTTCCCGGTCGCAAGAGGCCGCGTGCGATTGCGATGCGTGCCGCCTGCCCTTCGCTGAGTCCGTAGCCGCGTTCGCCGAGTTCAAAATCGAGGCCGCCCTTAAGTTCATGGACGTAATCGGCGCATGCCGTATGAAGCGCCTCGAGCATGTCCTCTTCGGTGGCTTCAGGGCAGGCGAGCTGCAGGTTGTAGCGGATGGTCCCGCTCATAAGGGTGTTCCCCTGCGGAACGTAGACAAAGTTTGCTCGGGTGCTTTCCGAAACAGCCCCGACTTCGTTTTCCGAATAAATCAGCATCCTTCCCGCGTCGGGTTCGATGAAACCGAGCAGCAACCGGAAAAGAGTGGTCTTGCCTTTGCCGGTTTCGCCGAGAATGGCGGTCTTGCTTCCCGGTGCAAAGTCGTGCGAGAATTGTTGCATGACTTCGTGGCCGCTCCCAATGTAGCCGAAACTTACGTTTTCGAGCTTTACGCCGAGGGTTCCCTGCATGACTTGTTCTGGCTGCGTCTGGGAATCGCTTTCGTGGGCGCTGTTCTCAAGTTCATTCAGTCGGTCGATGCTTGCCGTAGAATGTACCAGTTGCGGCATCAGGCCGAGCAGTGTCAAAATCGGGTGCTGGATTTGTCCGACCAGCTGCAAGAAGGCGGTCATCATGCCGAAGGTGATGGTGCCGTCGCGGAGTCCGAGGCCGCCCCAAATAAACGCGAGCAGGTAACCGAGGCCGAAGGCGGAGCCGATGGCGAAACGGGAATAGGTGGTGAAGCGCGTGCGGCGCAGGACTTCGCCTTCCAACTGGTCTTGCCTGGAATCGAAACGTTCCGTAACCCATTTCTCGCTCTTGAGCGAACGCAGCACGGCGTTGTATTCGACGCCTTCCTGTACCTGCATCTGAATCTTGCTTTCGCTGTTGCGGATTTCAAGCGTCATTTTGCGGAGCTTGCGCGCAATCAGCTTGCCGACAACGATGACTATGGGTGTCAGCAGCAACAGCGCCCACGCTAGTCTTGCGTCGAACCAGCGCATCAGTAGGAACGCCCCCACCAGCTGGATGGCCGTTACCGCCATCTGCGGAAGTGTATCGACCGTGGAAGTCGCCACGTTCTCGATATCCTTGGAAAGCCTCGACGATACGTCGCCGGAATGCAGCTCCTGGCCGTTGTAGAGGTCGCGTGCGAAAAGCGACTTGAACAGGTTCAGTCGAAGGGCGTTCGACTTTTTTACCATGGCCGATGCGGTCATGTAGTAGTACACGAGCCTAAGGACGATGGTTCCTACCATGGTCAGCACCAGGAAGGCTATCATGCGTGCAATGTCGTCGCGGGTGCCCGTGCGGATGGTCTCGTCAATGAACCGCTTGCTTAACCATACCATCAAAAGCCCGAGCGCAACACGCCCAGTTCCTGCTAGAATCCGAATGGCGATGCCTGCACGGAATCCTTGCATCGCCTGCCACAGATAGCGGACGTAGTTCATTCGATCACGTTGACCTTCTGCCATTCACCGACAATCGTGGCGACGTCGGCCTTGGCCTGTTCCGGGGAAACTTCGTACTCGTTCAGCAGCGCTTCGGTGAGGGAATCTACAGTCCATTCACCGAGGGCTTCCGCCTGTTTCCAGAGGAACGCTGCCGTTTCGTTCAGGCAAAGCATACGGCCGAAATCGAGAGCTCCGATTCCTTCGCCCATAATTACCTGTTCGCCGCATACATCGCGCAGCACAAAACCGTTCTTGATCTTCATACTAATTCACCTTTCTATAAATCCAAAGCAGGTAGCGCCTCAAGGGTAAAAGAATATACCATATTTTGGCCGCCAAGCGGAAACGGAGTGCCCCCAGGGAGCGTCGCTTGCCGCCAGGAAGTACGACCCAGGTAACCTGCGCAAAAACGTCGATTCTGCTGCAGTGCTCGCGCCCGGCGAGGTTCCCGTCGCCCATCAGGGTCAGCGATTTTTCGTCCATCGATTCGATCCTGTGAATCACGAAATGCCCCGTATCGGCCTTGGCGAGCACGATGTCTCCGACTTTCAGCTCGCGTGGCTTCTCGAGAATCACGCTGTCGCGCCCGCCAACGATAAACGGAAGCATGCTCCGCCCGTTTACGGGAAAGGTCACACAGACTCCGTCTTGGACGAGTCGGATCGCTTCGGACAGGATGACTTCATCGAAAATCATGCGATGGTTTCCTGGCAGAGTTTTGCGGCCGCTTCGTCGGGCAGGCATTCCAGATACCATACGGGAACATGGCTGGCCAGGGCGTTTTCGGTTTGGTGGATTCCGTTGGCAATTTCCTTGTCCCAGCGCATGCCCGAAATGCAGGGCACCAATGCGGCGTAGGCCGCGACGCCCTTCAGGCGTGAAATCTTGTTAAACGGGGCCTGCGAAAGCAGGACGAATCCGCCGACATCGACGACTTCGTTGCGGTAGCACGGTGTCTTGCCGCTCCAGGGGGAACCGTAGACCTTTGTAGAAATCTTGCCGTCTTCACCCTTGAACAGGCGCACCACGGGATTGTCGTCGTTGAGCAGGGTAGAGCCTTCGTTGTACTGGAGCCATAGCCTTGCGTGGGTGCTCTTGCCCGTGCCGCTTTTTCCGAGGAAAAGATAGCCGCGGTCCTTGTTGCGGATGACAGCCGCATGAAAAAGGGCGGTCTGCAAGTTTGCCGTTGCCAACGAATACAGGACCATCAGCGAGTTGTTTACGGCGAACGTGTCCAGGTGCGTTACCTTCTGCGCGCCCTCTTCTGTCATCCCTGTGTTCTTTTCTGTCATCCCCGCGAATGCGGGCGGACAGCACTTAGAACTCTGTTCTTTAGTGCGCATGGCCAGGGTGGGGATCTCCCTTCCTTGTTGAATAAATAAATTCGCCTTTCTAAAATCTTTCTCGCAAACGAGAATCCCCGCGCACTTCCCGAACAGCCAAAAGTCAAATGTCGGCAGTCCTTCCGCCGTTCGCCCGCATATAATGGCTTGGCCTTCTTCTTCCTGGCGGGTTTCCTCGGTGTAGGCGGGAGCATCCGTGTCGCAATGTACCGCAAGCGAAAAGGTGGGCGTGTCGACGGCGTCAGTCACGAATGGGGCGTAGTTGGACATCTGCGACAGAATTGCGTCGCTAGCCTCGACAGAAAAAATATGTTCCGCCACCTTGTAGTAAATCGTCTTGTCTTGCATTAGGCTTTTTTGCTGTGGTCGTATTGTTGTTGGTAGATGTCCCAGATGGAAACTCGGCGCATCTTGATGCGGAACGGAATTGAACGAATGAACGTTCTCCAGTAGCTGAATTCGTGACCCAGGACTTCGGCCGGGGCGAACCAGAACATGCGTACGGAGCGGATCCTGCGTTTCAGCCATCGCAGGGCAAAGTGGGTGCGCGCTTCCTTCTCTGGCGAGTTCCTGTGCTTTCCGAAGTTTCCGCCGGCATAGACTTCGTCGAGCATTTTTACGCCGCGTCGCTTGTCGGGCTTGCAGAGCATCTTGGACGCATCTAGCGCGAACATATATTCCATAATCCACATCAGGGCCGCAGCGGATTCCGCGAGACCGAAACGGGACAGCTGCGAGGCAATCTCCTTGCGGTCGCTTTCGGTGGAATGGAGCAGCAGCATATAGTAGTCGAGCAGTTGCTTGAAGCCGATGCCGCCCGCCAAGAAATGCCGCTGGATATGCGACAGTTGCATCGCGAGTGCAAACTTTATTGAGGGGACGTTGAATCCTTCGGGAACCTTTTCAACGTTCTGGATTTCGCTTTCTAGGAAACGCATCAGGTGCGCATTCGAGAACGGGTTCAAGTTTCCCGACGATGGCCTGTAATGGATTTCTACAGTAACGTCGCTTTCTACCGGATGCAGGTGAACATGGTGCTCCGAGATCAAGTCCTTCTCGTCGATTTCGTATCCCATCTTTTGCATCAGGGCGAGTACGCTTTTCTTGCCTCCGTCCACCCACAAATCAATGTCGCCTGCCTGGCGCATGTTGGGGTCGGGGTAGAGCCTTGCATTTGCAGATCCCTTGAGTACGGCGGTCTTGCGACCTTCTGCCGCAAAAAGCTCCGTGAGCCTTGCCGCCTCTTCGTTCAGGAGCTTGTTGTGCCCCTTGACGGTTTCGGCTTCGCTAGCCCATTGGAAAATCAAATCGAGCGGCGGTCGCTGCTCCTTGGGCAACTTGCAAATCGCCCTATAGACGACGCCTGCCATCAGTTGCTTGATGCACACGGAATGAAGCTCCTGCCATTCCCTGGAATTGGGCTTCCGCGTAAATAGGGCAGGGGAATAATTGTCATCAACGGCTATCCGCAAAAGGGAACGGAGCGCATCGTCTTCAAAAGTCTTCATCGTATTTTTCAGGGGACGTAGTAATTTGCCCAAATATAAAAATTTGAGCCCCTGCTTCTGCTCCGTTAAGACGGGTTCTGTCGGGGTCAGTCACCCAAGTTATTGAATTTTCGTAATGGTTTTATTACATTTTTTTGTAGAGGTGATTTATGAAAAAGTTTTTCTCTATAGCATTGTTTCCCCTGATGGCCGCTTTTACGGCCTGCTCCGACGACAGTTCCTCTGCCAAGATTAATGTCCCCGAGGTACACGTTCCCGAGGCGAAGGTGTATATCGCTGAACCGTCCCCGGAATGGGTCACGAAGCTGCCCGAGGCCGATACGGCCAAGCAGATGTTTGTGGTGGCCGCCTACGAGGGCACTACGGCATGGATCTCGATGCACGAAAAGGACAAGTCGGGCAACTGGCAGATGATCATGTCCACTCCAGGCTTTATCGGCAAGAATGGCCTTGGCAAAACCAAGGAAGGCGACGGCATGACCCCCGTGGGCACGTTCTCCTTCAACAAGGCTTTCGGAAATTCCAGCGATCCTGGCATGAAATCTTTCGAGTACACCAAGGCCGATAGCAATACTTACTGGTCTGGCGACGTGCGCGATGGCATGCACTACAACGAACTCGTGAGCCTCAAGGATTATCCTGATCTGGACAAGGAAAGCAGCGAACGTATCGCCGATTATCCTATCCACTACCAGTATTGCCTGAACATCAGCTACAATGCCGAAGGCACTCCGGGCAAGGGCTCCGCCATCTTCCTGCACGTGTTCGGCGACCGCAAGCCCTACACTGGTGGCTGCGTTGCAATCCCCTTGGATATGATGCGTTTCGTGATGAGAAACGTCGCCAAGGACTGCGTCGTGATTATTGATTCTCTCGAAAATCTCGGCGGCAGTTTCTAGGCTGATTCAAATTATTTCTTGGCTTTTAACTCGAGAATCCGCTTGACGCTTTCGTCAATGCGGGTTTCTTTTATGTTGCCTTTTTCGACCGCATTCACGACGGCGTCGAATACCTGCGTGAAATCCTTGGAGCAAAGCACCACGTCGACGCCTGCCTGAATCGACTTGATGGCGGCTTCGGCGTTCCCGAATTGCGTGGTGATGGCGCCCATGTCCATGGCGTCGGTTACGATGATTCCCTTGAACCCGAGTTCGCCGCGGAGCTTGTCTTGCAGAATGACCGATGAAAGTGTCGCGGGCAGATCGTCACCGGTGACCTTCGGGGCGGCGATGTGCGCGGTCATGATCATCTGTGCGCCCGCCTCGATGCCTGCCTTGAACGGGATCATTTCGCATTCGAGCATTTCTTCCCAGGTCTTGTTCGTTTCGGCGTAACCGGAATGCGTGTCGGTCTTTACGTCACCGTGACCGGGAAAGTGCTTGAGCGTGCCGATGACACCTGCGGAATCGAGGCCGTTCAGGTAACTTACCACGAATTCGGCGGCGGTCTCGGGGTCGTCCGAGAAGGCGCGCGGCCCGATGACGATGTTTTCGGGGTTCGTGTTCACGTCGGCGACCGGGGCGTAGTCGATGTCGAATCCGTATTCCTTGATATAGCTTCCGATGGTGAACGCGGCTTTGTAAGCTTCGCTCGGGTCGCCGCTTTCGGCGATGGCGGCCATGCTTTCGTACTTGGGTACGTCGAAGTTCCCGTTGTTCGCGATGCGGGCGATGCGACCTCCCTCTTCATCTATCGCAAGGAGCGGAGAACCGTTCAGCGTTCTGATTTCGGCAATGAATTCACCGAGTTGCGCTTCGTCTACAATGTTGTGTGCGTAAAGAATCATTCCGCCAACGGGGTAGTCCTTGTTGACGGCGAGTATGGTTTTGTTCACGTGCTGCAGCTTGTAATCTGGGAGTTCCGCATATTCGTTCCAGTGGATGCTCGTGTCAAGTGCCTCGGGACGCACGAAGAATATCTGCCCCACCTTCTCGCGGATGCTCATTTTGCTTATGTCGAGCGTGGAGGTCCCAGAGCTTGTCGAAGGGGCGGGCCCGCTCGAAGAGTCGTCGCCGCAGGCGGCAAGGAGTGCTATGGATGCAGCTGCAATTGTTATTTTGGAGACTCGCAGGGCGCGATAGAATCCATTAGCCATTTTGTATATCCTCTAAAAACTACTCTTCAATCTTGAAAATCTTTCCGGCGAGCATCTTGAGCAGTGACTTCGAAAGGGCTTCCTTCGGGGTGAGCTTTTCCGTATCAACTTCCTTGCGCGTGCCGCCAATGTCAAAGGCGAGCGTTGCTCCCTCGTCGGTGACTTTCATTTGGACTTCAGTTCCCATCACGATCGGCAGGTTGACGTCATCGTGACCCGCCGGGAATCCGCACATTACGGGAATGTCGTATTTTTTCAGATACTTGGAAAGCATGGCCTCGGTGCTTTCGTAGTCGAGGTCGGTGCCGGAATCCACGAATTCGCCGAGGATAACGCCCTTTACATTTTCCATGACGCCGTGCAGTTCGATCGAGTGGAACATGCGGTCGATGTTGCGCAGGTTTTCGCCGATTTCTTCCATAAAGAGGATGATGCCTTCGTTCTGGAATACGTCGATGTCGGATGCGCCGATGAGAGGGACGAAGGTCGACATGTTGCCGCCCACGAGAATGCCCTTGGCGGTTCCGTTCTGGTTATACTTGTGCGAAGGAACCTTGTATACGGGAACATCACCCTTGAGAAGGTCGCGCAGGAGCTTGCTGTTGTCTTCGTCGCCACCGGTCTTAGCGATGCTTGAGCTCATGGTTCCGTGAATGCTCGCAATTCCCGCCTTGGTCTGCATGGCGTGCAGCGTGGTGATGTCACTGTAACCGATGACCCACTTGGGATTTTCCTGGATGAGCTTCGGATCGATGAGGTCCACCAATTGGATGGTGCCGTAGCCGCCACGGTTGCAGAGGATCGCCTTGATGCTTGTATCCTTGAGGGCCTCGATAAAGTCGTCGGCGCGTTCCTCGACGGTGCCAGCGAATTTGCCTGCATCGAGCTTGTCGACATTTTTACCGATAACCGGTTCGAAGCCCCATTCCCTAATGACATCGGCCGTTTTCTGGATGTTGGAATCGGGGGTGGTGTACGAAGGTGAAAGCAATGCAATCTTGTCGCCTTTTTTCAGGAATGCCGGGGTCGTGCTTTCGAGTGGCATCGCGAGCTTTTCGTTTTCGGCAGCGGTACTTTCGATGGTGTCGCTGCTACAGGCTGCAAAGGCCATGGCGATAGACAATGCGATTACGGGGCGTACCTTGCCTTTCCGGAACGAGCATCCGCTCTGCGTATTCTTCATAAAATTCATAAACACTTCCTTTTTTGTAATTGCCTCGGCACTATGAACGGGGAACTGCGCTGATAACTTTGTAAACGCAGGCATTTGAAGTCCGTTGAAGCACCTCTTTTTCTATGTAAAATATAATATACTCGCAAATTTCGGGCATTGTCATATTACGGAAATCTTACGAGAATGATGGTGGAAAATGATGCTGAACATGAAATTTTTTTATTGCATTCCTTGTAAAAATATATTATCTTCAGTGAGGAATAAGGAAGAAAAAAATGAAAAGAATTATCGTGTCAGCATTAATTACTTGCGCAACCGTTTTTGCTCAGGAAACGGTTGCACCTGCCGATACGGCAGCCAAGGTCACCGAGTCTGCTGCCCAAGTGGTGGAACCTGCAACTCCGGTCACTGAGTCCGTCGAAGCGGCTTCTGCAGAACCGGCGACACAGACTGCTGAAGTGGCGGAGCCTGCCGCCTCTGCCGAAACACCCGCTGGTACTGTAGCACAAGCTGCAGAACCGCCCGAGGCGCCCGCAGAAACTGCCCAGGCTGTAACCTCTGCCGAAATGGCTGAGCCTATTGCTCAGACCGCCGTTCCAGTTTCCCAGCCTGCCGAAGGGCCGGTTGCCGAATCTTCCGCTACGGTTTTCGCCGCCTCTGCTCCCGCTCCCGTTAACGCTCCTGCCGCCGAAAAGACCTGGACGCATTTGTGGGGCGTCGGCGCTACCGTTCCTGTGGAACAGTACAAGTCGCATGGCAAGAAGATTGACCTGATTAATTATGGCCTCGACCTCTCCTATACGGGTGTCACTCGTTTTGGCCTGGCTTTGCACCTGTCCATTGCGGCTGGTTCTTCGTTGACCGACAACATCCGTTTTGAAAAGTCCGACGACTGGCTGGTCGGTTCCTTCGGCTCGGTTGAAGCGGGTCTCGGTTTCAGCCCCGTGAACACCAATGGCTTTACGTTGGTCGTGCTTGCCGTGGCTGGCTACGAATATGCCGAGTTCGAATCCGACGAAAATGAGGTTCGCCATTCTGAACTTGGAATCGTCGAACGCCGTTTCACGGAAACCATGGGCGCACTCTCTGTCGGTGGTGACCTCGTGCTGCGTTTCGGACTTTCCGAACATATCGGCATCTTCGCAAGCGTGGGTGGCCGCTGGCTCCCCATTACGGTGACCGAATCTTCGGTCAGGTACGAGAAGGATGACGACTACGTCCGTACCGAAACCTACATCGATGATGACCGCGGCGTGTACAGTGTCGTTCCCGCCATCGGTGCCATGTGGAAGTTCTAGCCTGATGTGGCAAATTTGCCGCGTCTAGATTACGCGCGTAAGGCCCGAAGGTGTAGAAGGCGAAAAGCATAAGAAGAAAGGTGCTGATTGGCACCATGCTCATTTCGGCATCAAGTTCACCGAATACGAATCGGGCGAGAAGTTCTTCGGTTACGACCGCCTGGTTCTCAAGTGGTTCAAGGGCGATTCGGGTAAGGATGGAAGCAACTTCTTCCATACCAAGGCTAGGGTCGTTTCGGAGATCGAATAATTGGCGCAGTCAATTAAATAATGTATAATTAGTAGTGTAAATGAGGAGCGTTTGAGTATGCCGATATGTCCTAGATGCGGTGCCGAAGTCGGCCCGGATAACGTTTACTGCAGCCAGTGCGGTAATACACTTCTGAAAATTTGTTACCATTGCGGCTCGAAGATCCCGCTGAATGCAAATTTCTGCAATAACTGCGGTACGCGCTACGAAAAGTTCGAACCGAAGTTCGATTATAAGATTCCCGTTCCTGTCGAGGAGGGGAATACCCTTACGGATATGCGCGATGAGCAGCGCTACAATACGGTCAAGATCGGTAACCAGGTGTGGCTTGCCGAGAATTTCCGCTTCAAGATGCCGAATTCCTACATCTACGGTGCCAATGAGAACCTGCTGGACATTTATGGTCGCTTGTATACGTGGGAAAGCGCCTGCAAGTGCGCTCCTCCGGGCTGGCACCTGGCGACCCGCAGGGACTTCAACGAACTAGGACTTTATTGCAAGAGCCTGAACCTGAAGGGCCGTGTCGGAACTATGCTCAAGTCCTCCAGCGATGTGTGGAAAACGCAGGGCGTCTTTGGCCCTGGTGTGCCTGGGACCGATGACGTGGGATTTGCGGCCAAGCCGTTTGGTAGCCGTACTTCTGCGGGCGTGTTCAATTACATGGGGTCGTTCGCCTATTTCTGGTGCGCTGACGAAGAAAACGAGTCCCGCGCCTACTACAGGCACCTGAGCTACTTTACAGGGGCGTTCCAGGAACTTTCGAGCAAGAAGGATTGCGCGTTTAGCGTGCGCTTGGTCAAGAATCCTTAATTTTGGAGTGTTGTATGCAGATTACGAGACATGAAGACGGTGGCGTTTTGACGCTGTTTGTTGACGGAATTATTGATTCGGCTACGGCTCCGGCTTTCGAGGCGGAACTGGAGAGCGCCTGCAATAAGAGCAAGAACTTTGTCGTGGATTTCGGCAGGGTAGACTTCATTTCGTCTGCAGGGCTCCGTGGGCTGCTGATTTCGCAGAAGAAAATGATGACCACGGGTGGCAAGATGACGATTGCCCACGTGAACGACGAGGTCCGTGAAGTCTTTGAGCTGACCGGATTCGTAAGCGTTTTGAATATCGCCTAATTGTTTGCTGTAAAAACAAAAAAATATGTTGTCTAGGTGACACTTTCCGCTTGGTAGGGTGTTTTAAATATGTAATTTTGAAACAAACCCTATTGTGGAAAGTTATGAAACGACTGAAATTAGTGCCTTTGGCATATTTGATGCTTTTTGTGTTGCTGTTTTCGGGGGTGGCTCTTGCCGACCGTGACGCCGAAATTCGCGACCTCAAGCTCGAAAAGGAAAAACTCAATTCCGAAATCCAGAAATTGAACCGCCAGATAGCTTCGACCGACTCGATGCTCAAGGCGGACGATTTCCGTTACAAGACGCTTTCGCAGCGCTACAAGGCCGATACGGAACGCCGACGCGCCGAAATCGATAGCCTGAACAGCAAAATCAAGGCGGTCGCGGGAGAACTTCAGACGGAACGCAACAAGCAGGCCCGCGCCAAGAACCGCAGCGACAATGTGGCGGCCAAGCGCAAGGCCCTGCGTGCAGAACTGGCGGGTATCAGCAAGAAACTTGAGTCGCAGGTGGCCGAAACGCTCCCCTGGGAACGTGAAAGCAGGCTTGACCGTGTCAAGTCGCTCACGCGCGATATCGAAAGTGGCAACGCCAGTGAAGAGGAAGGTTTTTCTCGCCTCAAGTCGCTCATAGCCGAAGAGACCAAGTTCGGCGACGAGGTGGCGATCATCAACAGTCCGCTTACCCGCAAGAATGGCGAGCTGATTAACGCCTCTATCCTGCGCATCGGAAACCAGTGGATGGTCTACAGCGACGAAAACGGAACCGTTTTCGGGACGCTCGTGCGCAAGGTGGAAAACGGAAAGGTAAGCTACGATTGGAACGAGGATCTGAATCTGGAAGAACGCGCCGCCGTCCGCCTCGCCATCGAGGTGAAGCAGGCGAAGAAACCTCCCCAGATCGTGAACCTGCCCGTGAGCCTTTCTGTCGTGGGGGGTGAAAGATGATGCTAAATGAGAAAATGTGTAATGGTGTCATCCTGGATGGAGCGAAGCGACTGACGGGATCTAGAGTCGCATTGTTTGCAACGGTTCTTTTCCTCTCGGCTTCCTCCGCTTTTGCGTGGCCGTGGTCGGGTTCCGGCGAAAAGAAGGTCTCCGCCGAGGACCAGGCGCGAATCAAGGATTCGCTGCAGATGGAAGAAGTCCGCAACTTGCAGCGCGAAGTAGACGCCTTGACCCGCATCCGTTTGCAGAAGGCCGATTCGCTTGAAAAGCTTGAGGCGGAACATTGGCGCAAGCGCTATGCCGAATCGCAGCTGACCGAAGAACATCAGGCGCAGTCGCGCGAACTCGATGGTCGCTATTCCAAACTTTCGACGGATCTTGGTCGCGTGAGCGAAGAAGTTATGGCGAGCAAGAATATGACTAGCGAAGCCGAAGAACGCGCTCAATCCGAGGAATCCGCTTACGATGCTTTGAATACGCAAGTCAAACTTTCGATTGACAAGACGCTCGGCGATGTCATGGGGGACTATCCGGTGGGTATGAACGGTCGACTGCTCCGGCTCCGTCAGGCTGCCGGCGAGGCCGACAAGAAGATTCCGAACACCATCGGTGCCGTACAGGGCTTTATGGATGACCTGCTGCTCCGCCACGAAATGACGTATACGCAGTCCTATGGCCGCGAGGTGTCCCAGGTGGGTTCCCGCCCCGACGTGAATGTGAACCGCTTGCGTTTGGGAACGGTTTTCCTTGGCGAAGTGGCGCAGGATAACGGCGATGTGCAGGCGTTGCTCCGTTCGGGCGCGCTGCAGGGAAAGATTTTTGAATGGAATGCGACGCTTCCGCCCGAGATGTCGGCAAGTATCAAGCAGGCCGTGACGCAGGCCGGTAGCGGCTCTGTGGTGAATGTCCCACTCGATGTGCTGCAGAACAAGGCCATCAAGAATACGATTACCGATACAAAGGAACTTACCTGGGACGAGGAACTCAAGGCGTTCTTCAAGAAGGGCGGAATCGTGATGTATCCGCTTGCGCTTGTGGCTATCTTTGCATTGCTCCTTTGCCTGGAACGTTTCCTGGTGTTGACGTACCGCGGTCATTTGAGTCGTCGTTTCATGAAGAAGCTGAACGCGCTTGTGAAGGATGGCCACTACGAAGATGCCGCTGGCCTTTGCCTCAAGAAGGAAACGAGCCTTTCGATGGTCCTGTTCGCTGTGCTGAATCGCGCCCGCGACAAGCGTGAGGATGCGGAACGTTCCTTGCAGGAAGCACTGCTTCGAGAACAGCCGAAATTGGAGCGTCGTATGGGCCTTTTGGCGGCCATGGGGACGATTGCTCCGTTGCTCGGCCTGCTGGGTACGGTGACCGGTATCATTACACTCTTTACCGTGATTACCGAGGTGGGTACGAATGATGCTCGCGTGTTGGCTGGCGGTATTTCCGAAGCTCTCGTGACTACGGAAACGGGTCTCGTGATTGCTATCCCCGTGATGATTCTGCACGGCCTCTTGAGCGAAAAGATTGAAAAGGTCACGAGCGAACTCTATGTGCAGAGCACCTCGCTCTTGAACAAGATCTTTGAGAAGGTTGAATAAGCGCCATTGCGAATGGAATGTCATTGCGAGCGAAGCGACGCAATCTCTAGCTGAATGTTATGAGCAATACGCATTACATATTCATTGAATCCTTGCAGAATACCTACCAGGCGGGTGGCGTGGTGATGCTCCCGATCCTGTTGGCGGGTGTTATCGGATTCTACTACCTGTTCTCGAGCTGGCTGCGCATCGGTAAGGATTTTTTCCGCGCCGATGTCCACAAGGTGGTCAAACGTATGCGTCGCGACCTGAACGGCGGCGAACGTGACCGTTTGAACGGCAAGTCGTCTACGGGTGTCGAAATGGCCATGAAGCGCCTGCGTAAGCGTGGCGGACTCTTGGGTCGGGAACTTTGCAAGGCTGTAGAAATTGCCTCGAAGGATCCTGCATCGTTTCGGGATTATATGCAGGTCCGTATGATGAAGACCGTCCGCTATATGGAACAGGGAACCCACATTATTTCGGTAATGGCATCTGCCGCCCCGCTTTTGGGTCTGCTTGGCACGGTGACGGGCATGGTCTCGACATTCGAAGTGATTACGCTGTACGGAAACCAGAACCCGGTGCTGATGGCCGACGGTATTTCGGAGGCGCTAATCTCGACGCAAAGTGGACTACTCGTGGCGTTCCCGTTGACTCTCCTGAAACAGCGCCTTGATGAACGAATTGAAATTTTGCGACAGAACTTGGAGCTGGGTGCGACTGTCATAGAGAACTTTTTTGTAGAAAAGGCGGAAGGCTAGCATGTCATTGCGAGGCCCGTAGGGCCGCGGCAATCACAAGAGGATGATTTATATGGAATTCAACTTGCCGAGAAGAAAACAGAAGGATATGGGCATCGAGATGGGCCCGCTGATGGATATCGTGTTTATCCTGCTCATCTTTTTTGTGGTGACGTCTTCGTTTACCCGCGAAACTGGCGTGGACGTGACCAAGCCGCAGGCGCAGACAGCAAGCCAGCTTGAAAAGGAAAATCTGCTCATTGCCATCACGCGTGAAGGGACAATTCACATGAACGAACGCCAGGTGGATTTGGCGAGCCTGCAGGATATCCTGAAACAGTCACTGGCGAAGACTCCCGATCGCGAAGCAGTCGTGATTGCAGACAAGGAAGCCGAAACGGGCGTGCTGGTACAAGTGATTGATATGTGTAATCTCGCCGGAGTGAAAAAGGTTTCGATTGCGGCCCAGGCGGAGTAGAAATTAAAAATGGGAGTGTCATCCTGGAGCGTAGCGACGGGATCCAGTGCTTTATAATGTTGAGATTGTTAAAGAAAATTTTTAAGCGTTTTAGCATTTTGCTTGCGGCGATTCTCGCGAGTATGCTTCTCGTGTTCTCCGTGACGATGGCGAACCTGTTCTTGAGCGGCAAGGTCTTTCACGAAAAAAAGTACGCGAAGACAGAAGTGAGTGTCAAGAAGGTGGACGAGGTCGAGAAGAAGGTCGAAAAGAAAAAGCCGACTCGCAAGCCGAACCGTATGAAGTCCAACTCGCGTTCGCCCAAGGCGGGTCCGCGTTTTGCGATGAATCTCGGTGCTGCCTCGGGAACGGCCGGTGCCGCCATCAGCGATGAGTTGGTTGCCGATTTTCGCGGCGGTGCGCTTTCGACAGAAAAGGGCGATGTCGACAAGAAACCTGAAAGCCGCAGTATGGCGAATTTCCAGGTGCCGCCCAAGATCAGGGATAACGAAATCGATGCGACGCTCCGACTCAGTTTTTGCGTGGACGCGGGTGGCCATGTCTATGACATCAAGGTTTTGGAAGAATCCCCGGCGGGTTCTGGCCTTGCCGCTGCAGGCCGCGATGCCCTTTCCCGCATGACGTTTACGCCGGCTGAAAAGGCGGGTAAGGCGGTGCCCTTCTGCGGCATGGAACAACCTTTTGAAGTGAAGTTTAGGGACTGATTTAGACGAGAGAACGGACCTACGGTCCTACAGACTAGAGACGAAAGAATTATAATGGCGCTTTGCGCAAAGAGTTTAAAAATGATGATGAAAGGAATGATAAGTAAGTACAATAGTTTGATGGGAGATTCTTGTATTGCATCTCTCTCGTCTTTCGTCTTTCGTCTCTCGTCTGTTTTGCTTTTCCTTGCCGCATCCTCCTTCGCGGCGCAGTCTTCTTATGACCTGATGGAACGCGCGAACGCACTTTACCGCGATGGAAAATTCAAGCAGGCCATTATGCTTTACCGCAAGGCGGAATCTCGTGGCGCCGACCCCGTCGCTACCAGTTTCAACATCGCCAACAGTTATTACCAGCAGAATGACTTGCCGAATGCCGCCGCCACTTACCGCAAGGCAATCGACTTCTCGAACGGTTCGTTCGCTCCCGCTCTTTTCAATATGGCGAGCGTCTATTTTCGGCTCAAGCAGTATCCCGAATGTGTGGCGGCGTACCACCGTGCGTTGAAACTGGAACCGGAAAATGTTTCCGGTTGGCTTTACTTAGGCGAAGCCTACAGTAAAACCGGCGACGCGGTCGGCGCCCTGCGTGCCATCGAAAAAGCCTACCAGCTTGACAAAGACGATATCAGCATCGTGTACCAGCTTTCCGAAGCGAATATCGCCCTCAACGATTTTGAACGCGCCGTTGCTGTCATTCGCGAAGGCTATGCCGCTCACCCCGAAGAAATTGACTTCCTCGTTTACCTGGGGGATGTTTATCGCTTGAACAAGCAGTACGAGGAAAGCGCCGGTGCCTACCGCGAGGCTTTGGGTGTGCGTCCCGATGACGCTCCTACCATGTACAAGCTCGCCGACGTCCTTGCCGAAGACAATAAGCCCTTTGTCGCGATGGATGTGCTCAACAATTTGGTGCAGGTCAAGCCCGACTTCAGCGATGCTGCCATCTTCCTCGGGAACTTGGCCTACGATGCGAAATTCCTCGACCGTGCGGAATCTGCCTACGAAATGGCCGCCAAGCTAGGAAATGCTGAGTCTGTTTTCGGCTTTAAGAACATGGCTTACGATGCCCATGCGCAGAAACGTGATGACGAGGCTCTCCGCCTGCTGCGTGCCGCCCAGAAATATTTCCCTGACGATGTCACCTTGCAGGCCGACATTATGGAATTCGAGAAAGATCAATAAAAATTCTAATTCGCAAAGGGCTAGTTTATTATATTCTCCCTAAACGGAGTTGCCCTATGGAATGGAATACGACTGTCAAGAATCGGATTGAATCCCGCCTGAACGATAAGGAAAGTTCGCTTGCCGCTTATGCTTGCAAGTCCACGCGGGCGGTTCGTTTTCATGAAGCACCCAAAGATATTCGCCCGGATTTCTTTCACGATTCGGACAAGATTATCCATTCCTATTGTTATAGCCGCTACATCGACAAGACGCAGGTCTTTTATCTGGTCGAAAATGACCACATAACGCACCGCGTGCTCCACGTGCAGCTGGTGGCGAAGATCGCAAGGACCATCGGGCGTTTCTTGAATTTGAACGAGGACCTAATCGAGGCAATTTCGTTGGGTCACGATGTTGGCCATACGCCTTTTGGCCACGATGGAGAACGGATTATTTCGGGATTCCTGCAGGAACAGGGCGAAGGTGTTTTTGAACACAACGTCCAAAGTTTTAGGCTATTCCACGATCTCGAAGCCTACGGAAAAGGCCTGAACCTTACCGCACAAGTGCTTGACGGAATTATCTGCCACAACGGCGAAATTCTGCAGAACAGCTACGGCTGCGACCGCAACAAGACTCCCGAAAGATTGCTGATGGAATACCGCGAAAGCCTGAAGGGAACTTTTAAGTCGAGAAACATGGTGCCGATGACTCTGGAAGGCTGCGTGATGCGCATCTCGGATGTGATTGCGTACGTTGGCCGCGATATCGAAGACGCCATCATCTTGAAGCTGGTGGAACGCGAAAGCCTTCCCCGCGAAGTCACGGAAGTGCTTGGCGATAAAAATGGCCTCATTGTTGACACGCTAATCAAGGACTTGGTCAACAACAGCATTGACAAGGAATCGCTCGCGTTTTCGGCGGATGTTTTTGAGGCGCTGAACCGCTTGAAAGATTGGAACTACAAGAATATCTACCTGAATCCGAAAAAGTCTACGCAAGACGAGAAAATCAAGGCGATGTTCCGTACGGTTCTGGAAGAATGCCTCGAAGAACTCGGCTCCGACAAAAAGGTCACCGGAATCAATCACTGGTTCAATTCCATGTGCGCCGAATATAAGGAAACGACGTCCAAGTCGCGCGTTGTCGCCGACTATGTCTCTGGCATGACCGATGACTACCTGATGAACGCCTACAAGGAAATTGTAATCCCCAAGTCGTTCGGAATCAGCTTCAAGTAAAAAGCCTCTTGCGACGGTATTTGTCGCATACACCTCCTATATTTTTTATCGAACTTTTTGACAAAAAGAGTTAAAAAGGCGATATACAATGGCGAACTGATAGTGAAATTCGCAAAAAAAAGGAGGCGTAAATGAGACCGGATTACTTCAAGAGTGTCGCAAATTCCCTGCTGCAGTTCAATAAAGATGCCAGGGCCTCCCTCAACTTTATCCTGCTCAAGACCTACGAATACTGGATTCGTGTAATTCGCTATTCCGAGTGCTACCCCGATCCCGATGACTGCATCCGGATTTTCCCTAAGGAGAGCGTGGCAAGAATCTTCAACGCGCTTTCGACGCATTTTACAAAAATCAATGACGAAGAAGACGCGATGTCGCCGCAAGAGCGAATGGCGTTTATCAGGGAATCCAACGACAAGTATATCGGCAAGCGGATCGATACAGATGACGAGAATAAATCCATTGCCTACCAGCGCCGCCGCAAGGCCATAAACCGCTTTAAGTACCTTATGGATCGTGGTTGTTCGGGATCCGAAGTCAGCGGCTATGTTGAAAATTATCTGAATGGCGAGGGTATTTTCGACAAGAGCTCTCAAAAGGTTTTTTATGATAGCGTAATAGACGAACTCGTTACGATTATGTTCAATAATCCGAACTTCCATGACGATTACTTTAGGCGCCTGAATATTATGCAGCGTAGCTTCTGCCTGAACGACACCGAAATGGAAGTTTTAATGTTCTCGTGGATTTTCTTTAACAAGTCGCAGTGTGAATGCCTGTTGCGGGCTTTCAAGTCCGACAACCGGTTTAGCGATCCGTCTCCGTCCGATGTTTTTCCGTTACTGTTCCCGGAACTTGAATTCGAGAAGGCGATTTCTTGCCAGGGGCCGCTTAAGCAGATGGGGCTTCTTGACGATCACCTAGATACGACTGTGCGCGTTGACCGCTTTTTGGATGGGCAATCGGGCGATGACCTTGATTCGCTTTATTTTCAGGTTTACGAAGGCGATTCTGTGCCGTACAAGATGCTTTGCCGCGACAATCCGAAAATTCAGGTTGCCTATAATATGCTCAAGTATGCCCAGAAGGGGCAGGGGCTCAATTTGTTCTTTTACGGTGTCGAAGGGACCGGCAAGACGGAGCTTGCCAAGTCAATTGCCAGTAAGCTGCACCGCCCCCTGGTGCTGACGAACATTAGCACGAAGGGAATTCACAGGAATAATCTTGAAAATGCGACGTTGCAGGAACGCATGGGGAGTATCCTTTTTGCTGCCACCAAGTACAAGAGCCAGAAGGCCATCTTGCTTGTTGACGAATCCGACATCATTCTGAACAACTGCGAAAAGGGTGCGCTTAACTTTTTCCTGGAACAGATTAAGGTGCCCGTCATTTGGATTTCGAATATGGTGGAGAATATTGAAAAAAGCACCTTGCGTCGCTTTGACTACTCCATTCATTTTGAACGTCCCGATGCCGAAAAGCGTTTGCAGGTGTGGGAATCGGTGGTGCGCGAACGAACGCGAAGTCGCTCCTGTCGCAAGATACCATCAGGCAGCTTTCGGCAGAATTGCCGATTACGGCGGGTGGCATTACGCTGGCTGTTGCGGGCACCAAGCGTCTTGTCATGGCGGGTTGCGACATTGACCCCGTGCAGAGCGTGCGTACCATTGCCGAGGCGCAGGCGGAACTTTTGAAGCTGAACCTGGAATACGTGAACCGCGACAAGGAAAGCCGTTCGCCGCGTTATTTGTTCAATGCGCTCAATACCGACGCCGATATGTCCAAGGTTTTGAAGGTGATGAACGCCTTTGATTCCAGGTGGAAACAGATGAAAAAGAGCGACCGCCCCGATAGCCTGAATATGCTCCTTTACGGGCCGCCGGGTACCGGCAAGACCGAATTCGCGAAACACCTTGCGCGAACGCTCAACCGCAAGCTCGTTGTCAAGAAGGCGAGCGACCTGCTGAACTGTTACGTAGGCGATACCGAAAAGAATATCCGCCAAATGTTCAAGGATGCCGAAGAATCGAAGGCGATTTTGTTCCTCGACGAAGCCGACAGCCTGATTCGCGACCGTAGCGGTGCAAACCACAGCTGGGAAGTGAGCCAGGTGAACGAGATGCTTACGCAGATGGAAAACTTCAAGGGAATCTTTATCGCCGCGACCAACTTTGACGGCACGCTCGATATGGCGTCTCGCCGTCGCTTTGCGCTCAAGGTCAAGTTCGGCTACCTTAAGCCCGAAGGTATCGAGGCTCTTTGGCGCGGATTCTTCCCCTCGGTGGCCTGTCCCGATGCCGTAAAGAATATGCGCATGCTCGCTCCCGGCGACTTTAATGCCGCCTATAGCACGCTCCGCTTCTACGACGAAACCGAACTCACCGCCGACGCAATCTTGAGTGCGCTCAAGTCCGAAATTGCCTACAAGGACGGCCGCGAAGGAAGGACTATGGGGCTGTAGGGGAGGCGAATGCCCTTTTCAGCATAAAATAGCCGTTGTAAATCATTCAATATTTTTTTAGGGCTTGCCGCTTAATTTGCTCTTTTTGCCTTTTTTCAGTATAAATTTAAGGTGAAACAAGAAAAAAGGACCGAAAATGAAGCGTATTCTTGCTAAAACCGCCCTCATCGCCCTCGCAGGAACCCTTTCTGCGACCGCAGCGACACTCCCCACCGCCAAGGAAGTCCAGGCCAACATGGGTTTGGGTTTCAACATCGGCAACTCGATGGAAGTGCCTAATGATCCGACCGGCTGGGGCAACCCCTACCCGACGCAGGACCTGATGGATTCCATCAAGGCAGCCGGCTTCAACACGGTCCGTATTCCCTGTGCCTGGGACAGCCACACGAGCGGCGGCAAGGTTACCGAAACCTGGCTCGATTCCGTGAAGACCGTGGTCGACTTCGCCATGCGCGCAGGTCTCTACACGATTTTGAATATTCACCATGAAGGTGAAGGGGGCTGGTTCCAGAGCAACATCGGCACAAGCGTTGATCAGACGATTGACGGCAAGATGAATACCTACTGGACGCAGATTGCAAATAAGTTCAAGGACTACAACGAACGTTTGATTTTTGCTGGCGCCAACGAACCCGGTCCGAATGTGAATACGTGGACCTCGCAGCATGTGTCTACGCTTATGCACTACTACCAGACTTTTATCGATGCCGTTCGCGCTACGGGAGGCAACAACGAGACCCGCACCCTGATTATTCAGGGGCTGAACACCGACATCGATAAGTCTGTGGCAAGCGCTCCGGTGACCACCTTCCCTACGGATAAGGTCGAAGGTCGCCTGATGTTCGAAGTGCACTATTACGATCCGTACCAGTACACACTCATGACTGGGGAACAGGATTGGGGTGCAAAGGAACCCATTCAGCCGCAGTACTATTACGGCGACTACACCAAGGCGAGCGAACCTAAACGCAACGCGGGCTACAACGCCTGGGCGGGTTCCGTTGATTCCAAGATCGGAAGCATCATCCATCCGCAGGAACAGTTCGCCAAGATGAAGACGAACTATGTTGACAAGGGTTACCCGGTCATCGTGGGCGAATTTGGCGCAAATGTCCGCTCTCCGGAATTGAGTGGCTCCGACCTGAATCTCCACAAACAGGGCCGCGTGCAGTGGCATAAGGACGTTGTTTCGGCTGCCAAGCAGTATGGGCTCACGCCAATCCTCTGGGATATGGGTAACGAAAGCGATACTGGCTATGACAATATGGCTTACATCCGCCGTCAAAGTGCGCCGGTGGGCAAGGTCCTCGAAACGGATGTCATCAACGCCATGCGTAGCGTCTATGGGCTTGGCGACTACGTAAATACGGGTGTCACCCATGTGGAAGACTTCATTTCGGGAGAAAGTTCGACCGCGCTTAAGAGCTCCGCTAAAACGAGTGTCAAGTTCACCCGTAACGGAAACACCCTTTACGGTATAGGAAACATTTCGCTTTATGACCTGAAGGGCAACCTAGTCCGCACCGCCGGCAACAACGCCTCCGAAGCGACCACCATGCAACTGCAGGGAATCCATCAGGGCGTCTACATTGCAAAGTGTCAGGGCCACACGATGCGTATCCAGGTGAAGTAAAAAATAGCTGCTTTGATCGTTGCTGCATAATCACGGCAGGGTCGCAACATACGGTTTGGCTTGACAGAACCATATAAGGCACTGTCAAGCCTTTTTTTCAAAAAAATGCTAAAACCGCTCTGTATGCCAATAATTGTCGCGTGGAGAATATATATTAATGCGCGAAATCAAATAACGCAAAGGATTTTTTATGGAAATTGACAAGAACTGGCCCGTAAGCTGGATGGAAGACGTGGGTGTCACATGTACTGAATGTGGCGTGTCTTGCGACATGGATGGACATTTTACGGAAGTTGCTGGCGATGAGCGCTTGAATTTCTATAAGGTCAGATCAACGACTCTTCGCGGGAAAGAGTGTCCGCATTGCGGAAACGAGATGGAACTGGATGTCAGGTTCTGGAAGCGAGAGTTTATGGGCGTGCGCCCCGATGGAAGGGAAGTATGCCGCGTCTTTACTCTGTGGGAACGCGATGAATGCCCTGGCTGTTCGCCGGATTCCCTTTTTGGATATTACGAAACGGACTGCCCCGAAATGCATTCCGCGGGCCTCACTCTCGATGACTCCAGTGCGCAGGAACTCGTTGACCTTCTCTACAAAACGACCCATGACGAGGCTCTGCTCGCTGTCGGTGAGTCGTTGGAAAAAGGAAACTCCGTGGAGTCCATAATCCCCGAACTCAAGCGGATTATCGATGCTCACGACGACGTGCTGAAGGATGCCTACCTCGGCGATTATTTGCCGTAAACGGTTTGTAATATTTACTGAATAATGGTGTGATATATGTTTTAATTCCTTAAATTAAACGAATTAAAACTAAATAGCGCAAAATACATTTAATCTTAAAAAGGAATACCTCGACTCTTTGGTCGAGGTTCTCACTTATTCTCGTGGGACGACATACACGCCCCACGGGTCGCTATTTTCTAGCAGAGGGGCCTGCACCTTGACTGGGATGAAAATTTTTTTTGACAAACCTTTTACAAAATCTCCTTGTCTTTCGATAATGATTATGCGTATATTTGAATATATGCATAAAATAAAACAGCGAAAGTGGTAAAAAACGGCAATTTCGCCAAAAAAGTGGTAAAAAACGTCAAAAAAGGAGATTTTTATGTCCCAAATCGTCAGAGAAGGGTTCGCGCAGTTCTGCAAGCGCCAGAAGGCTGGCTTGCTCCTTATCGGAGAAATCCAGAAACAAGAAAAGAAGGACCAGGAGGCGCTCCTCGATGTCCAGGAAAAGCGGTTCGAACGCAAGTACAATCTGTTCTACGAGAACCTTGACCTCATCATGAGGCACAAGGATGAAATTATCGCGACGCCCCGCTACGCGAACATTGATGCCCATTACCTGCTGGAGGGAGGCGGCTGCTATGTCGGCAGGCTCTGCACCTCAAGGCAGATCAACATCGCAGGGACGCTCATCACGTTCAATCTCAAGTTGGGTACTTTGCTCAAAATCTGGGAAACAGGCCAGTTCCGCGTCGCGTGCCGGTGCGGGGAGACTGCTGTTATTCGGCGCTTTGTCGGGTCTCCGCTTTCAGGCGGGTCGAACGCATCGGCGATATGCCCCAAGTGCAAGGCGGAAATCCATGTCAAGAACCGTAGTTTCGGCAAGTACCACTTCTTTGCGGCGGGAAAGCTGAACGAGGATATCGAAATGGTGGTGAAGAATCTTATCGCCAAGTGGACCGTTGCCGAAGTGGAATACCAGAAGAAGGTTGCCGAGGGCAATTGGCTAGACCCGAAGATTGCGAGTGATTTCAAGGGCGATGGTGAAGTCTGCAATATCGAGACTCTGCTGCAGGAACTTTGGCAGAAGGAACTCGAAGAGGCGACAAAAGCTTAAAAGGAGGTGTAGTTATGGCGGTAACGATACAGGAAGGTTTTGCGCTGTTCAGCAGGCGCATGGATGCGAAGACGTACATCGAAGGCGAAGACGAATCCCTCGACAATATGGAATCGCAAAAGATTCTTGAGATAAACAAGGAACGCGACGAGCGCAAACGCAAGTTGCTGTTCGACAACCTCGACTTGATCATGCGACACCGTGACGAAATCATGAATATGCCTCGGTATGCAAAGATCGATGCGCATTATGCGCTGCGTGGTGGAGGCGCCTACATCGGCCCGATTGCGATGCGAAGAAGATTCAGTGCCGCAGGGGTCCCGGTTACGGTCAATATCACGCTGGGTGCGCTTCTCGGAATTTGGGATACGGCGACGTACAAGGTGGATTGCAGTTGCGGAAATACCGCCTACATTCGCTCCTTCGGCGGTTCGCCGCTTACGGGGATGTCTGTCGCCGGAGCCGTTTGTCCGCATTGCAAGAACGAAATTCACGGGATCCGAAGCAGGCCCTTTGGCGACTATGTTCGGCAAGTGCAAAATGCCCTTGACAGCGAGGAAACTGCGGTCTCGCAGGCCTTTGCTTCAGGGACTTTCGGCAAGGTGAGCGAACTGTGCAGTCTAGAAAAGATGATTTCGGAACTGAAACTGAAGGAGTACCTGGAATCGCATCCGGAGTAAAAATGCCGTTTTTGGGACGAAAACATAAAGTGTCACTATTTGACGCAAGCGGATGC
This sequence comes from Fibrobacter sp., assembly GCA_017626945.1. Taxonomy (GTDB): domain Bacteria; phylum Fibrobacterota; class Fibrobacteria; order Fibrobacterales; family Fibrobacteraceae; genus Fibrobacter. The sequence continues at coordinate 56,960 of JAGAHT010000070.1, forward strand.
TATATTATAGAGTGAAAAAGGAAGGACTTTATGTTTTTTAAAAAGCAAACGTTTGAGCAGGAGGCCCGCAAGTATTGGGAAAAACTAGTGCGTGGGGTTCTTGTTCCCGGAGAACGTGGGTGTGCGCCTTCCGAGGGGGAGGTCCTTGGCATGTATAACGACATGAAAACGAGACATCCAGATTGCAAGTGCAATATATTGCGGTCGGGAAAAGGGAAAATTGTCCAGCCGGGCGACAAAATAAGCGGAATCAGGATTGTCTTTTCGCTAGATGCGGGGGCATCTGTTGAATTTGTTCTGGCGTCTTCGCTGTATTATGTGCATTTTAACACCGATGGCATCGCCCCTTTCTCTCATCAGGTCGACACCTGCGACTTATCGCAGACCATGAAAAACATAGAGGATTTCGTCAACAATTTTCCGGCACATCTTGTTGCGCTTGAAAAGAAGAAAATTGAATTTGAGAAGAACGCCAAGCTTAAGGAAATGGCGAGGTTGAGCCTGAAAACGAGTGTTGCCCAGATGATGTCGCAAATGGGTTACGAATGGGATTTGGCGGACAGGGGAAAATACTTCTTGCTTCGGATAGAAATGGGCGATAAACGGATGGTAGAAATCTCGCTGAACGATAAAAATTTTGCAAAGCGAATCCCTGTTATACCCGAGATGCTCAAAAATATTGAACGTATGCTTGAAACGATGCCGTTCCCCGTGGACATTTTGATGACAAAGGAATTTTTGAAAAATTAGAGGTGGTTATGTCGGTAAAAATTAATGCGCGGGAATTGGAAAGTTTGTTGGCTGCGACTCCCGCATCGCAGAACATTATGCTCACGGGCAAACACGGAATCGGTAAGTCGCAGATTCTTGAGAAGTTTTTTACGGCTCGCGGCGAACGCGTGGTGATTCTGTTTCTGGGACAGATGAGCGATCCCGGTGACCTGATTGGGCTTCCGCGACTTGACGAGACAACAGGAAAAACTCTGTTTATGCCGCCATACTGGTTTCCGACCGACGGCAAGCCTGTGGTGCTGTTCTTGGATGAACTGAACCGCGCCCGTCCCGAGGTGTTGCAGACCATTATGGATTTGACGTTGAACCGTATGCTTGCGGGCCGTAAGTTGCCCGAAGGCTCGCGCGTGATTAGCGCGGTGAACGATGGCGAAGAATACCAGCTGACCGATTTGGATCCTGCTCTCGTGAGTCGCTTCAATATTTACGAATTCAAGCCCACTGCGCAGGAATGGCTGCTGTGGGCGTCGAAGGCGGGATTGGATAGCCGCGTAATCGATTTTATCTCTGAAAACCCAGAAATGCTCGACGGGGCCGCCTTTACTCGCGAGGACCAGGGGCTTGAAAAATCCCCCGATCGCCGCGGATGGGAACGAGTGTCGAAGGTGCTGCAGACGAACGAGGTGACGCCGCTTCTGAAAACGGTGATTGCTGGCATTGTCGGGATGCCTGCCGCTTCCAAGTTCTTTGCGGTAATCAATCAGAAACGCTTGCCTAGCGCGAAGGAAATTCTGCTTGGCGATTTCGCGAAACAGAGGCCGACGCTCAAGAAGTGTATAACGCCGGAGCTTGCCGCCGTAAACGAATCGATTTTCCGCTTTATTGAGACGAAGGGTTACGAAGAAAAGGATGCCGCGAAGGTAGCGAAAAACTTTGCCGCTTATTTTGAATTCCTTTCGGGTGAAAAGTTTCGCGAGGCGCAGGCGCATTTTGTAAGCCAGTATTCCTCTTCGCTGTATCCATCGACGATGTCATTTGTGATTATGCAGTGCCCTGAACTGTACAGGAAAATTACGGCGTTTGTCAAGTCAATTTAAGTCTGTCATTCTCGACCGAGTGTAACGAGGGAGGGAATCCAGTATTAGAACAGGGGAGAACGGTTACAATATGAGTGTTATAGAGCGGATTAGAAAAATTGGCGAACGGTGGTTCCTGACGGAACCGCTGTTGTTTGCTGTATTTTGCAGTCACGAATTCCGCGAGAACGATTTGCTGACCGTGCCAATGCGAACCGGAAACAGGAAAGTTGAATTCGCTCCCGAAATTTTGGAAAGAGTGTCGGATGCCGTGTTGTCGGAATTTCTGAAAGTTGAAATGTTTCGCATTTTGCTCAAGCACCCGTATCAGCGGCAGCCTCCTTTTGCGGTGAAATCGCTGCTTACGCGAGCGAGCAATGTCACGATTGCTGATGTGTATGAGGTCTCGCGGAATGTAAAGGCGCAAATGAATGACGCGGAGCTGGGTTTGCCTAGCGGGTTATGTTTCGAGGAGTACTACACTCTGCTCAAGGAAATGTCGGTGCCGATGGGCGGGGCTTTGGGCGAGCATGACTCTTATAGTGAGGGTGATGCTGGCGAAGGCTGCGTCGGCGAGCTAGGAGAATGCGCCGCCGAAGGCAATGTTGGCGAGAATAATGGCGGAGGCTCTCGTGACGCGCAAAGAAAGTCCGATGCGCAGGATGCACGAGATTCTCAGATTTCAGAACTCTGGGACGAAGATGAAGAAGCCTGCTGCGACATAAACGGATTTATCGAAGTTGCTGAAGCGGGCAACAAATGGGGTTCCATTTCAGGCAAGCTGCAAGGCATCATCAAGGCAAGCCAGAAAGTCGATATGGACTACCGCAAAATGTTGAGCCAGTTCAAGACATCTGTCATTTCGAGTAAGCGTCGCCTTACGCGTATGCGTCCGAATCGCCGCTTCGGTTTTGATGCCATGGGAAGCCGCTACGAACTTTCAACGAACTTGCTGATCGCGGTCGATGTGAGTGGCTCCGTGACAGATAGAAGTCTGTCCTTCTTTTTCTCGATGATTAACAGACTCTTCAAATACGGCATCGAGAAAATGGATGTTCTGCAGTTCGATTCCAAAATTCAGGGAGAACCTGAACCGTTAAAGAAGGTGCGCAAAACGGTGAAGGTCATGGGGCGTGGCGGTACAAGTTTTCAGCCTGCTGCCGATTACTATTGCGCACACCTCGAATATGATGGACTTATCTACTTTACGGACGGCTACGCCCCGCCGCCAAAGTTCAACACCAAACGCCCCATCGATGTACTGTGGGTCATTTGCAATAGGCAGTGCTACGCAGAGAACTCTACGTGGATTCGCAAAATCAAGTGCAATCGCGTCACCTTTATTCCGAGGAGTGAATGATGCCTGCCAAGAAAACTCAAACGCGATCAATTAAACAAGGACTCTGTCAAAAGTCTATGTCAAATACAATTATCTAAAGTGTTGAAAGTCTCCTTAAGTTATTTATCACAGAAACATCAATAATTTCTACAGTCCTTCAACGATTGCTTGCAGGTTTTCTTGCTTGAGTTGCTTTTTGAAGCGAACCTTCACGCCTTCGTTTTCCAGATTTTCAAAGAACACTTTGGCAGATTCTATTTTGAGCTTCTCACCACCACGCAGATCTTTGTCGGCATTCTCAACATCCTTGCATTCTACAATGAGATTCAATTCGTTTTTGTCTTTACGACGAACGATATACATAAAGTCGGGACTGTAAGTTTCTCCCAAAATAGTCGGAATGCGTACGGTACTTTTTGGAATTTTTCCGAAGACTTCAACGCCTTCTACATCGTTTAAAATGTCATCCTTTTCTAACGGAGAATCATAAGCGATACTGTCGTAGAGATATTTTTTAGGAACTTCGCCCACATCCATAAATTTACCGACAAGTCCCAAGGTGATAAACTCTTCGGAACTGCCGTCAGTCTTGTTGAGGCTTGTTTTCTTGATGCGGGAGCGACTTACCTTTTGATATGTGAAACGACCCATCAGTTTTTCAAGTTTCCAACGATGGATTTCCGCACAGATATTTGCAAGGCTTCGTTCGTTGAACATTGGTTTTCCGCCATCTTGAACGAATTTGCATATTGCTTGGTGCATTGCAATAACAGGAACGGATTCTTTTTGCTGTATTCGCTGCAAGAATTTTCCGTAGTCAATTTTCCGTTCCACTTCATAACTATTGCCACTTGAATCATGCAGCGTAGCAATGCCATTTTGTGTATTAACTTTTTGGCGAATACTTTGCACGACAGTTTTTGCAAAAAGATCCTGTTTGATAAGATTCGGCAATGCTGTTTCTAACTCGTCATTCAATTTGTCATCAAATGTGAGTAGGTAATGCTCATTCATCTTGAGCCAAAGATTCTTCAACTGGTTATAGCGGTCGCTTCGAATTCTGATTTTATCGCTGCCTTTTTTCTTATTGCGGTCAACAATTTTGCGACCTGTATCACGGACCTTAAACAAGTCGGGATATTCGTCTGCAAATTCGTTGGCTTTTTCTGGATTTACAGGGTGTCCTGGCATATCCCCTTTGCGCATTTTGACGAACTTTTTCCCAAGAAGTTCCATAAGCAGGTCTTCCGCCTCGATTCCTATCTTTTGGGCGAATTCTTCAATTTGGGCGTCAGTGATGAACATCATTTCTTCGCGTTCGCCGTTGATTTCCGCGACAAGCTTGTCGGCAAATTCCTTTTCGGTATAGTCAACGATATAGTTAAGCGTGAATTCTTCGTCGGTAATACGTTTTCCAAATTCATTTACGGGGAGACGAAGTCCACGCCCCACTTCTTGCAACTTGCTGATTTCAGAACCGCTACTACGGAGTTTCGCTATCGTGAATACATTCGGATTATCCCAGCCCTCCTTGAGTGTCCACTTTGAAAAAATGAATCTTCTCAAGTTATCCATTGAAAGCAACTTTTTCTTGTCGTGTAGGATTTCTGAAATCTCTTGAGCAACGGATTCTTCGCTGCTTGAGTTGTCCTGCGCAAAGTAGCCGCCATGTGTTGCGGAAATATCGGCAAGAGATTTTTGCAGATATTCACGATATGGATCTTTTTCTTTTAAACCTTCAATTTTTTTATTGATTTCCGCTTTCAAAATTTTCTCAAAAGACCGACGCAAAGCGCCGTTTTCATTTCGATAGGCGGAAATGTCATCAATAAAGAAGAGAGCAAGAGTCTTTATCTTGTCTTCGCGATTGAAATTCTGTTCTTCAGTCTCCAAATGTCGACGAATTGCCATCCGCATCATGGCTTCTTGGTAAGCTGTGGCGTACATATCGGGCGTAAGGGTGTCACCGACCTTTAACGCCACACCATTCGAGAGTCGAATTTCTTTCTTTTCAAAATCTTCTATGACAAGGTTTCCGAAGTTTTCATGAATTTCAGAAAGAGGTATCCCAAGAGCCAATGTCTTTCGATGTGATTTGCCAAGGGCATCTTCCCATGTGAATCTTGTTTCGCAGTTATCCTTGTCTATTTTGGTAATTTCACCAACCTTGACCTTGATATTTTCGGCATCTTTTAGCGGATTGATATGTTCCTTTGCGATTCCCTTGATAAGGTTCTTGTTGAAGGATTCGTACGCATCAAGGTTATAAACTAGATTCTTGTAATCCTTGACAACAGTCTTCTCTTTTCCTCTGCCAACAGTCGTTTCGGGGAATGTCGCCCCGAAGCGAATCAATATTTGCGGACAGAGATTCATGATGGCGTCCATCGCTTTGTTTCCATCAGAGAAACGATGCGGTTCATCGATAATGACGATAGGGCGAGTCGCTTTCAAAGCTTCCAAAGGGCAATAAAAGTTGTCTATGCCGTAATCAAAATCGTCACTTTTATAATTGGAATTGGTGAGCAACGCACTATTGAGCAACAGCACCGAAATATATCGTTCAGATTCTCCAGGATTTTGGTAAAAGCCTGAAACAGCAGAGGGGAAAAGCTTCTTTTTCTTGTTGCCTTTTTGCTCAGTTCCTTCAAACAGGCGAATTTCTGCGCCATACCCGCAAGTGTCGCGAAAGTGTCTGCGCACATCGGGATCTTCAATGAAATTTTTTGCACCTGCCTTGATTGCCTTGCCAGGAACAATCAGTATGAATTTTGAAACACCTAATTGTTTGTGCAATTCGTGGATAGTTTCGGTATAGACGTATGTCTTACCGGTGCCGGTTTCCATCTTGACATCAATGTAAAGGCATGGTTTGGGAGCGACACCCACGGCTTTTTGCGTCGGGGTAAAGCCTTTCATATTGAGTTGAAAGTCTTTTTGAATTTTGCCTAATTCCGCCTGAATTTTTGAGTCGTTTGGATAGATATCGCAGTTGGCGAAATGGTTGAGCGAATGCTCTGCATGCAAAGTCCCAGTCAATGCAAGAATTCTTTCAATTGCTTCGCGTTGATGCGGCAGGTTTTGTTCAAATTGAAATTCCATAAACACCTCAGTAGCGGATTTCAAGATGAATGTCGATGCCATCAACATTCTTGATGTTGGCTTTTAGCGTATCTAGTGTCGTCATGCCGAAACTGTAACCGAAAAGCACGATATGCTTTGGCTTGAAACCTTTGTCTTCGTCGTATTTTTTGAATAATTCCTTAATGTGTTTGCCTTCTATACCACTATCAATAAGGTAGAGATAATCATTGACCTTGTATGCGATGTATCCGTTCATATTAATCTTCTCAACATTTGCGTTGAATTTGTGCCCGTCATCCACCATCCATGTGGCAAGCACTGTTTCGGCGCCAAATTGTTTTAGAATCGCTGATTCACCTAAACTCGGATTTGGTACAAATTTTTTGATGGTGTCAAGCGATTTTTCAGCAGGTTTTTGAATAGTGTAATGTTTGAAGCCGAAATCGCATGTGCTGTCGGGATGTTCTTCCTTGATTTTGGCGGCGGCACGGCGAATGCGTTCCATGCCGATTTGGTCTAATGTGTGAGGCTTGTGAATGGAGTCAAGGAATTTGATTGCGTTTTTTGTAGTATCGTTAGGTTTCCTTATCTCATCAAGGTTCACGGGCAATTGAACGGCGATAAATCTTCGGTCATCATTTTTCTTTACGTTCAGTTTCATTACTGCTTCAGCTGTTGACCCAGAACCCGAAAAAAAGTCTAGAATGATAGATCTTTGTTCTGTTGTGAAGTCAAATAATCTAGAAAGAATGTCTGTTGATTTTGGATGATCGAAAACACCTTTCGACAAAAGCGTATCCAACATCTTTGTCGCGGCTCGTCCATCTTCATAAATCACAGATTTCAACAACTCCTTTGCATCATCAAGTCTCTTTTTGGGCTTGATTAAAACTGTTTCATTTTCGCCAAAAAGAATATCGTTTTCTCTTATCATGGTTCTCATTGTGTCTTCAGCAAAACGATACCCTTTTTCCGGAATTTTACAAGGCTTTCCTGTTATGGGATGAATAACTTCGTATCTATATCCACCCATTTTTGTATTTGCAACATCACCATCGTGGAACACGCCCTTTTCATCCACATTGTCATAATGGGTCACTTGCTCTAATTCATCTTTATGTTCTTTAATCCATTTTCTTAATTCAGATTGAATTTGATCTATTGATATGTTTTTTGCTTTTAGTTTTTCATATTGCTTCTTTATTTTTTCCGCATTCTCGTTTTTTCTTATCCAAACATTCTGCCACAAGATGTCTTTTACATAGCAGAGCATATATTCGTGTTCAGTGCTGATTTGTCGAGCGTTATTGTCGGTTGCAGTTTGAATAATCAACTGTCCGCAAAAATTTTCTTCTCCAAAAATTTCATCGCATAAAATCTTCAGATTCGCTTGTTCATTATCGTCAATAGAAATGAAGATAACTCCGTCATCCTTCAGCAAATCGCGAGCCAGTTTCAAACGCGGATACATAAATGTGAGCCAGGCTGCGTGGGAGCGTGAGCCACGCTTGCGCATGTTCATGATTTTTTCAACTTGAGCATCATCGTCCAAGCCCAATTTTTCCTTCAGGTCTTTTTCGGTAAAGTCAAAGGAGTCGTTATAGACAAAATCATCCGAACCCGTATTGTAGGGTGGGTCTATGTAGATGCACTTGACTTCGCCTTCGTAAGAACGGCGCAGGTGCTTAAGAACTTCAAGATTGTCCCCTGAAAGGTAAAGGTTTTCGCTATTCTTGTTTTCTGATTTGGAGTTGTTTTCTTTGTCGGGAGTAATGACCGTTTCCGTATCCAATGCGTAAAGCAAACGTGCGTAATCCTTTCCCAAGAAGTTGAAGGTCTCGCGTTCTTCCGTCACGAGTCGTGAATCTCCTGTGGCACGCTCTGCCCAGTAGCGGATGGCATCTGCATCTATAGAGCCGTCTTTCGCGATGACTCCCGGTATCAGGGACTTCAGTTTTTTCAGAAGGTCCACATTCGGGTTCACCTTCTCGTTCTTCTCAATAATGTCGCGCACCATAACGGCTCCTTGAATAAACATTCACGAATCCGCTCTATTCTGTGCCGCGATTTCCACAAATAAAAAAGGCGTGGAGTCGTAGGCGCTTACTGACGCAGTGGGTCACCACAACCCAGTCAACAAATAAGCACAAAACGACCCACGCCCCAGATGGGACGTGAGCGTTCGTCTTATTCTTATGTTGACTTTTGAAGTGGTGAATTTCTGCGTCAAAGAATAAGAGACGAATCTCAAAAATTCCGGTCGCTCCGAACCATTCGGTACGGGGCTATGTCAATGAGAAATATAAATAAAATGCCGACTACGTCTGTTCGTCCATAAGGCCTTGAACCGCTTGGCGACTCTTTTTTTCTAGAAACCGTTCAAGTACAGGGTTCCCGCTACGGAGAACAACATCCTTTTTGACGAAGACCTTGTTACAATTTTGCGTTTGTGCTTTTATTTTCGCCAAAATTTCGCCATTTTCGACATTTAGCAATTCCGACAAGTCAACTTTTCGAAAAAAATCATTGTTGTCGAAAAGCTCTCTCTTGTATCGATAATCGAGAATGTCGTCCCGTGGGCAATATTCTATTTCGCCTTGGTATTCGGGCTTTCCGTCCCAGAATACGCCAAGAAGTTTATATGTCGTGTTATCCCTCAATGACGACCCCCGTATTCAAGTCAATCGCTCTAGCGACATACTCCAGCAGCTTTTTAAAGGGTTCTATCAAAAATTCAGGAACGCTTTCGCTGGCTAGGCGCTCCTCAAGCCAGGGCTTGATTTTTTCGCATGCACTTTTATCGAAAAATTCCTGTTCCCACATATCAAGGATTGTTCCACAAAGATTATTCACCGGCTTGTAAAATTCCTCTTCGAGAACATCCATATAAATTTCATCGATATCAAATAATGTTTCTTCGATTCTTGGGTCTGGCGGTTCTGGAAAATCGGGGATGCCGAATTCGTCATATTCTATTTGCGACATATCAAGCAGCAAGAATAATGTCATATCATTTCCTCCAGTCGTAGAATCTTAAAATGCGCGTTTCGGTCGTTACGTTTAAATGTTCCGTCATAATTTAACCATTTTTTTGTCGTTTTATCCTGAACCTTCGCATAACCCGAAGGCAAATCTGCAATGACCTTGTATCTGTCGCCGTCGAAAATTGCTTTTACGCCCTCGATTTTTGGGGTCGCTCCAGGAGTATATCGATTCACAAGTTCATTCAAGTTGACCTTGTGCTGTTTCCAATGCTCGTTATATTTTCTTTCGCGTTCTTTGCTTTTTTCATAACGCACCCTGTCTTTTTCTGAACCCGGGACAACAAAACCATTGTAATATTCCGCAAGTTTTGAATACATCCTTTTTGAATTTGCCATTATTTTCCCCCTTTGCAAAGTTTGTGGTAGTCAGGATAAACCTTGTACGGAATATTCAATACCTGAAGTTTGTCCTCGGCGTTCGCATCATGTTTGCCGAAAATGAGAAGGAAACTTGCGCCTACCGAGACCACAGAATAAATAAATTGCATATCCCATGGTTTGTCTTTTTCGCAACCAAGAAATCCGGCAGCCCATATTACTTTATGAGGAATGCAACTCAAATTTTCAATATTGACTTTATCGCCTATGCGCAGGTTCGGTATTATTTTTACCCCATTGGCGCCAAGAATTGCCGCATATAGAAGGTTTGCGAGCATAATGAAGTCTTGCCATTCTCTATCCATATCAAGTGTTACGGTAATGTCGGACATCACGATTCCAAGAAAACAATGGTATTCAGGAAGATCGTTTGTTAAACAGCAAAGCCTAGGATAAATTTCCCTATCTGGTGAGTAGTGACAAAGTGCCGTTCGCTTCGGGTCATGGACAAACTTTGTGTGCCGTTTACTATAGGGTATAAGTAAGTCGGGAACCTGTTCTAAGAACCATTCCCTCTTAAAGATGGGGAAACCGCGAGAATCAAACGATACGCCGAATTTCCTTGCTAAAAGAACCAATTCATCCACCAAAAGGATGAAGTCTGTTAATGTCTTTAATGACATTTTTTTCCTTTGGGCTCTTTGGATATGCAGCGGGAGAGCCCTCCGCTGTAGAGGTTCGCTCCTATTTTGGCACACGATTTCAGCTTTTTTCAGGAATAAAAAAAGGCGTGGAGTCGTATGCACTTACCATTGCTGCGGGCTACCACACCCTTGACTCAATAAGCACAAACGACCCACGCACCATTAGGCGTGAGCGTCGGTCCTATTCTCGAGTCAATTGAAAGTGGTAGTTTCAGCAATGAGAATAAGAGACGAATCTCAAAAATTCCGATCGCTCCGCACCATTCGGTGCGGGGCTATGTCATGGGGAAAGATAACATAAAAAAGGCGCCCCAAAACAAGTCCGGGGCCATAATAAGGCCTAAATTACCACGCCATGTTCGCAAAGGCCTGAAATATGCTTGAAAATGCGGAAAAACGAACTTTTTGGGCATTCTCCGACGGAGAAATGAAATACTATTTCGCATCTCCGTAAAAATTATGTATATTTAGAGCATGATCAATCGCAAAATAGCCCCCTATATCCAGTCCCAGATGGCTGAATACCCTTCTGTCACCTTATTCGGCCCGCGTCAATGCGGGAAAACGACGCTTGTTCGCGCCTTTTTCCCAAACTACGCATATGCGAACCTCGAAGATTTTGCCACCCGTGAATTGGCGTCGAAGGATCCCGACGAGTTTTTCACAAGGTTTCCCGCTCCGGTCATCATCGACGAAATTCATCGGGTCCCATCCCTGTTGGGGCAGGTTCAGGTGCGTATCGACCGAAACCCTGGCAAAGGGCAGTTTTTGCTTACGGGCAGCAACCAAATTTCGGTAAAGGCGTCCGTAGCCCAGTCTCTAGCTGGCAGAACGTCCATTATCGACATGCTTCCTCTGTCCATCTCTGAAATAGAGTCGGCAGGGATTATGCTGGATCGTGACGATCAGATTATTGCTGGTGGAATGCCGTTCCTGTTTGCTGAAAGCGGGCACGCTCCGTCCGATTACTACAGGAATTATGTGAACACCTACGTAGAAAGGGACATCGCGCAACAGGAGTCCGTTCGTGACCTGTCCAAGTTTTTCAATTTCCTGAAACTGCTGGCAGGGCGTACTGGGCAGTTGATGAACAGTGCTGCAATCGGGGCCGAGGCGGGCGTTTCAGGTAACACTATTTCTGCATGGCTTTCGCTTCTGGATGCCTCGCACATTGTCTATGTCTTGAAGCCTTGGTTTACGTCTAGGACTAGCCAGGTTGTCAAAAGTCCCAAGATTTATTTTTGTGATACGGGACTCGCCTGTTATTTGTTAGGGATAGAGACTCCAGTTCAACTGCAGCGAGATCCGATGCTAGGAAAGTTGTTCGAAAATCTTGTTTTGTTAGAAGCCCTGAAAAGCAGATTAAATAACGGCTTAGAACCGAACCTGTATTTTTTCAGGAACAGCAATGGGCTGGAAGTGGACCTTATTCTTTCGCGCAAACAAGGGCTCGATCTATTCGAAGTCAAAAGCGGCAAGGCTTTTGATCAGGATTTCAGCAAACCTATGAAAAGTTTTTCCGAGAAGTATGCAAAGCATCTTTCCCAAAATCCTCCGACAATCGTTTATAGCGGAGACGGCGCGGAATCGTTTATGGGTACTCGCTACGAAAACTTCAAGTCTGTTGGAGGCTTGTTCTGCGAAAGAGAGGAAAAATTTAGGCTACAGTTTAAACACTGATGGCTCAGTTTTTAATTCGATATTCGTCAAATATTGTCGATTGCCGTTCTGACGTAATTTTTGGGGAGGGAGACTTTATGCGACAGTAGTTGTCGTATAATATGTGTATATTTACGATGATTTCCTAAACGAACTTTACAAAAAGAGGCTCTTATGAACAACGATACCCTTTCACTTGTTGGCGTGGTGACGGACTACGCTTTTGCGCTGGATACGCTGGACGATTACGACCACCAGCGGCTTGTGCTGCGCAAGTCGGCCAATGCGGAAAAGTTCCATGTGACATACGAGAACGCGATGGCGGCAATTCGGGGGCTCAAGGAGAAGTTCGGCGGCAGCGAACTGTTCGCCCACGAGAAGGACGAATCGTTCAAGAGTAGCATCGGGCAGATTTATCAGACCTTCGGCGGTGTGGAACTTTACCCGAGCGTGGAGCAGAAGGCGGCGATGCTCCTCTATCTCGTCACGAAGAACCATTCGTTCAGCGACGGCAACAAGCGCATTGCGGCGACGCTTTTTCTGTGGTTCCTGCTGAACAACGGCATTTTGTACAGGGCCGACGGTTCCAAGCGAATCGCCGATGCGACACTCGTGACCATGACGCTGATGATTGCCGAGAGCCGCCCCGAGGACATGGAAATGATGGTGAAAATCGTGGTGAACTTGATGGGGTGATATGGGTTCTGGCCGGCAACTTTGGATTTGCGGGGACATCCACGGCGAGGTGTCCGAACTTGTCCGTAATGCGGTGAATCGCGGGATATCGCGCGCCGATATCCTGGTTGTCGGCGACTTTGGAGCGGGTTTCGGGCGTCCGAAATCGATGGACGTTGCCTACGGCAAGGTGCGTGCGGCTCTTGAGAGAAATGACATCTGCCTGTATGCGATTCGCGGCAACCACGACGACCCTGCGTTTTTCGACGGTAAGCACGATTTTGAACGGCTGCATTTTTTGCCGGATCATCGGCTCGTAGAAATTTGCGGCAAGAAAATTTATCCCATAGGCGGGGCGGTTTCTGCCGACATTGACTTTGTGGATCCGTTGACGCGAAAGTCTCGCCGGATGGTAAACGATGCGCTTGTCCGCTACGGTTCTTCGAAACGCGTCTGGTGGCCGGACGAGGCTCCCGTGCAGATTGCTGTCGGCTCGGTCCCTTCGGCTGATTCGACAGGCTCATCAACCAGCTCAGGGACCTTATTTCCCGAATGCGTTGATATTGTAGTGTCGCACGAGGCGCCGCTTTCATTTGACCCGCTACTTGTGCGGGCGGACTATGTGCGCGATGAAACCTGGCAGAAGATTCTCGAATCCCGCAAGGCCCTTGATGACGTTCTATCGCAAGTCAAGCCCGCCTTGTGGTTTTACGGCCATTATCACAAGCATTTCGAAGGTGTGGTGCAACACGATGACGCTTCTCACGATGCCACGCGACAAACACGCTACATCTGCCTCGATATCGCGGAAATGACGCGGGTATTTTAAAGCCCTTGGCATATGTTAGTATTCCGAATTCAAGGATAATATTGTCATTTGTTGCAAATGGAAACTATGTTGTAGGATAAAAAAAAGGAAGGATAGTGTGTTTTTTAAAAAGCAAACTTTTGAGCAGGAGGCCCGCAAGTATTGGGAAAAACTTGTTTGCGGAATACTGGTTCCCGGAGAACGAGGGTGCTCGCCTTCCGAAGGCGAAGTCCTTTGCATGTATAATGACATGAAAACGCGGCATCCTAACTGCGTGTGCAATATATTGCGGTCGGGGAAAGGCCAAGGCGACGTTTTTCAGCCGGGTGATAAAATAAGCGGTATCAGGATTTCCTTTACGCTTGATGCAGTGTCGTCTGTTGAGTTTATTTTGGCGTCTTCGCTGTATTATGTGTATTTTAAAACCGGCGGAATCGCCCCTTTTTCGCGGCGGGTGGATACCTGTGACTTGTCGCCGACTATGCGGAATATTGAGGACTTCGTCAACAATTTTTCAGCACACCTTGCGGCGTTTGAAAAGAAGAAAATTGAATTTGAAAAGAAAGCCAAGCTTAAGGAAATGGCGAAGTTAAGTCTGAAAACATGCGTTTCCCAGATGATGGAGGAATTGGGGTACGGATGGGACTTGGCGGATAAGGGAAAGTTTTTCCTGCTTCGGGTTACATTGGGCGAAAAACGGATGGTTGAAGTATCGCTAAACGAAAAAATTTTCGCAAAGAGAATTTCTGTCTTACCTGGGATGCTCAAAAAAATTGAAGGCCTGCTAGAAACGATGCCGTTCCCGGTGAATATCTCGAATTTTTGACAAAAAGCCGTTCTTGTGCGATAATAAATGTAAAAACGATAAACGAGTAACTATATTCTCACTATGCTACATCTTAAATTTGCATTGAATCTGGAGCATCTCGCCGACGAGATGATCGACACGCTCACAGCCGCCTGGACCGACCCGTTCAACGCCCCGGTCGTGATATTCCCGGACCCGAAACTCGAGCAGTGGTTTCGCCTGCGCTGGATGAAGAAGAAGGGCGTGCTCGCTAATTTGAATAAGAGTACCATTGACAGGTTTTTGTTTGATATTCTGGTGGGGGAAGGTGTCGTCAAGGACAAGGAAGGTAAAACAACCCGCCTCTGCAAGCTCTCGGCGGATATCCTGATGAACGTGATTCTCGCCTACCTGACGAGCGAAACGGACGGTATCCCGAACTACAAGCGCATCGACGACGAAGTAACCCGCTACCTCACGAACGCGAACGACCCGGAGGGAGGACTTGACGAAAACCACCTGTTCGATTTTGCCCTGAAGATGGCATCCCTCTTCCTGGAATACGAGACGAGCCGCCCGAGCGGTTTCGCAAAAAACGCGAATGGCGATGTAGATGGCATTCTCGACCACTGGAAAGCAGGAAAACTGCAGCCGTTCTTTGCGAATTTCAACGGCAAGCTCGCGGGGCGCGAGGCATGGCAGCAAAAGCTGTATTCGGCCATTTTCCACAAGCAGGGCGACAATGAATCGCTGTTGACCCGTGCTTTCAAGGAAATGTCCCAAAAATTGCACGAAAATCGGAATTCCCTCACCATCCCGTACCTCTTCGAGGCTCTTGAAAACGGTAAATTCAACGAAGAAAAACTTCCGCACGGTAGCAACGGCAAGGTTCTCCCCGTCTTTATCTTCGGGCTTTCGGGCATGGGGCAGTTCTACCGCGTCATATTGCAGAAATATGCCAGCGAGCACGACGTTTACGCATTCATCCAGAACCCGTGTATGGAATTCTGGGAAGACGCGTTTACTGCCCCCGAGAAGATTTGCAGGAATTGGGAAGTTTCCAAAACCGGCGAGTGGAAATCGGGTACCAGCGATGCCGCGCATATCAGGGACAAGATGAAAATCATGGAAACGGGGAATCCCGAATCCGGCGACCCGACGACGGACATCGAGGATATCTCCGAATACGCTGGCGACGGCACGCAACCTGCAGAAAACGACCTGCTCGTAAACTGGGGCCGTTCCGGACGCGACAATATAAAACTCTGGTGCCAGGCGACCAACTACGATTTCGACTTCAACGGCATTTTCGATGAGCACGGCAACGAAATTAAATTGCCGCAAGACTCCCTCCTGCACAAGGTACAATACGCCGTCGCACATCGCGAAAACAACATGGACGGTCTCGAATCCTGCGCAGGCGACGGTTCCCTCGACGTGACCGCGGCACCGACCCGAATCCGCGAGATCGAGAACCTGCATACCCAAATCTGCAAGCTGCTCAGGAAGGGCGCACGCGTCGAGAATATCCTGGTGGTATCGCCCTGCCTCGACGATTACCGCACGGCAATCAACATGGTGTTCGACCAGAGCGAAAAGATGCGCATCCCGTTCTCGATAGTCGATTCGCCCGCAAGGAGTTCCCTGACCGAAAATGCACTCGCGAGCCTGTTTACCGTCCTTGACCAGAAGGGGATTTCCAGGCCCGACTTCTTTGCGCTGGTCCGCAATCCCGTTGTGCAGGCGGTCCGCAAGATTACCAACGAGGAGGTGGACGCCTGGCAGAACTGGGTATCCGAAACGAATACGTTCCGCCCCCGCGACAAGCAGGATGACTGGGACAAGGTCAAGAACCGCCTGCTGATGGCCCAGATGACGACATACGATGTCAACTTCGACGGTGATACGATCCGGCCCTTCTCCGATATGGCCTGTTCCGACAAGGCGTCGCTCTGCAAGTTTATCGACTGCATCGAAACGCTCGAGGATTGGGTGGATTTCGGCAAGAACAAGTGCAGCGACCTGGAAAAGCTCGCGGAACATCTCGACAAGTGGATTGCCATGCCGCACGTTCCCGATGCGCTCAAGAGCGAATCCATCGTCTACAGGCGCGTCGCCGATGCGATTGCACTTCTCGGCTGGCAGAATGCGGCCGGCCAGAACGAAATCTCGATGAAAATCGTGGAACAGAGCCTCCTTACCGCCGCACAGGGAACCGAATACAGTTGCGGGAACATCTTCGTGAACGGGATTACCTTCATGAAGTTCGCCCCGAACCGCACGCTCCCCGTAAAACACCTGTTCTTTATCGGCGCCGACGCGATGTCGTTCCCGGGGGCAAAACAGCACAATACGCTCGACCTGCGCAAGTCCTGCAGGCCCTGGCCCGGTGACGATTCGCCCGTACTCAAGAACCGCTACGCATTCCTGTGCCAGCTCATGAGCACGGGGGAAGGTTTCCACCTGAGCTACGTGAACAAGGATATCAAGAAGGATGCGGAACTGTACCCGTCGTCGGTGGTAAACGACCTGCGGAAATTCATCGCCGTGGAATGGAAGGAAAACGAGATTAAACTCGACGAGACGCGCGATGTAACCGAACTGTTCACGCCCAAGAGCCTGCGCAACAAGGAAGCGTACGAATGGATGCGCCTCTCCGAAGAGGAACACCAGGAAAAAATCAGGAGCCGTCGCAGGGAAAGGCTCGGAAAGCTGGACAAAAACAAGCAGAAGGAATACCTGGTGCGCATTCCGGAAAGGGTCGGCTTCTACACGCTCGCAAGCTTCCTCAAAGACCCGTTCCAGTTCCGCATCTCGCTCATGCTGATTGACGAAGATGACGAGGATGTCGAGAAGGAACTTTTCGAGCCCGTATATTTCGACCATCTGGATACAAGTATCGTGCTGAAGAAGGCGCTGGCCGCCGAACTTTCGGGAGAATCGGAGGAACTCGAAAACTTCAAGAAAGACCTCGAACTGAAGGGAAAGACGCCTAACGGCGAATTCGGGGCAATCCAGTGGCAAACTATCGACGCCAAGAAAAAACTGATTCTCACC
>JAGAHT010000071.1:0-19020 GCA_017626945.1 Fibrobacter sp.
ACCGTCGAGGGGGCTTTTTCGTTCTATGCGCATCCGCCCGTATGAATTTTATATCGCCCCTCGCCATCACGACCGGTCAGTACCGGTCGCTCATGGCTCAAGGCCCCCTGCCATCTGACGGCGAGAGGGGCCCTTCTTTTTTTTTTTACCGTTTTTGCAAATCGATCGTGCCATTGCGGCGAGGCTCGCGCCACCCATGGCGCGCATTCCGTTTTTTCTTTAGAATTCTATTGACGATTCGGCTCCGATAAATTACTACATTTGTACCTGATGATTGATGTAGAGGAACAGGAAGAATACGAAGTCCGCATTGGAGCCTTCAACGGTCCGATGGACTTGCTTGTCTATCTTGTCCAGAAGAAGGAAGTTCCTCTTGAACAGATCTCGATTGCTGAAATCGCAGACCAGTTTTTAACGTGGGTCAACGAGTACGAGGGAACAGACCTTTCAAAGGCTGGAGACTTCTTGTACATGGCGAGCCGATTGATGGCCCTGAAGGTGCAGGAACTTTTGCCTGCCGAGCAGCGTGACCCCGAAATGGAAGCGGAATACAACGAAGACCGCGAACAGCTCATGAAGGAAATGCTGGAATACCAGCGCTTCAAGCAGGTGGCGAGCGGTCTCCAGGAAATGGAAGGCGAAAACTTCGGTACGTATTCCCGCGGTCGCCTCGAAAAAACGCAGACGGACGAAGAGACTCTTGCCGATGCGAATATCTGGCAGCTATTCCGTGCTTATCAGAAAAGTTTGAAGACGAAAATCTCCGAAACGGTTCACCATATCGAACTCGACTACGTGACGATTCAGGACCGTCAGCAGGCCATCAACAATTATCTTTCGGTGAATGGCCGCGCCCTGTTCGAAGATTTGCTAGATAACGATTCGCATCCGATTGTCGCGGCGGTGACCTTTATGGCCATGCTCGAGATGATCAAGACGGATGAAATTGTATTCCGCCAAAGTGAATTGTTCGGCCCGATTTGGATTTACCGCAAGAAGAACAATGCTGACTACGCCGAAGAAATGGCTCACGAGACTGTGTTCTTCAGTAAGGATCCGGATGTGAAGCCGGGACTTGTCGAGGCTATTCGCAACCAGGCTCTTGCTCGCTCCAAGGAACAGAGCGTGGGCGACTTGGCTGCCGTAATGCGCGAAGCCGTGCTGTGGACGGAACGCGGCAGAAACGTGACCGAAGACGATTTGACGGCCATGCTTGAAGGCCGTGAAGACTTGAGCGAAGTGCAGGAAAATCCGTTCGCCGAGATGATGAAGGAAGATGATGCGGCGGAGAATGCCCAAGCTCCGGCTGAAGGGACTCAGGCCCCGGCAGAGAATACATCCGCTCCTGTTGCTGAAAACTCACCGGTTGAAAGCGCCACGCCTGCAGAAAGTGCTGCGTCGGTTGTTGAATCTGCACCCGAGCCCATTGAAGAAACTCCCTCCGAGTCATCCTGGAAGGCTGAAAGCCTGACGGGATCCATCCCCGATATTCCCGTAGAAACCATCGTAGATGAACCCGCTAAAAACGAAACATTATGGACCCCGTCGTCTAACGACTCCAGGGTGACAGAGCCTGAAGAGCCGCAGCCGTCAGACAACATGACGGACGAAGAATTTGAAGCGTTCATGAAAAAAGCCCAGGCGTTCTACGACACCCAGGCTAATGAAAAAGGGATTGCTTCGTCGCCTACGGCTCCTCGCAATGACGTAAACGACGACGATGACGACTTCCCGTCTATCGAAGTCCACACTGATAATTAAGTTTTCAGAGTTCCGATTTCAGAGTTTTATTGTCAGGCGGCTTTGCCGCGATTAATTCAATTCCGAACTCTGAATTTACCTAGTCTCGCCGCCCGCCAATAAGTCCTGCGCGGTAAGCCCAATACAGCAGCTGCATAATGGAGCCGATGGCGGCAGCCACGTAGGTAAGCCCCGCGGCAAACAGCACCCCCGAAACCGTATTGTATTCACGGCCCTGCGCCACGATGTCAAGGCGAGCAAGCACCTTCTTTGCACGGCTAGAAGCATCGAATTCCACCGGCACGGTCACCAGCGTAAAGAGCGTTGCGATACCGAACAGAACCACACCCGCCACGGCGAGCGAATAGCCCAGCGCACGGCCCGCACTCATCAGGATGATGCCCAAAATCACAAGCCACGGACCCAAATTAGAGCCGAGGTTTGCTGCCGGCACAATGAACGAACGCAGCCACAGCGGGAAATATCCCTGCGCATGCTGAATGGCGTGGCCCACTTCGTGAGCGGCTACACCCGCGGCAGACGCATTGCGACCGTTATAAACTTCAGGTGACAAGTTCAGAGTCTTGTTCAGCGGATTGTAATGGTCCGACAAGAACCCGTGATGCTGCAGCACCTTCACGTCGGTAATGCCCGCATCCATGAGAATTGCCTTCGCCACATCAGCACCGGTAAGGCCGCTCGAAATGCCGACTTTTTGGCCAGCGTTAAAACGGGACTTGACCATCCAGGAAACGCTACCAGACAAAGCAAGCGTCACCAGGAGAATCATCATATATAAAGGATCGAACATCATAAAAATACCTCTAATCGTAATATACAAAATTCATTTTCAAATTGTCACGCTCAGCACGGAGATCCCCGGCCAAGCCGGGGATGACAGGAAGGGCTACATATCGCCGGTTTTCAGTTTGCTACCGTCGCGGAGGTTTGTAAGCAAGAGCCCGAGCAACAGGTAGAATACCGCCTGCAAAGCGAGCGGCAACAGAAGCGATGCCGCATCGTAAATGTCGGCGCCGCGCTGTTCTATGGCAAGCCATGCCGGAATGGCAAACGTCGAGGGCAGCAGGCAAGAAAAGCCCTTCATCCAAGCCGGAATCAATTCGGTAGGCCAGCTGAAGTTCGAAAGGAACAGAATCGGGATGCTCATGTACAGGAACAGTTGCATGCTCGTTTCGCGACGCAGGAATACCTGCGAAAGCACCATCCCGAAATTGATGACCGAGAATAGGAACACGATCGCAAACGCCACCATTGGCAAAATTTCGCCACGGCGCGGAAAGTCGAACACGTTGTACACCACAAAATGGTAGAACAGGATAAAGCTGCAGTAATGCAAGAAGTACGCGAGCGAACGGCCAAAGTAACGGTAAGGCATCAGTTCGTTTTCGACGGAGCTGTCGCGTTGCAACTTGCGGAACTTGCGGTGAGCACGAGCTCCGCCCAGAATGCAAATGCCAATCACCAGCGTCTGCTGTAAAATCAGTACGAGTACGCTCGGCACCACATAGTTGGAGTAGCTACCCGTGTTGTTGTACATGGTCTGCACGCTGATGGGAATCGGGTCGCGCATAGCAATCGCCTTGGCTGCAGGGACCTTTTTACCTAAAGCAATCCGCTTGACTTTGGTAGTTGCCCCAACAGTCAATGCGCATGTAGTAAACGCCGTTCCGATGTTGCCGTGGAGCATCACGTAGGCCCCGTGGGTGAACACGTTCACGTTCGTCTTGCCACCGTTACGGAGCGTCTTTTCCATGTCCTTGGGAATTACCATGAACCCGTAGATTTTTTCTTCGGCCATGGCCTGCTCCGCTTCGCGGATATCCGAAAACACATAGCGTACATCAATCTGCTGGGCTGCGGCAGACATCTGCGTGAGTTCGCGCGACATCACCGTATGATCAAGATCTACCACGGCCACAGGCACATCTGTTGCTGTCTGGTTCATGTAAGGCGTCGGGTAATAGAAGGCGTAAAGCACGCCCGCCACCACCAGCAACAACACCGCAGCAGGGTCAGTGTAAAAGAGCTTCCATTCCGCAAATGCCACCTTGAAAAGACGCTTAAAGAGGTCAATCATTTTTGCCTCCTTTATGCAATTTTCTTTTGGCAATTTCAGATGCGACCGCCTTGCGAATACTCAAATCCGAATAGACGGCCCCGGCAATATTTTTCAGCTTATCCTTCAGGTGCAACTTTTCACGGGCTTCCCAGTCCGCCTCTTTTTCTTCGGCGACTTTCCAACGCAAGAACAACAATTTTGAGGCGAGTAGGTGCCAGAACAGCGCCATGCATAAAAGGATGGCTATCGATTCCCAGGCGTGAGCCTTGCCGACAGAACCGAGAAGCATTGTCGATTGCGCCTTTAAAACATGCGTGAGCGGAAGCAGGAACGCAAAACCGCGCACCACCAAGGGCATCGCCATCACGGGGAATGTCTGACCCGCAAAGGCAAATGCGGGGCCGGCGATAACGCCCGCCACGCTAGACGACATACGCATGTTGCCCGTAATGCCCACAAAGGCGGCCCCCGCTCCAGAGCATGCGAGAAACATCGCCAGCTGCCCCGCAGACACCACCACGAATTCATCGAAAGTCATCGGCGTGAGCGCACGGCGAGCATACGCATACACCGCCATCATCGAAATCCACTGGATTAAAACGAGCGGTAGCACCGTCGAAAGCCCAAGGATCACGCGCGAGCCCCCCGCAGCCTGCAAAAATTCGCGGACGCGGTGATCACGGAACGGGAAACTGAACAGGTACACCGCCGCTAAAATTCCCGCCAAATGGAAAATAGCCGTTACCAGTCCAAGCCCTAAAAAGCCCTGGTAGTTACCGCTGTTGTTGCTGACCGACTTGAGCTCCACATGAATCGGGTCGTCCATCTGCTTGGTAAACAGGTCGGCACCAATCGCCGAAATCACCGAGCGGATTTCCTTGACAGCAAACGTATTCGTAAGATAATTCTGGCCGCTGGAGTAGACCGGAATCACCGGCGATTCCAGACGGAGGGCGCGGCGTTCCATGTCGTAGGGGAGAACGATAAACGCCTGCAAGTCACCGCGAATCACCGCATGTTCGCATTCGCTACGGTCGTGGCATTCCACCGCGACTTCGAGCACGGGGTCTGCCCGCAAGGCCATTTCGACTTTATCGGACAGCTGCGAACGGTCCTGCTTTAAAAGGCCAATCGGCACATGCTGAATGATTTCGGCCGAAAAGAAATTCACCATAAAGACCGATGTCACCACCGGCAAAATCAGGAGCACCAGCCACAGCACGATGTTGTGGCTGATATAGATTTTGCGAATCGCCCTTAAAACATCAAGGAACACGATTACGACCTTACTGAATCTGGTCCACCGGGAAAAGTACGCTCATGCCGGGGCGCAGGTTTTCAATCTTGGTTTTCGGGCGCAGGCGCACTTCGAAACTCTTGAGGTCGAAGCCGCCGCTTTCCTTGGAGCTGCGCCAGGTGGCATAGTCGCCCACCGAGGCAATGTAGCTCACTTCCATTTCGACATTCTTGTCGAGAGCAGGAATGAATACGCTAAAGGTTTTTCCCTTGGTGATGTTCTTGAGCAGGTCTTCGCGCAGGTGGAATACGGCCCAGGAATCGTCGAGGTCCGTAATGGCGACCACCGGCATGCCGGAGCCGACCACTTCGCCTTCTTCGACGAGCTTGACGGAAACTTCGCCGGCGATGGGCGCGCGGATCTTGGTTTCTTCGAGGTAGGCATCGACTTCGGCGTTGGCGCCCTTCGCCTGCAGTACGAGTGCGTTTGCGGCAGCCTTGTCTTCGCTGCGGGCGCCGGCGAGCGCCTGTTCGTACTGGGCCTTGGCTGCGTCGGCAGCAGACTGCGACGCCTTCATCTGGGTTTCGGCTTCGTCGCGCTTCTGGAGCGGCAACACGCCTTCGTTATAAAGCTTTTGCACACGGTCGTAAGTGTTCTTCGCGAGGTTTGCAGCATCCTGGGCACGCGAGGCCATGGCCTTGAGGGCCGTAATGTCTTCGGAGCGGGCCCCGTTCTTCGCCTTGTTCGCTTGGGCGCGTGCTGCACCTAAAGCACCCTGCGCCTGCATCTTTTTCGCCTCGATTTCAGGGCTGCTTATAAGGGCGACGATGGCGTTCTTTTCGACCATATCACCTTCGCGGAAGAACAGGTTCTCGACGCGGCCCGGCACCTTGCCTGCCACGAGCACGCGGCGTGCTTCCATTTGTCCTTGCAAGTAGGTGTCGCGCGGTTCCGTTGCGAACTTTTGCAAAGTGACAATACCAAGGACGATCAAGGCAATCAGTGCCAAGACCACCAAAATTTTACCGATTGCTTTCAAGACGTTCATCTTTTTTCTCCGTTTCTAAATTCAATTTGCAGGTGCGGCGGGCGTATTTGCTTGTATTGAATCTGCTGTAGATTGCTTCCCCTCTTCGAGGGTCGCAATGACATTTGAAGAGTTGTTGGCAGTGACGCTAGAAGTGTCGCTTGCTGTAACGTTGGATGTTTCCGCAGTGGGCTCCGTAACAGTGTTAGCGGCGCTTGTAGTATTAGCAGGTTCTTCAGCTTTCGTTTCTTCGACCGGCTTCACGTCCTTGATCATTTCACCGGCATTCACGACTTCGCCGCTCGCTTCCAAGAGCCCGAGCCAGGCGATGACTGCATCATAGTGGGCCTTCAAATCGGCCACCTGCAAACGTGAAAGTGCAAGTTCTGCATCCACTACGTCAAGGCCTGTTGCAAGTCCCGCCTCGTAGGCCAGGGTCTGGCTGCGGTGCGCTTCTTCGGCAAGTTCGCGAGTTTTCTTCAAGCTTTCCAGGCGGCTCTTGGCATGTTCCATTTCGCGCCAACGCTTTTCCACCAGCAGGCCGATGTTATCCATGGTCTGCTCTTCCATGCTCGAAAGCGACCTGTCAAGCGCCTTCGCGTTACTCACCTTGGAGCGAGTCTCGCCGCCCTTAAACAAATCCCATTGCAACTTTGCGCCTACGGCCCATTCGGGTTCCAGGATTGTAAGGTCGCGCGTGTAGAGTTCCTTGTAGGCGAACAGCGCGACCGTCGGGTAGTAATCGGCGCGTGCCGCACTTACGGCATCCTGGCTGCGCTTACGTTCCGTACGCAACTGTCTCAATCCTGGATGTCTATCCATGGCGAGCTGCTTGAATTCTTCCATGCCGAAAGACTGTTCCGGAGCCAGTACCGGGGTAATGGCGGTCAGGTTCGTGTCGGTATGCAGCAGGCTTGCAAGTGCAAGTCGTGCAAGAGACTGGTCACGGTAGGAATCTTCGAGTGCATTTTCCGCTTCGGCCAGGGCGACTTCGGCACGCAGGCGTTCTGCCTTGCTAATCTGGCCGCCTTCCTCGAGCTTCTTGGAACGAGCCAGGTGTTCTTCCAGATTCTTCTTGGTGCTTTCGCGGAGTACCGTGAGTTCCTCGGCAAGGCGTAGCGTAAAGTACTTTGTCGCCACGTCCATCAGGATCGTATTCTGCGCCATGTCGAAAGCGGCCTTCTTGGCGTTCACGTTTTCCTTGGCGGCATCGTAGGCGGAATAGATTTTGAAACCTGTAAAGATGGGCCAGATGGCAGTCAGGCGTGCGTTGAAGAAGACGTCGTCCTGCACCTTCTTTTCAAAGGAGGGCAGAGCCTCGTTCAGCTTTTCTTCGGTCTGCTGCTGGGCTTTTTGGCCTGCCTCGGTTCCCGCTTTTTGACCGGCCTGGTCGGCGGCCTTTTTGGCAGTCGCTGTAGCGGTTGCGTCGTCGGCTCCCTGCGCCTTGGCGGCATCGTAGGCCTGATCGTAATACTGCTTATAGTAATCCGAATAATACTGGCTGTAGTAGGACTGATACGCCTCGGCCCCGTGTACCTGAATCATCCCTGAACGGATCTGGTTCAGGTCAATATAGATAGGGTCATTTATCTTTGTAACGCTCGCCGACAATGTCAGTTGCGGCATAAAACGGGAAAAGGCTTCGGACTGGCCACTTTCGGCCATGTCGACTTTTGCCTTTTCGGCCTTGATTTGTGAATTTCCGGCTTTTGCCATGTTGATGGCGTCGGAAAGCGAAATAGGCGCGGCAGAAACGGCGACGCTTGTCGCCAAACCCAGTAACACACTCTTTTTCATACTATGTAAAGATATATAATTTTTACAAAAAAAGCCACCTTGAAAAGGTGACTTATTTGTTATAAATGGAGCCTTGTTCCTGGGTTATTTACCGGGGGTCGGTTCTGCGGCAATCCAGGCGGAAGCTTCATAGCCCATGGTGGAGTAGTCCTTGCGCTGCAGGCTATAGCCGAATCCATCGGTCTTTGCGAAGTCAGTGCCCTTCCAGCCGTCGCTATAGAGCGTTGCGTCGGACCAGTCATAGAACCACTGGTTGTTCATGGGGTTCACCGGATCTTCGCTGAAGGCAAAAGGCTTCTTGACGGCGACCATTTCGCCACGGTTCGAAAGTTTACCCTTGTAGAACTTGATGAGTACATCGCTTGCGATGGAGTAGCGGGTACGCAATTCGGCTTCACCCACGGCTGTCGAAAGCGATTCCGGGAAAAGGACTGCGAAACCGTTTGCAGGCAGAATGTCGGCGCTCGTGAATTCCATGTTGATGCCTTCGACCTTCCAGCCCCTGCTGGCGTTGCTCAACTTCTGGTAGAGAGTAATCGGAGCCTCAGAGGTGTTCTTGAGTTCCAGGAATTCAACGTCGTTTGCGTTGTCGTCAATGGGGTGGTAATGGATTTCGTTGATGACGACCGGGCCGATATACAGATTCGTATTGATGGCTCCCGGAGTTGCCGTGGTAAGGGCGCCCTGTGCGGTGGATCCGTCAGCCAGGTCGACAACGCCGCTCGAAAGTTCGCTGGAGGGCAGGAGCAGGCTAGATTCATCGCCTTCGGTTGCACCATACAGGTAGTAGGCACCGCCAATGGGGCTAACGATCAGTTCTTCGCTGAAATCGGTGGCTCCGTCCAAAACCAGGTAGCTGCCGGCAGGAACGATCCCGGACTTGATGGTCAGGGTTTCGTTACGGACCTTGGATTCAAATTCCCAGCCGGTCACGTCGACATTCTCGGTTCCTGCATTGTAGAGTTCCACCCATGCGTTCTGACCGGTCAGGGTCGGCATGATTTCGTTGATGCGCACATTGGAGGTCGTCAGCCATTCGTCGTTACCGACACCGGGGTTACCCTTCAGGATCTTGCTTGCGCCCCAGGAAGAGGGAAGAGCAGCGTTTCCGCCCTTGTAGACGAGGGTGCGGCCCTTGCCGTTGGCAAGGGAGGGCCAAGGCGGTTCCTTGCTGTAGGAGCAGCTGACGTCACCGTTTCCGGTCAGCTTGACATCGATAACATCGCCTTCGTTCGAAAGTTTTGCAACCGTACCGGTAGAGGGATCGTTATCCCAGGGGCCAAAGAGACGGCCCGCAAAGGCCGGATACGTTTCCTTGAACAATTCAACGTTGTTCGTAACGACGACATATTCGCCCTTGGCTAGCGGTTCTGCCGGGAAAGAATAGGTGACGGCTCCTTCGAGACGGAGCTTGTAGAATGCCATGCTCTTAAGGTCAGGACCGGCAGCAATCGCCACTTCCACCCATTCGAGTTCGGAGGCGTCGGGGGCGTTGTACATAATTTCGGTGATGACCATGTTCGTCACGCTGGCGTCCATCGACGAAGAAAGATGCTCGTCCGGTTCGGTTGCGCTGCTGGACGAACCCGTCTCGGTGCCGTTGGATGTCGGGGTGGTTCCGTCAGACGAAGTCGGCTGATCGATGGAGGCGCTGGAGGCCGGATTTTCGTTTTTGGGCCCCGAAGAGGAATCATCGGAGCAGGCAACGACGAATGCCAACGCTGCCACGGTCGAACCCGTCAAAAGAATTTTTTTGATATCCATAGTGGTATCCTCGTGAAACTTTCTACTATTTTAATAATTTTCACCCGCGCCGACGGCGAGCTTTGTCCAATAAGGAGTCTTGAATCGCCGTGGGTTCTCGTAAACACGTTTCCATTCTGCAGCGGCATTGCCGAACTTTGAGAATGCGGCGTGTTTCAGGTTCAAAAACTTGATGAGGTCGAACATCCAGTAAGGCACCTGCGAACAGGGGCACTTGAGCTCGAGTACGGCATCGCAACCGGGCTGGAAAAATCTCGGTATGCCGGTTGAGTGCATGTAGTGCGGATCGACGGTGTAGTCGAAACCGTTTTCTTCGCGGAAACGCATGCCGGTATCGATGGTCACGCGGGAATATTCTTCGCGGAGTCCAAACCAGGCGCGGCGCTTGTATTGCGTGAGTAGGCGCGGGTGTGCGTTATAGAGTTCCGTCTTGTACAGAAAATCCTTCACGTACATGCGGTCCTTTTCTCCCTTGCACGGCCAGTCCTCGGGTTTCATGTTCCACACTTCGCCGGGGTTGATTCCCTTGATGGTGCCGCGGCTCTTGTAGCAGATATTCTTGATCTTGCGCTTGCATTCGAAGTGGAACGTTCCGTCTTGTGCCGGGTGCTCACCGTAGGTGCGAATGCGCATATTGAAACGGTCCAGCAACTGTTTCTTTTTCCAGCCGAGGAATGTCCAGCTGGGCGAATCCAGATAGAGGTTCGTGATCCAGTAGAATCCGCCTGGGGTGATTTTCGAGTAGTAGTCTTCTTCGCAATAGGGTGCGAGGAAGGCGCCGATACGGTCGGCCCATTCCACAGGAATGTGGTACTTGAGTTCGAACCTTTCGAGAAGGCTAAATCCGCGGGCCTCGGCCATATTACTTAAGTCCCCCTACCAGGTGGTTCTGCACGCCTTCCTTGGAGAGTTTTCCTGCGTATTGGAGCAGTTCCAGGTAAAGGTCGTAGATGGTCGTTTCGAGCTTGGCAGCGTTCAGTTCGCTTTCAAGGGCACTTTCGCGGGCGCGCAACAGGAGTAACGGCTCGGATCCGGCATCCTTGGCGAACTGCTCAAAGATGTTTCCGGCCTTGACCTTGTCGGCAAAATCCTTCTGGACTTTCCATTGGGCTAGGTAGCTGTTAACTTGTTCTACAAGGCGGTTGACCTTCACGTTCACGTCGCGAGCCTTGGCCATATAGTCGCCTTCTGCATCAAGGTCGGCGACCTGGTTGCGTAAGTCGTTGTCCTTGTTGCTGTCAAAGAACGGAAGCTTGATGCCGAGAGTCGCGTAGAACTTGTCGCTGGTCTTTCGACTGTCCTTGTCGGCGACGAGTTTGCGGATGGTGCGGGAGTCGTCCGCAGTGGCATCCGGATACTTTTCAAGGTAGTCGTCCATGTACTCGTTGTATTCGTAGGCGACGTCTCCTGCATCCAGGTCCTTGTACTTTTCCATCAGTGATTCGATCTTCATCGAGTAGCCGATGCCGATATGCGTAATGTAGTCGCGGCGGCTGGCGACATCCTGTTTGGCGCGAGCCTTTTCGGATTCCATCTTGCCCTTCGCCATTGCAATCTGCGGGTAATTGTCGTTCACTTCGATTCCGCCCGAAAGCTGGGACTCAATTTCTTCCATGGACGGAAGCCAGGAAGAATCCAGTTCGATGCCGTCAAAATCGGGAATCCAGCGGCGGAGTTTCTTCTCGGAATTCTGGAGCGAATTGGAATCGCTAATGAGGGCCGCACGGATAGTCGCTTCCTTTTCGAGAGCGGACATCAGGTCCTGCGGATTGAACGTGGCCGAACCCGCTTTCATGTGCAGGACTTCGATACGGTCGGAATTGACCTGGTAAAGTTCCTTGTTCAGTCTGTTGATTCGCTGACGCATCAGATAATGAATTGCACGTTCGTACCGGTCGTAGAGCAGTATGCCGCGGTCTTCGGCCAGCTGGGCATTAGCATACACCATCTGCGCTTCGTAATGGGCGCGATCGGCGGAGCCCTCGCCAAAAGCCTTCGGAGTCATGCGGAGTTCAAAATCGTGGCTCGCAAAGCTAAAACCGTCGAGCTTGTAGCGCAACTCCATCTTGTCCCAAAGCTTGGTGTTGCGCGACGTGGCGATGTTCGTGCGCTTCTTGGAAGACTGGTAGCGCAAATCGTCGTCGGCGGACTTAATCAACGTCTCCCAGGTGAGGGGAGCGGCAAGCAGCGGAGCAGCCAGAAGCAAAAAGACATATCCACACTTTTTCATATAAACCTTTATCTAGAGATTGCTTGGGGGCTTTGCCCCTCGCAATGACGTTACCTACTCAGAAATAGTGACCATTTCTCCCAGGAGGAACGGATTTTCGGCGGGAATCGTAATGATGACTTCGCGACCGTAAATCGGCATTTCGGGCAGCTTCCTCATGCGCAGCGGGAATTCTACGATGCGGCTAGAAAGACCGATGACCTTGCCCTTGACGGGCTTGCCCCCGCTCAAGGTCTTGACCTTCACTGTTTCGCCGATGTCCATGCGCTGGTACATCTTTTCGTGAATGTAGCCGCGCACAAGTGTCGGGGACTTGTGGGTGAGGGTAATGATCGGGGCGAAGCTCGAAACCTTTTCTCCGTCGTGGACGTTCACGGAACCGACGACCCAGTTTTCCTTGGCAATCTGGACCAGCTCTTCCTGTTGTTTCTGGAGTTCCTCGAGTTCCTTTTTCAGGTTCTCAGCTTCGCTCTTGCCCGCATCCTTCTGCAGTCGGTTGCTGCTCCTGAGAAGCTTGATCTGTTCGTTCGCGTTGGCGTTTGCGACGGCGAGTTCGTTCTTCAGGTTCTTGATCTGCATGGCCATGGCATCGTTCCCGTCGCTATTGGCGTTGGATCCCTGGAGGCTCTTGAGCTTGGAGGCAATTTCCTTGTTCTTTTTGTATTCCGTTTCGAGTCGGTTGATTTCGGACTTGAGGGTGAGCGTCTTGGTAGCGAGGTCTGCCTTGACTGCGGCCACCTTCTGGTCGATATCGGCGGCGGAAAGGTTGCTGCGGCCTTCGCTGGCGTCCAATTCGCGGGTGAGTTCTGCGATGCGGAGGGTGAGGTCCGGACGGTTGAGTTCTACGATGGTGTCGCCGGGCTGGATCGACTGTCCGGGCATCACGTGAATCTTGACCACTTCGGTCGGGCTCGGGAGACTAATCGTGGTTTCGGTCGCTTCGGCAATGCCCTGGAAAGTGGCAATCTTGCCCTGGTACATAAAGCCCAATATGCCCGCAATGATAATGCAGAGAATCCAGGCGATAATGAGCTTGTGGGTATAGACGTATGCAACGCCCGCGTTGCTCTTGTGCGTGTTCCAGAAGTTATCGAACATATCTTCAAGCTTACTCATCTTTCGCCTCCCTTACATTTCCGTCGTGGCGTCTTGCATCATGAACTGAACGTCCGAAATGCCTTCGATTTTGGAAAGGTCGCTCAGAATTTCGGCAGCGGGCTTCGTGGCGCGCAGACGCACCTGGTAGGCGCAGTCAATGCGGGCTCCGCCATCCACTTCACGCATGGTAATCAGGATGTAGGTCTTGAGGCTATCATGCAGGATCGATTCAATTTTGGCTCGGGCTTCACCTTCGTTCGGAAGGGCAAAACGGAGCATACCGTCAAAGAAGTGCTTGGTTCCAAGACCTGTACGGGAAAGCAAGAATGCGACTGCGCTGAACGCAATGGTTCCACCGACGGCAGCACCCCAGGCGTACACGCCGCATCCGATACCTGCACCGAGCGAGGCGAACACGAACATGATGTCGCGGGGATCCTTGAAGCTTGTCCTGAAGCGGACCACCGACAGGGCGCCCATCATACCGAGGCCGCGTCCGACGTTGTCACCGATAGCCTGCATCACTGTTGCGGCGACCACTGCACTGAGCACGATTGCCTGCACGAAGTTACGTGAGTACGAAAGGCCGAGGAAGGTCTTTTCGTAAGTCCAGGCGATAACCGAGGACAGGATAAACGTGAGGATCAAGGTGTATGCCAACGTAATAAGCGTTGCATTTGCGGTGCCGGACTGGACGGCTAAAAGGTCGAGCATAAAGACTCCGTTGGTTGACTTTTTCTTTTCATCCGAAAAATACTTTAATCACCCGCAAGATAGTGATTTTTTGTGTAAAATTGGATGAACAAAAACCAAACTAACCTATTCAAGCAGGGTGATTCGGGGGGAATCGACCCTATTTTTTTACACCATATTGAAATAATAGCAAAAAAGGTGTAGAAATACACCTAAAAAGATTTTTGCATTTCAAGCTATCGTGCAAATAGCGTGTAAATGGGAGAATGGCTTTGTGTCGGATTAGTTGAACCTTCCGGCTCCGATGCGACGCTTGCGGCCCCTTTCGGACACGAGCGCTTCGATCAGGAATAGGAGCGCGGCAAGTCCGAGGAAAATCTGGTAACGGTCCTGGTAGTTTTCCATACGGTCGGAAGCCTGTTCCTTCTTTTCGAGACTTGCGATTTCTGTCAGCACCTTCTGCAACTGGAATTCACCGGGGCTTGCATAGAAGTAAAGGCCGCCGGTTGCGCTTGCGATTTCCTGCAGTGTTCCATCTTCAAGGCGGGTCGTCACGATGTTTCCTTGCATGTCCTTCTTGTAGGCGACTTCGCCATTCTTGGAGGGCACAGGAATAGGCACGCCTTCGCGGGAGCCGATACCGATGGTGTAGATGCGGATACCCATCTCGGCGGCTTCCTTGGCAGCGTTGACGGCGGCAGCTTCGAGTTCTTCACCGTCGCTCATCAGGATCATCACGGAGTATTGCCCGGCGCTTCCGGAATTACGGTACAGATCCATTCCCTTGCGGATAGCCTTTTCAAGATTCGTACCCGGCATGAGCCAACCCGGAGTGAGTTCGCGGAGCATCATCTGCACGGTGCCGTAATCGAGGGTCAAGGGCACCATCACCTGCGCTTCTCCAGAAAAGGCCACGAGGCCTACGCGGTCACCCGAAAGCGATTCCAGGAACGAAGAAATTTCGTGACGGCTACGGGTGAGGCGGTTCGGCTTCACGTCCTCGGCGAGCATCGAAAGAGAAATATCCTGCAACAGCACCAGGTCAAGACCGCGGCGTTCGATGTGTTCCATCTTGCGTCCCCACTGCGGACGTGCAAGGGCGACGAACAGGAATGCAATGGCAAACAGCAGGAGTGTTACTTTCGCGAGGCGGCGCCACGGCGAGACGGATGTCGAAAGCTTGGGCAACATCGAAAGCGAAACGAACCTGGCGGCGAGTTTCTTGCGGCGGTGATAGGCGTAAATAAACAGGAGTGCAAACAGGGGGAGCGAGAGAAGTCCCCACAGAAACATCGGTTCAGCAAAACGCATCTAAAAGCCTCCAATTACGGAATGCGCACGAAGCGCGTATTCGCAAGCAACAGTTCAAGTAAAATGAGCAGGGCGCCTGCCAGGAGCCATGGGTAGAACTTTTCGGCGTAGCGGGCGTAGGCGACTGTCTCGATTTCAGTCTTTTCGAGTTCGTCGATTTCGGAATAGATCTTTTCGAGTTCTTCCTTGTTTTCGGCGCGGTAGAAACGTCCGCCGGTCTTTTGGGCGACGGATTTCAGCACGCCTTCGTCGATGCCTTCTTCAGGAGTGATGTCGCGTTCGCCCCAGGAAATATCGCCTGTCCACGGATTCTGCTGGAAGGCGAGAATCTTGCCGTTCCTTTTTCCCACGCCGACCGTGTAGACCTTGACTCCCAGCGACTGGGCCACATCGGCGGCACGCATCGGGGGCACGAGGCTTGCGTTGTCGCGACCGTCGGTCAGGAGCACCACCACCTTGGACTTGGCTTCGGATTTTTGGAGACGGGCAAGGGCGTTCATCAGGCCATCGCCAATGGCGGTTCGGCTGTTCATGATGGAATCGCGGGCGAGGTCGTCGGTTGCCTTGAGAATTTCAAGCAGCGAACCATAATCGAGCGTGAGTGGGCATTGCGTGATGGAGCGGGCTCCGAAAGCGGAAAGGCCGATTCGGTCGCTATGACGCTTCTGGATAAAGTCTGCAATCACCTGCTGGGCGTAACCTAGGCGGCTGTATTTCCAGTATTCTCCAGATTTAAGGATGCGTTCGGCGTTCATCACGCCAAGCTTTGCCTGTTCCATGCGCGTAAGCATGTCGAGCGTTCCCATGGAACCCGAAACGTCGAGCGCGAGCATGATGTCGACGCCGTCGGTAGAGGTGTATTCCACTTCCATGGCGTTCTGCGGACGGGCAAGTGCCACGACAAAGCAGACAAGGGCGGCGAGGCGTAAAATCGGCACGATATGGCGGAAACGGACGCGTCTGCTCGGGACGGCGCGTTTTGCAATCGAGAGGGCGGGAAACTTGATGGTACTCTTGCGGCGGTGTTCACGGTAGATATACCAACCGACTAAAACAGGGACCAAAAGTAAAAGCCAGAAGGCTTCGGGATTCTGAAAATGAAGCGCGCCTAAATCCATAAAATCTCCGAAAAACGCAAAAAACAAATCTTTTCGCCGAAGAATATACAAAAATGTGCGTCAAAAGACTAGAAAACGTCTTTCTGTGCGGTCACGTGAGGTAAGAACCGCTTCATGAACGGAATGATGCCCAGGTAAAGCAACATGGTGATGACGAATACAGTCGCAAGCGACGCGGAACGCGGCCAGTTGATATGAAAATCGCGGAAAATCTTGATGATGCTCCATTGGACCCAACCGTGCGTCACCAGGATCATGATGGAATAGCGACCGAAGTAGGAAACGAGTGGAATTTTCCCGATGGCCTTGGATAGCAGTAGAATGGCGATGGTGCCCAGGAGCCCGCATAGGTATATGTTCCATATCGGGAACCAGTAGCGGTTACTGACGTAGCTGACGGATTCTGGCGGGGCGTTAAAGGAGAGCGCGAAGGTGATTCCGAAAAGTAATATCGCGAGGGGAATGTTCCAACGGTCCATGCGGTTCGGTGCCAGAATTTTCGTGTAGCGGAAAGCTACGTGTCCTGCGCAAAAATAGGGGATTGCCGTGAGTGACGAGGCGAGGAACATCGGAAGCTTTATGTTGTTTCGTCCTAGGAAGAATCCTGCCAGTCCCAACGCGACCGATAATACGATGAGAGAAGCCGTTGTGTGCTTCGGGAATTTTTTTGCCAATAGTTTTTTAACGATAAGGAGCAAGCCGTAAAAGATCAGGTTCGTCCAGAATAGGCTCAACAGGAACCATACGGGAATATTCGGAAAAGTCTGTTTCCAAAAGAACGAATACCAGACGCTAGCTCCCGGATTTGCCCGCAGATGAAAGTAATGCAGAATGAAGGGCAATAAGCAGCAGAGTGTCACGAAAAAGAACGAGAACGGAATGAGAAGCTTGTTCACCTTGCGTCGGCAAAAGTCAAAGAAGCCTGCGTATTCCTTGAAGAAAAGTCCCGACAGGAAAAAGTAGAGGGGCATGCGGAAGAGCGATACGGTTTCCTTGAGCGGGTAGCTCTCGATTCCCCAGGTGCTTGCGATGTGATGCCAAACTACCAGCATAATGCAAAAGCCCTTGGCCAAATCGACAAAGGCATAGCGTGGCTTTGCATCAGGTAGCTGAGCGGGAGTTTCCATACGACAAGTAATTGTTCTTTACTTTTCCAGGAATTCGAAAATCCGTTTCTTGTAATCGCTCAATTCATCGAATACGGCGTGACCGTAACCTTCGTACATGTAGAATTCGTACGGCACACCTTCGGATTTTAACTTGTCCGCAATCTTGGTGGCGGCCTCCGGAGTGGTCACGAGGTCATTCCCTGCGCCAAGAACCAGCGTCGGGCTCTTGATTTTTCCGAGGTCATCGTAGGTATTTACAAAGTCGCAGGCGTGCGCGAATACGGAAAAACGCTCCATTTCGGCATCGGTGACGGTTTCGTACATCGCCTTGAGCGCCCTGCGGTAACGCGCTAGGAATTTTTCGCTGAAGCATTTGTCAAGGAAGGAGTCGACGAGCTCCTGTGCTTTGCGAGAGTCGGCTAGACGTGCCCATTTGCCGATGGTCTCAAGCTGCAGGGGTTCCGGTCGCGAAGTCGATGAACCGAGTACCAGCTTGTTCACGATTTGCGGATGACGGATCGCTATATATTGGGCAATCATGCCCCCTTGCGATACTCCGAAAATGTCGGCTTTTTCAATCCCGATTGCCTTGAGCGCTTCAACCTGGTCGTCGGCCATCTGTTCAAGCGTGTAACCGGGCTTCGCCTCTTTTTTGCGCTCAAAGAAATAGAGCGTATAGTTGTTCAGGAAGATCTTGTAGGGTACACTAAAGGAGTTTGCGAAATTCAGGGGATTCTTGATCGAAATTCCGGGAATGACGATTAACGGCTTTTCGCCAGAACCGATCTTGGCGTAATCCATTTCGAAAGTGTCCGTACGGACGGTCTGTACAAGAGAATCGCTCATGATTATAATATAGCAAGATAGGTATAAAAAATGCCGGACAAGTCCGGCATCATTCTTTTATGACAAGTTCTACTAGTTCCTGTGGAAGTCGTCTTCCACGCGGATGATGTCGTCTTCGCCGGTGTACTCGCCCACCTGGACTTCGACGATCACGAGCGGGAGCTTGCCTTCGTTCTGCAGGCGGTGAACCTCGCCCACGGGGATGTAGGTCGATTCGTTCGGGCGCACGTAGAACACGTTCTTGCCGACGGTCACCGTCGCGGTGCCGCTCACGACCACCCAGTGCTCGGAACGGTGCAGGTGCTTCTGCAGGGAGAGTCGCTTGCCGGGCTTCACCACGATGCGCTTCATCTTGTAGCGCTCGGTAGATTCAAGGACCGAGTAGGTGCCCCACGGGCGGCTTACGGTCTGCGGCACGTTGATGAGGTCGGAACCGCGGACCTTGAGTTCTTCCACCACCTTCTTCACCTTCTGGCTGCTGGAAAGCGGGGCAACGAGGAGTGCGTCCGGCGTGTCGACGATGAGCATCTTGTCAAGGTCGATCGTCGCGATGGCGCGCTGCGAGCCCATCACCAGGGAGTTCCTGGAACCGACGGCGATGTGGCGCGGGTTCACGTTGTTGCCGTTGTCGTCGTGCGGATATTCGTTGTAGAGGCTATCGAAGCTGCCGAGGTCGCTCCAGCCGATATCGCTCGGCACGACCTTCACCTTCTTGGACTTCTCCATCACGGCGTAGTCGATGGAGTTGCTCGGGATGGCCATCATGTCGTCGCGGTCGATGCGGATGGGTTCGCCTTCCTCGATTGTCGCGTTGGTAAGGGCCTTCTGCGCGGCGGCGAGCATCTCGGGGGAGTACTTGCCGAGCTCGGCGAGGAAGGTCTTCGCCTTGAAGCAGAAGATGCCGCTGTTCCAGTAGAAGTTGCCGGAGAGCAGATACTTCTCGGCGGTGGCGAGGTCGGGCTTTTCCACG
>JAGAHT010000072.1:0-38683 GCA_017626945.1 Fibrobacter sp.
ATTTTCAATAATTTCTTTCCAACTATTTTCCAAAGATTGTTTTTCAAGACTTGCATTTCTTATAACATTCCAATTTTCCCATTCAGTACCATATGGATCATAATCTAGATGGTCTACAACAAAGAATCCAACAACAAATTTATAATCCATTGGAATACATTTGCTTTTAGATATCTTTATTATATCATCCTTCATCCCTTTTACCACATCGTTATAATTTTGATTGGTAGTCATGCACTTTAATTCGATAAATAGGTATTCACTATTGGTAATTGTCCATTTTAAATTGATACCAATATCGCATCTTTCACGTTCTCCCAAATGTATTTCCGTAGCATTTTTACGCCAATTGATTCTCATCATGTTTGAAAATTCTAATTGCAACCATTTTTCCCATCCGCCTTTAATATTTACAAGATATTTAATGCTCTCATTCTCTTCATTTCTTAAATTCAGATAATTCAAGAACTTCGGTATCACTTGAACTGGTGAATACATATTATCACTCCTCTTAGACGGGTAAACCAATCGTTGTTACACCGTTTGTATAATCAACTCCCTCTGATTTTCCAGATATTTTATTAAGCTTATCACGATAAGCCTTTAATTCATCAATAATCTGATTGAACTCTGGCGACTGCGATAGACCCTTGTAATCAGACGAATCGTCTTTAGCCGTTGTTTCCGAGAACCATCCTAAAATCTGTGGCCCTGGAGTGCGGATATAAAGATTCGACTTACTTTCGTCAATTTTTTCGCACGACATATAACTTTCATTCGTGAAGCCGCCCGATACTCTGATTCCAAATATGCTTGTAGTTGTATTTGCACTAACGTTTCTGTAATTCTTATAATCTTCCTCTGTAATTGCACAATCATTTGCTTTTACCACAAAATCCTTAACAATCAAAAATGATGTGGGATATATTGGAAGAATAACTGTATATTCTTTTTCGTCAGCACCCTTCACCGTTAGCAATTTTTCAACAGCCGTTTCTGGGGTGTTTACCTTTGGATTGCCTGATGCATCAACCGTATTGCCATCCTCTTCATATGCATTCAAAAAACTTTTCGCAGATGCTCCTGTACTTGCTATGATGTTTTTCCTTATCTTCATAAAGGATGATGATATATCGAACAGCCCCGGATCGAACCATCCCCCGCGATCAATGGTCACTTTCATGACCCTCATTCCAACCGTAAAATCGGAACTGTAAATTTTCTCTACAAAGCTCGAATATGATTGTGTATATTCCAACCCTGCTTTGGTATTGAAAAATAAGTTGCCCAAGCTTCCGGCAAGTTTCGCATGCGTTGCGTCTTTATCTTCAGTCATGTATTTGTTCAGGTCAGATTTTGTGAATACTATATCCATAAAGTTTATCCCATCATCGTCCTTCGATAATGGCAGAAGTTCATCCGAAGCTTTATCATCCGCCGTTTTCACTGCACCTGCGGTTATTATTGATGCAATACTCTGCATTTCATGCTTTATTTCTTTTATCTTTTCTGTAAGGACTATGATTCTATCTTCATAGCTGCTAGTTTTAGCCTGTGCCAATGCAGCTTTCAAATCTACCAGTTCACTGAATGCCTCAAAATATTTCAGGTTCTCGCTATAAACTTTGTATGTAGCATTAACAAGGCTTTCAATGGTTTTGTCAATGGAATTGCCGTCGCCAGAGTTCCCGGCAAATACTGATTTGAATGCATCCGAAGCCTTAAGACCTTTTAATACCGTTTCTGTAGCATTTTGGGCTGTTTGGTTAAGGAGAAATGAAACCATGTCCCCGTTTGCGGCGACTTCAAAAGCGAGCTTTATCATGTCCGCCTGTGCCTTGGTGTATTCCGCAAAACACTTATCTTCTGCATCGATTAGTTTTTTGTTTTCCTTTTCGACAAGGGCTTCTAGGTCGGCGACGCTTTTCTGCTTCGCGCTGTTGTTTTTTAGTATGCGCATTTCAGCTTCATAATCGCTCAACAGTCTCTGTTTTTCAAGATACTCTGTCTGCAGATATTCTGGATCCATAGACAGGTCCGTAAAGCTGAAATTACTTTTTAACGCATGAGCCCAGTTGCTGGGCTGAAAACTAACCGGCAGAATTTCCCGGCTTTCGTCCAATGATCTCCAGCTTGATGAAATTCTTGCATTTTTTGCCCTTGCGAGTCTTTCGGAAGGCGATTCCGCATCCAGAAATCCCAGTATGGTCATGACCTCATGATAAAATCCGCGTATGATTGCATCATTAAAGAGGGTTTCTAGTTCATGATCCTTTGTCCATGCCGTGGTTGCCAGCCATCTTGCATAGCCATCAAGGTCATTGTCTTTTTCAAACTGATTTCTTCTATCAATCTTTTCTTGATTCCATTCGTATTTCTTGTTCAGATATCGAAGGTAGGTCTTTTGGCAGAATTCCAGTCTTGTGCATGTCACGGTTTTTCCGTCAAACTCATCCGTCACGGGCTGAAGGAGAAACATGCGCAGTTCCATTTTGTCTGTAATGAAATCCTTTACATCCGTGATTTTGGGCGCAAGATTGTTGATGGCAGTCGAGTAAACATTCGACAGGTAATTTCCGCTTGGTCCCTGAACAATGGGATATGGGTCAAGCAGGTTGTCGCTGAGGCGGAATTCGTTTTCGGCAACGGAATAGGGCTTGTTAAGTGAACTGCCGTTATAATCCTTGATATCGTAGATGAAGTCGTCCTTATTCAAGACACGTCCCGGAAACTCCATCGTAAACAGTTGGCTTCCATTACCAAAAATTTCGCGCAGTTTGTCATACATCATCGCCGAGACATTTTGTTGATTATACGGCGTTTGCTCCTCTGTTTTCGCCTTTAGGTTCATTGTATCTTTGATTACATTGATGTTGTTTTGGTCTGCCATTTTTTCCTTCTTATGGTTTAAACGCCAAAAACACCAGATGGCGTAACCGTCTGGCGTTGACTTTTAGTTTGTATTTTGAAAATCTTAGTTCTCAGTGAACATTTGTGCCCCCCCCCTTGCAAAATTCGTGCCTAGCGACGCAGGGGCGAGGTCCGCCAAAGTCAAGGCAGACATACTGTCGAGGTCAATGCTCCATGGGCGGTTGGGGGTGTTCAAAAGCATGTTGTAAATATACAAAAAACTTACAAACATATAAAAACCGATCTCTATGGACCGGCTTTCAAAAGATTTGGGAGAAAAGTCTACTTAATCGCAAGCATGGTCGCAACATTCTCGTCCGAGACTCCAATTGAACGAAGATACTCCGCCCTCTTAGCGTCACGGGCCAAAGAAGCAACCTCATTTTTCTTGCGTTCCTGTTCGACGCCCCGCTTACGGCCACGGCGAACTGCGGCGCGTTCCGCGGCACGCAAACGGTCTCCAGCGGTCTTGATTCCCAAAGCCTGTCCGATACTCATACGCATACGCAATTCCTCCACGACTTCTTCATCGAGATACTCGTTTAAATATACTACAATTTTTTCCGCAAGGGTAGCCCTAGCGCCACTTTCCAGCCGGGAAAGCATCTCTGTCAGCTTGTCAACGATACTCCTGAGGCCATCAACGTCAAAAGCGTGCTTCATCACGAGCGCGCCGACAGCCGCCTCTACGTTCGGCTCCTTAAGGCAGGCCTCATCGGAAATGTCCGCAAGATTCACGAGAACGCATTCAAACGGCAACTCACGTCCGTTGAACTGGCCCCTGTACTTGATACGGAATTCCGCCAACGGGTCCCAACCGCTCTGGCCGTTGTAGATGATAATCGCCTTCGTCGGGAGCCAACCGAAATCGGTCGCACCCTTGTTCTGCATGACCTCAAAGGTGTAGCGATAAATCTGCGACAGCACGTCGCTTTCGCGATAGGACTTGTGTTCCAAAAGGATTCCCACGAAAATTTCGGGACCTCCCTTGATGCGGGCCTTGAAAGCAAGATCGGATTGTCCCCACTCCTTCACATTGCTGAAACTACCGGGAATCAACTCCAGAGAATCCATATCCACCGAGGAAAGCATTCTGCGGAGTTCAGCATTTTTGCGCTGTGCAAGCCGCAGAAGCGTACGGGTGTTGGCAGGAATTGCATAAATGTAACGAAAGAAGGGGTCATGCTTACGGCGAAGAATTTTCTTTTTCTTGGTCATTTTCTCATCATAACCGAAACGCGTCGGCTTTCGCGAACAGGGAGAAATTCTCTGTTTATACTATACACGTATTTTTGACGCACACACCCCCATTTTTTCGAAAAATTTATTTCTTTTTACAAAGGAGATGCCCGCTGGATCCTATCGCCACGATGTGGCTCCAGGATGACAAGGAATTGAAAAACCGGCCTTGATAGACCGGTTTTTAAAGTTTTTGCGATAAGAGCTGTCTTTACTTCTTGCGGCAGCGCACTACGGCAACCACACCGAGAGCAAACAACAGCACCGCTGCGATTACACTCACAAGAATCGTCTTGTGGAACGGGGCGCTGCGGTATTCCATGCGGACTTCGGAGTTACCAGCAGGAATCTGCACGGCACGCAGGGTTCCAAAGGCCTTGTAGACCTTGGATTCCTTGCCGTTCACATAAGCCTTCCAGTACGGGTGATAGTTGCCAGCGACGACCATGAAGCCTTCGCGATCTGCATTCACGCTGAACACCTGCGTGTCCATTTTCGGCGAAGCGATCAACTTTGCGGAACCCTGAATCGGACCCTTGGCAGCCACGCTACCCTTGCCGTCGAATTCCGGAGTTTCAGACAAAATAACTTTTTCGCGGTAGAAGAACTTGCCCGGCTCGTCACCGTATTCAGGGGCAGTCGGCTTTGCCGACACAGCACTTGCGGAATCAGCGGTAGCGCTATCGGCGGTCGCGGCGGCGGAGTCAGCAACAGATTCTGCCTCCGGTTCGGCGGTTTTCTGTTCACGAATGGCGGCCTGAGTCTGGAGAGTCTTGATAGCAGCGGAATCATCCATCACGACGGCTTCGCCATAGAGATAGGCCTCGCCCATCGCCGTCGGAATCGGCATATAGGTCGTACCCTGACGGCTATCGAAAATGATGGCGCCCACGTTCATTAAGTCGAGGAACGGATGCACTGCCGTCGGGTCGTTGATGTTCATCAAGTAGTTGGCATCATTCTGGCCACCACGGAAGGCGCGGTAGCTCGCCAGCTCGTTATCGTGAATGCCGTCGGCATTGCGCATCTGGTACTGCGGGAAAATGTTTCCACTCAAGGCCTTGTTGCGGGAAAGCGAAAGCACGCGCGGCGTATTCAGCGGATCCGCCTTAAACGGAGCCTTGATAGCGGCAACCACAGCATTGCTCGGCTGCAAGTATTCACCCGCCGGAACGTTCTGGATGAACGCACCATTGATAAAGAAGAGGTCAACGCCAGCAGCAAGCGCAAGCACGCCCGCCTTCTGTGCCACTGGAGCCTTCCACTTCGCCACAAAGAGCGTCACCGCGACAACCACCAGCACCAGCACAAAGCCCGGGACAGCCTTGCCGGCGGTCGCATTCATCACAATCTCGTTAAGCGGCTTAAAGTAAGGAGCCGTAATCGGGTCTTCCAAAAGCTTCTGACCGCTCATGAGCATCACGCCAAGGTAAGCAAAACCAAGGAAGATGCAGGCCTGCAAGGCACGCGGAGTCGCAGGAAGTCCCTTCTGAAAAGCTTCGGCAAGGTTTGCGACCGTGAGCTTTTTCTTCTGGTCATCGAGGCTCATCACGCCAAGGCAGAGGGCCGCATAAGCAATCATCACCACCAGGCCGACAGGGCCAATGAAAGTCGTCCAAGCGAAACGGGCAATCAAGGCAAGCACCAAGAGCACGCCGTACATAGCAGAACCATGCAACAGAGCGCGACGGTTATCTTCGGCTTCGGCAGCTTCTTCGGGAGTCTTTGCATCGCCAGAAATCACCTTAAGCACCGGGCCCGCCATCATTACCAGCAACAACGGCAACCAGAACAGCGCCATACCCGGAGCACGGAAGTTCTTGACGCCGGGGAGCACGTTGTACCACAGCTTGAACAGCGGAGAATGGTCGCCCATGCCGTAACTCAAGGCGACAACAGCACCCAAGCCCCAAAATGCCGCATAGCGACGCTTGCCCGGCAGGAACAGGCAAAGGAATCCGAGGAAGGTCAGCAAGGCTCCCGCATTATTATGGTCGAGCTTGAACGCATTGTGGCCCCAATAGAACGGAGAGCCGCCCTGCAACTTGCGGTATTCGTCCATCGAGAAACTCACGAAAGAGGAACCTTCGAGGTCGCCGGTCTTTTCGTTCTGCTCGTAAACGTCTACGCCCACAAAGCCAGGCAACAGAATCTGCGCCATTTCTTCTTGGTGCAAGGACCAGCTGACCGCATGACCGTAATTGGTGTGGCTATCGTCGCCACGCACCGACTGCGTGGTCGTGTACATGTAAGGCGGCACAATCTGGAAGCAAGAGAGCGCAAGGCCAAAGCCGAGGCCCACCGCAGCAAGGCCAAGGCGCTTGCCGCGGGTCTTCAAGGCATCGCAATGGAAGGCGACTTCGTAAAGGGTATAAAGGCCGGCACCCCACAAGAACAAGTAAGTGAGTTGCAGGTGCGAACCCAAAATCATCCAGGCGACCGAGAGCGCAAGCACAATCATATAGGGGATGCTACCCGAACGCACAATTTTGCGGATAGC
The DNA here is from genome assembly GCA_017626945.1 of Fibrobacter sp. Taxonomy (GTDB): domain Bacteria; phylum Fibrobacterota; class Fibrobacteria; order Fibrobacterales; family Fibrobacteraceae; genus Fibrobacter. Next base: position 6,650 of record JAGAHT010000072.1, read on the forward strand.
AAGCAGCGAAAGCGGGGCAATCGCAAAGACCATCATCTTGCCGTCGTGGCCGCCGTAGAGGTAAGTAAAGAATTCCGGCGAAAAAGCGTAAAGCATGCCGAGCAGGCCCGCCCACCAACGGTTCCCCGTCAGGTTCCAGGCGAGAAGCATCGCACTCATGAAAGCCACCCATACCGTGAGGATAAACTTGAAGCCCACGGCGCGGGCCGGGTCCATCAGGAACTGCACCCATACCAGCGGGTGGTAAGCGTCGGCGAACAAGGCGTCGATCGTGGGCACGCCGCCCAAGCGGGAATCGTCCCATTCGGTGAGCACGGCACTTTCGGCACGCAGAATGCGGCTACCGATACCGTTCAGCTGGTCGCTGTTGAGCATGAGCTGGTTCGGGTCGAACGCGAAATCGCGGAACACGATCAGCAAAATTCCAAGGAAAATGGCGGAAAGCGCCACAAAGAAAGCAGGCTTCTTGTTTAAGAAATTCATGCGGATAATGTAGTTAATTCGTTCTACACCCGCAGCAATGCCATTCCTGGCTTGACCAGGAATTTCCTTTTCCAGTAAACAGACAAATTTTAAATATAAAAAGGAGGTCCCCGCCTACGCGGGGAAGACATTCGTCAAAAAGAACCAGCTAAAATTACTCTTCCGACTTGTTTTCGAGCTTGTCGTCGGCAGAAGAATACTTCACGAGGCAATACACGCCGAAAGCAGAGATAATGCACGCGGCGGCAATGGCGACATACTTGATGATCTTTCCCATAAAATTTCTCCTATAAAAAAGCTTTAGCTATAAAATACACAATTTTTTCAAAAAAAGCAAAAAAAACTAAAACGCTTGATAGATTTTAAATATTGCGAGAATCTTTCCGATAATCGCCGGAATCCCCGGACACAAGAAGCAGAGAATGACGCGCGTCACGCGGTTTTTCCACCAGCGCCGCACCTGCCAGATATCGTCGGCCAAGGTTTCCATCTCGGACACGCGGGGTGGCCTCATGTAAACCTGCGTCAGCGCCGTAAAGAACCCGACGCCAATCAGCGGAGTAAGTCCCGTAAACGGAGCCGCCACCAGCGCCACCAAAATCGTCACCGGATGCCCGCCCGCAATTACCGTACCGAGCATGGCACCACCGCCGGTAAGCATCGCCCACTGGAGGCTGAGTTCGCCCGCCTTTTCAAAGCCCGCATGGACTCCGACCGCGATAATGCTTGCGATAATCGCCACGGGAATCGCCCAGCCGATAATCTTCCAAATCGGTGCACTCTTCGGAATCACGCTAATCGATTCCTCGCTCGGGAGTTCGCGGTCTTCTTCGATGATCTTCGCAATTCCGTTCATGTGCCCCGCACCCACGACCGCCACAATTTTCTTGCCGGGAGCATTCTTGATCTTGCTCGCCAGGAACTGGTCACGTTCATCGATCAGCACCTGCTTGACTTCGGGGAACGATTTTCCGAAATCCTGCATCATAGCACTCAGGGCGTCCTGCTCCTTGATCTTGGCGAGGTCCTCTTCGCTGACTTCCGTCTTGTCGAAGATACTCGCAAAAAGCCCGCCCAGCAAGCTAAGCTTACGGTACCAGGGAGTACACGCCCACGTACGGCGCAACGTAATCTTGATGTCACGGTCGGCAAGCACCAGTTCGGCGCCACGGCCCTCGGCGCAGTCCACCGCTTCCTTGAGTTCGGAACCCGGCTTTACGCCAGTCTGGGCACCCATTCGTTTCTGGTAAGACCCCAGCACCAAGTTCGCAATCAAAGTTCCAAGCTGCTTGTTCTTGATAACCTGCTTCAGGTCCGTCTTTTTCCAGCGGTCCGGCTCCTTGATAGACTTCAGTCGACCTTCGTCCAGCTCGACGCACACCGTATCGGGCGCTTCCGCCTCGATGGTTGCACGGACAAGATCCTTTGAAACCTGCGAAATATGGGCGGTGCCGATTAAAACAAACTCTCTATCGTCTTTTTTTATGCGGTAAATATCAGATTTTTCGTTCATCGCCTTAAATGATAGCAAGAAAACGCCCCCTACATTGAAAATTTCAGCTCTTTTTTGTTGACTTTTATAAAAAATGTTTATATTTAGAGTGAAATCCATTTTTTCGGAGGTTTTACCCTATGAAAAAAATTCTGGCTTACCTTTCTTTGGCCGCACTGGTCCTAACCGGCTGTGCAGGTTCCAAGTCCGATGACCCGGAAGCCCTCGACAACGCCCTTGTCGGTTTCACCTCTTGCGTGCAGGGTTCCCGCTGGCAAGAAGCCCTTGAATACGTCACCCCGAGCGAGGCTGACGACATCGCCACTTCCGATGGATACGAATTCAAGGACGAATACAAGACCGCAGCACGCCGTCTGCCTCTTTCCACCCTGCGCAGGGCCGGTCTCGAAGTTGATAGCCGCGGTCGTCTGATTGGCATCAAGGCCGCCATGGACGAAGCGAACGAACGCTACGTGATGTCCGAAGAACAGGCCAAGGTCGGCACGAACCTGAAGCAGATGGAAGACGAACGCATCAAGCGCCGCATTGAACAGGGTCAGAAAATCTTGCAGGAAGAAGAGGAAGAAGCTTCCCAGGAACAGGAAGAAATCGTCTATTCCAACAAGCTGACCGAAGAAGAAAAGCGCAAGTACGGCAGCACCCGCGACCTTCAGGCTCCGGAAGCTTACCAGGACGAAAACACCGAAGCAGCCGAAGAAGAAATCTACGGCGGCGACTACGAAAATCCGTAATCATCTTGCCTGACGGAAACGATGAAAGGTCTTTCCAAACATTTTGCAAAAGCGGCGCTTCACAAAGCGTCGTTTTTTTCAGTCGCTCTTGCGGCATTCTGCGGTTTTTTCCTTATTGCTTGCGGAGATCTCGGACCGGATCCGGATGCCGACGGAGCAAGATTCAGCAACCAATTCCGCTACTACTGGACTCAAGACTGCCGTTATGACAGTTTCGGCGCTTATGACTGCGGGCCAATGCGCAACATAAGCCCGTCGATGAAGGTCGACCTTCGGGTCGATAGCGACGGACTCGCCAGCCTGAACCTGGACGGGGACCGTTACTATTACCTCGAATCGGAATACGACGAAGGATACGATTCCGAATACGGAAGCTACTTCCATTTCTATCAGGACGACGACGAACTGACCATCTACAAGGACGGTTCTGAAATGGCCTGGTGGAAGACCAGCGAAGGTACAGTCACCTACTATTTCTACGATATATACTAGGCCACTGGAGGTACGCCGAAAACGGGTACCAGCAGGATTTACAGAATTAACATTCCGTCGCCGTAGCTGAACAGTTTCATTTTATTCTCTACAGCCATCTTATAGGCTGCAAGCGTATTTTCGCGGCCGTAGAACGCGGACACCAGAAGAATCAGCGAACTTTTGGGCCAGTGGAAATTCGTAAGGAGACCATCCACAATCTTGTAGCGGTAACCGGGGTAGAAGAACGCATGGGTCACGCCCGATTGCGCCTTCACGATTCCGTTTGCATCGGCAATCGTCTCGACGACACGCGTACTTGTGGTACCCACCGTTACAATGCGGCCCCCTTCGCGTTTTGCCTTGTTGATAATCTCGGCATTTTCCTTGGTGAGTTCGTAATGTTCGCCATGCATCTTGTGCTGGGTGAAATCTTCCACCGAGATATTCTGGAACGTTCCCGGGCCCACATGCAGCGTGACTTCGGCCACATAAACGCCTTTCGCTTTGAGGGCTTCGAGCATTTCTTCGCTAAAGTGGAGGCTTGCCGTCGGAGCGGCCACGGCGCCCGAATACTTTGCAAAAATCGTCTGGTACGCTTTCTTGTCGTCTTCGTCATCGGGGCGGTCAATATAAGGCGGCAGAGGCACGTGTCCTTCGCGGTTCATCACCGCTTCGAGTTCCACCGGAGTCACCGCAAAGCGGAGCACGCGGGCACCGTCTTCCTTGATGTCTTCGACAACAGTCTTGACACCCGCAATATCGAGCTCGCGACCAACCTTGAACGCCTTGCCCGGGCGAACCTGCGCCTCGTAGCGAGCGGAGCCGTCTTCGGCAGGAATCAAGGCCTGCACCAGGAGCGTTTCCACTTCGCCACCGTGCATCGTGTGTCCGTACAAGCGCGCCGGAATCACCTTGGTGTTGTTTACCACCAGGCAATCCCCCGGCTTGAACAAGTCGACAATTTCAGGAGCCTTCATAATGTGGCGTTCACCGCCATCTTTCGGGCAATGCAAAATGCGAGTTTTCCCCTTGCCCGCCGTGCGGCTAGCAATCAGTTCCTTGGGGAATTCAAAATTATAGTCAGAAAGATTATGCGATTCCATTTTAGCGGTCCATTTCGGACAAAGCGTCTTTCAGTTTCTGCTTGACCGTTTCCTTAAGCGATGCCGGTTTCAAGATGCGGACATCCGTGGCAACTCCCATCAGCCAAGAGACAAAGTCCGGCGTAATACGGAGTTTCATATCCACAATCATATTCTTGTTCTTGTCGTAACGCTTTGAAATCGCGGGATTAAAGTGGGAACGTTCAAACTGCGTCTGCAGCCACCTGTTGCGAATTTCCAAGGTGATATCTTCTGGCTTGTCCTTGCCCGTGTACTTGCCGAATGCGTACTTGTAATGCGTTGCAGCATCAAAAACAAACTTCGGCACGGCGTGGTTTGTTTCCTGCACGTTCTTGATCTGCTCGAACAGGTAATTCTTGAAAACCTGATTTCCCTTGTCGTCTTCTTCGCCGGCAATTAGATACAATGTATCCATTCGCATAATCACCTTGACCGGGAAAACTTCCTTGTTTTCGTCGATGACAGCGGAATGATCGGTTGCGTGGCTATACTGAATCTTGATCGCGAAACCTTCATGAATCGCCTTGAGTACCTTATTGACATGAGTCGAATTCAACTTGTCATCGCTGAACGGGCCGTAATCCAGAACATAGTCCGGGTCCGTCGTAATGGCGTCGGGCTTAAAATCTTCGGGATCGGTGGTCTGCATGACCTTGATCAGCTTGTCCAGCAGTTTAGTCGTCTTGATATCTGCAGCAGAAGTCTCGGACAGGTTTTTCTTGATCTTTTCGAGCTGCTTGACCACGTCCTGGTTGAAGTTCGCTTCTTTATCAGTCTGAATGACATAGAAGGTTTCACCGTTTTCCTTAAACTTGCGAAGGCCGCAGTTTTCGGCATTGATGACTTCCAGATGACGGAAGATGGTACGGGGACCGCACCCCATCAAATAAGCAAGACTGTTGACAGTCTGCTTGACTTTCAACTTGCTCTTAATCGCATTAATTTTTTCGTAACCGGTCGCCATGGGCGCCTCCTTATATCAATCTTAAGCGGTTTTCTACCGCCGTCGTCTTCGTTTTTTTTAACAAAGTAAACAATGCCAGTTGTTTCTGGAAAGTCGACTGGACATGACCTTCCAGCAGGAACTTCCTGTTGTTACAAGAAACCCGGATATAGGCCCCCCGCAGCAACGCATTCGTCGATAAATCGGTTTCCAGTTCCTTACACAGTTCTACATTCATCGGATCCGAAAGTTCCGTCACCAAGCAAACAAGGTCGCGGACTCCGGGAATTTCTCCCAAACGGTTTTCCAGATCCTTGGGACGTTCGTTTTCATAGCACGAAGCCTGAATCTGAACCTTACCGTCGGACACATTGACATGCAAGTCAAACAGGTGCATCCCCGGTGATTCTAGAAGATCATAGATGCTATTTTCAATATCGCGGTCCGTTATCTGCGACGACACCTGCAGACGTGTAAAGTTCACGCAGCCACGCACCTTCGGAAGCGCACTTACGCAATTTTCCATTGCACGCTGAATCGTATAGTTCTTGACCAATCCTTTCAAATAAACGATTCCCTGGCCAACTTCTACGGACACCTTGTCAGAGTCTTCCGGGAAGACCTGAGACAACTTTCCCTGCACGATTTCGCGCAAACGGTCATTTGGCAAATTCTGTGCCAACGGCGGCAGCGTAATAAAGACAAGCGTCTTGTCCTTCAAAAGAACGACAAGCTTATCCTTTTCGCCATCATTCACCAGTCCCACCGCAAGCCCGAACTGGTCACGAATAGCATGGTAAACATAGTCGCCCAACAAAGTCTGCGCGCTCTGGGCAGGCAACAGGCGATAGCCCTCGGAAGATTCTTCCTGCTCTATCACGACCCTAGGCAGTTCTATTTTCTTTTCTATACCGCCATCATAGTTGATGACCACAATTTCCTTGTCAGGCCCCTGGAAAAAGCTCTTGACCAAGCCCGGCTTGGGCGCGCCTTTAAAGTAAATCCAGTTGCCCGGCACAATGCGGTTGCAGCCGTAAATCTTGGTGTAGTCCTGATTGACGCAGTCGCGACGGCAGAAAACAAACTCCTGCGAGAATGCGACGAACATCGTTGCGCAAGCATCGCAGCAGCACAGAAGCGGGATATGCGGATCCATTCCCCCGAATGTCGAATACGCCTCGCGGGCATAGATGCCGTGTTCCACTACCTTCTGGCAGCGGCGGCAAAACAGCCTTTGAGAGTATAGACGATGGGGAAACTGGGAACGCATTCTTAATTATTTCATCAGCGGGAGAGCCACGTCGATGCGGCGGAGCACTTCTTCCTTGCCAATCAGTTCGAACATTTCCCAGAGGCCAGGGCCAGCGGTAACACCAGACACAGCGAGACGCGGAGCACCGACGAGTTCACCGACCTTGTGGCCGCAACGTTCGGCGAGGTCGTAGAAACCCTTTTCGATGACAGGCGTTTTGAAGTCTTCGATGGAGGCGAGCATGTCGCGCACGAGGGTCGCCACTTCTTTGGAGCCTTCGCCGAAGTGCTTCTTGGCTCCCTTTTCATCGTAAGTGGTCGGAGCCACAAAGAAGTACACAGCCATGTCAGCGAGGTCCTGCACAAAGTGTGCACGCGGCTTCAATTGCTTCACGATTTCGTCGAGGCGAGCTTCGGGTTCCTTCGAGAGGTCAATACCCTTCGCAACGAGGCCTTCCTTCATGATTCCCTTGAGCATACCGTCGTCGCACAGGTGAATGTGCTGACCGTTCATCCACTGCAGTTTCTTTTCGTCGAAGCTTGCAGACTTCGGGTTGATGCGTTCCAGCGTAAAGCTATCCACCATTTCCTTGATGGTCATGACTTCGCGGTCGTCGCCCGGGTTCCAGCCGAGGAGAGCGAGGTAGTTCACGAGAGTTTCCGGCAGGTAGCCGAGGTCGCGGAAATCACCCACAGAGGCGGCACCCTTGCGCTTAGAAAGCTTGCCGCCGTTCTTGTCGAGAATCACCGGCAGGTGGCACCATACGGGCGGCTGCCAGCCGAATGCCTTGTACAAGAGTTCGTGCTTCGGCGTGGAGCTGATCCATTCGTCGCCGCGGAGCACGTGGGTCGTACCCATCAGGTGGTCGTCCACGACGCTTGCAAAATGGTAAGTCGGATAACCGTCGCGCTTGATGAGCACGAGGTCGTCCAGGAGTTCGTTCTGGTAGCTGATGTGGCCGCGGATCATGTCGTCGAATTCGGTGACGCCGGTTTCGGGCACCTTGAAACGGATGACAGCCTTTTCGCCGGCGGCAATGCGGGCTTCAGCTTCTTCACGGCTAATATTGCGGCAGTGGCGGTCATAGCCCGTGACCGGCACGTGGCTCTTTTCCTGTTCGGCGCGGACTTCCTGCAGGCGTTCTTCGGTGCAGAAGCAGTAGTAGGCGCAGCCCGCATCCAGAAGCTTCTTGATTTCACGGTGGTAGATGTCCAGACGTTCGCTCTGGAAGTACGGACCGCAGTCGCCTTCGCAACCCGGACCCTCGTCCCACTGGAGGCCCAGCCACTTGAGGTCGCGCATCAGGTCGTGCAGCGCAGTTTCATTGTAACGCTTACGGTCGGTATCTTCAATACGCAGGTAGAAGGTGCCGCCCATGTGCTTGGCAAAAAAGTAGTTGTAAATAGCAGTACGCGCACCGCCCACATGCAGGTAGCCCGTAGGACTCGGGGCAAAACGGACACGGACTGGACGGTTAGAATTACAATTTTCGCACATAATTTCCTCTTTTGTTTATTCCGTGTCAAAAAATAGCAATTTAAAAAGTCCCCTATGTGAGATAGGAGACTTTCATGGGCATAATAAATATATTTTGAAGCTTTTTATCAATCCTTGAGGCAACGAACTGAATGGCCCCATATATTTCCATTCATACTTTCAATAGAAACTTTATTGTTGTCAACTTCATCAAAATACAGAACAAATGGTTGCGGGCCATAAGCATTACTTTCATCCACAGTAGAAGTAAAAAAAAGTAGCTCCGCCTAAAAACCAATTTCCCTCTTCTCCATCGCCAGATCCAACAGCACCACCGGGAAGAACAGCGAAGCCATATTGATCTGAACCATTTTCATCCCAACCCTTTTTTGCCTTAAGTTTTTTAGCAGCATTGGAACCTACATAACTCAAAAGCGTTTCAAATTCTTCGGCACTAGGCAAGTGCCAACCATTGGGGCATATTTTTTTCGCCTCTTCTTCACTATACAACATCCCATATTTTTCACAATTTTTCTTTTTTCCATTTAAACATACCCCTCCTACGTATTTCAGATTCTCCGCCATCCAGATTTGATCACCAATTTGCACCGTTTTGTACGTTCGACCATCACGAGAATTGGTCATAGTCCCCTTTTGCGGAACAGCAAAGGACAAAGAAGCAAACGTAAAAATCAGTCCGAAGCATTTAACAATCATTTAGCAATTCACAAGAAATTTCATATAAATTCATTTGTTGATTGTTGCTTTCTTTGGTGTTATTTGTTCTTTATCATAGGGCATGGATAATCCCTGGAACAACGAATTTTTTTTCATTTTTGAGCCATCTTTACATTCGTAATTCGCATATGTATATCTGAACCCCAATTGATCATATTCATTCCATTTATCACTACGAATACATTCAACTTTTTTTTTCACCAGATGAATTTAAAGTGTAGACAACTACACCTACAACCCAACCACCAACGGCGACACCTGTAAGAACCAGCAGAAAAGTTTTTAGAAATCTGTTTGACATATTATTAATCCTCCTTAAGCATCTCTTAACTCTTTCTTTTGCCGTCTTTTGTTGACGACTTTATCAAACACTTCCTTTCCCTGTTGCGAACGATGAGAAAGGGCTGTTGTTGGCAAAAGATTCAATATGCCTCTTTCGTTTAACAACCATTTTATATTTCTAATTTTCATTTTTATGGATCGTTTTGGAATCTGCGGCATCTTATTTGACAGCATTTCTAAAAAAGCATCAAATGAAACACAGTCAACATATTTTTTGAAAACCGCTTCAACGCAAATTTGTTCTTCTTTTTCAGTCCATTTATGAGCCATACGGCCTCCATTTTTTTGACTTTCCACGGAATAAATGTAACCAAAAAAAACATTGTCAAGTGTTTTTGTGTTTTTCGGCCATTTTTTGCTATAAAAATGAATTTCAGCGGCCAACAAACAACCAAAAACTACAGAAAAGTCAAAATATTTTGATTTTTCAACACTTTTTAGTTATATTTAGGGTATGGATAGGAAAATTGAGCAGCAACTTATTGAATGGGCAGAATCCAAGAAGCGGATGCCGCTTCTGTTACAGGGAGCTCGACAAGTAGGAAAGTCATACCTTTTGGATTGGCTCGGCAAGACTCGTTTCGAAAATACAGTCCATGTGAATCTGGAAACGCAGCTTTCTATCGCCAAGATGTTCGAAGGAGACATTAATCCACAAAAAATCATCCATGCTCTAGAAGGTGTTTCAGGCATTCAAATCAAGCCCCAGACAACTCTAATCATCCTGGACGAAATCCAAAGCTGCGAACGGGCCCTGATGTCACTCAAAATGTTCTGCGAAGAAGCCCCCCAGTATGCAGTCACCGCAGCAGGGAGTCTACTTGGAGTCGCCATCAATCGAGAAAAGTTCTCATTTCCCGTAGGCAAGGTCCACGAGATTACCGTCTTCCCGCTTGATTTTGAGGAATTCCTTTGGGCTTGCGGAGACAAAATCCTCGCCGATTCGATCCGAGAACATTACGCATCGATGTCCCCTATGGAAGAACCAGTCCACAACAAAGCTATTGAACGCTACAAGCAATACCTTGTTCTTGGCGGAATGCCAGCCGTTATACAAAATTTCATTGATACCGGAAGCATCGTTGCACCAACCGACATCCAAAACAGGATTCTAAACGATTATTCAGCCGACATGGCCAAATATGCAAGTCCAAGCCTCGCTGTAAAAATCCGCGGATGCTACGACTCCATTCCCGTCCAACTCGCTAAAGAAAATCGCAAATTTCAGTACAAACTAGTACAGAAGGGCGGTACAGCAACCATATTCGGAGAATCACTGGACTGGTTAACATTTGCCGGGCTCATTTCCAAATGCAGCCTCGTTAGCAACGGTTTTATGCCATTGGCAGCCTACATCGACATGTCCGACTTCAAAATATATATGAGCGACACAGGATTACTCACTTTCAAATCGGGAATGGCGGCACAAATCATACTGTCCGAGACCGAGCCTGACAACGGATTTATGGGCGGTTTAACCGAAAACTACGTGGCACAGGCTCTCACAACCAACGGGCATCGCTTATTCTATTGGAAAAATAAAAACACCGCCGAAGTAGACTTCGTCATCCAAGTTCAAGACAAAATAATTCCAATCGAAGTCAAAAAAGGAATTCACACAAAATCGACCAGCATGAACATATTCAGAAAACAGTTCTCCTGCGATACATCTATCCGAATATCCAAGAAAAATTTCGGATCAACGGACGGAGTAAACTCCGTCCCCTGCTATGCCGTTTTCTGTATATAGCTAGGAAATTCCTATATTTGCGCTGTTCAAAAAATCAATCACCCTAAAATTCGGGGAAAAATATGGAAACTTTAAATTCCATCCTAGATTCTATTGACGGCTATGTTTGGGGAGTCCCCCTGATTGTCATTATCCTCTTCGTAGGATTCCTGCTCACCATCCGCCTCGGCTGCCTGCAGGTTCTGAACCTACCGAATGCACTTCGCTACATACTCCACAACGAAAAGGGCGGCGAAGGCGAAGTGTCGAGCTTTGGCGCTCTCTGCACAGCCCTTGCAGCCACAATCGGCACGGGTAACATCGTGGGCGTCGCCACCGCTATCGGTACCGGTGGTCCGGGTGCCCTCTTCTGGATGGAAGTGGCTGCATTCCTCGGTATGGCCACCAAGTATGCCGAAGGCCTGCTCGCCGTCAAGTACCGCACTATCGGCAAAGACGGCAAGGTATTGGGAGGCCCGTTCTACTACATCGAAACTGGCATCAAGGAACGCTTTGGCTGGAATATGAAATGGCTTGCTGTCATATTCGCCGTATTCGGCATTGGCGCAGGTCTCCTTGGCATTGGCACCATCACCCAGGTGAACGGTATCACCAGCGCCATGGCCCGCCTCACCCCGAACGCCCCTGAATTCATTAACCTCGGAGGCAATTCAATTTCTTGGACCACCGCCATCGCAGGCCTTTTGGTTACCATTTTCGCCGCAACCGTTATCATCGGCGGCTTAAAGCGCATCGCAAAAGTTTCGACCTACATTGTCCCGATCATGGCGATTGTCTACATTCTCGCCTGCGTGCTCTTGCTGCTTTTGAACTTCGCCCAGATTCCGCTGGCTATCCAGACGATCGTGCAAGCCGCATTCAACCCGAGCGCCATTACCGGCGGTGCCGTCGGCACCATCTTTATCGCCATGCAGAAGGGTATCGCCCGCGGTATTTTCAGTAACGAAGCAGGCCTCGGTTCTGCCCCGATTGCAGCGGCCGCCGCCAAGACCAAGGAACCGGTTCGTCAGGGGTTCGTCTGCATGACCGGCACCTTCTTCGACACCATTATCATTTGTACCATGACTGGCCTTGCCATCGTGGTTTCGGGCGCATGGGACCCGAAGCTCGGTCTCGAAGGCGTGAACATCACCATGGAAGCCTTCTCCCGCGGCCTTGCCATCGTTCCGGCCGGTTCTGTCATCGCACCGTTCTTCCTCGCCATCGCCTTGGTGTTCTTCGCGTTCACCACGATTCTTGGCTGGGCATACTATTCCGAAAAGTGCCTGCAGTACCTGATGGGCGGCAAGAACGAAAAGGCCACCTTGATTTACCGCTGGGTCTACATCGCGGCAATCTTTATCGGCCCGTACCTCACGGTAAGCGCCGTATGGACTAGCGCCGACATCTTCAACGGCCTCATGGCATTCCCGAACCTTGTCGCACTGATTCTCTTGAGCGGAATTGTCTCGAAAGAAACCAAGGATTACCTTGAGCGCCTCCACAACGGCCACGTGGGTGACTAATTGATGATTGATAATTGATAATTGATGACTGATAATTAATATTAGATTTTCGGTATGTGTGAAGCAAACTTGATTGGTAAATTTGCAGCGGTGCTCCCGGCGGGGGGACTTGGCAAGCGCATGGGCGGAAACATTCCCAAGCAGCTTATGGTTTTAGGCGGCAAGCCCGTTTACCGTTACAGCCTCGAAACCTTCCTTTCGATGGAAGAAATCGCCGAAGTCGTGATGGCCGTGCCCGCCGATTGGAAAGATCATTTCGAAAAAGAGATTTTCGGTCAATCACCAAGCGAACTTGACGTTCTTATTACAAACAAGTTAAAAATTGTCGTGGGTGGAGCGGAGCGTTGGCAGTCCGTGGAAAACGGCGTGAATGCGCTCACGAGTGGTGCCGAATATGTTCTGGTACACGATGTCGCGCGCCCGTTCATCAGCAAAGAAATCATTCTTGATGTCTGCAAGACTCTTGTTGAAAAAGGCAGTTGCCTTGTGGCAAAGCCCGCGGTCGACACCATCAAGATTGCGAAAGACGGCTGCGTACAGCAGACCATCGACCGAAACACCGTATGGATGGCGCAGACCCCGCAGGCGGCCTCGATTGCCTTACTGAAAAAGCTCTACGGGCGTATCGCCGCAGAGCCTTTGAACTTCACGCCCACCGACGAAGCAAGCATTCTCGAATACTTCGGCGAAAGCGTCTACATCGTCAAGGGTAACACCCTGAACGACAAGCTCACGACTCCCGAAGACTTCGAAATTTTCGCAAACAGGGCTCGTTAGTACACACGCCCCCCTGCAAAAGTTTCTAAATTTGCACCCGATGAAAGATAAAGCTAAAAAACTGATCGAAAAGTACGAGGAACTGGAATCGGAACTCGGTAATCCGGATGTTCTTTCTGACCAGGCCCGTTACAACAAGATTCACAAGCAGTACAAGGGTATCGAAAAGGCTGTACTCAAGGCTAAGGAATACCTGCAAATGCTAAACGACCAGGAAGAATGGAAGGCAGCCCTTGGCGATTCCGACCCTGAAATGGTCGCGATGGCGAAGTCGGAACTTTCCGACATCGAAAAGAAGCTGCCGGTTATTACCGACGAGCTCCAGATTTTGATGGTGCCAAAGGATCCGTGGGATTACCGTAATGCCACGCTCGAAATCCGCGGCGGCACCGGCGGTGACGAATCCGCACTCTTCGCGGGCGACTTGTTCCGTATGTACCAGGGCTACTGCAGCCGCATGGGCTGGAAGATGACTATCCAGGATGCGAGCGAAGGCACCGTAGGCGGTTACAAGGAAATTCGCGTATTTATCGAAGGCGACAGTGTTTACGGCACCTTGAAGTTCGAAAGCGGCGTGCACCGCGTGCAGCGCGTGCCCGAAACCGAAACGCAGGGGCGCGTTCATACGTCTGCCGCAACCGTTGCCATACTCCCCGAAGCAGAAGAAGTCGACGTGGAAATCCGCGAAGCCGACATTCACATGGACACCTACCGTTCTTCGGGCGCCGGCGGTCAGTACATCAACAAGACGGACTCCGCCGTGCGACTCACCCATATTCCGACAGGCGTGGTGGTGAGCTGTCAAACCGAACGCAGCCAGCTGCAGAACCGTTTGCACGCCATGGAAATGTTGCGTTCCAAGATTCTTGACGCCGTGATTGCAAAGAAGGAACAGGAAGAAGCCGCGAGCCGTAAGGCCCTGGTGGGCACTGGCGACCGCTCCGCAAAAATCCGCACCTACAACTTCCCGCAGAACCGCGTGACCGACCACCGCATCGGCCTCACGCTGTACAATTTGGACAAAGTTATCACCGGCGACCTCGATGAAATCATCAACGGCCTCCAGATGGCGAACGCCCAGGAAAAACTCGGAAAGTTCAACGCTTAAGGTAACCCATGCCGCAGATGACCGTACTTGAAATTTTGAACCGCACCAAGGTATTCTTCGAAAAGAAGGGAATTCCCGATGCGCGCCTAGACGCCGAGTACATCATCAGTCACGGGCTCAAAATGAAGAGCCGCATGGACATTTACCTGAACTTCGAAAAGCCGCTGACCGACGCAGAGCTCGATGTGCTCCGCCAGATGGTGGCACGCCGCGCGAACCGTGAACCGCTGCAGCATATTATCGGAGACACGAGTTTCCGCGGATTTATCATCAAGTGCGACAAGCGGGCGCTGGTCCCGCGCCCCGAAACCGAAATGCTTGTCGACATGGCGAAGGAACGCCTCAAGGGAATCGAAACTCCGTTTATCGTAGAAGTGGGCACGGGAACAGCCGCGATTTCTATCGCCTGTGCGAAAGAAATCGCCGGTGCGAAAGTGCTTGCGACGGACATTTCTGAAGACGCACTTTCGCTCGCCCGCGAAAATGCAGAAGTCAACAAACTGGGCTCAAACACAGAAGGCTCAAATCTTACCTTTGCTCAAGGCGACTTGCTGGACGCCGTCACCGGCGAAGCACTTCGGCAAGCTCAGTGCCCTTGCGATGCAAAAATTGACTGCCTGATTGCAAACCTCCCCTACATTCCCGATAGCGAAAAAGGGAAGCTCCAGCCCGAAGTCGACAAGTTCGACCCGGCGCTCGCCCTCTATGGCGGACCCGACGGACTTTCACTTGTCCGTAAGCTCCTCCAGCAGACCGAAGGCAAGCTGAACGCAGGAGCCTCGATTCTCCTTGAAATCGGTTCCGAACAGGCTGAAGTCCTGAAAAACGAATCCGCCAACTACCCGTGGCTGGAATTCGCAGGAATTCACAAGGATTATTGCGGCAACATCCGCTTTGTCAGCTACAAATCAAAATAACCTATAAAAATTCGCTTTTTTATGTCCCTTTTCGCAGGGGTTTTACAACATTTTTTCGGAAAACTTTACCGACCCAGCCCCTTTTTTATACTATTTTATTACAAAATAACTCAAAGTTTGGAGAGAATATGAAAAAGTTCTGGACGCTCATTGCAAGCACCATGTTGGTAGCATCTGCCGCTTTTGCACAGGATGACTACGATTACGCAGATCAATCCGAAGAACAGGCCACAGAACAGGCATCCGAACCTTGGCCGAACGAAGACGAACAATCTAGCGAAGTAGAACCAGCGGAAGAAACTGCACCGGCAAACAACAAGGTCAACAAACAAACAAGCGCCCAACCCGCAAAAGCTTTCGAACCAACTCCCGCTCCGGCAAGCAATGCTCAAGCAAGCGAACCGCAGGAATCCTACGAGCGC
This sequence comes from Fibrobacter sp., assembly GCA_017626945.1. Classification (GTDB taxonomy): domain Bacteria; phylum Fibrobacterota; class Fibrobacteria; order Fibrobacterales; family Fibrobacteraceae; genus Fibrobacter. The sequence goes on from JAGAHT010000072.1 coordinate 22,205, forward strand.
CCTGCCAACAATGAACAGAAATTCGGCATCGGCCTCCGAGCCGCTTTTGACTACGGCATGATGTACGGATTCAAGAACGAGGATGACGATGTGGACGGCTCCCCCACCGGCATTGGTTTCGAAGGCGGCCTTATGGGAAGAATCCAGCTTGTTTCCAATCTGCATTTCGCACCGGAAGTCAACATCGCCTTTGTCCGCACCGAACACGAATACCTACACCAGAAACGAACCTACACCAGCATAGACCTCGAAATTCCACTCCTGATGCGCGGTATCGTTTTGGACAAGTTCTACGTCACCGGTGGTCCGCAGTTGAACCTCAACCTGAGCAACGATTTCGACTACGACAACAAGGATGCAACCGAGGGCTACGAGGAAAAGATTGACGAGGCAAAGTTCACCTTCGGCCTTGCGGTAGGTGCTGGATTCAACATCATCGAAGGACTCTTTATCGATGTACGCTTCTACATGGGACTTATGGATCTCTATCCGGACGTAAAATCCATCAGCGACTACGAAGACGGCGACATCGTAGGCGAAGGAGACGACTTCTCCTATATCAGCATGAAGGGCGCCAAAATGATGAAGATCAAGGCCGGTCTCAGCTACTGGTTTATCTAACCATCCGCTTTCCAACATCAGGGTAAAACATGAGAACGCTTGTCAGTTTGACCTATAAGGAGTGCCCTCCGATAGTCACCGCCGAGTCCATGCGTTTCTTGGACGGCGACACCAAAAGGAGCCGCGTTTCCAATTCCGGTTTTCATCCTCTCTGGGATATGCAAACTGAACCCGCTGCGTCTGACAGCAACGAGTTCGCCTCCCCGATCGACGCCGGATACGCCCTGATGAAATTAGCCGGCAAGGCCCTCTTCCGCCGCGTCCGTAAAATTCTCGGCGAAGATGCCGAAGGAAAATCCGTCGCCATTTTTGTGGGCGGCGGCAACAACGGCGGCGACGGACTCGCCCTTGCAAGCAACTTGATCGAAGCGGGAATTCCATGCACCGTCTATTCGCTTGCCAAAGCGGAATCCTTCAAGGACGAAGCATCGCTCGCCTACCAGGATTTTGAGAAGAACGGCGGGAAGCTGGTCTATACCGGAGAACGCTTCCCCGAAAACCCGCACTTTTCTCTCGTCGTGGACTGCATGCTCGGAAACGGCGCGTCCGGAGAACTGCGCCCCGCATTTGCTCGCGCCGTAATCGCCATCGGCGAATGGGGAATCCCCATCCTCGCTGCAGATGCACCCACCGGATTCGACTTCACAGCTCACTGCTGCGGAGTTCCCTGCACCGAAGCTACCGAAACAATGCTCTTCGGGCTTCCGCGACTTGACGCCTTCACGCAAGAAGGCGCAAGAGCTTTTGGCAATCCAATCATCGAACCGCTTGACTACCCCGACAACCTTGTCGACAAGATCAACAGTGGCATATTCCTTGCCTCCGAGAAAATGATTCCGGCATTGCTCCCCGACCGTGACGAATTCGGCGACAAGCGCGGCCAAGGTACCGCAATGATTGTAGCCGGCTCCGGGAACATGACCGGGGCGGCAGCTCTTTGCACCAAGGCGTGCCTCCGCAGCGGAGCGGGACTTGTTACGACGGCAACCCCCAAGGCACTACTCCCAGCATTGCAATCAAAACTGGACGAACCGGTATTCTACGGAATTGGCGACGAACGCACCGACAAGCTCTCGATTATGCATCTGATGCAGTTGCAGGACCTCGCCACCCACCAGAGCGCCATCGCGATTGGCCCTGGACTTGGCATAGACACCGAAACGCAGGATGCCATCCGAATGTTCCTGACCGGTTTACAGACGCCCGTCGTCGTCGATGCAGACGCCATCAACGCCTGCGGTTCCGCCTTTTTCTGCATGGAAGGTGGTCCCGCGAATGCGATTATCACGCCGCACAAGCGCGAATGGGAAAGAAATTTCGGTCCACTCCCAACAAATGAATGTTTCTACCCGGAATACCTGCAGCAGTTTGCATCGCAGTTCAAGATTACTATCGTGCTGAAGGGTTGCCCCACCTACATAGCCATTCCCGACGGACGCGTATACGTGATTCCTGCCCGCAACTCCGGCCTTGCCAAGGGCGGTTCGGGCGACGTACTTACGGGCATCATCACTGCACTTCTCGCACAGGGCCTGCCTACTGCCGAAGCGGCTGTCCTCGGTGTACTCCTGCACCAGAAAGCAGGCAGACTTACGCGCGAAAAAATGGGAGCATATGGAATGCTCCCGAGTGATGTCATTGAAATGTTGCCTACTGCGTTCGGCTGCTAAAGCTACTAATGTCATGCCGCACTTGATGCGGCATCTCCTTTTCTACTAAAGTAGTTCAGAAACCAATTTGTCCATCGCCGCTTCGGATTCGGCGCTGAGCGTCGACTTCACCGTCACTACCGTTTCGGCAAGCGTCACGTTCTTGAGCGAGGAGAGGATTTCGGTCATTTTCTTCGCGGCCATCGGAGCCCACGTGCCATTTTCGACAACGCCAACCTTGCGGTTACTGTAGTTCTTTGCCTTCAGGTGGTTCAGGAAATCTTCCATCACCGGGAAGAGGCCCGCGTCGTATGTAGGAGCGGCCACCACCATGCGGTCGTAGCGGAAGGCATCTTCGATGACTTCGGCCATGTCGCTGCGGGCAAGGTCAGAAACCACGACTTTTTCGACACCGGCGGCGGTCAACTTTTCGGCAAGTTTTTCCGCGGCCTTCTTGGTTCCACCGTAAATCGAGGCATACGCCACAAGCACGCCCTTGTCTTCGGGAGCGTAGCTGCTCCAGGTGTTGTACTTGTCGATGTAGTAGCCGAGGTTTTCAGTGAGCACCGGGCCATGCAGCGGGCAAATCGTCTTGATGTCGAGCGCGGCCGCCTTCTTGAGAACCGCCTGCACCTGGTTGCCGTACTTACCCACAATGTTGAAGTAGTAGCGACGAGCTTCGCATGCCCAGTCATCTGGGTCAGCATCATACACGCCGAACTTGCCGAACGCATCGGCCGCAAACAGCACCTTTTCACTCTGTTCGTAGCTGAACAGCACTTCGGGCCAGTGCACCATCGGAGCTCCGATAAACTGCAAGGTGTGCACACCGAGCGAAAGCGTTTCGCCTTCCTTCACGGCCAGCTTCTTGACCGATTCGGGGAGCGCCATGAACTGCGGCAGGAGAGCAAAAGCCTTGGCAGATGCCACGAGCGTCGCCTCCGGGTACTTCGCCACAAAATCTGCAATGCCACCGGCATGGTCCGGTTCCAGGTGGTGAATCACCAGGTAATCCGGCTTACGGCCAGCGAGAGCAGCTTCCAAGTTGGCAAGCCACTCGCCCACCTTGTGGGCATCCACCGTATCGGTCACAGCAATCTTTTCGTCCACAATCACATACGAATTGTACGCCATGCCCTCGGGCACCACGTACTGGCCTTCGAACAAATCCAAATCGCGGTCATCGACTCCGATGTACTTGATATTTTCGCTAAAGTTCTTCATAGAGACTCCTCTTCATTTTTCAAATGAATTTAACAATTTATTTGAATTTATTTTTTAATCTTCCAAGAAATACTGCACGTTCGTCACGACGCGGACTTTCTTGATGTACGGCGTATTTTCATCGCGGTCCTCGATGGAGAACACGCCCTGCGTGGCGGTCTTGATTTTGCCGAGTTTGCTATCGGAATCCTTCGCAAACTTTTCGGCGGCAGTGCGTGCATTCTTTGTCGCTTCGTCAATCATGGCAGGTTTGATTTCATTGAGACCGTTAAAGCTATAGACGGTGCGGTACTGGTAATCGCTGCCGCTAAAGGCGATTCCATGTTTCAGGAGTTCACCCTGTTTTTCCATGGCCTTACGAACAAGTTCTACATCGTTTGTCGCCACCGTTGCAACCACGGTTGCCACGTAGCGATAATTATGTTTGCCACCGCTGTAGAGTTCGCCGTCGGCATCGACAATGGCCGGGGTCGAGTAAGTAATGTTTTCTTTTTTAACGCCGTTTTCGAGCAGGAACTTTTCAAGTATCTGCGATTTGGACTGTAGCGTTGCAGAAAGTTCCGAAAGGTCGTTGCCCACTTCTTTGTAAACAATCGGCCAAATCACGAAATCAGCCGGTACTTCGCGTTCGGCAAGGCCTCGTACGAACACCACGCGGTCGCGGTCCTTGACATCGATTTGCGCGCGATAGAAAAATGCACCCAGGCACAAAATGGCGAGCGCCAGGACAACCGCCTCTTTAACTCGTGATTGCATAAACAACTCCTTTTTTTCTTTAAGTCAATATACAAAATTCTATATTACCAAAGTAAAAAAGGAGAACAAGATGATTTGTCCTAAATGCGGCAGAAAATACGAAGACGACATGCCCCAGTGCCTGTGGTGCGACGCCCCCAACCCGAAAATGAAAAAGCTGCCGGAACCCAAGCCTGCTCTGGAACCAACAAAAGAATTTGAACTAAAACCTGTTCAAAAAATTCCCGCCGATTCGAGAACATTCACAGGTCCAGATGACGAGTGTTCGGAATTCTCCGAAACGGCAGAATCTGAAGATGACGGCAAGCCCCGCAAGGGAACGCTTATTTTCTGGATGAGCATCATTCTAGGAGAAGCGGGCGTACACTGCTTTATGAGCGGGAGAACCTTACGAGGATGGTTGTACCTCATTTTTGGCGGAGTTGCATTCGGCTTTTGGGTGGGAGCTTTAAGTCCCTTCGAAATATATTTCCCGGTCGCAGTACACTTCATCATGTACTTTACGTCCATTGCAGTCACCGTACTCACCTGTATTGACGCATGGAAAATCGCACGCGGGAAATACACGAACACCAAAAAAGACTTCAATTACACAGGAGCCAAGTGGATGACGGTCATCACCATTTTGAGCATCGTCTTCAGTGCGGCATACACATCGATTAGCTTTGTCGGACATGCCAAATCTGGATTCCTGAACATTGAATCCTACAACAAGGACTTGAGAGAAAAAAGCATCAAGAAAACAAGCAAAAGTGATAGCGAAAGCATCGCCGCCGTCATCGAGACTTACATACTAAAGCAGGAACAATTCTTTAAATCGGAGAATAAACTCGGCCGCTTTAAAGAAATTGGCTTTGCAGATACGACGACTTCCATGTATTTCCAGATACAGGACCTGGGCGCAGGTATCGGCGTCACATACAAAAGCATGTTTGGTTGTTCCAGGAATTCAACGTGGCTTTACACGACTTCCATTCAAGACGGCAAGCTCACTTGGTACACCTCTGCTCCCCAAGACGAAAACTGCAAGGAAGCATTTCCAAAGCTTTACATCTTGACTCCGAATTCTGAATGCGTCAACCAGGAATAACGGGTTAAATTTCTACATTCAAAGCATGGCCGAAAAGACTTTACTATTGCTTGACTCTTACGCGCTTGCGTTCCGCATGTTTTACGCCTATTCGCAGAACCCGCTGAAAAACAGCCAGGGCGAAGAGGTCTCGATGATGCACGGCTACTGGGGTGCGGTGTTACGCATTCTGGCGAAGCACAAGCCGACGCACTTTGCGATTGCACGCGATGTCGCGCACACGAAGACTTTTAGGCACGAACTTTACCCCGACTACAAGGCCAATCGCGGGCCCATGCCCGAAGAGATGACAGCGCAGATGCCGCTCCTTGGCGAAAGTCTGGAAGCAAGCGGAATCCCGCTCTTGTCGGAGCCGGGTTACGAGGCGGACGACGTGATGGCGAGTACCGCCATGGCCGCCGTGGAAGCGGGCTTTGACCATGTGGTGATTTTAAGTAAAGACAAGGACATGTCGCAGATTGTAAGCGACAAAATTCACCTTTTCCACCTGACGAAGGGTGCCGACGGCATCGACTTTGGGCCGGAACAGGTGCTCGAAAAATACGGGCTTCCGCCGGAGAAAATCCGCGACTACTTGGCTCTCATGGGTGACGCAAGCGATAACGTTCCTGGCGTCCCGAAGGTGGGCCCGAAGACTGCCATCCAGTTGCTGAACGATTACGGCGACATGGACAACCTGTACGCGAATCTCGACAAAATTACCAAGAAGGGTTTGCACGACAATTTGGCGAACAACCGCGAAAAGGCATTTTTGAGCCGCGAACTCGTGACGCTCCAGACGAAGCGCGCCTTTAGCGGGAACCTGGACGCCCTTGAATACAACGGCCTGCACGTAGATACCTTGGCGCAGATGTTCAAGGACCACGAAATCAACAGCCTGTTGCGCCTGCTTGAGAAAGTTCCGAGCAAGGCGGGATTCGTGCGGGAAGGTTCTGATGGCGTGGAAGGCGTCGATAATTCAACGGACGCAGAAGTGGAACGCGCGGACTTTGCAGTCGATGTTCCGCCCCCGTACATTTGCGTTGATACCGACGAAATCTTTGAGCAGATGAAGGCGGAATTTGCCGCATCGTCGCTTATTGGCGTAGACACCGAAACGGACGGGCTTGACCCGATGCAGTGCAACTTGGTTGGGCTCTGTTTGGCCGCAGCCGACAGCGAAGGCAACGTGGCGAAGGGCTACTACATTCCGCTCGGACATTCCGACGAAATCGGATTCCCGCTGCCGACAGGACCGAAAGGCAATTTCGACTTCAACAAGGTCAAGGCATGGTTCTGCGAATTTTTCGCCGACGATGCACCTGTCGCTGAAAATGATGGCGCCGAGGGCGCAAATGTTCCGCGCGCGTTCGTATTCCATAACGCAAAATTCGACCTGCATGTTCTCGCACGCGCGTTCAAGATTCCGCAATCCGTTATCGACAACGCGAATCTCATCGACACGCTGATTGCTGCCTGGATGCTTTCGCCGGGGCAATCGGGCCTCGGGCTCGACAATCAGGTGATGCAGCGTTTGCAGCACGAGATGATTCCTATCGAGAACCTAATTGGCCGCGGCAAGAACCAGATTACGTTCAACCGCGCGCCCATCAAGGAAGCCACCGAATACGGCGCCGAAGATGCAGTCTACACGCTCCGCCTTTGGAAGCCGCTCAAGCAGGAACTCGAAAAGCTCGACTACGTGAAGTACTTCTTTGAGCAGGAAATGCCCTTGCTGAAGGTACTGTACCAGATGGAATCCGTGGGAGTGGCGATTGATGTTCCGGCCCTCAAGACGCTGGAACAGGAACTGGCCCGCCGCATCGAGAATCTGGAAAAGGAAATCTGCGACATGGCGGGCGTCGAGTTCAACATCGGTTCGCCAAAGCAGCTGGGCGACGTGCTTTTCGATACGCTCGGGCTTCCTGAAATCAAGAAGCGCAGTACCGATGCCGTGGTTCTCGAAGAACTCAGCTACAAGGCGCCGCACCCGATCGTTTTTGCCGTCATCGAGTACCGCGAACTCAAGAAGATGCAGAGCACCTACATCTCGGTGCTCCCCACGCTGGTGAATCCGAATACCAAGCGCATTCACACAAGCTTTATCCAGTGGGGTACCGCGACAGGCCGCCTTTCGAGCCGCGATCCGAACCTGCAGAACATTCCCGTTCGTAGCGACCTCGGCAAAAAGATTCGCGCCGCATTCGTGCCACAGAATAAGGATAACGTCATCCTTGCAGTGGACTACTCGCAGATTGAACTCAGAATGCTTGCCCACTTGAGCGGAGACGAAGCGCTCATCGAAAGCTACAAGGAAGGCATCGATATTCATGCCCGCACCGCCGCCGCCATTTATGGTGTCAAGCTCGACGAAGTCAACAGCGACATGCGCCGTGACGCCAAGGTGGTGAATTTCGGCGTACTCTACGGCATGACCGCCTTCCGCTTGAGTCGCGACCTGAAAATTCCAATGTCGCAGGCGAAGGACTTTATCACCGGCTACTTCGACATGTACCAGGGCGTGCAGCAATATATCGAAGACATCAAGGCTGCCGCCCACCGCGACGGCTACGTAGAAACTCTTTCGGGCCGCCGCCGCTATATCGCAGGCATCGACAGTTCAGACCGAATGGAATCGCAGATGGCCGAGCGAATGGCCGTGAATACGCCCGTCCAAGGCTCCGCCGCAGACCTCATCAAGATTGCGATGATCCGCATCCAGAAGCGAATCAACGAAGAGAACCTTCCGCTCAAAATGATGCTACAGGTGCACGACGAACTCGTGTTCGAATGCCCCCGCGACCAGGTGGAAGCAATGGCCCAGATGGTGAAATCCGAAATGGAAGGCGCCATGCAGCTCAAGGTTCCGCTCGTTGCAAGTGTCGGCTTCGGCGAGAACTGGCTAGTAGCACATTAAGCGACCGCTCGGCTCACGAAGCGACCGCTCGTGCCCAAGCTTACTAAGTACGTACCCGAAGCACTCGCGCTCACTTTTCTATCTTTACCCCGTATGGAAAAGAAGCACCCCCTTTATTTTACGATTCACGGTCATTTTTACCAGCCGCCGCGCGAAAATCCCTGGACAGGCGTCATCGAAAACCAGCCCAGCGCACGCCCGTTTCACGACTGGAATGACCGCATTGCTAGCCAGTGTTACAGTCCCAATTCTGCAAGCCGTATTCTTTCGCCGAACGGACGCATTGTCGATATTGTCAATAACTATGACTTTATGAGTTTCAACATGGGTCCGACCCTGATGGGATGGATCCGCACGAACACTCCGGATACCTATAGGCGAATTCAAGAAGCGGACAAACGAAGTGCCGAGCGACTGAAGGGCCACGGCAACGCAATCGCCCAGGTCTACAACCACATCATCATGCCGCTCGCCTCGCAAGAGGACAAAAAGACTCAAATCCGTTGGGGCATCGAAGACTTCAAATTCCACTTCGGACGCATGCCCGAAGCCATGTGGCTCGCCGAAACCGCCATCAACTTCGAAACGGTGGTGGAACTCATCAAAGCGGGGATCAAGTTCACCATCCTTTCGCCGACACAGGCCGACAAGTTCCGCAAATTTGGCGACTCTCAGTGGACCGGTTGCAGCAACACCGACATCGACACGACTCGCCCTTATCGCATCTACCCACGCAACAAGGACGGCGTTCTCGTTTGCGACGGTTACCTGGATGTTTTCTTCTACAACCCGTGGCTTTCTTCTGCGGTAGGCTTCGAACACCTGCTCCGCGACGCAGGCACCTTCGGCAGCCGTATCAAGGACGCCTGGGACGAAAAACGCAAGGACCCGCAGCTGGTGAGCATCGGTACCGACGGTGAATCTTACGGTCACCACGAGCCGTTCGGTGATATGTGCGCCGCCTGGCTCTACAACCACTACGCCCCGGAACACAACATGGTCCCGGTGAACTACGGCTGGTTCCTGGAAGAGTTCCCGCCCGAGCACGAAGTGATGCTCAAGAACTTCTACAGCGAAGGTTGCGCCTGGAGCTGCGCCCACGGCGTTGGCCGCTGGTACCGCGATTGCGGCTGCTCGACTGGCGGTGGGCCGGGTTGGAACCAGAAATGGCGCGGTCCGCTCCGCGATGCCTTCAACCATCTGAAAAAACTCGCCGACGACGTTTTCGTCCGTGAATTTGAAAAGATATCCGACATAGACCCGTGGGAAGCTCGCAACAACTTTGTCGAAGTCCTGGTCGCCCCCGAAGACGAATCTCGCGTCCAGGCGTTCCTCGCCAAGACGGTCAAAAATCCGAACGACGCAGACATGTGCGCGAAAGCCATCCGCCTGCTTGAAATCCAGAAGTTCTGCCTGTTCAGCTTCACGAGCTGTGGCTGGTTCTTCAACGACATCGAAGGTCTGGAACCGGTGCAGAACATGCGCTACGCCCTGCGTGCCATGGAACTTTTGGAACCGTTCCTGCCCTATGGTCACCACATCAAGAATGAAGTCATCAGCATTCTCGCCCGCGCCACGAGTAACGAACACAAGTGGAACGGCGCCGAAGTGTTTACGAACTATGCCGAAGAAAAAGTTCCGGTGGTCGTGAAGGAAATGGCCGAACAGGCCGCCATGTTCCACCTGAACCTGGAAGACGATTCCGAAAAGAACAAGAAGATTGTCGCTACGAAGATTGCTTCGCGCAGGCGCCAGACACTCGTTCGCACGGAATATTTCGACAAGTACATCAACGAACGCCGCATTTCGACGGTACTTGCCATCACCGACATGCTCGGCCGCATCAACCTGGTCGTCGCCGATGGCGAAAACGAACAGAACGGGCTTAAGTTTGTTGAAAATCCGAACATGAGCACGCAAGAACTGCAGGCGCTCTACCCCACCGCCTATGTGGTTCGCATGCGCAACCTGATGAGCGACTCCATCAAGCGCATCAACCAGATTTCGACTAAGAAGTACCTGAACGAAATTACGGAATCGTTCTCGAACTTCGCCCTTTCTCACGGGCTTTCGATCGACAGTCTGGCCGACCTCGACCATACCCTGCCGGACACCATGCGCAAGATTCTTTCGCTCGAAATCAACTCCAAGATTCACCACCTGGCACTCGAATACATGGAAAACGACGACCAGAAGGTTTTCGACGAAATCAAGGATTTGATTGAGGAAGCGAACGCCCTGCACACGCATTATTCCTTTGGCGGAACAGGCCGTATGTTCCATGCAAAGCTCATCAAGCTGATCGACTCCGTTTTCGAAAGCTTCGATACGAACGCAGTTCATCACATCACGGGACTTATCACGGTTGCCGACTGGCTCAAGCTCGAAATCGACAAGACCACTCTCGAAAACAAGGTATTCCCCGCTTACCAGGAATACGTGAAATACCCGACCAGCAAGATTGCGGCACTCAAGCCGATGTTCAGTTGGTTGAATTTCGAGGTTTAACCACCGAGGTCAATATGTACAGGATGTCCGAAAAACCACTCATTACCGCAGACAAAATTCGCGAACGCGTCACAACGCTCGCTCGTGAAATTGTCAACGTCTATGACTACGACATCCTGCTTTCGGCCCTTACCGGAGCTTACATGTTCACTGCCGACTTGAGCCGTGAACTTGCAAATGCTCAAGGAGCGAAAGCCACCCATAAGCGAATCGCCTTCATCAAGGCGTCAAGCTATGGTGATTCCACCGAATCCAGCGGCAAGCTCCAGGTGCAGGGCCTTGAAAGGATCCCCCTTCAGGGCAAAAAAGTCCTGATGGTCGACGACATCGCCGATACAGGAACTACACTTCTCGGCCTCACGGACATGCTCAATGAGGCCGGGGCCAAGGAAGTCCGCACCTGCGTGCTATTGAACAAGCAGGAACGGCGCGAAGTTGAAATCAAGGCCGACTTCGTGGGTTTTGAAATTGCAAACGAATTCGTGGTCGGATACGGACTCGATTACGCAAACGAGTACCGCACCCTTCCCGAAATATGGACGCTACAGGAGGCTGACTAAATGGCGAACAACGATTTTGATGACGTCCGGCTCCATGCCACTCAAACATTCGAAGCGGTTGAACGCAGCTACAACAAGATTGGCCGCGGCAAACGTTTCTTGATCAATCTGGCCGTATGCCTTTTGTTCTTTATGGCGGGCTTCATCGTATGCAACATATTCAACAGCGTTCCGAGCGAAGGCGTCATTGAACGCGTCGCCGCCCAGCCGGATATGCCGAACAAGTGCAAATACCGTTACGATCGAGCCATGGAATACGCCATTATGCACGAATGCGTTTTCGGCAAAGGTACCCCCAGCAACGAAAAGACGCTCATACAGCGAGTCAACTACTGTACCTGCGCCCTCGAAAGCGTGCAGAAGAAAAAGCCCTACCAGAAAATGTTTGAAAACAACCTCGTAGACTTCACCTTCAAAATCCGCGAAGAAAATCTATGCAAAGAAAACAAGGTGATTCCCACCTTGGATGACGAAGAAGAAGAGTCGAAGGACAAGGCTAAAAAATGACCGTCGAAGAAATTGAAAAGAAAATCCGCTGCGAAGCCGAAAAACTGGTTCACGACGAGCCGCTTTCGGTACTGATGCTTACCGAACAAGTTCTAAACTGCAAAGATTTTGCAGCCATGCTCACGGTAACACTTTCGTGTCAGCTGGCGGGTGAAATCATGGACCGCACCGAACTCGAAAAAGTCTTCGGAATTCTTTACCTCAAGTACCCGGAACTGGTGACCTGCGCAAGCAAGGACTTGTACGCAACAGTCCTTCGCGATGCCGCCTGCACCAGCTTCCTAGAGCCTCTTCTCTTCTTCAAGGGGTTCCAGGGTCTGCAAGCCTACCGCGCCGCCCACGCCCTGTGGCAGGAAGGCCGTTCATTCCCCGCCAAGATGCTCCAGAGCATCATTAGCCGCAAGTTCGGCATGGACATTCACCCGGCCGCTAAAATCGGTTACGGCCTCTTGATTGACCACGCCACGAACCTGGTCATCGGCGAGACCGCGGTGGTCGGAAACAACGTGAGTTTCTTGCACGGCGTGACCCTCGGCGGTACCGGGAACGAAGTCGGCGACCGTCACCCGAAAATCGGAAACGGCGTGATGCTTGGTGCCCATGCACAGCTGCTCGGCAACATCCACATCGGCGATGGAGCAAAGATTGGCGCTGGCGCTGTAGTGGTAAGCGACGTTCCGGCGCATACGACTTACGCAGGCGTCCCCGCCGTACAAGTCGGTAAGCCGCACGACGAAATGCCAAGTTTCAACATGCAGCAGGACTTTACCAGAGACTGCGAGTAAGCAGCAGGAAGTGACACGAATGTGTCATCCTGAGCAAGCGAAACACCTCAAAACGGTCATCCTGGAACGACTGAAAGGAGTGACGGGATCCATTATGAAGAAAGCAGAAAAAATTAAGTTCATCAGCGAGAAGCTCGACGAGTTGTTTCCTGACCCGCCGATTCCTCTGGATTACTCAGACCCCTATACGCTCTTGGTCGCCGTGGTCCTGAGCGCCCAATGCACCGACCTCCGCGTCAATCAGGTGACCAAGGAACTTTACAAGAAGGCGAAAACGCCCAAGGCCATGGTGAAACTAGGCATCGAAAAGATAACCGAAATCATCAAGCCCTGCGGCCTTTCTACCACCAAGGGCAAGAACATTTTCAACTTGTCCAAGATTCTTGTCGAAAAGTACAACGGCGAGGTTCCCTGCACCTTCGAAGAACTTGAGGCGCTCCCCGGTGTCGGCCACAAGACGGCAAGCGTCATGATGATTCACGCCTTCAAGGTTCCCGCCTTCCCCGTGGACACGCACATTCACCGCCTCGCCAAGCGCTGGGGACTTTCCGACGGTTCATCCGTTGAACAGACTGAAAAAGACCTCAAGAAAATTTTCCCTGAAAGCGAATGGGAAAAGCGCCACCTGCAAATCATCCTGTTCGGGCGCACCTACTGCAAGGCTCTCGGCCACATGCCCGAAAACTGCCCTATCTGCAGTGTCGTCGGTTGCAAGGTCACCAAGAGCTAGAACTGTTCCGCTGGTAAAACCAATAATAGAAAAGGCTCCAGGCGCCCCACAGCACGCAAAGCCACATTCCCACATAGCCCGCGGTATACACGGCGTTTGCAATCGTATCGTATTTCAGCAAGAGCCCCGTTTCGGACAAAATAAAATTCCAATCATGAAAACCGTACGGAGCCTCGGCACCGGTACCGCCGCTAATCAGAGTCAATTTCATGTGCAAGGCATCGTCAATATACACCGCCACATCGATAAAGTTTTCGAACGCCCACCAAAGCGCCACCGACGCCCCCAAGATATCACGGGGCTTGATCCAAAGCGCAAAGCAAAATACAAGCGGCATAATAATCTGGAATAACGAGCCGCCCAGCGAATGCAACACTCGATTTCCGAAAAAAGAAAACACAATATGTCCCGTTTCGTGCACCGGCAAGTTCAGGCAATGCAGATACTGGGCAATCCAAGCATCATAACCATCGCGCATCAGCTGCACTGTAAAAACAACCATCAACACGACGAGCAACAATCGGAACGGGATAAAATGCGCCCCGCCAAGCGTCTTGGGGTACAATAAAAACTGAACCACCACGGGCCACGTTCCGGGATCATCCAGGCGAAATGCCGAAGGGGCTTCGCGCTTAACCGTCACCAAGTTCAGCGGGACCTGATCGGTCGCCTTCGAGAACCTTGGTGCAGATCCTGTCTGCCGCTCTTCAAGAATTTTCGGGGTGTTTTCGTCCTTCATACGCCTAAATATATATTGTTCGATTTAAAAGACAACACTTTTTTAAACCAAATCTCTACACAAACCCTTCCAAAAAATTTATTTTCGCTACAAAAACAAGGATGTGTGTATGAAATCAAACTTTAGAATGGCTGCAGTCGCAACCATTTCGGCTCTTGCCGCAACGACCACGACGCAAGCCGCTAGCATTACTGTAGACCCCTCTGCCACGAAACAACAAATCATCGGCTTCGGCGCCGGCTCCGTTTATTATCAAAGCTGGATTACCGCACTCGGCACCACAACGCAAGAAGCCCTCTACGACACCGCCTTCACCGGCCTGAACCTGTCGCTACTTCGTGTTGGCAACTGGCTGCAGGACGAATCCAAGGGTGTAAGCAAGGACGACATCAAGATCGTAACCGCAGGCAAGAAACGCCTCGGAAGCCACATGAAAATTGAAATGTCCAGCTGGTCTGCACCGGCAAGCCTCAAGCCGAGCGGAGACATCAACGGCAAAAAAGACGGAGTCTTCTACTCAGGCAAGAATTCCACATTAAAAGCATCATCTTCCGATCCCTACGGCAAGTACGCCTACCGCGAATTCGCCAGCTGGTGGAAGCGTTCCTACCAGGCCTACGAAGCAGCGGGCATCGCTCCCGACTACATCAGTTTCCAGAATGAGCCGGACATGTTCGCCGAATACGAAGAGACCCTGTTCACCCCGACGGAAAACGACACCTCCGCAGGTTACGCCCAGGCACTCAACGCCATGCGCGACACCATGAACACGCTCGCGAACCCGCCCAAAATTCTTGGCCCGGAACCCCTCGGCATCGGTTACAACAATTTCCAGAAATACGCCAAGGCACTCACCGATTCCAAACTGGACGGCTATGCCTACCACCTATACCATGCCGGCGACGGAAACGACAATTCCCTCGCGAACTACATGAGCCCCGAAAACTTCCGCAGCCCCATGAAGGCTATCGCCTCCAGCTACGGTTCCGACGCACGCCCCATCATCATGACCGAATTCTGCTCCATGGAAGAAAACGGCAAGGAAGAATACATGACTGGCCTCGCACACATTATGCAGGTTGGCTTTACCGACGGCAAGCTCAACGGCTACATCGCTTGGGAACTTTTCTGGGGCGAAGGCAAGGGACAGCTTATCGGAGTCTGCACCAAGGGCTGGGGTAGCTGCACCGAAGACCAAATCAACATCAGCCCCGAATACCACGCCATGCGCCACTACTCCAAGTTCGTGAACCCGGGCTGGCGCGTCGTAAGTTCCACTTCCGAAGGTAACGGGCTCTATGCAGTCGCCTTCCGCAGCGCCGACTGCGACTCTATCACCGTGGTCGCCATCAACGAAAACAGTTCAAGCTTAAGCCTGAACGCCCCCAGCGTTAACGGATACAACGCCGTATACGCCGTGCAGTCCGTCGAAAACGGAAGCAAGAGCAAGGACATTGCCACCAGCGTGAGCTACAGCCTGCCGGCAAATTCCATCACGACTTTCGTCTACACGACCAGCAACACCGCTGCTCTTTCCTGCGAAGATTCCCCGATTGTGGACCCCTACAAGCCCGCCGATGTCGGTGACACAATAGTCCTCGTCGACTACGCCTCCACCAATACGGTTTCCAACTGGAGCGGCGACTTTACCGTAACTTACGGCACCAAGGCTATCGACGGTGTAAGCAGCTACGCAACGGTTCCTCTGGCAGGTTGCGAACAAGGTAGCGACGATTGCAGTTACCAGCACGCAATCTTCGAAGTTCCCGCTAATGCATCCGACGCCCTTTCGACCTGCAGCGAGCTCGTTATCACCATGCACAGCCAAGATGACACGACGACCTACGTCAATGTGGGCGGAGCCGGTTCCGAATGGATCAGCTACGAATATGGCAGACAGGCCGGCAGCAGTTCCTGGACCGAATCCACGGTCGACCTCACCAACGAAGCTGAAAACGGATCCTCGAAGATTACCTTCAACAGCAACGGTTCCGGTGTCTATATTTCCAAGATTATCGCAACCGGTTGTGGCGGCAGCTCCGCCATCAAGAACATCCGCACAAACTTCGCCAGCAACATGAACGCAAACGCCAAGGTGTTCGACCTGAACGGCAACCTCGTGTGGAGTGGCCTCAAGGGCCAGGCTCTGAACGCCGACGGCACGCTCCGCCTGAACCTCCGCCAGGGCATGTACCTCATAAAGACAAAGGATACGACGGCGAAGGCCATCAAGAAATAGCAACCTCGCTTCATCCACACAACATTTGCAAAAGGCACCGGAAATATCCGGCGCCTTTTCATTTGATAATTTGATGAAGCTTACTTAAGCAGAATTTTCTGTGCAAGATTCACGGAGCCTGCAATGCGCACCATGTACACGCCCGCATCGAGACGGGAAAGATCCATGGCAGACG
>JAGAHT010000073.1:0-4257 GCA_017626945.1 Fibrobacter sp.
ACCGTCGAGGGGGCTTTTTCGTTCTATGCGCATCCGCCCGTATGAATTTTATATCGCCCCTCGCCATCACGACCGGTCAGTACCGGTCGCTCATGGCTCAAGGCCCCCTGCCATCTGACGGCGAGAGGGGCCCTTCTTTTTATCTATACCGTTTTTGCAAATCACACGTGCCCTTGCCACGAACTCTCATTTGTTGCTCATGAAAAAGCCCCTACGAGGGGAAATCTCGCAGGGGGCTTTTTTGCCTTGTCGGCGCTGATATCTGTGAAGAATGATTATTCCGAGTACTTCGCCCACTTGCGGAGAAGTTTTTCGAAGCGGGCTTCATAACCACGCTCGTGCGCAGAGGTCTTCTTATAGAGTACGGTTGCCGATTCGTCTACATCATTTTCTGTTGATTGCACGGCAATGCTCTTGAGGCACATGTCGAATTCGTCTTCGTTGTACATTCTGATTCGATCGACGTAGATATATTCATTGCCATTGTTGTCCGTCATATGGTCATAGTCATCTTCGTCAAAGAGAGCTGCATTTTCAGTTTTGCATAGTTCTGCGTTCAGAGCCTTTTTTATGTAGGTTGCGCTACAGGTTGTAACGCCATCGGTCACGTCGATACTGATGTCGCGATTTTCTTGATAGCCGTCCAGTGACAGGTCCACTTTCTTTATATCGACCGTGAATGTTTTATCGCCAATACTGAAGGTTTGCTGACGCTTTGTGCTTGCGATAATGTTCACTCCATTATCTACGATGGTTTTATTGTAATATTCGATATCATCGTTATTTTCGCCATACACATCAAAGATGTCTGGCACCCAGACATCGGAATAATGCTGCCCACTCAATGCTTTGTACAATTCCAAAAGAAAGTTGGATTTCGTAAAATCGGAATTGTTTATATCTGAAAGGTATTGGTCAAAGTAAATTTCCTGGGTCCCGGTCACCTTCCCGCTAGATATATTATAGGTTATTTTGTGATACTTTGAATCGTAGCATCTGGTGTCATTTTCAGTATTATAGTATTCACAATGTGTATATGTCCAGGCTCCGTAGATTTTTTCGGCGGTACCGCCAACCCACATTTCGCCGTAATGGCTTGTATCGCCATCGTCGATATTGTAGAACAATAGGGTATCTCCGTGGAACTCGTATTTCATGGAATCGGCTCTGATTCGCTGCTGAACGTTTTTCCAGGTTAATGCTTCTCCCTCTACTACGCATTCGTTCTCGTAATAGGGATCAGGGGTGATTACAATTAGTTGATGTTCCTCGTCTACGAAGAGGGAGGCCGTCCGGGTTAAAGTGTTGCCGGATGCGTTTGTGGAGGAATCGTCTCCGCAGGCAGCCAGGAGCATTGCGGATGCCGTTGCGGTGATTAGGAGGTGTTTCATGTTTTATCCTTTTACGGAACGTTAATTTGTTGTACATTGGATAATATAGTTTATGGGAGGTGAAAATTGACAAAACCTTGCCATAAATTCTTAAAATTTCTATTTTATGCCCCGCGCGACGGATTTCCCGTCGCAGACATAGACACAATAACCAAGTGGCTGGCCAGATGGGTAGGCTTGGGCACGACGGTCGCGAGGAAAGCGGCTGCGCTCGAAGCCGAGAGGTTTGGTGGCCCGAAAGGAAAAAATGAGTCAAAGAATCGTATGTAAGTTCGGCGGCAGCTCTGTCGCCGATGCAGGCCAGTTCAAGAAGATCAAGGCCATCGTTGAATCCGACAAGAACCGCAAGGTCATCGTCGTTTCCGCCCCCGGCAAGCGCAATCCTAAGGAAACCAAGCTTACCGACCTCCTCTACAGCACCTATGACCTCGCCTCCAAGGGCCTCGACTTTTCGACCCCGTGGAACCTGATCCGTCAGCGCTACGACGAAATCTGCAACGATCTCGGCCTCGGTGACAAGCTCACCGAAGACTTGGACAGCCTCGAAGACAAGCTCAAGAATCACCCCGAATCCGTCAGCACCGACTTCTTGGTAAGCCGTGGCGAATTCCTGTGCGCACGCCTCATGGCCAAGTACCTGGGCGCAAACTTCGTCGACACCTTCCCGCTGATCACCTTCGACGACAAGTACCGCATTACGCCGAAGACCTACGAAGATATCGCGAAGACCTTGTCTGACGAGAACCAGCTTTACGTGCTGCCGGGCTTCTATGGCAGTAACCTCCGTGGCGAAGTCAAGACCTTCAGCCGTGGCGGCTCCGATATTACGGGCGCAATACTTGCCAACGGCATCGATGCCGCCAAGTACGAAAACTGGACCGACGTTTCGGGCATGCTCATGGCAGACCCGCGCATCGTCGAAAATCCGCTCCCGATCGAATACGTGAGCTACCGCGAAATCCGCGAACTCGCCTACTCCGGCGCCAGCGTGCTCCACGACGAATCCATCGCCCCGTGCCGCGCGAAGAAGATTCCTATCAACATCCGCAACACGAACCGCCCCGAAGACGCGGGTACCATCATCGGCCCCACTCCGGAAGAAGCAAAGCTCCCGATTACGGGCGTTGCCGGCCGTAAGGGCTTCTCGATGATCTACATCGAAAAGTCCATGATGAACAAGGAAGTCGGTTTCGGTCGCCGCGTGCTCGCCGTGCTCGAAAGCGAAGGCCTCTCCTACGAACTGTGCCCGAGCGCCATCGACTCCATGAGCATCGTGGTGGATAGCAAGGCTCTCGACGCCGTGCAGGACGTGGTCCTCGAAGACATCACGCAGCAGATGCGCCCCGACCGTATCAAGGTGTTCCCGGGCATCTCGCTGATTGCGACTGTCGGTCACGGCATGACGAACAAGATCGGTGTGGCTGCAAAGCTCTTCACCGCTCTCGCCGACAACAAGGTGAACGTCCGTATTATCGACCAGGGTTCTTCGCAGATCAACATCATCACCGGTGTTGACGAAGCCGATACCGAGAAGGCCATCAAGGCCATCTACGGCGCGTTTGTGAAATAGACCCTATCGCTGCTGTCATTCTGGAGCCGCACCAAGCGGCGATAGAATCTAGGGTGACATGATTATAGTGTCATCTTGAGCGGAGGCGCGAAGCGCCAAAGTCGAAGGATCTCAAATCCGAAAATTAGAGACGACCCGGAAAAAATCCGGGCCGTTTTTTTGTTGGGCGGAGTAACAATGAAATTTCTGTTCGAAAAAATGTTCCCCTTTTCATCAACATTTTTCTAACCACTAACCACTAATCACTAACCACTTTTTTATATTTAAGTCACAAAAATTTTCACTTTAACAGAAGGTTAATAAAATGGCTAAAATCGCTAAAGTTTGGGCTCGTCAGATCCTGGATTCCCGTGGCAATCCGTCTCTCGAAGTCGATGTTACTCTTGACAACGGTATCGTTGGTCACGCTGCTGTTCCGAGCGGCGCTTCCACCGGCGAACGCGAAGCTTGCGAACTCCGCGACGGCGACAAGAAGACTTACTGCGGAAAGGGCACGCTCACTGCTGTGAAGAACGTGAACACCAAGATTGCTAAGAAGATCATCGGCATGGATCCGTCCAAGCAGACCGAAGTTGACGACGCCATGATCGCTCTCGACGGCAACCGCATGCTCAAGAACAAGCTCGGTGCAAACGCTATCCTCGGCGTTTCCATGGCTGTTTGCGTTGCTGCCGCTAAGGACGCTGGCCTTCCGCTTTACCAGTACATCGCCAAGCTCCATGGCACCAAGAAGCTCACGCTCCCCTGCCCGATGTGCAACGTGATCAATGGCGGTGCTCACTCCTCCGCTCCGATTGACTTCCAGGAATTCATGATCGCTCCGGTTGGCGCAAAGACCTTCTCCAAGGGCCTCCAGATGGTCACCGAAATCTTCCACGCCCTCAAGGCTGTGCTGAAGAAGGCCGGCTTCGACACCACCGTTGGTGACGAAGGTGGCTTCGCTCCTGGCGTTTCTATCAAGCCGGCTAAGAATAAGTTCGGTTACGAAATCACTGGCGTGATGACCCTCGAAAAGGCTCTCGACGCTTTGAAGGCTGCAACCACCAATGCCGGTTACAAGTTCGGCACTGACATCAAGATCGCTCTTGACGTTGCTTCCTCTGAATTCTGCGACAAGAACACCAAGGCTGGCAAGCCGGAAACCTACACCTTCAAGAAGAGCACCAAGAAGACTGTCAAGTCTGCCGACATGGTGAAGCTCTACGAAAAGCTCATCGACAAGTACTCCATCTTCTCCATTGAAGACGGTCTCGACGAAGCTGACTGGGCTGGCTGGAAGGTCATGACCGACAAGCT
>JAGAHT010000007.1:0-119744 GCA_017626945.1 Fibrobacter sp.
TATGGCAAGCCCAGCAAGGTAGCCTTGATTGCAGTTGCAAACAAGTTGATTCGTCAACTTTATGCGGTGCTTACAAAAAAAGAGGCCTATGTACCGAATTTTTGTACAAAAGCCTCTTGACATTTAATACAGTATGTCATGCCGGCAAGCAAGCTTGCCGTCGCGACGCTCGCCTTACTTGGCCTTTGCGGTCTTCTTAGCAGGAGCCTTCTTGGCGGAAGCCTTGCAAGCGCTCTTGCAGAACTTCACGTAGGCAGCGAGCGTGTCGCAGAACACTTCGTCCGGAGTGTTGTCGCCGTTGATGCGGCTGATGATGGACTTGCTGTACTTGCCGAGCACCTTGGCGGTGGATTCCTTGTACACCTTGAGGCGGTTCTTAATCACGGCTTCGTCAGCGTCATCCTTACGGCCTTCGATCTTGGCGCGGTTCAGGAGACGGGCCACGATGGTCTTTTCGTCCTTGATGTCGAGCACGAAGATGTGCTTCACGTCAACCACGGATTCGATGAGCTTGACCTGGGCAACCGTGCGAGGAATACCGTCGAGGAGGAGCGTGTCCTTATCCGGATTCACCTTGTTCGTATTGATGAGACCTTCGATGAAGCGGCCGAAGATTTCGACAGTGGCTTCATCCGGAACCAGGAGACCCTTGCTGGAATAAGAAGCAAGGAGCTTACCGGATTCGCTGGACGGAGCAATACCGCGGAAGATGTCGCCCGTAGAAATGTGCTTGAGGGAAGTGGTGGCAGCGAGCTTTGCGCCGACGGTACCCTTGCCGGAACCCGGTGCGCCAAAGATAAGGACTGCAGGAATTTTAGCCATTGTTAGACCTTCTTGAGTTGATTGTTGAAATTCGGTGACAAATATAGTTATTTGTTCTTATTCACAATAAGTGTTTTTGCCTTGAATGTCTTGCGGTCAATCCACTTGACCATCAGCGACACCTTGTTGTCCTTGTCGAGGGCAGCCCAGTACTTCTTGAGCGTGTCTTCGGCATTGTCAAAAATCGGCATCAATTGAGGGAAACCCTTGAAGCTCGGAATCGGGTTACCATCAGTTTCGTAGGTGCTGATGAAGTGGCCGAGACCCGGCAGAGCCTTCTCGAACTCAAACGTCATGCGTTCGCAACCAGCGTCTTCGCAGTTGTTACGGCTCTTGAGGATAGAGAGCTTGTAGAGGGCCGGCTGGGCATTCTTGTAATGGATACCCGAAATACGCGGCGTGAAGTTCGGAGCGTCATCTTCGTACTGACGCGTAGCGAGTGCGCTTTCAAAAGTGCCGCCGAGCTTGATGGCGTCGTAAATGGTGTCGGTCTGGTCACCGTTCGTGATAATCTGGACGTCGGCGGTGTGACGTGCCGGGTAGTAGATAATCAGGTGCGGGTCCGTGAGCTTGGACTCGTCGAAAGCCTTCGTCTTCATGAAGCCAGTCTTGGCTTCCATTTCGAAAACTCGATTGCGGCTGTTCACGCTGCGCCCCATGATCCAGTAGACCTGAACGTAGGACTTGCCGTCGGCGCTGGTGCCGAGCACGATGCCACGACCGGGATACGGGTTCTTGGAGAGGGCCTTGAAATTCTGTTTTGCTTCGTCTGTGTAGTTCATAGGAGTCTACCTTTTCGGGTTATAATTGTTCATGAGCACCATGGCGACGGCGACGCAGAGCATCACCACGCTGCCAACGATGACTTGCTGGCGGTGGTTGTATTCGCGCTTGACGTAACTCGGATTTTCTTCGTTGAGTTCCTGGAGGGTCGGCCCCTCGTTCAGTTTGGTCGAATCAACGCCGTAGAGTTCCGCAGCTTCTTCGTCGGTCATGTTCAGCGTGCTTACATAGGCGCTGTCGTACTTGTCGAGCTTGTCTGCGGCAAAAGACGCCCCTGCAGACAGGAGCGCAATAAGCACAACAAGAACGAACTTTTTCATTATTCCTTCGCGAGCTTGTCGAGGATCTGGTTCACGAGGCCCGGGTTAGCCTTGCCACCGGACTTGCGCATGGTCATACCGACCAAGAAGCCCTTCAAAGCAACCTTGCCAGCCTTGAATTCAGCGAACTGGGCTGCATTTTCGGCACAGACGGCGCGGACCACTTCTTCGATGGCACCGGTGTCGGTCACCTGCACGAGACCCTTTTCCTTCACGATAGCTTCGGGATCCTTGCCGGTTTCGAACATTTCGGCGAAGACCGTCTTTGCAATCTTACCGTTGATGGTGTTGTCGGCGATGAGGTTCACAAGCTTGCAGAGGTCTTCAGGCTTGATCTTGAGGGCGCTGAGGCCGCCTTCCAGTTCCTTCACCTTGGCGAGGAGTTCGGTAATCACCCAGTTGGCCAAGACCTTGCCGTTCTTGCAGTTCTTCGCGGCAGTGTCGTACCATTCGCTCACGTCGCGGTCTTCGGTAAGCACCATGGCGTCGTATTCGGAGACACCGAAGTCGTCCATGAAGCGCTTGCGGCGGGCATCCGGCAGTTCCGGAAGCGTGCGGCGGATTTCTTCCACAAAGGCCGGGTCGGTCACGAGGCGGACCATGTCCGGTTCCGGGAAGTACTTATAGTCGTGGGCGTCTTCCTTGCTGCGGATGACGATGGTCTTGTCCGCGTTGGGGTCATAACGCTTGGTGCACTGTTCCACTTCCTTACCGGCGTCGAGCGTCGAGGCCTGCAGGTTCATTTCGCAGTACAGGGCCTTTTCCAAGTTCGTGAAGCTGTTCAGGTTCTTGATTTCGGCGCGGATACCGAACGGAGCGTCTTCGCTGGCACGGAGAGAAATGTTGCCGTCGCAGCGCATGTTGCCGTTTTCCATGTTGGCGTTGGAAACGCGCGTGTATTCCAGCGTCTGCTTGATCTTCTTCAGCACGAGCACCGCTTCTTCCGGGCTACGGATATCCGGTTCGGTCACGATTTCGCAGAGCGGCGTGCCGCAGCGGTTCGCGTCGAAGTGGGAATCGGTCGGGCTCATGTCGTGGATGAGCTTGCCGGCGTCCTCTTCCATGTGGATACGGGTAATGCCCACGCGCTTCTTGGTGCCGTCTTCCTTGACGATTTCGAGCCATCCGTTCTTGCAAATCGGGTGGTCGTACACCGGAAGTCCGCCCGTCTGGGTAATCTGGTAGCCCTTCGGCAGGTCCGGGTAGAAGTAGTTCTTGCGGGTCCACATCGCGTTCAGGTCGATTTCACAGTTCAGGGCTAGCCCTAAACGAATGGCGTATTCCACCGCCTTCTTGTTCGGCACGGGCATAGCACCCGGCATACCGAGGCAAACGGGGCAAACGTGCTTGTTCGGGGTCGTATTCACTTCGATTTCGCAGCCGCAGAACATCTTGGTTTTAGTCGCGAGCTGACAATGGATTTCAAGACCGATAACAGGACAATAGTTGGACATAAAAACTCCGTTAATTATTCTGCAAAAAATTACACCTTCAGTTCACCGGCGTCAATGTTCGCCCAGTCCTTCACGGCTTCAATCGCCGGGCGGACTTCTTCGGTCACGAACTTCACGACCTGGCCAGGAGCGCGGCCCACAAACTTGCGGAGGTCGAGGATTTCCTTGAGCTTGGCTTCGGTGATGCCGAGCTTCTGGAACTTTTCGTTCTTCAGAACGCGTTCGAGCAAGTCGTTATCCTTGCCCTGTTCCTTCACAACCTTACCGGCTTCCATGCTCATCACGCGGATTTCTTCGTGGAGTTCCTGACGGTCGCCGCCATTCTTCACACCTTCCATGATGATGTTTTCGGTAGCCATGAACGGGAGTTCAGCCATGATGCGCTTTTCAATGACCTTCGGATAAACGACGAGGCCGTTCGTGACGTTTTCAGCGATGATAAGCATGGCGTCCATAGCGAGGAACGCTTCCGGAATGGCGAGGCGCTTGTTGGCGCTATCGTCGAGAGTACGTTCGAACCACTGCGTCGCCTGCGTAAAGGCGGTGCTGTTCACCTGGGCCATCACGAAACGGGCCAGGGAGCAGATGCGTTCGCTGCGCATCGGGTTACGCTTGTAAGCCATGGCACTGGAACCAATCTGAGTCTTTTCGAACGGTTCTTCGACTTCCTTCACGCCCTGCATGAGGCGCATGTCGGTAGCGAACTTGTGCAAACTCTGAGCGATGGAGCTGAGCACCTGGTTCACGCGGTTGTCCCACTTACGAGTGTAGGTCTGACCGGTGATGGTGAGCACGCGCTTGAAGCCCGCCTTGGCGGTCACGCGGCGGTCAAGTTCCATAATCTTTTCTTCGTCGCCGTTGAACAGGTCCATGAAGCTGGCCTGCGTACCGGTCGTACCCTTCACGCCGCGGAACGGAAGCACTTCGATGAGGAAGTTCAATTCTTCGAGGTCAATGAGCATGTCCTGGAGCCAGAGACAAGCGCGCTTACCCACAGTCGTGAGCTGGGCAGCCTGGAAGTGCGTCGCACCGAGCTGGGCCATGTCCTTGTATTCCATCGCAAACTTGGAAAGCTTGTCCATCACGCGGCAAAGGCGCTTGCGCACGAGAATCATCGCCTGCTGCATCTGGATAAGGTCGGTGTTGTCGCCCACGAATGCAGACGTTGCACCCAGGTGGATGATGCCCTTCGCCTTCGGGCACTGCACGCCGTAAGCGTAAACGTGGCTCATCACGTCGTGACGGCGGCGTTTTTCTTCTTCTTCGGCGACATCGAAGTTGATGTCCTTCTCGTGGGCCTTCAGTTCGTCCACCTGCTCCTGCGTAATCGGGAGGCCGAGTTCCATTTCGGATTCGGCGAGGTAAATCCACAGCCTCCGCCAAGTCTGGAACTTGTACTGCGGGCTGAAGATGAAACTCATTTCCTTGCTAGCATAACGCTTGATAAGCGGGCTTTCGAATTGATCACGCATGATTTTATCCTTGTTTGAATTTTTTACGAGGATAAATGTAGAAAAAAGTGGCGGTTGACGCTACTTGAATTCCGGAGCAATGGTTATAATCAGGTTCACGCCATGCAGACCATGGAAACCGAACTGCACACGGAACAGGTACATATTGGGCATACGGACGCGAATACCGAACCCCCAGGAATTATAAAAATGAGAAAAACTCCACTCATCGACTTCCGGGGCAATCATCGCGTATTCGTCAAAAAGAACGCCATCGACAAAACGGTCCACCGGCCAGCGGTATTCCGCGCTCAAGGACATCATGTGGTGCGTCGCCCAGGAATCGGAGTAACCTCGCAGGGGCGTATTCGCGTTCAACCTGACAAAGACATCGTGCGGAGCGCCTCCCTTTTCCATTTCCCAAAGGTCCATAAGCCTATACTGCAAGGCAATCACCCTTCGCTCGAACAGAGTTTCCCGCACCTGTTCCGGTCTCCAGATTCGCAACGCTTCGTCCCACGAAAAATCGGTATAGAACCTGCGATTGACACGCGCCTCTTTTACAGACAACATATACTCCTTACTTTTTCCCAAGTAGAAATAGTGTTGGAACACGAATTCCGTTGAAATATAGTCGTGATTCATATCGCTGCTTTCAATCCGTTCTTTTCCGAACTCCTCGGGATCAAGCCCCAAGTCACGAACATTGACTCCGCTGTAATCCCCCACAAAATAATACGAGGTTCTGAACATCGCACGGGTTCCACGAGACGGAGCGTAGGCGTTATCAATATTGTCGTAGACAATGGAAAAACCTATCGGGAGCTGGTTTCGGTTCTGATAAATACCGCGGTCATCGATGGGGAAATCGTCACTAATCAGTAGCGAGTCCTCTACATCGGGATGGCTGTAACGGTAACATTTCAGCGTAACCCAGGCTTCCGTATTCCAGTTGGTCAAACGGGGAAGCGGGGTTCCCAGGCGCCATGTAAACGAGTAAGTCGAATCCGGTTCAAGATAAGCTTTCTGGGTTTCGGGAATCCTGAAGACATGATCGCGGTCATACACCATATCGTAGCGGAAGCCACCGAAGATCTTTGACCCGAAAAGAGCATGTTTCGTGTAGCGGACAGTAAGATCTATATCCCCGTTGGCATAATAGCCCCCCTGCATCACGAGGTAGTCCTGGTCGAGCAAAATACCGCGATGACGGTAAGTCAGGCCGAGCATCGTCTGGGAACCCGGTTTCAAGTTGAACCCGGGATAAATCAGGATATTGCGTTTTTCTCCGAAAGTTATTAAATCTACCGACTTTTGGATAATGTCATTTTCAAAAGCGTAGTCCACAGGTTTGGCAATCGGATAAATCAGTCCGTTCAATGCAGGTTGGATTACGTTGTTGAACGGCCACATCCAAAGGCAAGACCACTTGAAGGAGCCATCATCTTCAACCGCAACCTCTTGAGAGGCCGAATCATCCTGTTTTTCAGGAGCATCGTTTTTCTCTTGATTTTCGGAACTTTCAGCACGAGACACGCCTGTCCCCCAAAGGAGCAGGAGCATTATCACCCAAACAGCTAGAGATCCGAAACCTCTTTTTAACATACGCCCCCAATTTATTAATTATATTAGAGACATGTTTTCGTTTGTTGCCAAAATCATCCAACAAATTGCGCATTATCCCAAAACTATGATTGCGCTTTTTTCGGTGTTGGCACTCCTCTCGATCTACCCCATCGAAAACCTTCGCTGGGAAATTCAGCTGCAGGACACGCTCAACGGAAAAGAAGTCGAAGCCGATTATCAAGCTATTGAAAAAGCCTTTGGCGGATTCGGCAGCCTTACCGTCGTCATCCAGTCCAAAGACAGCCTCGCCAACTTCCAGTTCGCCCAGAATCTCGCCCGCCACCTTGAAAATGATCCGGCCGTCCATTACACCGAATACATGACGGACCTTGACTTTTTCAAGAGAAACAGGCTCCTGTACGCCAGCGAAAAAGACCTAGACCAGGTTATCGAAAAACTGGACCACGTCAAGGACGAACAGATCCGGAAACACAATCCGCTACTGGTAGACTTGGCTGAACCCGCGCCCCAAACCCCCACCCACGATACCGTCGAAATCATTTCGCAGATAGAAGCCAAGTATTTTAAAAGCCTTCAACAAGATTTCGCAAACCAACAGGGTTCCATCCGAATCATAGACATCTACCCAACGACCTCCATCTCGGACCTGCAAGCCAACCGACAACTTCTAGGGAAGGTTCAGCGCTTTGTCAAAAAGAACCAGAATGGCATCAACGTCTACTACACCGGTAAAGTCTACGACTCGATCAAGGCAGGAAAGGCCCTACTCCCCGAAGCAAAATTTGCAGGCGGAATTGCGGCCCTCATTATCCTCGTTTTGCTAATCATCAATTTCTATCGGCAGCCCCAGCTCATTTTCGTATCGGCGATTCCGCTTGCCCTCCCGACGGTTTTCACCCTCGGACTTGCCTACGTTCTTTTCGGACGAATAAATCTCTTCACGCTTTCACTCGGACTCCTGCTGCCAGGGCATGCCTGCCAGATTGTGACGCACGTTTTCTCGCGGTATTTTCACGAGCGCGAAAAGAAACTCAGTCCCGTCCTTTGCATCGAAAGCGCCCTGCTCGGAATCGGCCCCGTCGTTACCGCATCGTCGTTTATCATGGCGGCCCTTTTCAGCACCTTTATCCTAGTTCCCCTTCCGGGACTCCGTGAATTCGGAATCCTCGGCGCTATCGGAAGCATGCTCAACCTGCTGACCTGCACCCTGCTAACGACATCGCTCCTTCTGATTTTGCAGAGAAAAAAGCCTTTCGACATTCACTTTGACGCGAGTACCTACAGGCACCGCAAGCGCCTGTTCTCGTTCAAGGTCAACTGGATTATCATCGCGACCATCAGCATTGTCAGTGCAGCGGCATGGCTGTATAGCGGAATCAACCTGCAATTCCTCTACGATTTCAAGCAGACCGAAATGCAGCTGGAAGAACGCGAGGCAAAAGCCCTGATTGCAGAAACCGGTTTTTCGACATACGACCCTATCATCGTGATGCTTCCTGATTCTTCGTACAACGACGACCTGGTCGAAAACTTCGAACATCTTCAAAAGAAAGGGCGACTCAAGGATCTCGGAAAAATCTACACCCAGTACCAATTCTTGCCCAAGACAAGTGTTGAGAAAAAACACAAGATCGAAACCATCAAGAAACTCGTTTCAGAAGATATCCTCGCATGGCTAAATTCCAAGGACAGTGCCGCCATCATCGAGATGCTGGACAACTACGAGAACGACATCAAGGAATTCGAGCTTTCGGAAAGCATCCGCCGCAAGTTTAGCGACAAGAACGGAAAGTCCGGTGTTTTCGCATTCATTATTCCCAGTTCCGATCCGAACAACGGAATCACCTGCCGCCACATCGCCGAACAGCTACAGCAAATCGACGGAATTCACGACAGAACTTACAAGGTGTATGGCACACCCATCCTAAGAGCCACTTTGCTCGACACCATTCTCGGGAATATCGACAAGTCAATCCTATTCGGCACCCTGTTGATGTGTTTTATTTTGCTCCTGTTCTACAACAAGTTGAGCCGCGCCTTCTTTACACTACTTCCCGCCCTTTTTGCCATGAGCTGGGTCACTATCAGCGTACACCTGATGGGCATCCACATTTCGGCATACAGCTCGATTGCATTCGTCCTATTGATTGCCGCAAGTGTCGATGGTTCACTCCAGCTGTGGTCCGCCTACTACGAAAAGCAGGGCGGAAATGCATGGACAATCATGCAGACGAAACTCCTTCCTATTATAGGAGCACAGGGAGCCTCTTTTGTCGGCGCAATCGCCATGCTGCTTTCCCCGCATCCGGGCATCAAGAGCGTAGGCCTGATAGCCTTTATCGGCCTCCTGTGCATTTTCGTTGCCCTGTTCACCATTTACCCCTTGACCGCAAGCACGCTAGACGCTTACCGCATTTTGAAAAAGGCAAAGAAAAGACATGAAAGACTTATCCGCAAGAACCCTTAATATTGCAGCATCTTTAACAGTCGCCATCGACACATTGGCCAAGCAAATGATTGCCGACGGCAAGGATGTCGTGAGCCTCGGTGCAGGCGAACCTGATTTTCCGACGCCGACACCGATTCAGGATGCGGCCTGCAAGGCCATCCGCGAAGGCAAGACCCGCTACACCGCTCCCGTAGGCATTCTTGAAGTCCGCAAGGCCGTCGCCGAAAAACTGAAAGTCGAAAACGGTCTCGACTACAAGCCCGAACAGATCATCATGACGAGCGGCGCAAAGCATGCCGTGTTCAACTCGCTTGCAGCCCTCGTAAACGAAGGCGACGAGGTGATTATTCCCGCCCCGTACTGGGTGACCTACCCGGAACTCGTCAAATGGCTCGGCGGAAAGCCGGTGATCGTGAACACCAAGATTGAAGACGGTTTCAAAATCAAGCCCGAAGCCTTGAAAGCGGCCATTACCGCAAAGACCAAGGCCATCCTCTTGAACAACCCCTGCAACCCGACGGGTGCCGTCTACAGCAAGGCTGAACTCGAAGCTCTCGCCAAGGTGATTGTCGAAAGCGACATCTACTGCATTTCGGACGAAGTGTACGAATACTTCACCTACGATACGGAATTTTGTTCCGCGGCAGCACTCCCCGGCATGGCCGAACGCACGATCGTCATCAACGGTTTCTCGAAGTCGCACTGCATGACCGGCTGGCGCGTCGGTTACGATGCAGCACCTGCCGAAATTGCAAAGATTATCGGAAAAATTCAGGGACAGGCCACGCACCATCCGAGCAACGTGGCGCAATATGCAGCCCTTGGGGCCTTGCAGATGGACAAGAGCAACGTCCACGCGATGCAGGCCGCCTTCCGCAAGCGCCGCGACTACATGCTGAAGCGCACCGCCGAAATTCTCCCGGAACCCTGCCACGCACCCGAAGGCGCATTCTACCTGTTCGCACCGGTCAAGAGTTTCTACGGCAAAAAAACTCCCGCAGGCAAGGTCATTGGCGGGTCGATTGAACTTTGCGAATACCTGTTGCAGTCGCAGGGACTTGCGATTGTGCCGGGTGCCGCCTTCGGTGACGACAGCTGCGTACGATTTTCCTATGCCGCAAGCGACGAAACCTTGCAGAAAGCATGCGACAGATTCATTAGGGGGCTGAAGGAACTTAACTAGATTCCCGCTCAACCGAGAATGACATAGAGAATGCAGTCGTTTAGAATCATCACTCCGCAAATCGGCGAACCGTTTACCATCGGTCGCAAGCCAGACAATTCCCTGGTGCTTGACAACCCGATGGTTTCGCGTTACCACGCCGTGATTGAAAATGCGGATGGGCAATGGATTCTAAAGAACCTTTCACAAAACAGCGTCACCCAGGTGAACGGAAGCGATACCGCAGAACGCCCCCTTGAAGACGGCGATGTCATTCTGATTGGACCGCTACAGTTGCGAGCGACCCTAAAAGGCGGGCGTCTACAGCTATTGCTCATGGAGTCCGCCGAGCACGACCTCGTCCAAACGAAGTTGCTCCACGAGAAATGGGAATCGCTCGACGACCTGCACATGGACATTCCCGAAGGCGTTTCCGCAAGAACACAGGCGGGTTCCGCTGAAATTCTCTTCAACGAAAAATTGGTCGACATGCGCGGGAAAGCAACCAGGCTGCTTCAGCTGAAAGAAGGCCAGAGTGTTCGTTTGCCCAGCTGCACGTTCCAATATTCCAACCAACAGCTGACCTGCAAGAATCTTCCCCTGGGATTCGATGTTGAAGTTTCCAACCTGGATGTCTTCGCAGGGAAAAAGCAGATTTTGTCAGGGATCAATTTCAAGCTCCCAGCCGGAGAAATCCTCGCCATTATCGGGCGTTCGGGACAGGGAAAGTCAACACTCTTGAGGTTGCTGCAAGGAAAACTCAAGAAAGGCGAAAATTCGTCTGTCCGCATCGGCGGGCTCGACTACCGCAACGAGGAAATCCGGAAGCATATCGCCTTCCTGGAGCAGGATCCTGAACTCAGGCGCGACCTCACCGTCAAAGAAACGCTGATGGACGGCGGACGTACCGGCATGAGTGTCGAAGACTTTAAGAAGAATGCCACGGGGCGGCTCGAAAAGTTCGGCGAACTTTTCGGGCTGAGCGAACGGATGCAGAACCCCGTGAAGACGCTCAGCGGCGGCGAATGCCGCCGAGCCGCCCTCGCCCACGAACTTATGGGAAATCCGGGGCTGATTATCCTCGACGAACCGCTTTCGGGGCTGGATCCGTACAATTCCAAAATTCTCTGTACGCACCTGAAACAGCTCGCCTTCCTCGGCCACACCGTCATCCTTACCACCCACAGCTACGAAGCGCTCGAAATTGCAAACAAAGTCCTCGTGCTGCACCAGGGCGAACAGGCCTTCTACGGAAGCCCCGAAGAGGCCTACCGCTTCTTCGAAAGCGACGATCCCGAAAAGATTCTCGCGAACCTGAACGACGAAACGGCTACCCAATGGAAAACGCTGTTCAACAGCCGCGCCATTCCCACCGGCAATTCTTCTGAAACGGCCTACGGCACGACCAATGCCCTCGCCCCGGAAACAGCCGTCCCGTGTTACTTTCCCAAAGTCAAGCATCCTCCGGTCCTGTTCTACAAAATGGGACTTACCGCCAAGCAATGGTTCCGCGACAAGGGCAAGTTTCTCACACTCCTTTTGCAGCCCCTCGTCATCGGATTCCTATTCTCGCAGATTTTCTCGGAACTTTCGTCGCTCTGGATAGTCGCCTTCGCACTCATCCTCTGCGCCAACTGGCTCGCCCTATCGCTGTCCATCCGCGAAATCGTACAGGAAAAGGAAATTCTCCAGGCCGAATTCCGCAAGGGAATCGCGATACTCCCCACGCTGATTGCCAAGGCCACGATTCCCACGTTGGTCGCTTTCTTGCAAACCATCGTCGTCTATGCGTTTATCCATTTCCGGATTTCAGCCCACGTTCCCATTTCATCGTTACTCCTGTCGATTGCCGTCATGGTTATCCCGCCCGTCGCCGTCGGGCTCACTGTCAGTACCTTCGCCAAGAACCAGGGACAGGCGAACGCCATGTTGCCGCTCCTCATCATTCCGCAAGTCGCCCTTGCCGGAGCGCTCGTTCCGCTTGACCAGATGTTGCCACTTGGCCGCACCCTATCTTATGTCATCTGGTCCCGCTACAACCAGACAAACCTGCTGAATCTTTTTTTAGAGAGAAACGACCCCATCGAAAACGTTATTTCGGCACTCGCAATCGCCGTATGTTTTTATATTGTGGTTGTTATAAAACTTAACTATTCCAAGAAAGCAAAATGATTGCACCTCAGAAACAAGAAATTTTTCCACGCCCCTTCAACGAAAACTATGACCTCATCGGAGCCCTCGGCAAAGGCGGAATGGGCAATGTTTACAAGGCGATGGACAAAAGACTGAATCGAATTGTCGCATTCAAGATTCTGGATGCCTCCTCCGATGAAGAAGCAATCAAGCGTTTCTACCTGGAAGCCCAGGCGATGAAAGAGCTGGACCACCAGAACATCGTCCATGTTTTTGACTTCGGTCAGCAAAACAACCAACTTTTTATCGCGATGACCTATGTCGAAGGAACCAACCTCGCCGACATCCTGCATAAAAAGGAACAGCTATCCTTTGAGGCCATCGAAGTCATCATCCGTCAAATCGCACGCGGCCTGCTTTCCGCCCACAACAAGGGCATCGTCCACCGCGACGTAAAACCGTCCAACATCATGCTGACGCGCGACAACCGCGTCTTCATCATGGACTTCGGCATTTCCTACATCCAGGAAATGGAAAAGGACCGCCTTACGCGAACAGGCATGACCATGGGCACCCCCGAATACATGTCACCGGAACAGTGCCACGGCGACAATGTCACCATCCAGTCCGACATTTACAGCATGGGCGTCATCCTCTTCGAAATGACCTGCGGACGACTCCCCTTCGAAGGCAATCGCCCCGTCGAAATCGCCCTCAAGCACGTCCAGGAACAGCCGCCTGCACCGGAACTTTTCCGCAAGGACATGCCGCCAGGACTTTCGCAGTTAATCCTCAAGTGCCTCAAGAAAAAGCTGAACGAGCGCTTCCACGACATGCAGGAATTTCTGGATGCCTGCGACCAGGTTTTCCCTCCGGACAAGGGAACCCGCCAGACTCCCCGCCCCACTATGAGTGGAACCTTGCTGCGCCGCCACACGGCTTCCATCGCCGAAATGGCGAACATCATTACGCCGCGCGCACGCATGCTCCAGAAAAAGCTCACGGCTCTCGCCATCTTCATCTTCCCGCTCATCATCATGCTGCTGATTCTCCTGATGCTCACGCACAAGCCCGAGAGCACCCTGCGGGAACTGGAATGGAGCGACGCTCTTGGCAACTACGAAACCAAGGCGCTCGAAGTCGAAGAAAGCAGCGGCTACCCGCTCGACAACCTGAATGACAACGACCTTAAAACAGCCTGGCTCTACACGATGCCGCAAAAGCCGCAGAATCCGGTCCTCACGCTGTATTTCGACAACAACGCGATTGTCACCCATTTCGGAATCGCTGTCGGATACCAGAAATCCGTAGATGACGCTTTCGGCGACCGTTTCCGCATTTTCAAAAAGCCCAAGACAATCACGCTAGAAACCAAGGACGGTTTCAAGCAGAAAATCAAGCTCGAAAATATCCGCGGCATGCAGTACCCGAATATCCAGGCCATGGAAACCAGCGAACTCAAAATCTACCTCGACGAAATCTACGACGGTGAGAACGAGGACTTCGCGATCTCGGAAATTCGCCTGCTCGGGATGGAACTGCCGTAATGACCTCCGTCAAATCAAGCAACAAGCCCAAGGGAAATTTCATCGAGGCCCAAGCGGCAGCTTATCTCTGCCGCGAAGGCTATGAGATTGTCGCTCGCAACTACGCCTACCAGGGCGGAGAGCTTGACATTGTTGCCAAGGACGGAGAAACAGTCGTATTCGTGGAAGTCAAGTCCGTCTGGAACAACCAACAAGGGAACCCGGCGGCCCGCGTGAATGCGGCCAAGCAAAAGAAGATCTGGAAGACCGCCTGCCATTTTTTGCACACGCAGAAGGAAGTGGCTCCCAAGGGTTTCGACCAGCCTTGCCGATTTGACGTTCTCTCGGCACGAGTCTACCAGAAACCTCTCCATTTTTCGCATATCAAGAACGCCTTCGAAGGCACCCAAGTCATTCCGCAATGTTAGCGGATAATCTATATTATCGCCATGCGTTTTGAAGTTCATCCTGTTAATCCGCAAGCGCGAATCGTGAAGCTTGCAGCGGCCGCCCTCGAAGACGACGGTCTCGTACTCTACCCTACCGAATCCGGTTACGCCATCGGCTGTAACGCCGAATCGCCCAAGGCAATTCATAAGCTTTATGCCCTCAAGAAGCCGATGAAGAAGTTCTTCATGGCACTCATTATTCCGGACATTCGCAAGGCGACCGACTACGCCCGTGTAGACAACTTTGCATTCAATATCATGAAGCCGCGCGTGCCCGGGCCCTACACGTTTATTTTGCCCGCCGACCCGCATATCGCCCGCCGCCTGGACGTCAAGCGCCCGGAAATCGGTGTGAGGATGCCGACGCACCCGTTCTTCAAGGAACTTTTCCAGCATTTCGACAAGCCGATCCTGAGTACGGCCGCCAAGCTCACCGACGAAGACATGTACGAGCCGGATGAAATCTGGAAGACCTTCGAACATTCCGTCGACATGATGGTTGACTGCGGCCCCATCGAAATCAATCCGACCAACATCATCAGTTTGATCGGCGACCAGATTGAAGTCCTTCGTGGCGACTTACTCGACCCGTAAAAAAGGGGGAAGCCTCCCCCTGGTTCGCACTTCGTTGCTCTCCACCCTCTCTAGCGGGGACACCCCGCAACGCCCCGATTGTAGCGCCCACGGCTCCAAAAAGTAAACGAAACTTGGCAAATTGTTGCCTTAGTTGAGTTATGCTCTATGAGTATAAGCTCGCCTCGCTCACATGGATTCGGCCTTCGGCCTCTAATGTTCGCTCGCCGACTTACTTTCCTCCGCCTTTGGGCATGCCACTCTAGATGTCTTCCCGCACTCGGTGCGGGATCTCCTTTGATGCATGAAAAAGGAACGCTTCGTCTCTGCCTGCACCGCACGCTCACATGGCCTCGGGCTTCGCCCGACGAATGTTCGCTTAGCGGCCAGGCATTCGCCGTCGCTTTTCTTCTTGGACATAAGTCCCTCCCTATGGGTTATTTGGCATAACCCTGATTTTTGTTAAACTTTTTTGTTAAAGATTGTGGAGAACTAGTAGTTTTCTACACAACGAACCGAGAAGCCTTGTTTTTTTACCCCTCTAAATGTTCGGTTAAACTCATTCGTCCGAACGGCCACTCGATATGAACAATCATCATATTCTGGATACTGTTGCGGTAGCCAATATAATGCAGCACTCGAGAAGTGGCCATACCCAAGAGTTACAGGATTCCAATATCCTGCAGGCAATATAGATAACCCGTAGCTGTTATTGCCGAAACCGGCAACCTTCGAACTCATGGAGGAATGACTACTCTGTTCGGACACTTCAACCCACTCGTTCTCATTCATAATATGCCAGCCTTCCGGGCATATTCCTTGATGCTGGACAAAATAATACTTCCCATTAAATTTTTCATTATCACTTTCTAGATTAAACTTATTCGGACATTTTTCCGAAGCGATGGAGACGCTGTCACATACTTCGGGGAAATTCATGGCTCTGCTCCAGGTATAGAGCCCACCCCAGCCGTTTTCGCAATACCACGGGTCATCATCGTAACAATATTTGGTAGAATCGCCCTGTACAGAGCCTCCAGGAATCATCTTGCCGTAATTCAAGTTCTCAGCGAAAACCGTATAGGACTCCATAAACACACCATTTTTCACTTCCATCGTGCGGTACTTCTGCCCGTCGCGCGGGTCGGTGAACTCGCCGTAAGACACCTTCTCGTTAAACTGGTTTGTCATGTCGAAATAGCTGCTGGTAGGTACTGCCGAGCTGGAGGATACCGGAACCCAATAGCCGTCATGACAAACAACGTCTTCACCATTAAGTCTTGCAGTTTCATTTTCTTCAGAGCAAGGAATTCTCGCCTTACTTGAGCTGCTGCTATTCCCCGCCGAAGACTCAGCAGAAGTTCCCGAGCTGCTTGACGTTACAGAAGAACAGCTCTTAGCATCTGTAAACGAACTCGATTTCGCAGAAGACGAACTGTTCGTCGACGAAGACGAGACACTGCTGCTGGATTTGTCTCCATTGCCGTCACTGGTCCCGTCGCCGCTGCTCAGGATTTCGCTAGACGAAGATTCCTTCTCCGGCTCAACGAAGCTGCCGCTGTCGTCGTCACCGCAGGCGACGAACAAAACGGCAGAAAGCAACAACGCAACAAAATATTTCACAGAAGACCTCCGGGGTTCCAACAATAATTCGAGCTAAGTATAGTTTTTTCGCAGATTAAAAAAGAGATGCCGCATCAAGTGCGGCATGACAATCAGGGAAACATTTTTACACAAACAGATTTTACGTTAGTAAAATCGAATCCGTGTGGCTCCACTAGGGCGCTTGAAAAACTTACACCATGGCAGCGCTGAAGTCAGCCTTGGTGCAGAGCGTTTCCTTGCCTTCGGCATCGACGGTCAGGAGTTCGCCGCTGTACTTGTAAATGCCGTGGCGGGCCATGATGAGCTTGGCCTTCAGAACGATTTCGGCCTTCGGGATCACCGGAGCGCGAAAACGGCAGTTTTCGACACCCATGAATGCCGGGCGCTTGCCCGTGGTTTCGGCTTCGCGACCAATCATGGTGAGGAGCGTGGCGGCCTGGGCCATGGATTCAATCTGAATCACGCCGGGGAGCACCGGATTGCCCGGGAAATGCCCCTTGAGGAATCCTTCTTCGCCGGTCAAGTGCCACTTGGCAACGATTTCCATGTTTTCGGCGTCGAGACTCAAGATTTCATCGACAAAGGCGAACGGGGCCTTCTGCGGAAGAACGCTGTGGACGACTTCGGCATCGTAGAGGATTCCGGCGACATTAGACTTGGGTAAAGATTCCAGCATGGACATAGGGAATGATTTTCTCCATAATTTGCCGATGGGACATGTGCCCACCGTTGGTGATTTCGATTCTGACCCTCGGAAGGGCCGGACAGATAAAACTTAGGTCTCCAATCAAATCTAGTATTTTATGCATCGCAGGTTCGTTTGCGATGCGGAATTTAGGCGATGTTGACGGAGTATTTTCGCGACAGCCACTCGATTTTTCAACGCACAAACTATCATCGAGTAGTAATCCGCAGGATTCGTCGACGCCTGCGAGGAGGCCCGCCGCACGGGCGCGTTCCAGTTCCACCTGATGGATGAAGGTGCGCGCCATGAAAATTTGGTACAAGTTCTCGGGCGAATAAATGGAGACGGAGGCTGCAGACTTCAGATTATAACCGTCGCGAGCGGCATTGCGATCCAACACGTATTCGACTTCGAAGGTTTCGGCTGGCGTGATGCGGACATGACCGTAGATAGAAGCGCCGCTGTCCAAGTCCCATTCAGCGTGCACAGGAGCATCGTAAAAGACGAGTTCTTCGGGAGCTCCGCAGAATTTTCGCATTTCGCAGAAAAACGGAATCGCAGAACCGTCCATCATCGGAACTTCAGGCTTGGTCGCATCGGAAAGTCGCACGTTAAAGCGACGGTGCGGCCACATCAGGAATACAGGCGCCAAGTGCTCCGGCGAAAGCAACTGCAGCGAAGACTCCCCCGCCGCAGAACCAGCCGCAGACTCGTTCAACCTATAGCCAGCTGTACGCTTCGCAAAGAACTCAAGTTCCTCAAAACAATGACACGCATCGCTACGGTAAAAAAGTTTCTCGCCCACGAACCACGCCACATAAGGAACCTTCTGCGGATCCTTTTCCAGCGGCTCGACAGAAAGCGAGACTTCACCAAAGCTCAAGCTGCGCGATTTAAAAATCAGATTGCCACTCATTTCGGCTACAAAATAGCAAATAAATGGCAAGCAGTTGAAGCAGGTTCAAGCAGACTAACAGAACAACATTCCGTTCTAATAGTCCCATTCAGGATCAACCTCATACATAATCACATCGATCCAGTACACGACATCCTTGAACATGACATACTTGGCAGCCATATTTTCCGGCTCAAGCAGGAAATCAATTTTTTCCATATTGCAGATGCAGTTGGTCACATTAGTTTGGTCGTAATAGTCCAACATCAAGGTGTCACCGACCATCTTTTGAGAAACCTTCGCTTCTATTCCACAATAGTCTATCACATTTTCCAAAGTCAGAACAGTTTTGCCGTTCAAATAAGTAATCTGCTTTGCTTCGGGGAGTTCAGAGGCTGCATTCTTTGCGACAGGCTTGGCGGCCAGGCCATCCTTCATACATTGACCTCTTTCATAGCCGTTCAGTTCCAGCGCCGTCAGGTCTGGCCCCAGACTAATCTCCTGCGACGAAGAACTTTGCACGAGGCTAGATGAAGATTGCTCGCCCACGCCTTTTTCCTTCGCTAGCGGCAAAGTAGCCCTGACATCAAACGAAACCCACGATACATTTTCAAAAGCGGGATCATTCTGCACCCAGAAAGACATCTCCGTCGGGCATATACAATCGACAAATGAATCCACAAAGTCACCCGTAACATAGAGAGTATCGCCAGAGACTACGGCCTTGAGATTTTCATAATAAGACCCACAAGGCATCTCCGCTACATACCCCATGTCAACGAACGAAAATCCTTCTTCATCCGGTTCGTAAATAGTCGCTACCGGACGCAATGCATTAATGTCATCCGTTTCAGGCAATTCGACATATTCGTGATTACACACAAAGTGCGAATTCTTCACCAAAAGTGACGGTTCCTGCACGGCAGAAGATGACCCTGGAATCGGATTTATATCGTGACCGCCGACCGAGCTACTGCTCATGTTCTTCGGGATGTCATTCGACGAAGAATTCATTTCAGACGAACTGGATCCACCCACATCAGGATCAACCGACGAGGAACTCATTTCAGATGAGCTGCTCACATCGGCAATGGAATTCGGGTCAATCGTCCCGCCAGCAGTCGATTCGCCGCCACCGCAAGCAATCAACGACAGAAGCGCGATGCTCCCCGAGATAAAAGTAAATTTCTTAAGCATGATGTCCCCCTATGATTTTGTCCGTTACCGGGAAAAACTGGAAATTGATTCTGCAGACCTGATCTTGGTCCTTATATTCGTTCGCAATCGAAAGCACCCTTCTGCAGCAAGCGTCGAGTTCTTTTGCGATCCGTTCGTAAGCCTCTTGATTCACACCGAGAGTGACTCCGGTAAAATGGCGCTCGTTTGCAGAATAGCGATCAACGGCACGTGCGGCCATGTTCGCCATTTCCTTGTGCATGGCACGAATTGCAATGGGAAGCGCCTCCGGTGAACCAATGACAGTCTGTTCCGTCTGCGAATAAACTTTTTCGCCGTCCTTTTTCAGGACCCCCGCCTTCACCAGGAAATTCAGCACGTCGCGAACCTCCTCGGCGGACACATGTTCCTTGCATTCGTCCGCAATATCTCGGGGAGTCGCCCCCGGCATCATCGGAACAAGCTCCCTCAAAACAGGATACTTCCAAGATTCATAATACTGGAACATATCTCCATCAACCACGCGCACCTTGTGTTCCAACGCAATCCTCTGCATTTCAAGGAGAGCTGCCTTCTTGACATCATCTTTTTCGGCATTGCCAAAGACGACCATTTCTCGGAAATAATCTTCCTCAAAACCGGAAAGGCCCATCGCCTTCGCCACATTGCCCACCTTGACCTTGCTGAGCTTACTCTGGCCCATGCAAACCAACTTCAAGAAATTCGGCGAAGTAAACCCGGCACTCTTGCAGAACTCGCGCCACGAGAACGCACCAAGACGCTTGCGTTCGTCGTAGTAGTCCTGCATAAAGCGGTGATAATCTTTATATTCAAGTACCGATTTCATACTAATGAATATATCTAATTCGCGCCATTCAGTCAACACCTTTATTATACAAAATCAAAGATTTTTGTAAAAAAAACAACAATTTTACTAAACAAAATCAAATATTTTTCTCTAAATTATACAAACCGTATAATACGGGATTTATACTATACAAAAAAGGCAAATCAGTCACTCATTTCAACATGAAGGTGTTCCATCTCGCCCTTTTCCCAGAGCACCCTGAAACGTTCGCCTAGCCGATCCTGGACCATTTCGACAATTTCGCGGCGCTTGGTCAAGGGAACATCCTTGATACGGAAATCCATCGCCGCATTCTTGTAATGCTTTGAATTCGGCTTATGGTACGGATAGTCGTTTCCGCTCGTAATCACGGGAACGTAATCGTCGCCCATCACCTTATGAAAGCAGTGGACAACCTCGATTCCCGCCGTATCCATCGCCGGGAGCAGGCTTTCCAGATAAACGCCTTCCTTCTGACGGGTGCGCTTGAGGAGCAGACGGTGAACCTCGCGCTGATTAAAGGGCTTAAGGTTCAAGTGTCGCATGTATTCTTCGGCAGACCAAGTTTCCTCGACCTGCGGAGGCTCGTACTTCGGAATCGGGCGGGTATTCGCCTGAATTAACTTGTAAACACCGAAAAGAGCGGACAGGGCTAGAATCGGGGCCAACAAATACAAATGTTTAACAAAAAATTGCATTTTCTCGCATTCAAAAATACTATTTTATGGACATGAAGAAAGCAATTCTTATTTCCGCAACACTTATTTCCTCGATGTTCCTTTTCGGCTGCGGCGACAACAGCGCCAACTATACCGGTTGCTGGAAGGGCGAAGCCAATATGATTTTTGAAGTCCTGACCGACAACCACCAGGACTACACCATCCGTAACGTGAACGGCGACCTGACCGCCACCATCCAAGACGGCAAGCTTTGCGGAAAGAACTCGCTCGACATGCCTTACTGCATGAGCGTCAAGGGCGACTCCGCCTACTACGAATTCGGTGGCATCACCACCGGTTATGCACGCATCAGCAAGGAAGAATACGAAGATATCTTCGCCTCGCAGAAAAAAGCGGCCGTACAGTAGCTTCTACTCGATTACGTCCCTCAGGATTTGCTCTATCATGTACTCGCTGGGGGCACCGCTCCAGACGCGTTTGATGTAGCCATCCTTATCCAACAGCATCAGTGTCGGAACAGCGTGGATGCCATAGCGCATCCACATTTCTTTTTTAGCATCGCGATAGAGCGGATACGGAGATGCGTGCTGGTGTGCGTAGAAATCGTTCAGGACATCCACGGACTCGTCGGCGATTCCAATAACCTCGAGCCCCTTGGAACTGTACTTATTGTAGATGTTCGCAAGCACCGGGAGCGTCTTGCGGCAAGGGCCGCACCAGGTTGCCCAGAAATCAAGCAAAGTCGCCTTGGGCTTTTCCTTGCGTTTTTCACCATTCTTGTAGAAGTTCTCGCCGAACTTGGCGATCTTGCTACCGATGGCAGATCCCGTCAAATTGCTGATGTCGTCGGGCCGTTCGGTCAAGGCGACCGTCAGAGTTTTCTTTTTACCCTCGCGTGCAATTTCAATCTTGATTTTCTGCCCCGCCTTGTGCCCTGCGACAGCCGACTGGATTTGCGACATGTCCGAGAGCGGGCTCCCCTGCACCCCGATAATCTGGTCACCCGCCACCATGCCCGCCGTAAAGCAGCCGGACTCCGGGTGAACACCGATTACGTTGAGAGCAAGATGGTTCTCGAAGGAAGTCTTCTTGAAAGTGACTCCAAGCCAGGGAACTGCAAAAGAGATGCCGGTTGCCAAAAGAACTGCGACAGAAAGATTACGAATAAAAGATTTTTTCACTAACAAAACCCATCTTCCTTTCTAAAAGAGATCCCCGCCTACGCGGGGATGACATAATGAGGCTCGAATGACGTTCGTTACACAGCCTTGGTCTGCTTCGGATTGTGGTCGTCGTAATCCGTCAGTGTCGTATAACCCGTTTCAAGCAGAGCCGCTTCGAGTTCCTTGCGCATCGCATGTGCGGCCATCCAGCGGAAGGCAACCACCGAGTAACATTCTACAGCATCGACCCCAAGCTTGATGAGGTCGAAAATCTTGAACCCATGGTCAATGCCACCACAGGCAATCACGCTGATTTCCGGATAATGCGTGCGGATGTAGGTGACGTTCCACATCATGTTCTCGTAAAGAGGACGGCCAGACATTCCTCCACAGTCACCATCGTCACGGAGCGGAGTCAGGTCTTCGTACTTCGCCTCTACGGGAAGCTCGCTAATTTTCTTGGTCGGGTAAGTATTGCCCACCACGACACCGTTCACGCCCGTACGCACGAGCATATCCATGATGTTCACCAAGTGGCGTTCAGAAAGGTCGGGGCTGATCTTGGCATACACGGCCTTACGGATAGCCTGAGCATTCCTGTACTTCATGATTTCGCCGAAGATTCGTTCGGTAAGCGACAAATCCATATCGACTCGGGCCTCGCCGGTATTGGGGCAGCTCACGTTGATTTCGATGTAGTCGCCGGCCTTGTAGGCAATCGCAAAACTTTCAAGCAGGTCCTTCAGCTTATCTTCGTCATTGGTAAGCCCCGGAGTTTCTGCTACGGACACCCCCACGCAAAGCCCGACCTTGTGCGCCTTGGTCAGCTGTTCATCGGTACGGCGAGCGATGACTTCGACACCCTCGTTATTGAGCCCCATGCTGTTGTGGATGGCACGGTCGTTTTCCAGGAAACCGATACGAGGACGGTGCGTATTGCCTTCACGGAACTTGCGGGTGGCCGTGCCTACGGTAATACCGCCGAAGCCCATGTTCGCATAGTCAGAAATTCGCTTCGCCGTCTTGTTTGCACCTGCCGCCAGGATAATGGGGCAACCGAGATACAGGGAATTGCTGTGGTCGGGGAAAGTGATGACGCGCTTGAGAGTCTTGCTCAAGTCCGGGCGACCGCCCATAAACGGAATGAAGGGAGCAAACCGCGCGGCATGCTTCAACGAATCGTGACGAAATTCCGGATTGTTATGGAAAATACGGCGAATGAGCGCCAGGACACGGTCGCCAAAGTTCAGGTAATACTCGTGATTCACGCAGTTGAAAGACATGGGTAATCCTTTTTGCCAAAACTTACTCCTCAAAAAATAGAAAATATCTATCACCAGTGACCAATTTTTACAAGGTTTACTATTTTATTGAATAGAAAAGGATATGTCCGCTTTTATCATCTGTTGAGTTGAATTATGGAACAGAGTACTATTGATTCAGTCGTCGCCGCCATCCACCAGAAGATGCCTGTCTATATCAAGACCCTGAGTGACTTGGTCAGCATTCCCTCGATCAGTTTTGACAATTTTGACCAGAAATTCGTACTGGACTCCGCCGAAAAAGTCAAGG
Organism: Fibrobacter sp.; assembly: GCA_017626945.1. GTDB lineage: Bacteria > Fibrobacterota > Fibrobacteria > Fibrobacterales > Fibrobacteraceae > Fibrobacter. Next base: position 23,333 of record JAGAHT010000007.1, read on the forward strand.
AACTTTTCTTGCAGGCAGGGCTTAGCAACGTGCAATTCCTGTTGCCCCCCAGCGGGCGCCCCTCCGTATACGGAGAAAGCCTCACGAGCCCCGACAAGCCGACGGTTCTTCTGTATGCGCACCATGACGTACAACCGCCCATGCGCGAAGCCCTCTGGAATACCAAACCGTTCGAAGCCAACCTGCAAGGGGACCGCCTTTACGGCCGCGGCACCGCCGACGACAAGGCGGGAATCGTCACGCACCTCGCCGCACTCGAACAAGTGCGAGCCCTGAAGAAAAATGACGGACCGAACCTCAAGTTTTTGATCGAAGGCGAAGAGGAATCCGGCAGCGCAGGCTTCGAGGAAATCCTTAAAAAGAACGCCGAGCTTTTAAAGTGCGACGCCGTCATCGTGGCTGACCTCGGAAACTTTGCCAAGGGCTCCCCCTCGATTACGACGACCCTTCGTGGCATGAGCGCCGTAAGCGTAGAACTCAAGGCCACGAAGGCACCGCTTCATTCCGGAAGCTGGTCCGGCCCCATTCCCGATTCCGGTCAGGTACTTTGCCGCATGATTGCAAGTCTTACCGACGGCAAGGGCAACATCCTCATTCCGAATTTCGAGGACACGCTCATCCCCCCAACCGAAGAGGAACTCAAGAGCTACAAGAGCCTCGGCATGACCGAAAAAATTTTCCGTAACGACGGTGGCATCCTGGAAAGCGTGCAACTGAAAGTTCCCGAAGACGAAATCCTCCTGTCGCTGTGGCGCAGGCCCTCGATTGTGGTCACCGCAATGGAAGTTGGCAGCCGCACAAACGCAGGAAACGTTCTACAGGACTCCGCCTACGCACGCATCGGCATTCGACTCGCCCCCGGCATGGAAGCCGACATCGCGACACAGCAACTGGTGGAATTCCTGCAGGCACAGGTCCCCTACGGACTCGAATGTAGCATCGTAACCGAAGACGGCGCAAACCCGTTCGTGACCGACACGACCCACCCGTTCTTCAAGAAGATGAGCGAAGCGATGGCGAACGCCTACAATGCCGAAACAAAGTTCATTGGCTGCGGCGCGAGCATCCCCGGCGCAGAACTGTTCCGCAACACCTTCGGCGACATTCCTATCCTCCTGACCGGCCTCGAAGATCCCGAATGCAATGCCCACGGCGAAAACGAAAGCCTTTACCTGCCCGACTTTGAACATGGCATCGTGGCAGAAACCTTGTTCTTTGGAGAAATTTGCTAATGAGTACGAAAAAGTTTCCTAGACTCGTTGTTCTGACCGGTGCCGGCATCAGTGCCGAATCGGGACTCCGCACTTTCCGCGGCAACGACGGCATGTGGGAACACGAAAACATCGACGACGTGTGCACGCCCGAAGGCTACTACCGCGACAAGAAGCGCGTGAAGGATTTTTACAACTTCTTGCGCAAGGGGCTCAAAGAACACGAACCGAATGCAGCGCATTTCGCTCTCGCCGAACTTGAAAAACGCCTTGGCGATGATTTTTTGCTCGTCACACAGAACGTGGACAACCTGCATGAACGCGCCGGATCCAAGCGCGTCCTGCACATGCATGGCGACCTGATGCGACTGACCTGCGAACACAACCCGAAGCACGAGTTCCTGTTCGACGGCGAAGAAACTCTCGAGACGCGTTGCCCCTTCTGCGGCGCAATGACGCGTCCGGACATCGTATTCTTCGGAGAACAGCCGCTCTATATGGAAGAAATCCAAGACGCCCTGCAGCACTGCAAGGAATTCGTCTACATCGGCACGAGCAGCGTGGTCTACCCCGCCGCCGGCTTCAAGAGTTTCGCCAAGAGCTTTGGCGCCAAGGTCACCTGCCTGAACCTTGAAGTCCCGACTAGCGACCCCTACACCGACATTTTCGTACAAGGTAAGGCGACAGAAATTGTCCCTAAGTGGTGCGAAGAATTTAAAATATAATTAGAAGGACTTTTACGATGACAAAAATATTATTTGCTGTATTATGTATTTTATTCATAACAGCATGCACAGACAAAAACAGTACTAATACAACATCAGCAGAAAGTTTCTATCCAGAAACCGCTATTTGTAATTACACATTTGAGTGCAACTCAGAAATTAATGTAAAAGGCAATGTTGTCTACACAGAAAACGACAGTCTTGTTTTTAGTAATGCATTCGTTGCAAAGGCAGGTAATTCTGAATGGACTTTCTCTGATTTATTAAAAAAAATCAATTCAAAAGATACACTCTTTTTAAAAGATACTCTTCTTACTGAATCCATGATTACAAAAATTACAAATCAGCATCATTTTGATTTTAAATTAAATATAAATGACCAAAGATTCTTCGCCTCTAACGAACAGGATCTCAATGTTCTTGTAGAAGACGCTTACTACAGATGCTCGACAGATCTAAGCTGCGAACATTTTTTGACTGATTCAATAGATAAACTAACGGATATAAGTAATATTGGAAAATTAAAAAATCTTATTAACGAAGGCAAATCTACTTGCAAACTAACAAACACTGAATGCAAAAAAGACCAATATATAACGGACTAAAGGGGGATTCCGCACCACATGCGGAATGACATAAAAAAATCAATTACAATAGGAAACAATTCGCTTCGTGGTTCAATGAGCCCGAAGCTTTTTGTTTAGGCGGAACCTGCGCGGACTTGCACTTCTCGCGGAGTTCAGCGGATGCATTCGCACACTTTTCGCAACGGTCTGCAAAGCGGCATCCCTTCACAAAGTCTCGCGGATGCGGCACGGAGCCAGGAATTGACTTCATCGTACGCATGTCGCTGTGATTCTCGGGAATAGCGGCCAAAAGCCCCTGTGTATACGGGTGCATCGGGTTATCAATCACGTCACGGACACCACCGGTTTCTACGATGCGGCCCGCATACATCACCGCCACACGGTCCGCATACTGCGACACGATTCCCATATTATGCGTAATCAGGAGAACCGCCGTTCCGGTGCGGCTCGCCATATCCTTGAGAACGGCGAGCACCTGCGCCTGCACCGTCACATCCAAGGCGGTTGTCGGTTCATCGGCGATAATCAGCTTGGGTTTAGAAAGCAGCGCCATCACGATGCATACACGCTGGAGCATTCCGCCCGAAAGTTCATGCGGATAGGAATTCAATACGCGATCCACATCCTTGAAGCCCGCAAGGGTAAGCTGCTCGCGGACTGTGGCTAGAAACGTTTCCTTTGTCACCTTGGAGGATGCAGCAGAGCTGAACTTGAACACTTCCATCAGCTGCTTTCGGATGGTCACCACAGGATTCAGCGCCTGCATCGGTTCCTGAAAGATGCAAGAAATTTCAGAGCCGCGAACTTTCTGCAAGTCCGCAATCGGTAACTTTGCAAGGTCAACGGGAGCGGCATTTTCATCTGCATTGTAAAGGACAGAGCCTTCCACAATTTTCGCACTCGGCTGCGGCAGCAGGCGCAAGATACTCATCGCCGTTACGCTCTTTCCACAGCCGGACTCACCCACCAACGCAAAGAATTCGCCCGCAGCGATATCAAACGAGACGCGGTCGGTCACCTGCAGCGGCACAATTCCATCGCGGGGCTTACCGTTCTTGTCGAACCCGAAAGCGACCGAGAGATCCTTTACTTGCAAGACAGAATTCATCGTCCCAGGAACTCCCTGATTTCATCCAGTCGCGATTCCGCAATCCGTCTGCCGATATCATAGACTCGTTGCAACTCATCCACATTTCTTTCGATGCGGCTGATGTTGAGAGATTCCTCGGGGCAAATCACCAGCACGTTCCCCGCCTTTTCCTGTTCAAAGACATAGCGGGTCTCTTCATTGTACATTTCGTGACGGTGCGCCGTCGCCTCGATAAACTTCGGATACTTGCGATAGACCAGCCGAATCAACGGCATCAGGCTATTCGGCTTTTTCACATAGTTGCGCGGCTGGGTCAAGATGACCACATTGCGGTCGTACCCCTGAGACTGCATAAAGGCTAGCGGAATTGAATCGGCAATACCGCCGTCCATGTACTTGCCACCGTCAATTTCCACAATCCTTGCAGCAAGCGGCATCGAAGCCGAAGCCTGCATCCAGGCCAGTTCCTTGTCGTTTCCATCAATGAACTTCGGGAAAAGTGCCTTGCCGGTTTCCAAGTCCGTAACGCCCATGTAAAATTCCATCGGGTTCGCCTTAAGCGTCTCGAAATCGAACGGATCCAGTTCCTGCGGAATGGTCTTATAACAGAATTCGGCATTGTAAATATCGCCAGTCTTGACCCACGAACGGAAACTGCAAAAGCGCTTGTCGCCCACAAAACGCCGATTGTAGCGCAGGGCGCGTCCCGGCTGTCTGGACTTGAGATTGCATCCGAAGCAGGCTCCGGCGGAAATACCGACGGCACCGTCAAAGTCGATTCCTTTTTCCATAAAAGTATCGAGGATACCGCAGGTATACAACCCTCGCATACCGCCACCTTCAAGAACAAGACCTTTTTTAGACATACCTATCCCCAGATTTAGGATCCATGGCATCCCGCACGCCTTCTCCCACGAAGGTGGTCAAGAGGAGCGTGACAAACAGCGCAGCGACCGTGCTCACCGAAATCCATGGTGCATACAAGTTGTTGAGCCCCTGGCTCATGAGTTCACCCCAGCTCGGAGTCGGCGGTTGCAAGCCGAATCCCAAAAAGTCCAGCGACGTAAGGCTTCCGATTCCGCCAATCAAAGTAAACGGGAAAAGCGTCACCACGGGGGTCATCGCATTCGGCAAAATTTCCTTGAAGAAAATGTGGCGGTGTCCCATACCTAGCACCTTGGCGGACTGCACATAGGTCATGCCTCGCAGCTTCAAGAATTCCGCACGCATGTAGTAGCTGAGCGAAATCCAGTTGAAAGCGGCCATGATCAAAATCAAAAGCCAGAAACTGCGCCCGTAAATGCTACCGATCAGAATCACCACATAAAGCATCGGAAGCGAAGACCAGATTTCGATAAAACGCTGCATGCCCGTATCCCAGAACTTGCCGAGATATCCCTGGATACCACCGATGACAATCCCAAGGAAAGTCCCGAGAATCGTCAGAAGCAAGCTAAAGCTGATGCAAATGCGAAAACCGTGAATCAGGCGCGAAAGTACATCGCGACCGTTACTGTCTGTTCCGAGCCAATGCCTTGCACTCGGCGCAAACGGAGGCGCACCATCTTCACTCAAGTCGGCCTTCAGCGGGTCGTGAGCGATTGGAGGCATCACCGCCCAATAATCAGGGCAGCCCCCCGCACGCGTAAAGCCTTCGGCGGCATCTTCTTCGCACTCACGAACCGTCGCGAACAGTTTTGCATAATCCTGTTCCGTCTGGTATTCCCCGCCAAAATCTTTTTCGCTGTAGCGCACGAATGCCGGGAAATAGGACTTGCCTTCGTAACGCAGGAAAAGCGGCTCGTCATTCACCGTCCACGGACTCGTGAGCGAAAGTAGATACGCCAGCACGAGCACCACCAACGACCAGAACGCCCGCTTGTTCTTGCGGAAACGCTTCAGGCGATTCAAGGTCTCTTGGGTCAAACGGATTTTCATTTAGGCTAATAATAGAAAAAATTGGAGACAAACGAGAACCGATTCCTTTTTGGAGCCTTTCGTTCCGAACGGGAAGATTCGTCCCAATTTTTATTCCGAGTTTTTTCACGAAGGCCATTTTTCATAGTGTAAAACAATACTCCGCAAAGTATCTTTAGAAAAAGAAACCAGCGGCAACACCGCGCAAAAAAAGGACGACAAAATGCTATCAAGGAATTGTTTGGGAATATCTACGCCCATCTCGCTCGGGCTCCTAGCCCTCCTCGCGGGATGTTCCGGCGAATCTTCTACCACCTCTGCCACCAACGACCTCAAAACGGCTGTTGAAGGATCAATCGAAGGGGCAACCGAAAACACCAACGTCTGTCTCTATGACGGTTACTCCGCCATGCAGGGCGCCACGGGCGAAATCCTTTGTATGGACGCTGCAGGCAATCTTGCCTTCTGGATCAACACGGACGGAAGCTACGGTTTCCCGGAAGCCTCCCAGGGAACAACCACCGACCCGGCCACCGGATATTCCTCCGCGACCGAATCCGGAGTTGTAACGACGCCCACTTCCGACAGCACATCTACGGGCGCTATCGAATCGAGCGCCTCCGCAACAGGCTCCACTGAAACAACCTCCAGCTGCACCGACAGCAAGGCCCTCTATACCATCAACGGAGTTTCGTACTACCAGAGCGCACAAGGCTACATCTACTACTTCGACGAAGCCTGCAACCGCATCAAGGTCGAAACAGCCGCTTCTAGCAGCTCCACGACGCAGCCCATCGAGAGCAGCGCCGATGTCCAGCCTACCGTAAGCAGCTCTTCCATCACACCGACCGTAAGCAGCAGCTCCTCCGTCACTCCGACGGTCAACAGTTCCTCTGCGACAACGGTGACAAGCAACGCTTCTACTTCTAACGGCAACACGCCCACCATCAAGTACGCAAGCGCATCCGCAACCCTCGAAAACGATAACGGCTGCGTCAGTATCGACGGTGGCACCGTCACTATCACCTGTGCAGGCGATTACTACTTCAACGGTAACGGCAACGGTCAAATCCAGGTGAACGCCGCAAGCACCGACAAGGTGGAACTCTACTTGAACAACTTAACGCTTTCCAACTCTAACGACGCACCCCTCTACGTCCGCAACGCAGACAAGGTCATCATCAACCTCGAAAGCGGCACCACGAACACATTTACCGACGGTTCTAGCAGAACGACATCCTACGCCAAGGCCGACGGCAGCCTCGATACCACGGGAGCGGCAATCTACGCCAAGGATGACCTCACCATCAAGGGTGAAGGTACACTCAAGGTGACCGGCAACTACAACAACGGCATCCATTCCAGCAACGACCTGCGCGTCCGCGGCAACCCGACCATCAACGTGACCGCCAAGAACAACGGCCTCAAGGGTAAGGGCCTTGTGGATATCGAAGGTGGCGACATTACCATCTCGGCTACAAGCGGCGACGGCATCAAGAGTGACGAATGCACCGTGAACGGCTCCGACACCACTATCACCGATGGCAAGGGCATCGTCGATATCAAGGGTGGCAAAATCACCATCACCAAGGCAGGCGATGACGGTATCCAGGCATACAACTATATTATTGTCCGCGACTCGGTCTCTACCCCGACCATCAACGTGACCTCTACCGGCAAGGGTATCGTCTCGGAAAACAGGGTCTACATCAACGCTGGTAAGATCGACATATCTTCGGGCGATGACGGCGTCCATTCCAACATGAACATCTACTTCAACGGCGGCTACACCACCATTGCAGCGCCCAAGAACGACGGTGTCCACGCCGACTCCACACTTACGATTAACGACGGAACCATCTACGTGACCAATTCCTACGAAGGCCTCGAAGCTTGGTACATCAAGGCAAACGGCGGCATCACCGATGTCTACGGAACCGATGACGCCTGGAATGCGGCCGGCGGCAACGACGGCTCGGGCAACACCAGTCAGGGCGGCCAGTCCAACTGGGGATTCGGCCCCGGAGGCGGCATGGGTGGCGGCATGGGTAGCAGCAGCGGCTTCCTCACGATTACAGGCGGCGTTCACCACGCAAAGACCAGCTCCGGTGACACCGACGGTATCGACAGCAACGGCGAACTCACGATTTCTGGTGGCGTTGTCATCGTTGAATGCCAGATCAGCGGCGGCATGGGCGGCTCCTTTGACTCCGACGGAAATGCAAGCCTTACGAGCAAGACCGTACTTGGCTTCAGCAGCGGCTCTTCGGAAAAGGGTTCCAACTACAGTGTCTCCTTCAGCACTAGCAGCTACTACGGCACCTCCAATGTAGCCTTCAAGCCCACCATTTCCGGTAGATACATGGTGACCACCACGGGTCAGCCCTCGCAGATCAGCAACGTTTCGAGCTACAGCAAGAGCGTTACCTTCCCGTCGGGTAGCACCGTCTACTACAACGAATAGATCCTACTCCAACCCAACCACATAAAAGTCCCCCGCGGATGCGGGGGACTTTTATCACTTATATCCAGGATTTTTAGATGCAAGACCATTCGGTACTTGCGACTTTTATCTAAACTACATCCAGCTGCGTTCAGAAGTACCCGAAATACCGCGAATCTTAAGATCGAAGTCATCGGGGTTCGTCGCCGCGTTCATAGCCGTTTCAAGTGAAATCTTTTCTTCTTCGTAGAGTTTCAGGAGCGCCTGGTCGAAGGTCTGGCTGCGGTACTGCATATGGCCTTCGGCAATGGCCTGTTCAATCAGGTCGTTCTTGTCCTTGTCTTCGATATATTCCTTGATGGCAGCCGTGTTCACGAGGATTTCGGCGGCCGGCACTCGCCCGTTACCATCCTTGGTCGGCAACAAGCGGAGCGAAATAATGCCTGCAAGCACTTCAGAAAGCAGCAAGCGGATTTCGTCGTGCTGGTGCGGCGGATACATCGAAAGCACACGGTGAATCGTTTCGGTCGCGTTCGTGGTATGAATCGTCGCAAACACCATGTGGCCAGTATCGGCTGCCGTCATGGCAATCTGCATGGTTTCAAGGTCACGAATTTCGCCCACCAGAAGCACATCCGGGTCCTGACGGAGGGCGGCACGCAGGGCGTTCGCATACGAAAGCGTATCCACGCCAATTTCACGCTGCGAAATAATCGCCTTGTTATCGCGGTAAAGGTATTCAATCGGGTCTTCGACCGTAATGATGTTCACCGCTTCGTTCTGGTTGATATAATCGAGCATGGCGGCAAGCGTCGTCGACTTACCTGAACCCGTCGTACCCGTAACGAGCACGAGACCGCGCTTGGTCAGAGACATGTCGCGAATCACTTCGGGCAAATGCAGGTCTTCAAAAGCAGGAATCTTCGCCTTGATATGACGGATCACGACTGCAATCGTTCCACGCTGGCGGAACACGTTCACACGGAAACGACCCATATCGCGGGCACCCACGGCAAAGTCGCATTCCTTGTTCGCTTCAAAGCGCTGTTTCTGGTCGCGGTTCATGATATCATCCAAGAAGGAATCCATCATCAAGGCGTCAACTCGGATATCAAACGGACGCTGCAGCGCACCGTTGATACGATAGACTGGAGGAACACCTACGCGCAAATGCAAGTCAGACGCGTTGCGGTTCACCATTTCACGAAGCAGCTTTTCAATACGAAGTTGCGGTTGCTGATCAGCCATTAGGCATTGCCTCCGAACTTTTCGTTATAGAGCTTTTCGATTTCGTCCTTGCGCTTTGCAATTTCTTCGTTGTCGGGTTCCTTCTGGGCGAGGTCCTTGTAAATCTCGAGAGCCTTGCCGTACTTGCCCTGATCAAAGTAGATCTCGGCCAAGGTCGGAGTATTCAGGCTTTCGTCCAAGTCGTAGGCACCACGATCCAGCGGAGCATCGGGATTGTTGATCAGTCCCGCAGAAATTTCATCGTCGGAATCACCGGACATCAGGAAATCGACACCCTTGTTAGAAGGCTTGTCTTCTTCGGTCAAGGAATCGTCGTCCATATCGAACAGACCCTTGAAGGCACCGGAAACTTCCGATTCAAGGGAATCCAGATCCTTGGGAGCCTCTGCCGGAGCAGCGGCAAAAGTCTCTTCGGCAGGAGCCGCTTCGGCGGCCGGCGAATGAGATTCATCCAAAGCCAGGGAATCATCCGCGGCTTCGTCCTTTCCGAACAAACTATCAAACGAATCGTCCAGGTCCTTGGAAATCGATTCTTCAGACAGATTGCCGAAAGATTCCTCGATAGCGGCACCCGTCGCTTCCTGGTCATTAGACAAAGGTTCAGAAGCGGTTTCCGTCTTTGCGGCAGGAAGGTCCAAGTCATCGTCGTCGTTACCGAACATCGATGCAAAGGCACCGCCCATTTCCTTGGCGAGGTCAGATTCTTCGGGCTTCACTTCAGGCATTTCAAGTTCAGCCTCGGCCTGGTCCACCTGTTCAGCGAGACTTACAGATTCTTCTGCTGCAGGAGCTTCGGCGAGAGTTTCAGATTCAGCCTGCGGTTTTTCTTCGGGCAGGTCGTCGTCGCTACCGAACAAGGAATCAAAGGCATTATCTACACTGAAGCCCGCATCGGATGCAGGAGCCGGAGCAACTTCTTCGGCAACACTCTCCTGTTCGGCAGGAGCAGGTTCATCGAGAGCAGGAGCTTCTTCAGTAGCAAAGTTCAGGTCGTCATCTGCGGGAGCAGCCTCTTCGGCAACCGGAGCAATATCTTCAGCCGTTTCCTCAGCAGCAGTTTCCTCGGCGGGAGCTTCTTCCACCGGAGCTCCACCCGGAGTCCAGTCGCCCGTCAGGTTCATATCTGCATCGGCAGACTTTTCGAAAAGGCCACCTTCTTCGGACGGCAGTTCAAGGTCATCGGAAAGATCTGCGGCAAAGTCTGCGGCGGGTTCCGCAGCAGCATCAGCGGCAGCTTCTTCAGCAGGAGCATCAATCGAAGCAGACTGCGGCTTCTCTTCAGGCAATTCATCTTCACCGAAGATAGAATCGAAGGCATTGTCGATCGTCGTCGGTTCATCGGCCTTGGTTTCGGCGGCGGGTTCAGCAACCTCGTCAGCCGTCAAATTCATATCGGCAGCAGCAGACTTCTCGAAAAGGCCTCCGTCCTCGGACGGCAGTTCAAGGTCATCAGAAAGATCTGCGGTAAAGTCTGCGGCGGGTTCAGCGGCGATATCGGCAGGTTCGGCTGCAGGTTCTTCGGCAGCTGATTCTTCAGCGGGAGCATCAATCGAGGCCTGCGGCTTTTCTTCGGGAAGTTCATCTTCACCAAAGATATCGCCGAACGCATCGTCAATGCTCTGCGGCTTGTCTTCGACAGGAGCTTCTTCTGTAGCCAGGGCTTCAGGAGCAGGTTCGTCGGCAGGAGCATCAATAGAAACAGACTGCGGCTTTTCTTCGGGAAGTTCGTCTTCGCCAAAGATATCGCCAAACGCATCGTCGATACTCTGCGGCTTGTCTTCCGCGGGAGCTTCGGGAGCTGCGGCACCAAAGACACTCGCCGCATTCGCTTCGGCATTGTCATCAATGCTTGCAGGAATATCAGAAGAAGCCTCGGCGGCAGGAGCGGAAGCTTCTTCCGGTTCAAGGTCATCTTCAAGACCGAACATATCGGACAGGGCCGAACCAACATCGCTACTGGAGATGTTCTCGTCTTCGCTCAATTCTTCCAGCGGCTTATCCGCAGCGGATTCGTTGTTGATGGAATCCATCGCCGAATTCAGCGAAGCGGACAGGTCTTCCATCGCAGAATCATCGGCATCGTCATTACCCGGAATCATCGAGGCCAAGGCCGCAAACGGATCGTCACCCGCAGGTTCAGCCACATCGGCAGCCGAAGCATCGGCTTCCGCCGCCTGCGGTTCGTTCAGCGAGAATTCGTCAGCAGGAGCGGCTTCGGTAGATTCAGCAGCAGGTGCGGCGGTAAACTCGTCACTCAGGTCCATGTTACCGACATCAGGCATGCTGAAGTCGGTATCGGAAATTTCACCGGCCATCGCGGCAGCCGCAGCGGCACCGACCACGACGTCGTATTCGTCTTTCCAGAAGGTGTTCAGCGGATCCATATCGTGCAAGCGACGATAACAGACGTTGCGTTCCCCGATGTTTTCCAGCTTGTCGTAGGCATTGCCCATAATCTGCTGGGCAGCCAGGTTAAAGGGATCTGCGACAAGGACCTTCTCGCATTCCTCAATACAGGCATCGTAGCTTTCTTTCTGGAACAGGATCTTGGAACGGACGAGCATAGCCGCCACATCGTTCGGATAAAGCGTCAGGCCGCCATCGACCCTCTGCAGAGCCTGGTCCAGGTTGCCCGCCTCACGTTCAAGGTCGGCAAGCCATGCAAACGCCCTGGAGTTTACGTTCTTCTTGCCAATCGTCTTTTTAAGGGAATCCAACGTCACCGCCATAATCACCTCTTAGAGCAAAATTGCTTCGTCCGCCAAAAGGACAGGAATTCCTTCGCGAACCGGATACACCCTAGAACCGTCTTCGGTGGTCAACGCCTCGGTCAGGGGTTCAGAAACTTTTTCACCGGCAACGTTCTTGGCAGAACCGGCAGAAATAGCATTATTCACCTTGGCAATGATTTCGTCAGATGCCAACTTGAGCTTTCCCCTGGTTTCGGGGCAGCAAAGAATATCCAAAAGATTTGTATCGAACATAAAACCTTAATAATCAAATACTTACACAAAAAATAACTCATTTTCGTGCAATGTGTAAAGATTTTGTTGGAAATTGCCGTTTTTAGTGCAAATATTTCAGGTTTACAAGGGCAAAATTGCCTTCTGCCGCATTACCGATCAGCAGAAACACGCGTAAACCGAGGCTATCGAGCCATTTAATGTCAAACGGTTCGCGGTATCCCGAGAAATTGGAGACCACCAGAAGCTCGCGGCAGCCGGTCCGGTTGCAAATGGACTCCATCTCGGAAACATTCCCCAGCAGGTGCTGACGGTTTTCTTCGGAAATCTTTTCGGGCTCCGAACTCACGCAGCCAAGGATTTCGATACCGGGAATCACGTTGTAGCGGTCAAACCAGCCGTTCAGGGAATCTTCGCGGCCACCAAGCAAGATGGAGCGATGGCGTTTTTTCGCGAAGATGCGGTAGAAATAGTTTATCCAGAATGCAACGCGGCGCCAGGCAAGGAGAGCCAGCGGGATAAAGAGGCTGGAACAAACAACATAGACGCACCAGCCAATACTGGGATAAATTGTAGACCTGTCTCCTGGGTCATAAGAAAATTGGGCAAAGTAACGGAACGCCTCATACCCCCCAACAGCAAGAAGGTTCAGCGGCACAAGGTACCGCAAGAACTTTTCGCCCTTGAGGCTAGATTCTGTGTATTCCCCACGGAAAACAAGAAAGACCATATTAATAATGACGACCAAGCCGACAAGCCACCAGTCTTCAAACTTAGTTATAACCTCTATAGATTTTTTTATGGAAGAAAAAATGTATTCATCGTTTCCCAAACCGGGCAAAAATACAAGAGCCCATACAGCTACCACGCCCAAGTCCAGAAACATCTTCCAGAACTTCGGGATAAGGCGCGAGAACATGCCCACGAAAGCCGCAAACATGATACCGAACGACACGAGGAAATTCGGAACAAAATAAAGGTCCTTGTGCTTACGCACAAAGATAAGCATCGCCTTGTAGAAATCCAGGTAGGAATCCCAGCGGCGGGTACGGCAGCTCTGGCCCTTGAAATGCAGAATATTCGTCGAAGGCGTGTAGTAGTTCTTGCAGCCGGCAACCTTCGCCCTGAAACACAGGTCCAAGTCCTCGCCGTACATGAAAAAGTCTTCGTCGAAACCGCCGAGTTTTTCGTACAAGTCGCGACGCATGCAGAAGAACGAGCCACTGATGGCATCCACCTCGGTCACTTCGTCCGGGTCAGCATACGTCATGTTGTAGCTTGCAAGTGTCTTGTTCTTCGGGAAGAGAGCGGCAAGACCAATCGTCTTAGAAACGGCAGAGACAATCGTCGGGAACGAACGGCGGCACGCCCACTGAAGCGAACCATCCTCGTTCAAGATACGGCAACCCACCGTTCCCGATTCGGGGTGCTCTTCCATGAAGTCAAGCACCTTGGTAAAGGAATCGTGGGAAACGACCGTATCGGGATTGATAAAGAACAGGTAGGGCTTGGTTGCACGCTTTTCGGCGAGGTTGCAGCCCTTTCCAAAGCCGAGGTTTTCCTTGGAATCAATCCATTCCACTTCGGGGAAGAACTGCCTGATTTCGGGCAGAATCGGCTCGACCGAGCCATTATCAAGTACGATAATCTGCGCATCAATCCCCTCGCACGCATCGCGAACGGACTTCAGGCATGCGGGAATAAAATCGCAAGAATTATAAGCAACAATGATAATGGAACAAGAGTACATAATAATTCAGAATTCGGAGTTCAGATTTCAGAGTTCGGAATAAAAAAAATCCAAATTCATCACGCAAGTCCTAGGCGGAGTTTAAGAACCAGGAAGAAAGCCTCGGAAATAATGCCGCCGCTCATCTTGGAAGTTCCGCGGGTACGGTCGGTAAATACGATGGGAATTTCCTTGACGCGGAGTCCCTTCTTCCAAATCTTGAAGGTCGTCTCGATCTGGAAGCAGTAACCATCGCTCTTCATCTTGTCGAGGTTCAAGGCCTGCAATGCTTCGCGGCGGAAGCACTTGAAACCGCCCGTGGCATCGCTGATCGGAAGCCCCGTCACAATACGAGTGTAGACATTTGCACCGTAGCTGAGAATCAGGCGACGCAAATCCCAGTTCACCACGCTGATGCGGTGATTCTGGTAGCGGCTACCGAGCACCAGGTCGGCTTCTTCGGCCGTTTCCAAAAAACGATTCAAGTCGGTCGGAGCATGGCTAAAGTCGGCGTCCATTTCGAACACGCGTTCATAGTCGCGTTCGAGCGCCCACTTGAAACCCGTCACGTAAGCGGAACCGAGGCCCATCTTGCCCTTGCGGCGCAATAGGTGAATTCTCGGATTCTTTGCCGATTCCGCTTCCACCATATCGCCCGTTCCATCGGGGCTACCGTCGTCCACCACGAGGATTTCGAGGCATTCGTTCTGCTTTAAAATGGCCTCCATAATGAGCAGGATATTTTCCTTCTCGTTATAGGTAGGCACAATGACCAAACTTTTGGGATACGCCATAAACAAACTTCTCCTAACCTAAATCTACAATTTCTCGAATGGATTCGGCCACAGGATAGCTCTGTTTTTTGCTTCCGTTCATCATTTCGCCCAAAAGGCCAAGCGACATGAACTGCACGCCCATCACCAGCGAGAATCCGCCCGCCAAAAGGAGCGGACGCACATGGAGAGCTCCCGTCTGCAGCCATTCGTAGCCAAAGTATCCCGAAACGCCAAAACCGATGAGCATAAAGATCAGGCCAAGGAGCCCAAAGAAATGGAGCGGCTTGGAGGCAAAGCTCCGCATAAACATCAACGACACCAGGTCAAGGAATCCGGACACCAGGCGGGACACGCCATACTTGGAAACACCGTGAACACGCGCACGGTGCGCCACGGGCATTTCGGTAATGCGGAAGCCCTGCCACTTGGCCATCACCGGAATAAAACGGTGGTAGTCGCCGTACAGGTGGATAAAGCGCACCACGGAACTGCGATAAGCCTTGATGCCGCAGTTAAAATCATGCAGGCGCTGGCCGCAGACGATCGAAACGGTCAAGTTGAACAACTTGGAAGGCCAAGTCTTGTGCCACGGATCCAGGCGACGGATCTTCCATCCGGAAACCAGGTCGTAGCCGCTTTCCAGAATCTTGATCATCTTCGGAATTTCAAGCGGATCGTCCTGCAGGTCACCGTCCAGAGTCGCCACATACTTGCCACGCGCCTTGGAGAAACCGAAAGCGAGCCCTGCCGCCTTTCCGCAGTTGAACTGGAAGCGGAAAGCGCGAATAAAGGAATACTCCTTCGACAAATTCTCAATCACGTCCCAAGTATTATCGCGGCTACCGTCATCGATAATGATCACTTCGAACTCGAAACCCGTCGGCTTGATAGCGTCGACGATTTCCTTAAGGAGTTCGGGAAGATTTTCACTTTCTTCCTTGACCGGAATGACAAGACTCAAATCCATGAAATTACCTTAATTTATTTTCAAGCTCGATTATTCTGCGGCAGCAACCACCGCAGGTTCCTTTGCAGAATCCTTCTCGGCGGAATCCGTAGCGGGTTCAGCCGGAGCTTCGACCTTGAGCGGTTCGTCGGACATCATCTCGATCTGGCGACCACTCATGAGGAGACGTGCGCGACCGCCTTCTTCGTAGGCAGGCACGTTGTTGAGACCGCGGTTCAGCACTTCCTGAGCCTTGGCCTTCTCCCCTGCAGCTTCGTAGACGAACGCAGCGGCCCAGTAGTTACGCCATTCCGAGGGGAACTGCTTCATACCCATTTCGAGGTACTTGGAAGCAGCAGCGGCGAGGCTGTCCACCTCGGCCTTCTTTTCGGCCGTAAACGGATGGCTGTTCTTGAGAGCCGTAATCTTGTCGCGGGCATCGAAGGAAATCTGCAAGTAGAGCGACACATAGCCCGAAAGGAGACGTTCCGTTTCGCTGTTGATGTAGGCGGTACCGTCGCCAAGGCCACGGAACTTGAACACGGAATCAATCAGGTTTGCCGTGTAGGCCGCATCGAAGGCATTACGCTTCGGGTTCAGGTCACCCTTCACGAAGTTGTAGACCATGCCTTCTTGCACCATGTACTTTTCGAGACCCATAAAGTTGGACGTACCGACGGTCGTCGAAATTTCAATCGGCTTGTCCATGTTCTGGAGAGCGAGGTCGATCACCAGCTTATGCTGCGTGAGCATCATGCCGCTACGGGTACGGTTAGCCCATTCGGTAAAAGCATCCCACACCTGGTAATGCACCTTGAACTGCATGAGCTTGGCGGAATCGGCCGGAGAAAGCGTCTGGCCTTCCATGGCATCGATGCGGTTCTTGAGCTGCGGCATCAGACGCTGGGCGTTTTTCACCCAAGTAGACACCTGATGGTTCGGGTTAGAAGCAGAGCTATTGTCGAGCACCATGTCGCGGTCGATAGCTGCCTTGTCGTAGCTAAGCTTGAGAATCGGCTCGTTGTCGAGCATCTGCTTGATGTACCAGTCGGTATTGCCGAGCGAGAGGTTCACCACGCGAACATCCTTACGCACACCAGCCACTTCCTGGGCAAACCAAAGCGGGAAGGTATCGTTGTCACCGTTCGTAAAGAGGATGGCATTCGGACGGCAGCTATTGAGCAGATTGAAAGCGTAATCCCAAGGAACCCAGAGGCCGGAACGATCATGTTCCTTGTAGTTCGAAATGCAGGGCACCAGGAAGGACACAGCCACCAAGGCTGCTGCCACCGGATTTGCAAAGGCGGCAAAGGAGGATGTCGCCACCATAAACACGAGGATACCGGCTCCAATACCATAAATCATGCTCATAAAAATGAAGGCGGGCGTGTAGAAATAGTCACGTTCGCGGACTTCCAAATGCACGGCATCAGGGAACGGAGCGCGGGCACCCACCTGGGCAAAACCGTTCTCAATTTTCTGCCAGTTCTGCCAGACGACGGAATTGGAGTAATCGTCGATTTCACGCTGCAGGGTTGCAAGCTGGGCCTCGTTTGCACCACGGGCCTTGAGCGTTTCCATACGGATCTTGGCATGCTCGATGTTCTGACGCATGTCAATGAGATCGTTCGGATCCGGAAGGGCCGTAATGCCCATACCACGGCTGTTCAAGTCCTGAACGTTGCGGCTCATGATGGAAACCCAGTAATCGTGTTCACGCTGTTCCATACGGGTGCCGTCGGCAAAGTTGATGTAGAACAGCAAGCCGAGAGAGCAAAGGGCGTAAAGCACAGAAACGAACACACCCATGTTGCGGTTACGCTTCCAGACGAACACGCAAACCATGATCAAAAGGCCATTAAAGATCAGGAACATGAGGAACTGCGGAAGTGTCGCATCGCCCATGAAACTCATCTGAGTCGGGAACTTGATACCGAAACGTTCCACCGGCTGGTTGTCTGCAGCATCGAAGGTATAGATGCCGTTGGCATAGTTCACGTCGCCAACCTTGTAAGGCAGGTACTGCGCCATCTGGTATCCACCGTAACCCATATGCGGGAACGAGAGGAACTGGTGGCTGATACGGGCACGACGGTAGAAGGCACGGCTAATCATGCTTTCGGAGCCGTACTGCTTACGTTCGATAAAGTTGTTGAAGGCGACCCAGTTTTCGTCCTTGAACAGGTTACCAAGCTGGAGGTTGCCCTGTTCGTCGCGGATGTTGATTTCAGGATCGTTTTCGTCGATAATCGGGTTCAGTTCCGAACGGATCGGAATGTAGAGGTGCGTGCTGTAACCGATCAGGGCGAAGAACGCAAATGCCAAAGAAAGACGCATGCTGCGCTGAACACCCTTGTTCTTGATGGGCTTTGCAAGGCAAAGAATCGAAAGAGCAATCAGGCAGATGAACGAGATTTCGATAAAGGCGGACACCATGTAGATGACGGAGCAAAGGAGCGTACCCGTAATCCAGATAGGGATGCGTTCCACAATCTTCTTGGGTTCGGCCACGAGCAAAAGTGCAAATACAGCAGGCACCGTAAGCATCGTATAAAGGTGAGCGCCCACACCGAGGAAAGCGATATAGCAAATGAAAATCAGGATGCGGTCGCTATACTCTTCGTTACGCTTGTTGTACCAGACGAGGCCAAGGTAAGAAACGAGCATCAAGATAAGCATGGCGATGCCGTAGACTTCGGCTTCGACAGCGTTGAACCAGAACGTGTCCGAGAACGTGAGCAGGAAGCCCGCCACGAGTGCGGAAGTCGCAAGCACGGCCGTACGGACCTTACCGGTAATCTTTTCGGCAAGGGCATCGGTCTTAAGGACAGTCGCCAACAGTTCCCAGGCAAAGAGGGCGGTCACATAGACGGTCGCCGCGGAACTCACCACCGAGATGTAGTTCACGCGCTTCGCAATTTCACCCACGAACGGGAGCAGCACGATGACTGCGCGGGCAAGGAACACAAAGAAGGGCGTTCCAGGAGGATGCGGGATGCCGAGCGTATTGGCGCAAGCGACAAACTCGCCACAGTCCCAGAAGCTGACCGTGGGGGCCATCGTGAGTACATACACGACCAGAGCCACGAGAGCAGCAATGCCTGCGAAGATATGTTTCATCCATTTTTCCTTGAGCATCTTACTTTTCCTTGGGTTCGGTGACAACCATGCCACGGTTACGCATAAAGCCGGTCAAAAGGCCATTGACAAAGGAATCCGAATTGTCGGTGCTGTACTTGGCGGCTATCTGGACCGCTTCGGTAATGGCGACCTTCATCGGAATTTCGGGAACATAGGAAAGTTCCACCATCGCAATGCGGAGAATAATGCGATCGAGGCTCGCCATACGCTCGATGTCCCAATGAGCGGCGGCAGTCTTGATATTGTCATCAAGTTCTTCGCGATGGGCCTGCACCAGGTCCACCAGCTTCATTCCGTACTTTTTCTGTTCTGCGTGAAGGGGCTGGGATTCGAGGACTCCCGGAAGAGCCTCCCCCGCCGTCACTCCGGCAATTTCCATCGCATACAACAGTTGCATCGCAAATACGCGAGCGGGTCTGTAACTTACTTTCATAATCTTCGCCAATAATTAGATGCTTTTATAAAGGTTTGCCATTTCGACGGCGGTGGATGCCCAGCTTGCACCGAGGTTGCCGGCCTTGAGGCCTGCACGGTTCATGGCCTGGTCCACGGTGTCGGTGGTGAGGATTCCAAGAATCACGGGGAGCTTGCCTTCGGCGGCGATGTTTGCGATACCGCCAGTAGAAGCATTCACCACCACGTCGTAGTGGCTGGTCTCGCCGCGGATCACCGCACCGAGCGCCATTACGGCACTGTACTTGCCGCTGTCAGCGAGGCGACGGCACACGCCCGGAAGTTCGAATGCGCCTGGCACATGCACGACGGTGATATCCTTGTCTGCTACACCAAGCAGTTCAAGCTGACGTACAGCCCCTTCCAGGAGCTTGTCCGTCACGACCTCGTTAAAGCGGGCAACGGCGATTGCCACCTTGAGGCCCGTTCCATTCAGGGAATTCTTGATTTCGTTCACCATTTATTTTTCCTCATTCAAATTCTCTTCGGACGCAATGCCTGCAGCACCGGCAGCTTCATCGACATGCAACTGGTGTCCCATCTTCTTCTGCTTCGTGAGCAGGTAGAACAAGTTTTCCTTGTTCGGCTTGATTTCGATAGGCACGCGTTCCACAATCTTAAGGCCATAAGCCGTAATGCCCGAAATCTTGCTCGGGTTATTCGTCAAGAGACGCATTTCCTTGACGCCGAGGTCTGCCAAAATCTGGGCGCCCGTACCGTACTGACGCAGGTCCGACTTGAACCCAAGGTGCAGGTTCGCTTCGACCGTGTCCATGCCCTTCTCTTGAAGTTCGTAAGCGCGGAGCTTGTTGCAGAGCCCGATTCCACGGCCTTCCTGGCCGCGCATGTAAAGGAACACGCCGCCGTGCTCGCCAATGAACTTCATGGCGGCGGCAAGCTGTTCGCCGCAATCGCAACGCAGACTGCCAAAAATATCGCCCGTCAAGCATTCGCTGTGTACGCGCACGTAAACAGGCTTGCTGAAGTCGGGGTTTCCGGCAACCCAAGCCACATGTTCTACGCCATCGGTCTTGCTACGGTAAGCGTAGGCGGTAAAGTCGCCGTACTTGGTCTGCACATGCGGAGCGGCGACGCGCTGCACGAGCTTTTCATTTTTCAGGCGATAATCGATGAGATCGTGGATCGAGATAATCTTGAGGTTAAACTTCTTCGCCACTTCCTGAAGTTGCGGCATGCGAGCCATGGTGCCGTCTTCGTTCATGATTTCGATCAAGGCGGCCGCCGGGCGCAGGCCCGCCAGCTTTGCCAAGTCTACAGCCGCTTCAGTATGGCCTGCGCGACGGAGTACGCCCTCTTCCTGGGCGTACAGGGGCGAAATATGCCCCGGCCGGCCGAAGTCGCTGGGCTTGGAATTCGGGTCCGAAAGAGCGAGAATCGTCGCCGCACGGTCGTGAGCGGATACACCCGTGGTGCAGCCTTCAATTTTATCGACCATGATGGTGAACGGAGTCCCGAGAATCGAGGTATTCTCGGCGGTCTGCCGCGTGAGGTTCAGTTCATGGCAGCGCTTGATCGGGAGCGGTGCGCAAAGCACGCCACGACCTTCGTGGAGCATGAAGTTCACCTTTTCAGGCGTAATCTTTTCGGCGGCGATGACAAAGTCGCCTTCGTTTTCGCGGTCTTCGTCATCGACCACGATCAAAAACTTGCCGTTCTTAAAATCTTCGATGGCCTCTTCAATGGTATTAAGCAAGGTCACGTTCCTTCAGATAATTTTCAATATACTTGCCGAGCATGTCGACTTCCACATTCACGATGGTTCCCGGAACCCAGTTGCGCAGGTTCGTGCGGGCCAAGGTTTCAGGGATAATACACACGCGAATAGAATCTTCGAACTTTTCAGCGACCGTCAGGCTGATTCCGTTGAGCGAAATCGAACCGCGGCGAATCACGTAGCGACGCAGGTCTGCCGGAAGTTTCAAATCCACTTCCACACCCGTTTCACGCGGAGTCACCTGGATAACTTCGGTAATGCAGTCCACATGGCCCATCACAAAGTGACCGCCCATAAAGCTATCTGCACGACACGGAAGCTCCAAATTCACCAACTTGCCGACAGCGGCCTGCTTAAAGCCCGTATTTTCCACCGTCTGGTGCATCAGGCAAAAAGTCGCTTCGTCATCGGTGCAAGATTCAATGGAAAGACAAACACCGTCGTTGGCGACACTGTCGCCCAACTTACAATTTTTAAAAAAGCCCGGTGACTTAAGGCGCATAGTAAGCGCATCGCCCCTACTTTCGATAGAAACGATTTCACCGGTAGATTGAATAATTCCCGTAAACATACGGGGGCAAATGTAGAAATTTAGATAAGAGACGAGAGACGAGAGACGAGAGAAAGTAGGCTGTAGGAAGCACTAAAACTTGATTGGGTACAGCAAGTACCAATGGAATTCGGGATAAACTTGCACGGTGGGGGCCGGCAACTTGAAGTAATTCAGGTACTTCACGATGGTGCGCGCCATACGGCTCTGCGGACGGAAAGCTTCCAGGTCGTAATCCAGCGCAATATAGACTTCGCGATGCGGGTGCGGATCCCCCGTAAACACGCCCTCATCGATACTGAGGCCCGCCGCCAGGGCAAGCCAGCTCGGATAATACGCACGGGCGGCCTTCGGCAACAGGCGATAAACCTTGAACGAAGCCCAGAAGGTCTGATTGCAGTAATCGTCCGTGAACACGCCCGTATCACTTTGTCTGTAATACGCCTTGGAATTGATCCAGTAACTCCACTTGAGATCCACATACTTGAACACGGGAACATAGCGCTCCGCCATCGGCAGAAAGCCTCCCAAGGTACCCGACAATACGTCGAAAACGCTAAAGCCCCACTTGGGCGCAAAGCCGTCCTTCACATCAATCGCCACATGCGTCGCAAAAGCAGAAAGTCCAGCAAAAAGGTACGAGTTGAACTCGGAAATTCCCGCCCAACGGTAAGCCTCGTAGAAGGTCTCGCCCATCATGACACCCGATGCGAAATGTCCGAACTTATCCAGGTTCAGGGCATAGTCAAAGTCATTCTCGAAATGGAAATCGTTCCCCTGTTCGTCCCACCATCCCTTGTGGAAAACGAGCCAGTAGGCTGCACCATAGGCAATCAAAACCGTCGAGGCCACGCCCACGCCCTTGGCAATCGAAAGTTCGGTCGTATCACCGGGGTCTTCGCTGCGGTAATCCCATGTAGAATCGCGCCAAGTCGGCGGATCGTAAGGGGCGGCCTGCAAGGAAACGCTTGCAAACAGGAGCGCCACCAGCGCAATTAATAGGGAACGAAAATTTTTCACGGGGACAAAGATAGAAAAAAACAGGCAGACTAATTAATTTGCGGACTAAATTGAGGGCTTTTTAATTACTTGTGTCATTCAACACATCAAGGCTCTCTATCATCAGTCTACATTATAAAGTATCTTCATTTTTTTTACAATTTCAGGAAATTCAAGCTCATTCACTACAAATAATTGAAATCCTTTTTTGAAAACAAATCGAACAATTCCATTTTTATCTGTTTTCTTTTTATATGGGATGGTTTCATCAAAGAAAAAAGTTCTTTCTCCATAATGATTTCTAAGGACAAAACCGTTTTTAAACCACTTTATTTCAAGTATTGCCAAGGAATGACTATAAGCACGAAAAAAGCCAAATGATGCAATCAGAAAACATATTGCCGGAGAATATCCATCTCTTTCAGGAATTTTCAAAAAAATTAGAATTAATAAAATTAGCGAACAAAAAAATTCTACAAAGATTAGAGGCTTTCCTCCAGAAGTTGCCATCGGATAATAAACGACTTGTTCGTCTCCTTTTTCATCACATTTTATGTTTTTTTCAGTTAATTCACTTTGATTTTTGATTATCTTTTTCACAACCTTTGGGTAGTCACTTTCATCTAGTCGAAATGTTTGCCATCCTTTTTTGAAAATTAGGTAATGATTTCCAAAATTCGTTATTTCAGACTTATAGATCGCCTGTTTACCTAACAAGAATTCCTTTTCCCCATAGCGCGTAACCAATACAAATTTATCTTTGAGCCATTTTACTTTCAAAACTTTCTTTGAGATAGTATAAACAAAGAACGCAAAAAAAAGTTCCATCGGCACGAAAAAGAACCACAGAAAGCCTTTCTCTTCTATCATACACCATGCTACTACGCCCAATATCATAAGGCTTACCATATAGAGGATCGCCATAACGTTTACAACAAACTTGTCGGTTTCTAATTTAAAGATTGTTCCGTCTTCAAAAGATTCATCATCAAAAATTTCTCTTTTTTTAACATTCTTTTTTTTCTGCAATGACGGGGCCTTACCGTAATTCGGATTCAAAGCGTCACACCACAGACAACGGGGCATATCGTCTTCATATTTTCGATTGCATTTTGGACAAATCATTTTTCGCCTTTAAAAGTTTGTATACCCATTACAGCCGACATAACAATTGTTTGGATGTCGAAGGTTTTCTAGGTCTGAATTTATACCATTGGTAATATTTTGATAATCATCGTCAATTTCATTCATATCAATATTTGTTTGGGGAATTTCAACATTAATATAGCTTTTCGGATTCTGATTATCTGTTACATTTTGGACCTGATCAATACTATGTTGTACCTGCTCTTGAGAATTACTAGGCTGCGAATATGATTCATCCAATGTTTTATTATAACCAGAAGTATGATAATTGTTCAGAACGTTTCCTCCGTAATTATTTGATTCATGAGTTCCAATTTTCAAATTATTTGATAAAGATCCTGTTGATATTTCTTGATTTTGAGGAACAGATATAGAATTGGCTATCGGAAAATTAACAGCAAAATTGAAGTCATACAACATTGAATTTACTGCGTTAGCAAGCCATTGACTGTTTTCATATATTTGGTTCATCGCAAATAAACCTCCTGTCAACATGATTGAGCCAAGAGCATTTTCTGCTTTTCCGTCAAGCGATTGTTTTAAAACATTTGTATTAGAAAATTTTCCCAATGGGCCGGAAAAAGCACCTGCCATACCAGAAACAATATAATCCGTTGCATTACCAAAATTTTCTTTTTTTGCAAGATTTTCTATTGCTGTCTCGCCCATTGAAGCCACCGTGCTTAAAGCAATTCCTCCTGCACCTTTTACAGCTCCAGCAACCCATCCCCCAATAAAACTCAATCCTGCAGCACCGAAACCTCCCAAAATAGCCAAACCCAAGTTTGTCCCATCATAGATATAATCAGCAACATTTATTCCTACGTAGACAGATATTGCAAATACACCGACAGCAAGAACAACAGCAATATTTCCATCTTTATCCACATAATTTACAGGATTTCCTCCGAAATGAAAGGGATTGTCGAACTGTTTTGCAGCATCAGGACTTAACCATATTCCAAATACCGGATCAAAGAACCTTGCCCCATAATAGTACAAGCCCACGCGCTCATTCAGTTCCTTACCAGTATACTGTTCGGCGGGACTTTCGCCGGACACCTGGATTTTTTGCTGAGCACCATAAGGCTCATAGGCAAATACATTACCTGTTCCGTTATCTACAAGGGTCATCACCAAGGAACCCTGGTAATCTTTAATATACCATTCCTTCGAGGAGTCGGGCAGAATTCGACCAACGATTCCTGACTTGCCCTGAATCATCCTGTGTTCGGCAACGGAACTGTCGCTAGCAATATAAGACCTGCGGCGTTCCAGAACCTTCTTGCCACCCACCATAATGTCTGTGCGGATTGCACGCAAGGAATCATTTTCGTAAGCAAGGGAGGCAACACGCCATCCCGAGGCGTCGTAAACCATCAGTTCCCGCCATACCGACGAATCCAACGTCTGCACAAAGGAAACAGGCATGCCATAGGGATCGTATTCCACGGACAGGTTCTTGGAACTGTCCGCCACCATACGGCCCGAGGCGTCGTAGACAAAGTTGTTTGTCCTGGAGGCTTTCCTTGCCGAGTCAAGGGCAATCGACCCCGTAACCCTGTTGAGCCTGTAGGAACCATCGTAATAGTTGTAGCAAGACATTTTAATCACTTGAACCATTCAACTCATCGAGACATTCGTCGTCGGTATATTGCGAGATACGATAATTAGAGAGGCCGGGGCATATTGAATCAAGTTCTGCATCAAACATCAATTCACCCTCAGATTGCTCTTTATAGTTAATGTGGGTAAAAACATCTCTACGATTAGGGAATTTATAATCACGAGACTCAACCCATAAAGCATTACAAAAAAAATATAGTTTGAAGAATAACGTATCAAACGTGTCTTCGTAACGAGACGGCCCCCAAAAAAATTGAAAATCTTTATAATACCCTAACATGCTATATTCTTCCTGTTCTAGAGTTTTCGTTCTATCAAACAATTTGATTTTTACAGAATCAACATTATTTGGTATATAGGCTATGTACTGATAGTGGGCTATACAATCATTTTTACCAAAGAAGGAGCCTCCATCATCAATATATGGATGGCAAGAACTGACCCCCACTAAAGCAAGAGACAGAAACAAAAAAAATCCTTTTTTTTTAATAATCCTTCCAGTATTTTCATAACAAAAATATAGTATTTCCTCTAACTTTCCACAAACATTAAATACCTCCGGTTATAAGATATAAAAAAGCCCCCGGAGGACAATCTCCAGAAGGCTTAGTAAATGCGTCATGTGTAGTGTGTGATGTGAAATGAAAAATTTTTAGTTAGTCATTTCACATGCCACTTTGCAGCGCAAGCCGCACACATCGGACTAGTTGCGGCCGAGGAGCAGCACGCTGTTCTGGCCACCGAAGCCGAAGCTGTCGGACATGGCGTAGTTGAACGAGTGGCTGGTGTTCTTGTTGGCGCACACATCGAGGTGGATGCGTTCGTCCTGGTTGAACACGTTCGTGGTCGCGTGAATCATCTGATTCTGCAAGGACTTCACGGTGATGATAGCTTCGAGAGCACCGGCGGCGCCGAGAGCGTGACCGATCATGCACTTGGAGGAGTTCACCTTGAGGCTGTCGGTGGCGCCGGCAAAGACCTTTTCGAGTGCAGAGCATTCAGCAACGTCGCCGAGCGGGGTCGAAGTACCGTGGGTGTTCACGTAGCCCACATCCTTCGGGGAAATACCGGCTTCGCGGAGAGCCATTTCGATAGCGAGGCGGACACCTTCGCCGTCTTCACGCGGGGCGGACATGTGGTGAGCGTCAGCACTCATGCCGATACCAGCCACGCGAGCGAGAATGTTGGCGCCACGCTTCTTAGCGTGCGTAAGGCTTTCGAGAACGAGGATGCCAGAACCTTCGCCGATCACGAAACCGTCGCGGTCCTTGTCGAACGGACGAGATGCCGTCGTCGGATCGTCGTTGCGCTTGCTCAAAGCCTTCATGGAGGTAAAGCCAGCGAGAGCGACATTGTTCACGGTTTCGTCGGTACCACCGGCGAGCATGATGTCGGCGCGGCCCAAGCGAATCTGGTCGTAGGCGGCGGCGATAGAATGGTTAGAGGTAGCGCAAGCGGAAACCACTGCGTAGCAGGGGCCCATCCAGCCGGTGCGGTTGGAAACTTCGCCAGCAGGCATGTTCACGATAGACATCGGAATGAAGAACGGGGACACGCGGCTCGGGCCACGATTCGAAAGCGAAACAACAGAATCGCTATAAATCTGCATGCCGCCGATACCGGAACCGATAATCACGCCAGAGCGGGTCGGATCTTCGTTTTCGGGAGAAATACCGGCGTTCTTGAGTGCCTGGAAAGAAGCATACACAGCGTACTGGATGCACCTGGACAGACGGGACGAATCGCGCGGGGAAATAAATTCAGAACCATCGAATTCCTTGACGGCGGCAGCTATCTTGATCGGATAGTTGGTCACGTCGAAGCGATCGATCGTTGCGAGTCCGGATTTACCTTCCAGCAGGTTGTTCCAAAGGAGTTCCGGCGTATTGCCGAGGGCGGAAACGCACCCCATACCAGTGATTACAACTTCTTCCATAATGCGCCCAAATATAGAAAAAAAGCAAACTTACTTTCTAGTATTTTATCCTTAATTTGTAGAATTATATGACATTTTTATTACTTTTTTGCCACAAAACGATAAATAAGCTGTTTTTCGCCTCTAAAAAAAGACAAGTCGTCGCTAGGACAACCTGTCTTTTGTGGAGTCAAGATACTTTTTTCTACAACGAATTCACGACGCGCTTCGCATCGGCCATGGCACGAACCACGAGGGAAGCACCGTTGGCGCAGTCGCCCACCGCATAGATGTGTCGGGCCGGATCCGGGATAATCGCCGTACGCGGGGTGAGCTGCAGGCCCAGGTCGTTCACGAGGCCTTCGGCAGGCACTCCGGTAAAGCCCATGGCAAGCACCACCAGGTCGGTATCGATGACCTCGGTAGAATTCGGGACTTCGTTCGGCTTAAGCGGACGGCCCTGCGGGGACATTTCCCATTCCACGCGGACAGCTTCGACACCGGCCACGCGACCATCCTTCACAATAAACTGCTTGGACGACACATTCCAGCGGCGTTCGCCACCTTCGTGCTGGGCATAGCTCGTGCGCAGCATGTACGGCCAATCCGGCCACGGCGTAGACGGAGAACGTTCCTCAGGCGGCTTGGGCATGAATTCCACCTGGAGTACGCTTTCGCATCCTTCGCGGATGGCCTTACCCACGCAGTCGTTACCCGTATCGCCACCGCCAATCACCAGGACCTTGCGGCCCTTCGCGCTAAACTTTTCGGGATTCTTTTCGCCCGGCATTTCGGCGCCGTGCAAGAAGTCTAGGGCAAGGAAAATTCCTTCGGCTTCGCGGCCCGGGATTTTCAAGTCGCGGGCGTTCGGCGTACCGATAGCGAGGAATACCTCGTCATAATTCTTGTGGACGTATTCTGCCGCAATGTCCTTACCGATTTCGGTATTATAGACAAACTTGATTCCAGCGGATTCCAACAGGGCGATACGACGGTCGATAACGGACTTGTCGAGCTTCCAGTTCGGGATGCCGTAACGCAGCAGGCCACCCGCCTTTTCGCGTTTTTCGTAAACGGTAACGGCATAGCCCTTACGGCGGAGCGCCTCGGCAGCAAACAGGCCTGCAGGACCGGAGCCGATGACGGCGGCAGACTTTCCGTTGGGTTCAGCTGTCGGGAGCACCACGCGACCTTCCTCAAAGGCGGTCTCGATGATGAATTTCTCGATCTGGCGCACCATCACCGGATCGTTATGTACGTTGCCGGTACAAGCGGATTCGCAAAGCGCGGGACAAACGCGGCCCGTAAACTCCGGGAAGAACGCCGTCTTGCTGATGATATCGTAAGCACGTTCCGCATTCCCGGCAGCAATGGCCGCATTGAATTCGGGGACGAGATTACCGAGCGGGCAACCCGCACCATGGCAGAACGGGATTCCGCATGTATGGCAGCGGCCCGCCTGATTGATGACCTCAATCGAGGTGAGCTTGCGCTCGACTTCGTTGTTGTCCTTGACACGCTCTTCGACAGGGCGGTAAATATCTGCGATTCGGTTAATTTGCTGCATAAAAGACTTCAACTTTTATAGTTAAAATTTTAATGTTTAGTAAGAAGTTTGAAGTAGGAAGTAGGAAGTTTTATAATCGCGGCAAAGCCGCCTTACTATCACTGTCTACTGCCTACCGTTTACTGTCTACTTTCATTCAACCCTTCTTCGCCAACGCGTTCCTGTAATCCACCGGGAATATCTTCACGAACTTCGGACGTTCGCTATTCCAGTTCTCGAGAATGCGCTTGCCCTTCTCGCTACCCGTCGCCTGGACGTGCTGGTTGATGATATCGAGCAGTTCGCTTTCGCTCTCGGTACCCGGAAGCACACTTTCAAGGTCGGCAGAATCCACGTTGCAGCTCAAGTCAAAGTGACCCGTCTCGTCGTACACGTAGGCAAAGCCACCCGTCATACCAGCAGCGAAGTTCACGCCCACGCGGCCAAGCACGACTACCCTACCGCCGGTCATGTATTCGCAACCATGGTCACCCACGCCTTCGCTGACGAGGAGCATACCCGAGTTACGGATACCAAAGCGTTCACCAGCAAGACCGTTGATAAAGATCTTACCCGAGGTACCACCGTAACCGATGACGTTACCTGCGATCACGTTGTCTTCAGCCTTGAAGCTTGCATTGCTAGGCGGACGCACGATGATCTTACCGCCCGAGAGGCCCTTGCCCATAAAGTCGTTCGCTTCGCCTTCGAGGTCAAGCGTAACACCCGGAGCAAGGAAGGCACCGAAGCTCTGACCCGCGACACCCTGCAAGTGAACCTTGATGGTATCTTCGGGGAGGCCCTTCACGCCAAAGTGTTCGTCCACTTCGCCGGAAAGTTCCGTACCCACCGTACGGTCAACGTTGTGCACCACCGTGCAGAGTTCCACGGCCTTGCCAGTCTTGAGCGTATCGGCCACGAACGGCAGGAGTTCGCGACGGTCGAAATTCACCAGTTCTTCCTTCACGAAGTCCTTGTCGAAGGACTTGATGCCGCCATCAACAGTTTCGAAAATCTTGGAGAAGTCGAGGTTGTGAGCCTTGTAGAAGGCAATTGCCTCGTCGCGTTCCAGGAGGTCGCTACGGCCGCAGGCTTCGGCCAACGAGCGCAGGCCAAGGCTTGCGAGGATCTCGCGGACTTCGTCGGCAATGAAGTAGAGGAAGTTTTCTACGTATTCGGGCTTGCCTGCAAAACGTTTGCGGTATTCAGGATCCTGCGTAGCGATTCCCATGGGGCACTGGTTCGTATGGCACTTGCGGTCCATCACGCAGCCAAGGCTTACCAGCAGGTTCGTGGCAAAACCGAATTCTTCGGCACCGAGGAGGGCGGCCACCACCACGTCACGGCCCGTCTTGAGCTGGCCATCGACCTGGAGTTTGATTCGTCCGCGCAAATCGTTGAGTACCAGCGTCTGTTCCGCTTCGGCAATACCGAGTTCCCACGGGAGGCCGGCATGCTTGATGGAAGTGAGCGGAGATGCACCCGTACCGCCATCGTGACCGGAAATCAGCACCACGTCGGCATGAGCTTTGGCGACACCCGTGGCAATCGTACCCACGCCCACTTCAGACACGAG
Organism: Fibrobacter sp.; assembly: GCA_017626945.1. Taxonomy (GTDB): domain Bacteria; phylum Fibrobacterota; class Fibrobacteria; order Fibrobacterales; family Fibrobacteraceae; genus Fibrobacter. The sequence continues at coordinate 53,655 of JAGAHT010000007.1, forward strand.
CTTCACAGAGACACGGGCCTTCGGGTTGGCGTTGCGCAGGTCATAAATCAACTGAGCAAGGTCTTCGATAGAGTAAATATCATGGTGCGGCGGAGGAGAAATCAGCGACACGTTCGGGATAGAGTGACGGATACGTGCCACGAACTCGTTCACCTTATGAGCCGGCAGCTGGCCACCTTCACCGGGCTTTGCACCCTGGGCCATCTTGATCTGCAAATCCTTTGCATGGCGCAGGTAGTCAATGGTCACACCAAAGCGGCCCGAAGCAATCTGACGGATGGCAGAGCTACGGATATCGCCGTTTGCGGCCGGAGTATCGCGGTCAGGGTCTTCACCACCTTCACCGCAGTTGCTCATGGCACCGATGCGGTTCATGGCAATAGCAATAGTCTCGTGAGCTTCGGGGCTCAAGGAACCCAAGCTCATTGCACCCGCCACAAAGTGATGGATAATCGATTCGCGAGATTCGACTTCGCTAATGTCAATCGGGGTCGCCTTCTTGAACTTGAATAGTCCGCGCAAAGTCGCCTGACGTTCAGACTGGTCGTTAATCAGCTTGCTATAGACCTTGAACTTCTCATAGTCGCCACCCTGCACCGCCTGGCGGAATGCAGCAAGGGACTGCGGAGTCCACAGGTGCTTCTCGCCTTCTTTGCGGAATGCATACTGGCCGCCCGACTGCAAGACCTTGCTTGCATCGGCAAAGGCAATCTTCTGACGCTCGCCCACTTCACGGGCAATCTCTTCGAGGCCGATACCTTCGATGCGGCTTGCGGTACCCGGCAAGAACTTCTCGATGAGTTCGTGGTTCAGGCCCACGGCTTCGAAAATCTGTGCACTGCGGTAGTTGCGGAGGGTAGAAATACCCATCTTTGACATAATCTTCAGCAGGCCCTTATCGACAGCCTTTACATAATTTGCAGCAGCCGTCACCGGATCCACATCCAGGTCGCCGTTGTGGCACATGTTGGTAATGCTCTCGAAAGCGAGATACGGGTTGATGACCGTGGCACCGTAACCGAGAAGCAACGCAAAGTGCATCACTTCGCGGACTTCGCCGCTCTGCACAATCAGGCCGATTTCGGGGCGAACACCCGCTTCCACCAGGGCGCGGTTCACGCAAGCCGTCGCCAAGAGCGAAGGTATAGGCACGTAGCCCCAGTCAATATTCTTGTCCGAAAGCACGATAATATCGTAGTTGTCCTGCACGGCGCGCACGGCATCGCCGGCCAAGTTCTGGAGCGCCGCTTCCAGCACGGAACCGTCACCGCCCAGCGGGAACTGCATCTTGAGCACCTTCGCCTTGAACGCCTTGTCGCCGATATTTTCAAAGCGGCGGATTTCATCTTCCGTCACGATGGGGCGCGGAATCTTGATGAGGTGCGCCTGCTCCGGAGTTTCTTCCAGAATGTTGCCGTGGTTACCGATGTAGGTCGTAAGGCTCATCACGAGCTCTTCGCGAATCGGGTCAATCGGCGGGTTCGTCACCTGGGCGAACAGTTGCTTGAAGTAGTTGAACAGCGGCTGCGGCTTGTCCGAAAGCACGGCCAGCGCGGCGTCGTTACCCATGGAACCAATCGGCTCTGCACCGTTCTTGGCCATCGGCTGTAAAATGATGGAGAGATCTTCGGCAGAATATCCGAAGCGCTTCTGCTGCACCAGAATGTCGTCAGGAACGTCGGACGGATTGATTTCACTGAAGAGCCCGCGAACGCTCATCTTGTTCTCGGCAACCCAGCGGCGGTAAGGCTTGCTACGCGCCACCTGAGCCTTCATTTCGGCATTCTTCAAAATACGGTGGTTTTCGAGGTCGAGGTAGATAATTTCACCCGGCTTCAGGCGGCCCTTTTCTTCGACTTCGTCGTCATGCAAGTCAAGCACGCCCGTTTCGGAAGCCATCACGAAAAGGCCATCCTTACACAGAGTGTAACGCGCCGGACGGAGGCCGTTGCGGTCGAGGATTGCACCCGCATTCACGCCATCGCTGAACGCCACGGCGGCCGGACCGTCCCACGGTTCCATAAGCATGGATTCATATTCAAAGAAGCCACGCACGTCGCGGCCCAAGTAATGCTTCTGGCCCCAGGCCTGCGGCATGAGCATCATCATCGCATGCGGAAGGCTACGACCCGCAGCGACGAGAAGCTCAAACATATTGTCAAGGCTAGCCGAGTCGCTCTGACCACCTGGAACAAGCGGCAAAAGCTTCTGCAAGTCATCACCGATAATTTCGCTCTTCAGGTGCGGTTCGCGAGCGCGCAGGCTGTTGAGGTTACCGCGCAGCGTATTGATTTCGCCGTTATGAGCGAGGTAGCGGAACGGATGAGCCAAAGGCCAGGTCGGGAAAGTATTCGTAGAATAACGCTGGTGAACAAGAGCAATCGGGGACTCGAAATCGAGATCGTTCAGGTCCTTGTAGAAGCCTTCAATCTGGCTCGCCAGAAGCAGACCCTTATAGACGATGCTACGGCGGCAGCAACTGCAAACGTACAAGCCATTGCAAGCCTTTTCCATCAGGCGGCGAACCACATACAACTTAATATCAAACGCACCGTCGTTTTCAAACGCAGTCCCGTCAAAGAACACCTGGCGGATATGCGGCAAGGTTTCGCGGGCCGTGCGGCCAATCTTTTCGGGATTCACCGGCACCTCGCGGAAGTTCAGCACCTTCACGCCTTCGGCCTCGGCAATTTCCTTGATCTTTGCGTCAAACGCAGAAGCTTCGAGCATATTTTCGACAAAGAACATCGCAACACCGTAGCGTTCCGGAAGTGTCGGGTACAGCTTGCGGAAGAACTTGTGCGGCATCGAAAGCAAAAGGCCGGCGCCATCACCCGTTTCAGGGTCGCCACCAGTCGCACCGCGATGCATGAGCCTTTTCAAGACCGTAATACCCTGCAGCACAATCTGGTGCGAGGCGACATTATTAATATTGGCGACCAGGCCGACACCGCAGGCGTCGTGTTCGTTGGCCGGATCGTAAAGTGCTTGAGCGTTCATAAAATTCCTTTTCTTGTTTTTTGCGCTCTGTTTATGCAAAAACCGTGCCAAACGTGTAAAACGTCCCGTCAATTATTGAAAATATGGTCAAAAATGTAAAACAGCAATTTTTAACGACGGTTCAGCAAATTTTCAAATTTCAAATTTTGTAAAACAAAAATCAGCATTTACATTTTTCGTAAATTGTGGTACTAGAACGACCTGACAGTCGAAACGCCCCTCCTCAGAAGGTCCTTTTTCTACATTTCCATAAAAACGCACCTATCCGACCCGAGTAATTTTGACGATGGACCAGAAAGACATTGACCGCACACGCTATTTTGAGCTGAAAAAACAACTGGAAGAAGCGAGCCGCCTATATTATAAAGAAGGCGTCTCCCCCATGAGCGACCAGGATTTCGACTTCGGGCTCAAGGAGATGGAAAAACTCGAAGCGAAGTATCCGGAACTTCGCGGCAATGCATCGCTCACGCAGCGGGTCGGCAGCGACTTGACGAACGACTTTGCGAAGGTCGCACACGCGGTGCCCATGCTCAGCATCGCGAACGTGTACAGCGCCGAAGAAATGGCGGAGTTCGTGAAAGCCGCGGAAGAAGGAATCGCTGATCTGGATCCCGTCGCCTCCGGCTCCAGGATGACTCCTCCCCCTATGTCATCCTCGACAGAGCATAGCGATGGAGGGGATCCAGGGCATTCCTTGGCGAGAACCTCAACCATTTCGCATAAGTGGATTTGCGAGCGGAAAATCGACGGCGTTTCGCTCTCCATTGTGTACGAAAACGGTCGCCTGAAGCAAGCGGCCACCCGCGGCGACGGTGCCCAGGGCGACGACGTTACTTTGAACGCACTCACGATTGCAGACATTCCGGAAACCTTGGACGCGAAAAAACTGAAGATTGACCCGAGCGAAATCCCGCAGGGCACTTTCGAAGTCCGCGGCGAAGTCTACATGGAGCGCGAAGCCTTCGAACGCCTGAACGAGCAATTCATATTGGAAGGCAAGAAGATTTTCCAGAACCCGCGCAATACCGTTTCGGGTTCGCTCAAGCTCAAGAGCGTCGCCGAATGCAAGACGCGCCCGATGCGCTTTTTTGCCTACCACATTCCGCAGAGCAACAACAAGACGCACGAAGAGAACCTGCAGCAACTCAAGAAACTCGGATTCCACACGAACGACTACTGGACCGCAGACAATACCGAAGAAATCATGAAGATTTCGGAGCAGATTGGAGCAAGCCGAGACAGCCTCCCCTTCGAAATTGACGGTATGGTCGTAAAGCTGAACGACCTTGCCATGCAGCGCGCCCTCGGTACCACGAGCAAGAGCCCGCGCTGGGCCATCGCCTACAAGTTCAAGGCCGAGCGCGCTTACACACCGCTCCTTTCTGTAGAATTTCAGGTGGGCCGCACCGGGGCCGTCACACCCGTGGCAAACCTCGCCCCCGTGCGACTCGCGGGCACCACCGTCAAGCGCGCCACCCTCCACAACTTCGACGAAGTCTCGCGCCTGGACCTGCATTACGGCGACACCGTCGGCGTCGAGAAGGGCGGCGAAATCATCCCGAAAATCACCGACGTCAAGAAGGAGCTCCGCCCGGCGGGGGCCGTCCCCGTGACCGCCCCCGAAAAATGCCCCGTTTGCGGAGAACCGCTCTCCCACATCGACGACGAAGTGATTTTGCGCTGCGAAAACATGCACTGCCCGGCGCAAGTCCAATGCCTGTTCGAACATTTCGTGAGCCGCGAGGCCATGAACATCGAGAACCTCGGCCCCGCCCTTATCGCAAGCCTGATTTCCACAGGAAAAATCAAGCGCATACCCGACCTGTACCGCCTCACGCTCGAAGACCTCGAATCGCAGGAGCGCATGGCCAAGAAGAGCGCCAAAAACGTCTTCGACGCTATTGCCGCCTCCAAGGAACGCAGCCTCGAGAACCTGCTGCACGGCCTCGGCATCCGATTCGTGGGCCGCACCAGTGCCCGAAACCTCGCGAAGCATTTCCGCACTCTCGAAAAAATCCGCACGGCAACCGTAGAGGATTTGCAGAATGTGACCGACGTGGGCGAACGCATCGGGAAATCCGTCTACGACTTCTTCCACACCGAACGTTACACGCAAGAAATCGATGAACTGGTAGCCCTCGGCTGCCCCACCGAATTCAAGGGCGTCGTAAAGACGCTTTTCCAGGGGCAGACCGCAGTCATCACCGGAACGCTCCCGAGCATGGACCGCGACGAAGCCCGCAAGCTTATCGAAGAGAACGGTGGCAAGGTATCGGGCTCCGTAAGCAAGAAAACGAGCTGGGTCCTCGCGGGCGAAGCCGCCGGAAGCAAACTCACCAAGGCAAACGAACTCGGAATCCCCGTGCACGACGAAACGTGGCTTTTGGCGCAGATTGCCGCCAACGCAGACGAAACGACAACCGAGGGAAAAGAAAATCCCACTGGTAGTGCCGACACCAAGGGCGCAACCAACGCTGGCGAACAGATTAGTTTATTCTAGCCTATCTTGCAGACTCGGGAGCCTTGGCGCTCCCCGTCTTATTTTTCACGCACCTAAGCGAAAATGCGGAGTGTTCAAAATCTTCCGCCGTTGCAAAATCATCCTTGGAATTAATCAAGTTCCAATAAACGGCACCCATACCGGCGCCACCTTCGGCAGCCCAAAAATAAGCACTTGACCCCAGTTCGGCATACTCGCCATCAATATAGCGGCTTCCTGCAGGAAGTGCGTTAAATCCGCTCGCATTGTTTACAGGTTCTCCGCCCTGCACCCAGCCATCACGGCTTTTCAGCGCCGCCCCCAATCCCTTGCGCAAGCCAACAGCGTACTTTTCAAGACGCAGCCATTCTTCTTGCCGCGGAATATGCCAACCATCAGGACAAATCCCCTGATGATCCTGCGCAACCGCTTCTAGCGAAGCACTGTCTAGCGAACTCTCGATAAAATCTTCCGGAAGACGCATCGCCACATGCCACGGATAAAGTCTCCCATAATTGCGACAACGATTATCCTTGTCCTCGTAACAGAAACTCCCTAGGGCTGCAAAGCGCAAATTTTCGGCCATCCACACCTCTTCACCAACAGCAACCGTCCTGTAACGATTTCCATCGCGAATATCCGTAAGCGATGCACTGTCGTACAATTCATCGTCATCCGGCGGATCCATCAGGCAACGCACAGAATAAGCATTGTCCTTCATTGCAGACTCCATCACAAAATCATCATTATCATAAGGCAAAGTCCAAGCTAGAGCCCGCAGGGAATCCCCCTCGGTCCCAGACCAGAAACCCGTAAAGAACTCCCGACCCACAAAGACACCCATCGTATCGCGATATCCTGCGGCAAGCCCCGTAAATCCAAAACCGTCCTCCCCCAACAGGACATCGTCGCTTTCTTGCCATCCTTCGCGTGCACGCAAATTCGTTCCCGCACCTACGGCATCATCAATATCCTTTAAATACGCAATCAAGTTCTGAAAATCGAAAACCGTCGGAATATGCCAACCATTCGGACAAATTCCTCTCGGCTTGCGTTTCATAACAGAATCTCGCGCAACCGTTTTAGAAAACTTTTCATCAAGTTTCATTACCACGGTCCACGGATAAAGCCGGCCATATTTTTCACAATTTTCTTCCTTGTACTCATAGCAAAAACTTCCCGGCACATTCACATTCAAGTTATCGACCATCCAAACCTGGTCACCAATGTGAACAGTCCGAAGCACCTTATTCTGCACCTTTACCACCTGCGGAACCACCTTGCGTGGCGGCGGAGGAGGTTCCTTGACTTCGTATAATTTATCTTCTACACATCGGATAGAAATTCCGTCATCCTTGCCTGAATAAACCTTTTCTAAAGTTCTTGAATCATACATCAGGTTCCAATAATAAGCTCCACCGTCATCAATCTCATTTGAAGACCAAAACTGCGTCGTTCGGCCCAAATCCATAAACCCGCTATAAGGTTGCTTGACGCCTGCAGGAATGGCGTTGAATCCAAATTCATCGGACCCCGCCGGAATACGGAGTTCCCTCTCCCACAATTCACTTGATTTCAGGCTGATACCCACGCCATCGCTAATTCCCTTTTTACCGACAAAGTACCTGAGTTTATACCAGTCCTTGTTTGTCGGCACATGCCATCCGACCGGGCACGCATCATGGTACTGTCCCGGTTTCAATTTTGAGAAATCAAATTTCTTGATGGAATGGCTGTTGTAATAATCGCTCATCCTCATGGCCATCGCCCAATCATAGAGTCTGCCATACCTTTCGCAATTATAGTCTTTCTTGTCGTAGCACCAGCTCCCCTTGATGTTAAACCGCAAATTCTCCGCAAACCAGCGCTGATCGCCAATTTGCACCGTCTTGTAGACTCGCCCATCGCGCTTGTCCTTAAAGTCGGGCATTTTTTCGACATGCGCAAATGCTAACGCACTCCCGCCCAAAAACACCGCCAAAAATATCGCCTGGATTCTCATTTTCACCTCTTACCAAGCAATATATACTCAAAAAACGCAAAAGACAAACTAATGTAATTTTTTTATTCCAAATTAAAAAAGCCCTCGGCTCTTTCGAGACCGAGAACTTTTTAAAGGTGATTCCGGCACGGAGGCCGGAATGACAGCCTTGATTACACCGCGCCCTGCCACTTCATGGCATCGGCAACCTTGAGGAAGCCGGCGATGTTTGCACCCATAACGAGGTTGCCCTTCTGGCCGTACTTGACAGCGGCAGAGGAAGCAGCGGCGTAGATGCTCTTCATGATGCCTTCGAGCTTCTTGTCCACTTCTTCGAAGGTCCAGGAGAGACGTTCGGAGTTCTGGGACATTTCGAGACCGGAGGTAGCCACGCCACCAGCGTTTGCAGCCTTGGCAGGTCCAAAGAGAACGCCAGCCTTCTGGAAGGCTTCAATAGCTTCCGGAGTAGACGGCATGTTTGCACCTTCAGCAACAGCCTTCACGCCGTTAGCGATAAGGGCCTTGGCACCTTCGAGGTCGAGTTCGTTCTGGGTAGCGCACGGAAGAGCGATGTCGCACTTGACCGTCCAAACGCCCTTGGAACCTTCGTGGTATTCAGAACCCGGAACGAGCTTAGCGTATTCGCTGATACGAGCGCGCTTCACGTTCTTGAGGTCGAGAACGATGTCGAGGTTGATGCCGTTCGGGTCGTAGATGTAGCCGTTGGAGTCGGACATGGTCACGACCTTACCACCGAGCTGAGTAGCCTTCTGGCATGCGAACTGAGCAACGTTACCGGAACCGGAAATCACAACGGTCTTGCCCTGGAAGGAGTCGTTAGCGAGGTCCTTGAGCATTTCGCGAGTGAAGTAGCAGAGGCCGTAACCGGTAGCTTCGGTACGAGCGAGAGAACCACCGTAGGAGAGACCCTTACCGGTGAGAACGCCCACAAATTCGTTGCGGATGCGCTTGTACTGACCGAACATGTAACCGATTTCGCGAGCGCCAGTACCCTGGTCACCAGCCGGAACGTCCGTGTCGGCACCGACGTGCTTGCAGAGTTCAGTCATGAAGGACTGGCAGAAACGCATCACTTCGTTGTCGCTCTTGCCCTTAGGATCGAAGTCGGAACCGCCCTTGCCGCCGCCCATGGGGAGCGTGGTCAAGCTGTTCTTGAAGATCTGTTCGAAGCCGAGGAACTTCAGCATAGAAAGCGTCACTTCGTTACGGAGACGGATACCGCCCTTGTAAGGACCGATAGCGGAGTTGAACTGAACACGGTAGCCACGGTTGACCTGAACGTTACCCTTGTCATCGAGCCAAGGTACGCGGAAAGTGATCACGCGTTCCGGTTCGACGAGGCGGTCGATCACGCCGTTGGTTTCCCAAGACTTGTCCTGTTCGAGGACCGGATCGAGGGATTCGAGGAATTCGCGGACAGCCTGGTGGAAGAGGGCCTGGTCCGGATCACGGGCGACGACCTTGTCATAGACTTTCTGAAGGTAAGCATTCTTGATTGCCATTTTATATATCTCCGTTGAGAGTTTTGATTGTTTAAGTTTTCAACGGGTGTAAAAATAGCAAACAGCTATCACAAAAAGTGAAAAATCGGCAAAAATCTTCAAAAACTTACATTTTTGTAAGTTAGTATTTTGCAAGTTTTCAAAATTGCCTTTTTTCGTTAAATTTGAAGGCATACCGAGTAAAAAGTTTACATTTTTGTAAGTTTTAAGTTTTAACGACAGAAAGTAAATTTCTTTTTACCATTAAAACAAAGATCCCTGACCAGGTCGGGGATGACAAAGGGGCGTCAGAATGACAAAAGGGTTTTATTCTACTGTCTTGATGAGTGTTTCGTGGAGAATCCCATTCGAAAAAATCACCTGTTCGGCGTCCACGAACTGCATCGGGGTCCCGTCGATGTGCGTCGACTTTCCACCCGCTTCTTCCACCAAGAGGGCAATCGCCGCAATATCCCAAGGGTAGCTCATCGTCATCACGAAGCAGTCAATGCGACCACAGGCCGTAAAGCAGCCTTCGATCACCGCCGATCCTAGACACTTCACGCGTTCGAAAGTTTCCGCCTCGCGGGCGAAGTTCTTCGAGTTCTGCGCATTGATCTTTTCAGCGACACCCACGTTAAAGTCACCGTTACTGACGATGGCGTGCACCGGGTCAGATTCATCGCTCACGTGAATTCGCTTACCGTTCATGAACGCTCCCCCGCCCTTCACGGCCGTAAAAAGCTCGCCAAGTTTCGGCAAGTTCACTACCGCTACCAGCGGTTTACCTTCAAAGTGAAGCGCGATCGAAATGCCCCACAGCGGAATACCACGGCTAAAGTTCACCGTACCGTCCACCGGGTCGATAATCCAGCGGTAACGCGGATCCGAGCCTTCAATGACTCCCGCCTCTTCGGTACGGATCGAATGTTCAGGGAACGCCTTGCGGAGACCATCCACAATCAGTTTCTCACTCGCGATATCAGCGCGAGTCACCACATCTTTCTTGGACTTATATTTGACATCACCCAGGTTCTGCTGGATTTCAAGACAAAGAGCGCCCGCTTCTTTAGCAAGCGCCTCAGCCACCTTTAAATAATTTTGATATTCCATTTGTAATCAACTCCGAATTCCGAAATCCGAAATCCGAATTATTCCTTGTATGCGCAGCACCTAAATCCGATGCTCGGCGACCTGTAGAAATTCGCCGCGCCGCGGTAAGAAATCCGTTCGCCCGTAAGGAACACGACTTCGATATGGTCGGGCACGTACTTCATCCCGTTGCCAATCTTTTCAAGCCACTCCTCGCCGCCCTTCTTGTATTCCGAATACAGGGAATAATCCGTTCCTATGGAATTGCCGTTCGAATCCTGAACGTCAAAGAACTGCAACGAATCCTTGAAATCCTTCTGAGTCAACACCTTGTACAACGTCCTCGACGTATCCGCCTTGAACACAGTATCCACCTTGGTTCCTTCGCGATACAGATAGATGGAATCCGTCGTATAGGCAAGACGCGTATATACCGGGAAACTGCGTCTCGTACAAAGCGCCTGCGTCTCAAGGTCAATTCCACTCAAGACAAGGTAAGATCCACCCTTGATCACAGCACTGGTATCTTCGGAGCGACCCATCGCCCACTCCTGATACTGCCCCGGCAGGTCGCGAACGCCCATCGGATTCATGCAATGGGGATTACGCAGCGTTATGTCCGACGCCGGAGAGGAATCGTTGGTCGCCACGTTGCAATCCCTGAACAGGACGTCCGTCATTTCCAGAGTATCCTGGATGACACCATAGGCAAGCGATCCGCCCGAAAGGCACACCAGTTCCCAGTCGCGTTCGTTGCAAAGACTCACCTTGAAGCCGCTCGCCGAGATTGCCTCGCAAGCTGCAACAGCTTCGGAGTGCAGTACGTTCGTCACGAATGCGCCCGAATCGTTTCGGTGTTCCGTGCGTTCCATACAGAACTTCAGCGTATCAGACGCCTGCACCGCGACAAAGCCTTCGGGGCATTCGAGTTCCTTCGCCAAGGCACCCGGCGAGACATAGACTGTATCAATCAGGGCCGCAGAGAAATACCCGGACTTGTCGACAGAACGGATTCGCAGAATAAGCGTGTCGCCAGGCGCCACCCAGCGGATCGTATCCGCCACGAACGTCCCAACCGTAGACACCGCAAAGGTATCAGCGGATACGCCATAATGGGTACCATATCGGCCAGACTCATCGAGTTTCTTGCTGTAGGCAACCCACTGTTTTTCGACGCCGTCCCAATACTCGACCATATAGGTTTTCACGGTATCATAGCAAAGCGAGTAAAGGCACGAATCCGGAATGTGCAAAATGGAATCCACCACGACGCCATGTTGTTTTGTATAGGGGTCAATGCTCCTGTTCCAGAAGATGCGCAAATGGTTGTTGCTGTCGAGACGCGCCATTCCCGGATACAAAGTATCTTCAACAATATAAAGTTTCGTCGCCATCAGCGGAGCCACGGAATCGGTCGTCGAGATAAGCTCGTACGCGGCAGCGTTGCCGTCGGTTCCCGAATAGTTTCCGCTCGTATCCCAGGAGCTGTACCCCACCGAGTATTCGCTTTCGGAACGGAGTCCCTCGATAATCAGACGGAATTCGTTGGAATCCGAATTATCGACATTGTAGCCCTTTCCATCAAAAATCGCGATACGGAGTTCGTTCTTCTTGGAATCGGCACTATGGGCAACCGTATCCACCCAAACCGAATCGTTGTTGGAATAATATCTTGCATGGCGCTTGAACAGCGTTCCGCCCGTAGAATCAACTCCGTCGGGAGTCTCGACCCTAAGTTTCAAGTCACGCAAGTCTTCGTCCTTGTCGTCGGTATGCAACACAATGTTATAACCGAGAATCGGGCCCGAAAGTTCATTCGGCTTGTAGTAAACCGTCTGGTCAGTAGGACGCAACCACCTCAAGCGGATACCCGTCGTCCATACGGAATCACGGAGGTTGCCGAGCAGGGAGGGATCCATGTCGTCACAGAAATGCAGATAGACGCGCTGTACAGAACCCGGACGACCACTCGAATACTCACAATAGAAAGCCACCAGCAGGCTGCAGCGTTCCGCCACGAAATCCTGGATATAAGGGGTCACATCCACCGTATCGAACAAGTTCGCCGAACCGGACGCATACTCAAAGCTTGTAGTCGCCTTCGCAAGCTTGTCCTCGTTCACGGTCTTTGCGGTATCGCCCACGACGTCGTCATCGACCCAGATGTAGACCTTTTTGAGCTTGTCCGTATCGATCGGATAACGGAAACGCACCTTGAAGCAATAGGCCCCGCTGTCGGCGTCCTTGTCACATTCGCGAATCACCGACAGGTCCGAAATTTCACGGTTTAAAAGGAACTCGGCAGAACTGTCGTCGTCGGAACATGCAGAAAAGGTTCCCGCCAACGAAAGCAGGAAAGCCACAAAGGAAAAATAGTACAGCAAGGACTTGGGCATCACGCACATAAAATAGCAAAAAATAGTAGTAGGAAGTAGGAAGTTGGCAGTAGACAGTAGGCAGTAGCGGGATAAAACAAAAAACCGGCGGTACTTGTGGTACCGTCGGCTCTAAACGATTCAAAACCGATTAGTTTTCTTCCGGGTAGACAGAAACCTTCTGACGCTTTGCATCGAGGCGTTCAAACTTCACCTTGCCATCGATGAGGGAGAACAGAGTGAAGTCCCTGCCCATGCCCACATTGTTGCCACTGTGGAAGTGAGAACCACGCTGACGAACGATGATGTTGCCAGCCTTGACGGTTTCGCCCGCATACTTCTTAACACCAAGGTACTTGGCGTTACTGTCGCGGCCGTTACGTACTGAACCTTGACCTTTCTTATGAGCCATGGATTATACCTCCTTAGCCTTACGCAGAGAGTTCTTCTTGACCTTGGCGGGCTTCGGGAGACCCTGGGCAATCTTTTCCTTGCGAGTCAGAGGCACAGACTGCACCTTCTGCTTGGCGAGGGCAGCCACGCGAGCGCGGTTGCGTTCGATAACCTTGGAGTCGACCTTTGCGGATTCTGCGCCGGAGCGAAGTTCCGTAACCAGCACCTCGGTATAGCCCTGACGATGACCGTTACGACGTTCGTAACGGGTACGGCGCTTCTTCTTGTAAACGATGACGGTGTCATACTTGCCGTGAGCAAGCACTTCGACCTTCACGGAGGCGTCGTTCAGGACAGGGGTGCCGATTTGCACTTCTTTTCCTGCGAAAAGAAGAACGGACTTGAGCTCCAGTTCGGAACCAACAGCGGCGTCGATCGTGGGGACCTTGTAGGCCTTACCCAGTTCGACTTTATACTGGAAACCACCTGTTTCAACAATAGAATACATTTTTGTAATCCTTTTTTGGTTGCTATTGGGGCCCTAAATATAGAAAAAATCCACTCCGTGTAAAGACACGAGCCGCTACTTTTTCTAAATTTCCACTCAAATTTCTATAAAGGACACTCGAATGAGCAAGATTTTGAGCCTTGACGGCGACTGGCAGATGAAGTGGGACACTGAAGATGCCGGCATTTCCAACCGTTGGTATGCCACCTATCCCCAGGATACAGAAACTGTACAAGTTCCCCATATCTGGGAAAAAGCCTTTGACAAGCTCCTAATGTCGCAAGATTGCGCCTTCTATTTCAAGCGTTTCACGATCGAAGACGAAAAACAAGTCACCAAGCGTATTTTCCTCCGTTTTGAACGAATTGCAACGCACGCCACCGTATGGCTCAACGGCAAGCTCCTCGGAACTCATTTCGGAGCCTACACTCCCTTTATCATTGAACCGCAGAAAGCGCTGAAAATCGGCGAAGAGAACATCCTTTGCATCCGTGTCGCGAACATGGGTACCACCAACGGCCGTATCGACTTCGGCCGCGAAAGCGAAGACGGCGCCGACGACCGCTACGCCCACCCGAGTGAAATGCCGGTAGGCCTCCCGTGGCAGCAATACCCGTTTGGCGGCATTTTCGGTCACGTGGATCTGATTCTTGGCACGACCGCCTTTATTTCTGACGTGCGCCTTGAACCCGATGCAGACACCCAGCGAGTTGCCTGCGACATCAGCTTCAACAACCCGCGCAACTACCAGACCAGACTCCGCGTATTGATGAAGAACCCCGACGGCGACGTGTACGAGCACTTCGTGGACAACATCAAGCTCGACAAGGAAAACATGACGCAGCGCTTCGTATTCGAAGTCAAGGAACAGCAGCGTCACAAGTTCCAGTGGAGCCTTGAACACCCGAACCTTTACGCCATCGAATTCCAGCTGGAAATCAAGGCCGGCAAGGAAAAGGACGGCAAGGAAATCAAGCGCGCCGAATACGCGTTCCCGGTCGTACGCACCTTCGGTTTCCGCAAGTTCGACTGCCTCAAGGGAGACTACTACCTGAACGACCAGATTCTGAAGATCCAGGGCATCACCTACAACCAGCAGTGGAGCGAAGGCGGCCTCTGGACGCTCAACAACCCGAAGCTCGAAAAAGATCTGCAGGCAGTCAAGAATGCAGGCTTCAACGCCATCCGTTCCTGCGGCGCACCGCTTCCCGAAGAAGCACTCAACATCTGCGACAAAATTGGCCTGATTGTCTTCCAGGAATTCCCCATCCACACCATGAGGTCTACCCCGCAGGGTCTCGAAATCGTGAAGAAGCTGATCAACGACATCGTCGAAGAACAGCACCACCACCCCTGCATCGGCATCTGGGTCATGGGCGCCGAAAACGGCACGCTCCTGTTGCAGAACGGCAACAAGCTCCTGAACGCCATCAGCCCCGTCGACATGACGCGTCCGGTTATCAGCAACCTGAACAGTATCTACCTCGACAACGAAGGCAACTTCCGCAAGGATACCGGCAAGCTCCTGCCCGTCTCGGTTGACAAGATTTCGACCTACGCGACGCTCCGCATCAATCCGCGCATGACGCCGAATGCGGCCTACAGTCACTACCTCGCCCACAGCTTCGACCGCGACGCCGAAGAACCGCTGTCCGTTCCCGATACGGGCCTTGGCGACAGCCACTTCCAGGACGAAGAAGAAAACGTGGCAAGCGACATCAACAACAAGATGCTCGTGACCCTGAAGAACCACACGCTCCTGCCCGCCAACGCGACGAACATCGCAGGCCCGCGCAGCGGCAAGGCTCAGAAGAACATCAAGGCGTTCATCAAGAACATCGAGACGTTCGTCGAAAGCGACCTTTCTATCTGGAAGGACTACAAGAGCTTCATCGCCGACGCAAACCGCATCGCGCTGAAGAGCAAGCTCGACCAGATTACCGCCTTCCAGAGCAACCCGCAGATTGCAGGTTTCTTCCTGGACCAGTGGGCGGACTGCGGCACGGACTTCTACGGCCTGTGCGACGAAAACCGCGTAAGCAAGGGCTTCGACAGCTTCATCAAGGAAATCACGACTCCGAGCCGCGCCCTCGTCAGCGAACTTGAACACGTCGTCGCTCCGCAGAGCGAAGTCAGCTTCCAGGTGACGCTCCTGAACAACAGCCGTTACGAAGACGTTTCCGTGGAAATCCGACTGATTGACGAAAAGGGCAAGGAAATTTCCTGCGACAAGATTTCTCCGGAAGAAGCCGCAGGCAAGACGAGCCTTACGCAGATGGGCATCTACACGACCATGGCACCGCGCAACGAAGGCAAGTACCAGTTGCAGATTACGCTCAAGAACGACGGCAAGGAAATCCATACTTCCTACGAAGACTTGATCGTTATCGCCGAAGCCGATGTCAAGAGCGCCATGAAGAAGGTCTGCTTCCTTGACAACAGCGAAGAATCGAGCGACGCCCTCGCTGCCCTCACCGGCCCCGAACAGATTATCTTCACGGCTAACCTGAGCTCCTGGCCCGACGAAATCCTCGACAAGCTCGTGGACGTCGTGAAGAACGGCGGCAAGACGCTCCTGCTCTCCGACCTCACGCAGGAAGATATCGACTACCTGAACCAGAGTCACCAGTTCGATTGCAACATTGAATCTCACTGGAGCACCGGTGCAAACGAACTCAGCCTGCACTACCTGCCCAAGGGTTCCGCACTCGCCCCGGTCTTTGGCGAAGCTCACGTTCTTGACCACAATGCGGCGGCCATCATGCCGAGCATCTCGCTGAACGAACTCCCCGAAGCCACTGTGTTCGCCCGCTCCGTCACGCTGAAAGAAGGAGAAGTCAAGACCGGTGCAGACCTGCAGCTCTACCCGTTCGGCAAGGGCAAGATTATGTTCAACCAGTTCAACGTATTCGAAGGCCTCGAAACGAACCCGCTGGCAGACAACTTGTTCGCAACGATCGTAAGCCTGCTGTAATTCGGCAAAGACAAGCATTAGAAAAAGGCACGGATTTTTCCGTGCCTTTTTCTTTTCTAAATCCCTGAAGGTCATGCTGCGTTCAATGCAGCGACACCTCCGCTAATTTTTAACGCAGCGAATAGGATATCCGGATTTTCGCATTTTCATGTTATAGCTCCAACCAGTGATTTGCCACGTGTTCATGTCAGCAACACTAGGTGCACTGATTGATTTGGCAAGATCCATTCCCGCTGGGGCCCCTGCGATAAAGGACTGCGTCTTATGTATCGAAGCCAGCCAAAATCCGTCGCGTTCTCCGACTTCAACAAACTCACCTTCATCGGTCCTATGCCCCGCAGGAATAACCGAAAATCCAGACGCATTAGCGGGATCCGTCCATGCTTCAAAATTCCACGCCGTAACCGACTTCATCGCATAAGGGACCGTATAGTAATCATTCGGAATGACATCACCAGTTATCGATGACGTCCACCACGCATTAGCCTCTTTTCCGTAAGTTGCCAGAATATAAGTTACAAGAGTATTCCAGTCCTCTTCGGAGGGGATACGCCACCCGTCAGGACAAATTCCCTGATTGACGGATGCCAACGGATATTCGACACTATCGTCAGCAAAGGACGCATCCAAATCCATTGCCGCCAAGAAAGTGTAGTAACGTCCCACCTTTTCACAGTTCGACGGATTGTCCTCATAGCACCAGCTATTGCCCTTCAGGTTCGGAGTCCTTGCGCTATCCGCATAATTCAAGTTCTCCGCCATCCACACTTGCGTGCCCAAAGAAACAGTCTTGTAGCTCTTTTGGTCGCGAGCATCAACGAGTGTTTCATACGCAATCGAAGGATTCAGGTAATCCAACTTCTGGAAATCCCACATGGTCGTCCTGCGGAATCCAGAATCCGTACAAATGAAATACTTAAAATCTTCGACAACGCCCTTAATAATTTTGGAGCTTCCCGCGACACATTCATTTCCGTATGTATTGCGCTCAATTTCGGTCGCTTCTCGCCAGAGACCGCCATCGCAAATATAGCGGTCATAATAATGGTCCTGATAGAAATTACCTTCGACAACGGCACCGTTTACGCACTTATTGCCGTAAGCATTGTATTCGGCCCTGTTGGCGGGGCGCCATCCCTTTTCATCGCAAACATAATAGCCATTGCCTTCGTGAACGAGTTCATACTTATTCGACGAACCGCAAGAGGGCAACATATCCTTTGCATTGGTCGAATCCATCAGGCAACGCACCGAGAACCCCGCAATGGAATCCTCGCAAACGAAGTCGTAATCTGTATCCGGCAGGATCCTTAAATAACAACCGGATTGCGATGTTGCCATGTAGGCTTCTTCATCAATCTTCTGGTAGGAACCATCCAGCCAACGATACCCTGCGCCACGAAGATGGAAATGAAAAAATCCTTCTCCCGGATGCCAAGAATATTCCTTCAAGCTTTTTATCGGATCCGTTTCCGGCCTCGTCACCTTGACATAGTCAATCAGTTCACGCCACTCACCTTCCGAGGGGACGTGGAACTTTTCAGGACAAAGTTTTTCCAGTCCGCCAGCATACAACCTACCATATTCTACGCAATTAGAGTCGGCATCGTTATAGCACCAGCTAGGATCAGCCTTGTACTGCAAGTTTTCTTCGAACCAGACCTGCGTTCCGATTTGCGTCGTGTAATAAACGCGGTCTTCCCTATAATCCTTGATTGGAGCCTCGATGGCGTCTGTAGGCGATCTAAGGACGTAATCATCATCGGCACTCGAAGATGCCGTATCACCACATGCTGAAAGCGCCCAAAACGCAGACAACATAATAAAACTCTTGTAACCCTTCATACAAGCAAATATAGAATATATTAGGGAATATCGCGATTATTTCTTTTCGCGAATACGCTTGTACAAATTCTCGGCCTTTTCGGTATCACCCGCATTCGAGAAAACGTGGCCTACATTTTCGGCACCGATGCGTCCCTGCGAATTCCCCGCAAGCCAAGCCCTCATATAGCAATCAAAGGCTTCGTCGTAGCGTTTCTGGGTAAAGTAAATTTGTCCTAAATCTAGGTTCAAGTCCGCCTTTCCCTTATTGTGACGGAGACCTTCTTCGAGCGTAAAGATGGCCATCCACGGAGAATTGTTCTGCACGTACATCTGCGCAAGGTAGCGGCGGGCAGAGACATTTTCCGGATCCATCAAGAGTCCGTTTTCCATCTCGTTCAGGGACTGTCGCGTAGAATCCATGCTGCGGTAATAGTAGGCCATGGTAAAGTGCACATCGGCACCTGCGGTAGCCGTCATCTGAAGCGCATTCTGAAGCGTCTTGATGGCATACTCATAGTCACCGAGCTTTTCGTAGACTTCGGCAAGGCCGTACCACGCATCCATTCGGTCCGGATTCAGCTGCAGGGCACGTTCAAAATTCTTCTGCGCAAGCGTCCAGTCGCGGCCCTTCAGGTAGCATTCCGCCAAAGCAAAATGCACATGGTCCGATTCCACGCCGAGTTCAATGGCGCGGTTATAAGCAGCAATGGCCTCGCCCACGTCGCCCCCTAAATAGTAGAGGTCGCCCAGGAGCATCCAGGCCTTCTCGAAATTCGGCAGGAGTTCCACGGTGCGCTTGTAGGCCACCATCGCCACCTGCTTACGGTCAAGCTGAACCAAGGCGTTTCCCAAGTTGAACCAGGCGAAAGGTTCGTAGCGGCCTTCGTCAATCGCCGCACGGTACAGAGGCACTGCTTCCTTATATTTTCCCTGATCGTACAACTCGTTCGCCTTGAAGAAATAGTCTTCAGCAGCGAAAAGAGGAATAGCATAAAATAAAATCAAGACGAGAGACAAGAGACGAGAGACGAGAGAATTCCGTCTCAAACCTCTTTCGTCTTTCGTCTGTAGGGCGAAGCCCGTTCTTTCGTCTAATCTAATTGACAAAGCGGAACTCCTTTGTGGCTTTCTGCGCCACGGGGAAACCGCCCAGCTGCGCAGGGCTGAACTTCCACTGTCTTACGGCCTTCAAGGCTTCGTTGTCAAATCCATATCCGGGCGGTTCCTGCGTAAGCACCTGGGCCTGCGCCACGTCGCCATACACGTCAATCACAATCAAGACCTTCACATAACCCGAAACGCCCATACGCTTCGCCTTCTCGGGGAACTTCGGCTGGATTTCACGCAATACCTGCGCCTGTTCATCCACCTCGCCCGCTTCGTAAACGACATTCTCCATCGAGCCCGTCCCTACGGCCACGCCATCACCTGCGGCACCGCGTGCAAGCGACAGGTCCATCTGGAAATTCTGGCTACGGGACACGCCCATGTTCGCCGAAATCTTGAACGGGTTCGGGTTCATCACGGTCCGCAGCACCTTCTGCTTGACCTCGGGCTTCTTTTCGCTTACGAGAACTTCGACTTCCGTCACCGACTCCAGTTCCTTTTCCGTCTTGACGCCCTTATCGAAGAACAGCGTATTGATGACCGGAATCGCAAGGAAGAACACCGCGCTCACCACAAAGGAGAGCACGAATGCCAGCGGGAAGCGGAAATATTTAGCGAAAAAATCAATCATAAGACTACGAGGTATGGGGTCGGGCATCGCCCTTTGAGGTATGAGCACGGACCTATGGTCCTTTGAGCTTTCAGTATCGCGCTATTGGCACCATCTTTAGCCCAGAGCCTTGCTTGCAAGGCGACCTCATCGCTCAAAGCGAGTGAAACGAGCATGCTAAGTTCCTCTTACTCCTCCTTATTTGCCGAGATGGAAACCTTGCGGACCTTGGCCAAGTTACATTCATCGAGGATATCCACCACGACTCCGTTAGGAGCGTCGCGGTCACTCACGATAATCACCGGACGGTCAGGCGCTTCGGCCATCATCTGGCGCAGCACCGTGTTGAGCGTCGTCAGGTTCACCTGAGTCTCGTTGATGTGAATCGTGCCCTGACGCGTCACACCAATCAAGATGCTTTCCTTCGCCAAGTCCTTCGCCGAACTGGCCTTGGGCTTGGTCACGTCAACGCCCGTCTCGCGGGTAAAAGTCGAGGTTACGATAAAGAAGATGAGCAGGATAAAGACCATGTCGAGCATCGGCGACACGTCTATCTTTCCTGCGTCCTGCGAACGTTTACGAATAAAACTCATTATTTCACCTCAGAATTTTCACTATGGATCCCGTCGCTCGTTCCACTCACTCCAGGATGACTTTGGGAGGATGTTTTAGTTGCGTTGCTCCTTTCAGTTCCGAACGCAATTTCGCGCTTTCCAGGATGACTTTGGGCAGACTCATCTGTCTCGTTATTTTCTTCATCAGCGGAAAACACATAGGACTCGTACTTAAGGGCTTCACTCCACGCCTGTTTTTCGACATTTTCAACGCGACCCGCCAAGAAGTTGTAGGCAAGCATCAGCGGGAATGCCACCAAAAGCCCCGCCTGCGTCGTGAGCAAAGCTTCGGAAATGCCATCAGCCAACAGCACCGGGTTTCCGAAACCGAAAAGCTGAATCGTCTCGAAAGTATGCACCATGCCGGACACCGTACCCAGAAGGCCAAGCATCGGGGCAATCGCCGCACAAGTGGAAATCGTCCGCAGCGACCTGGACAAGCTCACCGAAATGCGGTGGCGCGTTTCTTCCATCGCATTGCGAACCGCAACAGGTCCCTGATCGCGATACCTGCGGACATCCGAAGCGAGCGCATAGAAATAACCGTAGCGACGGCGTTCCAATTTCTTGAAGGCGGCCTCTTCACCGTTCTTTTTAAGGGTGCGCCAGAATCCGCCGAGGCCATTCACGTTTCCGCCCCTCAGCATAAAGTAATAGCCGTAGCGTTCAATCATCAAAAACCAGCCGAACCACCCCAGAATAAATATAGGGGCAAGCACCCAGCCACCGCGAAACACGATGGCCATGGCCGCTTCGATAACCGATATTTGATTAACGGCTTCCAACTACTTTTCCTTAATCCAGAGGGCGTTCAGCACAGTGAGACCGGCACTTTCCATGCGGGAGCGCAAGGCATCGGCACGGTTCATCAAGAAGGTATGAATCAGCTGCAGCGGAATCGCCACAATCAGGCCCGCCTCCGTCGTGACAAGAGCAATCGAAATACCGCCCGCCAAAAGCTTCGGGTCAGAAGTTCCATGCATCGTAATCACGTCGAAAAGTTCAATCATACCCATCACCGTACCCAAGAGACCGAGCAACGGAGCGGTCGCCGCAAACACAGAAATCCAGGTAAGGCCAGATTCCAGTTTCGGGACATCGGCACTGAACAATTCTTCGAGAGCCTTCTCGGCTCCTTCGCGGCCTGCGTAATTCTTGGCAAGCACCGTTTTGAGCACCTTGCCCACCTTGCCGTGAGCCTTTGCAGACAATTTTCGGGCCGTATCGATATCGCCCTTCTTCAGGGCCTTGATGCAGCGCCTTGTCGAAAGTCCACCGAAGCCCACCACCATGAGCCACACGAAACGCCACAGCGCAACCAACAGACCGAGCGCAAACAGAGTCACGATCGGATACATCAAAATGCCGCCGTTCTTGAAGAATTCGCGGAGTTCATCCTTCCAAGTCTTTTCCTGATGGCTCGCCATTTCCGACGAAAGTTCCGTACTCAAGAGAACGTCGACCGGCAACATCGAATAAGCGGAATCCTTCGAGTTCGCAAAGGCCTTGCTGATTTCAGACTTCGTATCGGGAGTCAAGTTTTCTTGCCAGCTGAAGGCACGCTTCTTCTCGCCCGCCACCGGGAGCATCAACGCCGCCGGATGCAAGCCATTGATATCGACGGCATTGGCCATCTGCATCGCATAGAGGCCACCCAGTCGCAAACGGCTACCCTTCGCCACGGCAGACCCGAAAACGAGTTCCGCTTCTTCCAGCTGGATTTCACGCGTAAAGGCAAGTTCACCCTGCGCCACGTTCAATAGCGATTTTGCAATGCGCACCGGATCGTCGCGGTAAAGGCCCATTTCTTTTTTCACCTTGTTCTGCGCTTCGACACGTTCCGCAATCTTGAAGGGAATTCCCTGTTCTGCAAACTTCGAAAGCGTCTCCAGGCGTTCGGGGCCTGCAGCAAGCGACAGATATTCGGCACGGGCCTTTTCTGCCTGCAACTTGACCTGCGCCAAGTCCTCACGGGCCACACGCACATCCTCGAACAGACGCGCACGTTCCGACATCAGGGCATCAACCTTTTCCTTGCTTTCGTTGTACTTCTCGTTAAAGAGTTCGCGTTCCTGGTTCGCCGTTTCGCGGTCCTTCCAGCGGGCAGCGACGGCCATATCACGCTTCTTGCGGGCTTCTTCAAGGTCCGCCTTCGCGCTATTGAGCGCGGCACGTTTCTTCACCGCATCGATATCGGAGTTCTGCTGCGCAAAAGAAAGAGGCGCGAGAAGAGCAAAAGCAGCAACTAATAACGGAAGTAAAATTCGAGTTCTAGATCCTTCGACTTCGCGCTTCGCGCTTCGCTCAGGATGACACAGCACCATTCCACCTTTCGCATTCCTCATTCCGAATTCCGAATTCTGAATTTTCATCTACTTGCCCTCCTTCGGAATTGCAACGGGAATCGTCACAAGCCTAGGAGCAGTCTTTCCTTCGGCCACCTTCATTACATCCTTCAATACCGAGCGCATGTTCAAGTCGTCGGATACATTCTTCCAACTGTAACCACCATCGCCTGTCCGAGCAAGCCAGAGCACGTCGTTGCCGTCGTTGCTCACGAATACAGAAGACACTGCACCATAGCGCAGGAATGTTCCGGGAACGTTGCGGGCATCCACCTGCAGGAATCCCTTGTAGACTTCGGTCGTGTAACCGAGGCGGATTCGGTCGTAGAAAACCTCGAGCGTACGGTTGAGACCGTCATCAGCCTCGATGAGTCCCTTATGCAGCTGGTTCGCAATTTCCTGCACACTCTTGATAGTCTCGTCGTTCCGGTAAGGGAAGTCCGACTCAAACACCGGCACCAACGAATCAATCACCTTCGCCAGCGATTCACCGTACTTGGCCTTACGGTTTTCAAAGTACTTGACCGTACCCATGGCCTTCTGACGGGCATCGGCCAGGTTCTTGAGTTCAGCCTTCAACGAATCGATTTCGGCCTTCAAAGTCTTGTTCTGCGAAGCAAGTGCCTGCACCTTCTTGCGCCCGACCTCGACAAACTCGGAATGGCGTTTCTTTTCGGCGTCGTGAAGAGACTTTTCACGAGCAGTTTCAGCTTCCACCGACTTAATCTGGCGGCGGACGCTCTCTACCGTTTCCTGCGCCTGCGAGAACACACCCGCCAAGCACAGACAAAGAAAGATCTTAGAGAACAAATGAAATTTCATACCCGAAAAATACAAAGAACCGCGGCCACTAGACCACGGTTCCATGTGAGAAAATCGTGAATTTTGCGTAAAAATCAAGAATTACTTCTTGGAATCCTTGAAGTACTGCGGAGTATTCTTGGCGCCGGCCTTCTTCAGGGCCTTGATCAGGCGGGTATAGCCTTCGTTGGTCGCCCAGTCGAGCACAGAATAGCCCTGACCGCACTTGGCGTTCACGTCGACACCCTTGTTGATGAGGAACATCATGGCGTCATACTGGCCATTCTTCACCGTCCAGTGAATCGGGAGGTAACCATCTGCACTGCGCTGATCGAGCGGAGCACCGGCATCGGCGAGCACTTCGAGCATATCGACCTTACCGGTCTTTGCGGCGAGTAGCACTGCAGTACCAAGAGTCTGCGGATCAGCACCTTCGGCCTTGAGCTGGGTCAGAAGGCGGTTCACCACTTCCTTGTTGCCCATCATCACGGCATTGTCAATCACAGCTTCGCCGTTGCCATTCTTGACATCGGCCTTTGCACCGTGATCGAACAGGTAGTTCAGCACGACCATGTTGCCCTTGTTGGCGGCAATGGCCACGGCATTGTTGCCGTTGTCTGCCGGAGCATCGATTTCGAAGGATGCCTGCAGGAAAATCGTCATCTTGGCAGTATCGCCACTAGCGGCGTACGAAACAAACTGGTTCGGGGTGAAGGGAATCTGCTGCTTGGTCAGGTACTTACGCACGGACTGCGGGTCGTTCGGGTCCATCTTGTCGTTACAGCCGGTAACGGTCATCATCAAGGCAGCGGCACAGAGAGCCAACATCTGTTTCTTCATAAAAATCTACTCCAAATGAGGTTTTGCTTAATTTTGGTCTAAAAAATAAACATTTTTTCGACAATAAATACAAAAAAACTCTATTTAGAACTTTTTTTTACCAAATAGAGTCTCGCTTTAAGCGTATTGTGAAAACAATGTCGTTAAATCAATTCGTCAGCAGACAAGTTGTCGCCGCTTTCGGGTTCCTGGTAGCAGGTTTCAGGGACCTGGACCTGCATCTGGAAATAGGCCTTGTGGGCGGCAATCACGCGTTCGCGGGCAAAGGCGGCGTCCTTCCATTCGCCAATCTGCACGTCCTTGCCTTCGAGTTCCTTGTAGTTCTGGAAGAAGTTCCTGGTAATGCGGAGGAACATCTGGTCCACGTCGCTAATATCCTTGATCGGGCGCGGGTTGAAAGTCGGAACACCGAGAACCTTGTAGTCCTTCTTGCCACCATCGGTCATGTCCAGGGCGCCAATCACGCGGCAGGTGCAGACCGTTCCCGTCATCATGGATGCCGGGCTGTAAATCAACATATCAAGAGCATCGCCATCGTCGGCCTTGGTGCTCGGGATAAAGCCATAAGTACAGGGATAACTCATCGAGCTGAGCAGGCAACGGTCCAAGCGGAACACGTGCAGGCGTTCATCATATTCGTACTTGAGATTAGTGTCCTTGCCGATTTCCACGACGCAATCCACTTCGAACGGGTACTTGCGACCAATCGGGAGATCCAAATAATTAATTGCCATTTATACTCCAAGGGCCCACCAATGAGCCCATTTCATTCTTTTTTTATTACAATACGATAAATTTAACATTTATTTACAATTTTTCAAGGGGTAGGTTATCTGCTGCGCCAACGCGACGAAGTCACCTTGTCAAAGAGCCCGAAGTAGAATGCAGGTTCTCCCCTATCGGGCCTATAGCCCACCTCAAAGCGGATACGGTCTAGTGCAGGAATCACCAGATGCAGGCCCCCATAGACAGCACCCTCGTAATCGTCCCAGCCGGGCCGTCCGCAATCCCACAGGAGGCTTCCGTCAAAGCCAGCCACCAGCTGCACGCCATAGAAGAAGTTGACTCCCATGACACTGGCCGCGTGACGTTCCATCAGCACAAATCGTTCCTCAAGAGTCAGCAGGACCTCGTGGACACCCAGACGCACCGAATCGGCACCGTCCTCTTTTCCGCCGAGCGCACTGCCGCCACGGCCGCGGAAAGTATTCGGGCCACCGTGATAATAATAGTCGTAGAATTTCACATCACCCGGACGATAACGGGCAAGCGCAGTCGCTCCGGTCACGAACCGGCTCAAGGTCCAGTAGGCACGGGCATCCGTCAAAAGCTCCCAGTAGTTTTCGCCGCCCATATCCTTACAGTTTTTGTCCACAGACATGTCGCAATCGGAATCGTCGCCAAGCCCTACGTGAGTCAGCATGTATTCGTAGTAGACACCCTTACGGGTATCGAGCTTACTGTCGCGGAAATCAAACGCAAAACCCAAACCGAATTCAGGCAAGAAATCGGCATCCTTCAGCACACGACCTGCAACCGTTCCTAGGAGAGAAAGATGCGGCAACATCTCGTAATCCAAGTCAAGGTCCACAAGCCAGCTGTCGTCCTGGTAGCCATGGATGTCATCGTAGCTGTCGGTGCGCAGGAACTCAAAATTCCAGCCAAGCGGAAGGCCGAACAGGTATGGCGAACTCACATAGAAAGCGTACTCGTTATTTTCGAGGAACGGATCCGTCGAAGTACGGTACTGCACCTCGGCACGGATGTCTTCGCCAAGGACATTAAGGTTCGCAAGCGCAAGGCCGATCATCAGCCCGTCGCGGTCGGTTTCCTTCCCTGCCGGAGACGGAATCCAGCGGAAAATTTCCTTGAAGGAATAGGTTACAGACGAGAGACGAGAGACGAAAGACGAAAGAGAGTCTTCGCGAGGCGAATCCGAAGAATTCAAATTGGCACTACATGACACCGTGATTTCGGTGAACAGGTCCAAGTCCTGCAGGCGGCGTTTTTCCGCCTCGAACTTTTCGGCAGAGAACGGCTCGCCCACACGGTTCAACAGTTCGCGTTCTACTACGCGGGGATTCGTATGTTCTAGTCCTTCGTACGAAATAGACGAAATGACCGTACCATTAGGACAACCGACAGACGAATCCACGCCAGCAAAAGCTGCAACAGCAGCTATTCCAAAAGCAAGGCAAACTATTTTCACATATTCTTTCACTTTTTGAAAATATAGAAATCTCCCTTAACAAGCACTTATTTTTCACTGTCTACTGCCTACTGCCTACTGCCTACTTTTCTATATTTGCGAGCGTAAAACAGAATCCCGAGGTTTTTATGTTAGATTTTCTCGCCAACTATTGGCCCTTCATTGTCGCCCTTGTCGTAATCGTGCTCGGCGTATTCGCATTCCGCGGTGTACGCAAAGCCCTCAAGGAAGGCGGTGGTGCGTTCAGCCTTGAAACGATCAAGAAGAACACCGAACCGAACTTTGCCGCTCTCAAGCAGAAGTCTCGCGCCCTTCTGGCCGATGCCGACATGATTTGCGAAGTCAAGGAAGGTTCTCACCTCGTGGTTCCCAAGAAAGAAGACCTCAAGTTCTTCCGCCGCGCCGTGTCTCAGAAGTACAAGCTCGCCATGTTCCTGGTGCCCGGCACCAACAAGGTCGCCTACTTCTTCTGCAAGACCGAACAGGGCCTGCGCCGCCGCATCGACAACCTGGTCATCAACCAGAAGTTCCACGAAGGCAAGAAGCCTTACAACGACGTTGCCACCGGCGAAAAGCTGAAATTCCCTCGCTAATTATCCTTGCAATATCAAGACCTTGCACTCGCCGAAGAAGAAGGCAAACTGGAAGCCGCAATCGCGGCTTCTCGCAATTTATTGATTGAAGCGCCGACCGGCTCGGGCAAGTCGCTATTTATCCCCTACTTTTTAAGCAAGCATTGCAAAGGCCGCGTGGTCGTACTGCAGCCCCGCCGCATTGCGGCGCTTGCGCTGGCACAGTTCTCGGCAAAACTCCACGGAGAACCTTGCGGCAAGACCGTCGGCTACCAGTTCAGGCAAGATAGTTGCAAGAGCGCCGAGACACGCATCCTCTTTCAGACCTACGGTAACTTTCTGCAGGAGCTACTGCACGGCAAACTGGACGCCGACTGGATCGTATTCGACGAATACCACGAACGCAAGGCAGACATGGACTTGTTGTTCGCATACTTCAGGCGAGAGAAGAGTGTCATCCAGAGCGAAGCCCGTCAGGGCGAAGTCGAAGGATCTAAGCCTAAAGGCCCACGTGTAGCAGTAATGTCGGCGGCGTTGAACCGAGAGGAACTCGAAACGGTTCTCGGCGTCAAGTGCCTGAGCCTAGGCCACCCGCTCTACCCCGTCCAGATTATCAACCAGACCCCGGCCACGGGAACATCGCTTGTTTCGGGCGTTGGACTTGACGCCGAAGTGGTGCGGGCGCTCCGCACATTATATCGCAACAACATCTGGCAGACCACGCTGGTATTCTTACCGGGCAAAGCCGAAATCGCCCGCTGCCACACCGCCGCCGCCGAAGCCTTAGGCAACAACTGCGCCGAATTTTTGGAACTCTACGGCGGACAAGACCGCAAAACTCAAGACCGCATCTTCGAAGTCACCGAACGCCCGCGCGTGATTTTCACGACGAACATCGCCGAGACCTCCATCACCGTGCCGAACGTGACAGGTGTCGTGGACAGCGGCATTGAACGCGTGAGTTTGTACGACGACAGCGAAAAGGTGAATGTGCTACGCACGCTCCCGATTTCGATGCAGAACGCGATTCAACGCAGCGGCCGTAGCGGCCGTACACAAAACGGCTGCGCCATTCGCCTGTGGAGTGAAGAAAGCGAGAAGCGCATGCCTACGGGAATCGTCCCCGAGGTACTGCAGATTGAACCTTCGGAATTGCTATTGCAGAAGGCGGCGTTAGAGACTCTCGGCGGGGAAAGGAGATCCCGGAACGAGTCCGGGATGACAGAAGGAATAGTACTTCCGACGGCGATTCCGGAAGTACGAGAAAAGACGGCGACGGCACTCCTCGAAAAATTCGGAATGCTCCAGGACGGAGTCATCACCGAACTCGGCCTCAAGGCAATCCGCACACCGATTTCCAGCATTCCGCTCGCGCTGCTCCTTGCGTCAGCTCAAAGCAAGGCCGACCTTCCCGACTTGCTCCTCGCCGCACTCGCTTGGATTCATTCCGGCACCGAATTTCTGCAAAAAGCAAAGGTCGCCTACGACATTCTGACACTTGCAAGCGACACGCTGTCCAAGAACCGAGACATTCCGCGAGAAGTAAGCTTTACGCTCCGACAGCTGCGGGATTATAGGGAAAATTTCACGAAACAGTCATTCTCGACCGAGCAACGCGAGGAAGGGAATCCAGAACATTTAAAAGATGGATTCCGTCGCCCCAGACTCCAGAATGACTCATCTTTCACGATTCACAGTCTACTCAAGGCTTTCCCCGACAGGCTCGCGACTCCGAGCGGAAACGCATACAAACTAGCGAATCAGAACGTCATTCGCCTGCAGGTTGCAGAACCGCCCTACGCCATTCTCGCCCTCAGCATGCTCCGCACCGGTACCACCAAGTCGGAACTCAAGGTAAACCTTTACGCGCCCATTTCAAAGGACATGCTCGGCGACGAAGAAGCAAAGACCCGCTACGAGCTCCTATGGCGCAGCGGCCAGGAACGTTTCATCGGCGTAGAAATCAACGAAACTGAAAACACCGACGGCACAACCACCGAACTTTCCCGCAAGGAAATCCTCACGCAAGAGGCGTCGCCCAAGGTTCTTGAAGAACTCAAGAAGCTCACCGTCGATGCCTGGCGCGAAAAGATCGAGAAGGAAAACTGGAGCGGAAAATTCCTGACCGAATCGGTACAGACGCAACTTATCAAAATGCGCCTTGCCGCAAAACTTTATCCGGAATACGGTCTCCCCGAATTCAACGAAGAAGATATGGAGCTCATCTTCGACGAATTCGCAAGCGGCAAGTTCCTGCTCCGCGATATCAACGAAGACCGTTACCGCAGCATTGTTGAAGATTATTTCGGCAAGTCTATGCTGCAGTGGCTCGGCAAGACTTTCCCCGACCATTACACACTCCCGAACGGCAAACGCGCCCGCTACAGCTACCAAGAAGTCGCAGTCAGTGACGACGGCAAGTCCGTGCAAAGCATCGAAGGCGTCCTCGTCGAAATCTCGGCACGCATCGAAGACCTGATGCAGCTCCGCGGCGAGCACAAAATTGCTGATGGCAAATTAAAAGTCCGGTACGACATTCTCGCACCGAACTTCCGCACGATTCAAAAGACATGGGACTTGACTGGATTCTGGCAGAACACCTACGCCGAAGTGCGCAAGGAGTTGCGAGGCCGCTACCCCAAGCACCCCTGGCCCGAGCAAGTTATTTAACCGTATAAATCGTCAGGGTCTTGCTGTATTCGTAACCGACGACAAGCAGCGCCTGGTCCGCAAGCGGACTCTGGTCTGCAGGAATGAACAGAACGCCTTCAGGACCGCGGTCCAACGGATCCAAATAGAAATCCACCAACTTCGGCGATACCGGTTCCGTTATATCAAGCACCACTACACCGCTCGTACGTTCCAAGCCAACAAAAGCATAGCGGCGGCGGCCTACTTCACCCACGGTTACATTCTCGGGTTCAGAGCCCTTATCGGAACTCCGCTTATCCATTTTAGGCTTATTCTTTTTCGAATTCCAGTTAAAATACTCCGGAGAATATTTTGCAACGGCGCGTTCAAACAGTTCGCCGGAATCCCACACCAGTTTACCGGATTCACCATCAAAAATACTCATAGAACGTGAGCCGAACGTATACATATAAGGACACGCGCCGCTCTTCGTACGATCCGAACCGACATCGCAGCGTTCCAGCCCACTCACCGACAATTCCTTCAGTTCGTTCAACAGAGCTTCCGTAAACACCTTACCATCCAGGCGACCCGCCTCCGCCAATTTCGCGGGAGTCACCACATCGGTCCAAGCCTCGTAATCATTCACCGGGGCACCTTCATTTGCAGTCAACACAAAATGCCTTCCTCCTGCAGCAAACGAGGCGATTCCATCGGGCTGACGAAGCCCACGCAGCGGATAATTCTTGATATCAATCTGTCCATCGCTTACGGCATCTAGCGCAAAGCCCTGCTTTGAATGGTCTACATAACCCAACGGGAAAACCTTCGCAATCTTTTTTGCCGACACATCAACCTTGGCTACGGCATTATTTTCCTGCAAGCTCACCCACGCCAACTTTGAATCGTCAGACACCGTAATGTATTCCGGCTCCAGCGACTTTACAAAGCCCTGCGTTCCGGGGGCGCGCACACCTGCCGCTTTCAGAGCAGCCGTATCAAGATTATCAAAACGGGCAACCGTCAATTCAGCTTCTTTCCATAATTCGGCATCCGCCTTGGCAACCGACAAAATTGCGATGCCGCCTTCAGGGTCTTCCGAAAAATCCTTACTCGGCGAACCTTCGCATGCCACCAGCAAATTCTTGCCGTCGGGCGTAAACTTGATCATGTCGGGCTGACTGCACACCTTGTAGAGTCCAAGCAACTCAAGGCTATCGGTATACCGCATCACCTGCACCTGACCATCTTTCCATTCTTCGTCTTCAAGCATCGACACGGCAACCAAGTCACCGTAAACCGTCACGCTCGACGCATTCCCAGGAATATCCTTTTCCAAGAGCTTTTTCGGAAGGCCAGGATTACTCAAATCAACGACCTCGACTATCCGCGCATCGCCGACGACGAACAACTTATTCTTGGCGGGCATAAACGCCGAAATTTCAGCCGTTTTCATCGGAACCGTTGCAAGCGGCGTCAGGACGCCCCCCATCTGGAACGGCCCCGCCAACGAAGCACGCATCTTCGCAAAAGAAAAACCTGCGCACAAAAGCAGGCTAACACAAATAGTTATAAACTTATTCATCCACGCCTCAAAAATGCAGCCCAATCATTTCATGATAAGCCACATAATCAGAAGTCCGATACCGAGCCCCCCCAAGAAAGAAGAAGACGTCATCATAGCCGCATTACGACGTTCGTCCTCCTCTTTTTCCTTCCTCTTCTCATTCACCCCAATAGAGGTGCTGAGCATCTGGGCACAGGTCTCGTTATCTTTTTTAATGGTGTTGTAGCTTTTTTCCCAATTTTCGCTTTTAGCCTTTTCGGTATCGATCGCAGCACGCAAGGAATCCTTTTCCAAGGTACAGGCATCCCCCTGCACCTGCATGAGACTATCACGCAAGGCAAGCTCCTGCTTGAGTTCCGTTTCTACCGACGGGGCAGAAGCATCCGTTGCCGGTTGAACAGATTCGTCGGCAAAAGCCACCGACAAAGAAAGGGAAAGCGCAACCATTACGATTTTAACAATTCTATTCATCATCCGTTCTACCTCGGCATACAGAATTTTCTTTGGCACTAACCGCGAGCGGCCAAGATGCGCTTCCAGCCGTCATCAGGAATCTGGGCACCCATCACCTGCACCACCTCGTTAGAGACGACGCTGCCGAGGTTACCCGAGCGTTCCATATCCCAGCCATTCATGTAGCCATACAGGAATCCCGATGCCCACAAGTCGCCAGCACCCGTCGTGTCAATGGCCTTGGCAGGGCCAGCCTGCACATGCACCACCTTGCCGTCCTTTGCAATCAAGGCGCCGCGCTTGCCGATTTTCACGACAGCGACCTTAGCCTTCTTCGCAAGCACGTCGAGAGCAGCTTCTTCCTTGACGCCGGCATAAGCAAAAGCTTCGTCTTCGTTTGCGATAATGATGTCAATCATCTTGCCCTCAAAGAGTTCGTCGAAAGTCTTGCGGCAGGCTTCGACCACGCCAAAGCTACTGAAATCAAGTGCGGTCTCTACGCCGAGGCTACGGGCCAAGGTGAAAGACTTCTTGAAACAATCAGCGTTAAAGGCACGGTAACCTTCGGCATACAACAGACCCACGCCATCGTAAAGAGCGGGCACAAAGTCATCGCTACCAAGGAAGTCAGATGCTCCCAGGTAAGTCCACATGGAACGCTGCGCATCGGGAGTCACTGCAGAGAAAACGCAACCCGTAGCGGCATCCGAAAGACCGAGCTTCGATTCCACTCCGTTATTCTTCAGGTGTTCCTGGAAAATGTTACCGAGTTCGTCATTGCCAATCTTCGAGATAAAGGCTGCCTTGCCACCCAGGCGAGAAAGGCCCACCATGGTATTGCAGGTAGAACCACCCGGCACGCGCAGCGGATTCTGGAGAGCACCCAGGAACTTTTCCATCTGCGGCCAATCGACCATATTCATACCGCCTTTCTGCACGCCCTGTGCAGCAATCCAGGCATCATCTACATTAGCCAAAATATCAACAAGGGCTGCGCCCATACCTAAAACTTTCTTCATTAGAATCCTCCTCTGCGGCGGCGCAACTTTTCGCTCGCTTGTAAAAGAAATTGACGTTCAGACTCATTCAGCGAATTGATTCCCTCGCGATTGACTTTCTTCAGGATTTCATCCATCCGCTTGTTTTCGTCCACATAAAAAACTTCACCTTCAATGGCATCCGAATCGGATTTTGATTCCGTACGGGACTCGCTCTCGGAGCGGCCACCCGGATGTACCGTAAACTTGGGGCCACGCATTTTTTCAAAGGCCTTGCCGATGTTACCGAAACCGCGTTCGTAGAAATGCATATAGAGGAATCCGCCCACAACACCGCCCAAATGAGCGAGGTGCGCCACGCCATCCCCCGAATGCGCCATGAACACATCGACCGCGACCATGAACCACATCGCGTACTTGATTCGCATCGGGAAAAAGAAGAACATCAGAAGCATGCGGTTCGGGAAGAACTTGTAGTACGCCACGAAAATTCCCATGAGCGCACCCGAAGCTCCGATAATCGGGCTATTCGTCATACCGATCCAGAACATGACCATACTGAAAATAGCGGCAAAAATTCCGCAGAAGAAATACATTCCCGTAAAATGTTTCGGCCCCATCATATCGGCGACTTCGCTACCGAACATCCAGAGCATCAGCATATTAAAGAGGAAATGCCAGAAATCCACATGCACGAACATGTAGGTCACAAAGCGCCATGCCTGTTCAGGGGCAAACGGCCAGAAGGCTCCAAAGTAGGCAATGTATTCGGAAATGCTTCCATAACCGAGGCCAGGCAAATTCAGATGCAATCCGAAGATGTTGCCGCCAATGAACGCAAGGCCAAAAATGACCGCGTTAATGATCAGCAGCACCCGAAGGACTTTAGGTAAAAAACGGAATGGTCTCATAAGGTGTTGGTTAATAAAGGTTCAATTTCTGCGGGGACGTATTTGGCGAGCTTCGAACGGTCTTCCCCGTTCGCAATGCCGACTTTCAAAAGTTCGCGCACCACGGTGCTAGACACCATCAAGTGTTCCGGAGCGCTAGACAAGAAAACCGTTTCGCATTCGGGGTAAAGGTTCTTATTGTTCCAGGCAACCGACTGTTCGTATTCCACATCGGCACTGCCGCGGATACCGCGCACCAGGAACTTGGCCCCGACACGCTTCATAAATTCCACCGTAAGGCCGTCAAAAGATTCCTCCTTCACATTCGGAACCCCTGCGACCGCCTTGCGAATCATTTCAATTCTCGCCGCTTCCGAGAACATGTACTTTTTTGAAGCATTCACCGCCAAAAGCACATACAGTTCGTCAAACAGCTCCGCAGCGCGCCTCACGATATCGAGGTGCCCCAGGGTAAACGGATCGAACGATCCTGCGAATACGGCAATTTTCTTCATGCCGTAAATATAGAAATTATGCCCTGTAAATAACCAGTGAAGATTCACCGTAACGGCGGACTTGCACTGTTCCCGCCCCGTCCGCTTCCTTCACCCATGCAGGCAAATTACGGCTCGGAGCCTCAAACACGGCGACTCCCCCCGGATTCAGCCATTCCCAATAGGGTCGCAGGTCAGGATAATCCATATCCTTGAACGGAGGGTCGGCATAAATCAAATCGAACCCCTCGTTTGCACAAAGTGAATCCTTGTCGAGCGCAAGAGCGTTCTTTTCTAACAAAGTAAGTCTAGATTCCAAGGAAAGCGCCTTGTACGCCTGCAACACCAACCGCGCCTGGGCATGAGCCATTTCTACAGCCACAACACTTGCGGCTCCGCGGCTGAGGGCCTCAATTCCCATAATGCCCGTCCCCGCAAAAAGGTCAAGCACACGGAAATTCTCGACTCCTTGCAAGATATTAAAGAGAGCTTCCCTCGTACGGGAAGCCGTCGGTCTAGTCTTGGAAGTATCCGGAGAAGGAACGTTCCTTCCCCGCATGAGTCCACCGGTAATGCGAATAGGCATATTCCGCTACTTGACAACAAACATTTCGAATCGTGTCGTCGAGAACATGTCTCGCTTAGCCTGCTTCAGTTCGATGTTCTGGATACCCATACGCACCGGAGAAGCAGAGAAAGCAACCAGGAATGCCTGCAAGTCGCTGAAGTCCGACGAGGACGTTACTTTGTACGTATAGCGTTTGTAGACACCAAAGTCTTCGACGACAGGCTTGTCCAGACCAGCCAGTTGAACCTTGCTTGTTGCGGCCAGAGTCTTGAGAGCCTTGACTTCGCCAGCCACTTCCGCAGAAGTAACAAAACTCGATACCGACGCCATGTTCACGTTATTCACGTTGTACTTACCAAAAGCAGTAATGTCCGTCGCCGGAGCGTTTTCAGGCAGAGGCGGAGTCCTGAAGTCGGAGCTCACCGCACGAATACGTTCCAGGAAAGACTTCTGGGATTCAGACTTCGCAGCTACGCCACGCAGGTAGAAAAAGTTCGGAGCCTGGAAGATGCAATCCGAGAAACCCACATCATCAGGAGTCGTGGTATTGAGGAACGCAACAAACTGTCCGACCGCGGCCTTCTGGAAAGAAAGCTTTTCAAGCGGCAAGAAGGAGTTGTAATCCGTACGCTTGTTGTTGAACAGGACCTGCGGATTGATTTCACCCACGACCTGCTTCACCGTAATGGCATCGCGGTCGCGCTTGATCGCTTCGGCAGCAGCGGCCTGAGCTTCGAGCGAACCACCGGCGGAAGTCCGCTGTCCTTCGCCCATCATCAAAGCAGAGCGGCTAGGATCGTCCGCACCGATCAAAGACAGATACTGAGCCGGCAGAAGTCCCTGCAACGGAGCAGGAACGCCAGCAACACTCAAGAAGCAGCTGAAAGCCACAACCACGAACAGGGCAGCCAGGGCAACCGTCAAGGCCTTCTTGCGTGACTTCTTCTGCAAGTCAGCAACGCTCGTCACATGGACCGGAGCGACGTTTTCCGCTTCGACCAGACGTTCAGCGGCATTAATCAAGTTCAAATGAATCATACACCCTCCATCACATTCAGGGCAGCACCGATAGCACCGGCGCAAGAAAGCACAGCGGCGGAATCTTCCGCCTCGATAGGCAGTCTAAGGTTCGAGAAGGAATCCATCGGGATTACCTGACAGTCCGAAAGCTTCTGGCGGAGACCGCCCACAAACATCATGTCGTTCGCCATATCGCCGCAAAGCTTGATTTGCTTTGTAACGATGGAGGCGTTTTCTTCCTGGGCAACGCGAATCTGTTCGGCAATGCCCGACACGAGGAACTGGTAAGCCTCTTCCGGAGTCTTGTTCACCAGCGAAAGCGTCGAGACGCAGCGGAGCGCCTGGAGGTTATCCTTGGTGAGCCAGAGCAGCGTCACACCGGCGTAGTCAGCCTTCACCACGCAGGTCAGTTCAGTCACATTTTCTGCGAAATCAACAAGATTCATGATGGAAAGCACGTCGACATCCATCGCCTTCGGGGCAAGCATCTTGCTACGGAAGCCCTTGCGCAGGTTATCAACCCACTTTTCACGCACGGCAATCAGCATGACCGTAAAGCCAAGCGATTCCTCGCCACTCAAAATCTGGTAGTCAATAATATAGGCGTTCGCCTCGGCATTGGTAATCAGCGAGACATACCACTTGATGTAGTCGTCCATGTTCTTCGCCGCTTCGGGCGGAACAAAAACCTGACGGACAATGGACCTAAAGGCAGGGATCGAAACCGAAACGGCCTCAACCGACTCGATCTGGCAGTATTCCAACCAGTTCTGCACGGCCGATTCAAAAGCGTAAACGTCATCGAGCGGACTAGCCTCCGTATCCAAGACTGCCGTCTTTAGAACGCGGCGTTCCGTCGCGTCTACAAGAGCCACTTTGAGGTTTGCATCCCCCGCTTCGACACCCATGTAAATCTTCGTATCACTCATATTATCAACGACTTATGAAAAAATGTACACTCTAAAACTAATCAAAATTTACACCAGAAATCATGTTTTCCAACTTTTTCTTGCCAATTCCGGGCACTTTTTGCAAATCTGCACCCGATTTGAAGGGTCCCTGGGCCTCCCGGACGGCAATAATCTTCTCCGCGAGCTTGGGTCCGACCCCTTTTAGGGCACAAATTTCTTCGACCGTGGCAGTATTAATATGGATAGGCAAAGCCACTTTTGGAGCCGTTTTTCGCATTTTGGGATGTTTTTCGCGCCCAACAGAGTCATTTTTTGACACAACAGATTTCTGTGACGCATTTACCCCCGAATTCTGGGCAAGAGTATCGGCCGACACGATCAAGGCATCCCCCACCTCGAACGTCTCGATGGACGGGAGTCCCCACGGCAGATAGCGCATCACAATTCCAAGGACCAGCAGACAGAGAGCCAGCCGGACCACGTTCCTTTCGGGACCATTCATAGGATAACCTCCATGGTTACCCTCGACCACCAGTTGTTGTTAAATCGCCCTCGTCAGGGCAGCCTCTACGGCCCCCACATCGGAAGGTACATCCACCGAAACGGACGGATACGGGCTCTGGACTATGCGGATCGGGCGTTTGCCCAAAATGCGCATCTGCTCCAGGGAGCGTTCCTTTTCCACTTCACTTTGCGGCAAAGACGAAAACTCATCGCGGCACCGCCTGGAATAGGCGTAAATGCCTTGATGCTGGAACCAGCGGGAAGCGTCCTCAACCGCTACCGACCGGGTAAAATCCAGCGCATAATCGTCTTTCACCAAAACCTTGACGACCGTCTTCAGTTCAGCCTCGGCCGGATTCAGCGGACACGCGACCGTCACCCATTCGTCAGGATGACTTTCAAGAGCCGACGCCACATCACGGAGAACGGACGGTTCCACCAGGGGCTCGTCCCCCTGCAAGTTCACCACCAGGTCCAGGCCCAGCTCTTGCGCCGCCATGGCGACCCGGTCGGACCCCGTTGCGGCAGGCCCCGTCAACACAAACTCAAATCCCGCCCGAGAGACTACCCCGGCAATTTCTTCGGAATCGGTCGCACAGACAATACGGTCGAAACATTCCGCCCGCACCGCACGTTCCATCGTGCGCACGATCATTTCTTTGCCGAGAATTTTAACCAGGGGCTTTCCGGGAAAACGGGACGACCCCATACGGGCAGGAACTATGCAATGCACAGCCATAAAATTCCGCACCCCAAAGCAGATTCGGGACTAACCGCCAATCACCTTCGGAATGGCGAAGTGGTCGTTTTCGACCGCCGGGGCATTCATGAAAGCCTTTTCGAGCGAGAAACCCTGCACCGGAACATCTTCGCGGAGAATGGTCGCGCCGTTTTCGACAGCGGTCATCGGTTCCACGTCAGAAAGGTTCAGGGCCTTAAGGGCTTCCAGATGGTTCAGCATCTTGTCCAGGTGACCCTTCACGGATTCGATATCTTCTTCGGCAACTTCGAGCCTAGAAAGCTTCGCGAGTTTCAAAACTTCTTCACGTTCGAGCATAAAACCTCTTTTCTTACGACCACAAAATAGCAAATAATCTAGCCCAAAAAGCAACTCAGAGTTGCTAAATGCGCCCTAGCCTACAATTTGCAGCGCCGCATACTTCAAAATAATGGTGCGAATCGTCGGATCGTTACCGAATCGGACATCCACGCGGGCATTGTCGCCCGAGCCGTAGCACTTGACAATCGTCCCGACGCCATACTTGGAGTGGCGTACA
The DNA here is from genome assembly GCA_017626945.1 of Fibrobacter sp. Lineage (GTDB taxonomy): Bacteria > Fibrobacterota > Fibrobacteria > Fibrobacterales > Fibrobacteraceae > Fibrobacter. Next base: position 92,200 of record JAGAHT010000007.1, read on the forward strand.
CGGACTCCCGGATGGAACGGATTCTCGCTAAATTCGTCGAAGACTACACGCGGGCCGGACGGTTCCGCGGGCTTAGGCGGAGCCGCCACCTTGATCGGATTACGGTAGACGATGCGTTTGTCGTTCTTCTTCACGGAATTCGGGATAGAAGGCCGGCTAAAGCCGTGCGAGCCGAAGTTGTTCGGGCGCGAAGAACTGCCGCCAAAGCTACCCGACGGTCTATGCGGGAAACTGGGCGGAATATTCGGACGCGGCGGACGCGAGAACTGTTGACCCGAGAAATCCTGATTGAAGTCGTCGCCACCGAAGCCACCACCAAAACCCGAATCAAAGCAAGGCTTGAAATCCACAACGGACGGATCCAGTTCCTTCAGAAAACGCGACGGCGCGAACGGGCGAATGTTTCCTTGGAAGAACCGGCGTTCCGCGTGGTAAAGGTACAGCTGCTTTTCGGCACGGGTACAACCCACGTAGAAAAGGCGGCGTTCTTCTTCCATCTGCTCGTTCATCTCGGCGCCCGACATCATCGAGGACATGCGGATAAGCGGAAAGATTTCTTCGTCGCAGCCCGCAATATGCACGGTATTAAACTCAAGGCCCTTCGCCATGTGGATCGTCATGAGCGTCACCTGGCCCTTAGAGTTATCCACCTTCTTGTCTGCATCAGTAAGGAGCGAAATATCCTGAAGGAAGGCGTCGAGAGTCGCCCCCGGATGTTCTTCGTCGAATTCGCGGATGGCGTTCACCATTTCGTCCAAGTTGCCGATGCGTTCATCGGCGGTAATTTCATCTTCCTTGCGCAGGAATTCCTTATAGCCCACGTCGTTAATGATGCGTTCCGCCAAAATCGGGAGCGGAGTTTCGCCCGCAGCAACCAGCGCCTTCCAGTTAAGAACCAGGTCCGTAAATCCCTTGAGCTTGGGGGCGGTACGGCCCACGCCATTCGCTTCGGCGAGCAAATTTTCCCAGAAGGTTCCTTCTCCGTTGCGTTCGCGCTCCAGGATGTTTTCGACAGTCGTCTTGCCGATGGCTCGCGGCGGCGTGTTGATCACGCGCAGGTAGGCGGCATCGTCCTTTTCGTTAGCCAAGAGCCGTAAGTACGCAAGGACATCCTTGATTTCCTTGCGGTCCCAGAATCGCATGCCGCCAAAAATGACCGACGGAATGCGGCGGTCGTTCAGAGCCTTTTCCAAGGCGCGGGACTGCGCGTTCGTGCGGTAGAACACCGCCGTCTTCGCATAAAAATCGGGACCAGCCTTCGCAATCGTATCGGCAATAGCAGAAGCTTCGCCACGGTCATCCATAAAGTGGCGCACATGAATAAGTTCGCCCGCATCTTCCTTGGAGAACACATTCTTCTGCATTTCTTGCGGACGGATGTTGTGCGCAATCACGGAACCAGCGCCCTTCACGATGTTTGCCGTGGAGCGGTAGTTGCGTTCAAGCTTTACAATCGTCACCGGGGCAAAGTCACGGTGGAAGTTACGGATAATCTTGATGTTCGCGCCGCGCCAGCCATAAATACTCTGGTCGTCGTCGCCCACCACCGTCACATTTTTTTGTTCATTTATCAGTAATTTCAACAATTCATACTGGACGTCGTTGGTATCCTGGTATTCGTCCACCACCACATAACGGAATCGCTGTGCCAACTGATCAGCCAGTTTCGGCAATTTCTGCAACATATAAACGGTGTTGAATAGCAAGTCATCGAAGTCCATTGCGTTCGATTCCTTGAGACGCTTCTGATATTCAGCATAATACTTCGCGCGCTTTTCTTCGTCGGCAAAGGTTGCCATTTCAAGCGCGATATCTGGCGTCTGCAACTGCGCAAATCCACCCTTGTTCAAAATGGTATTCTTGTACTTCGAAATTGCCGCATGCAACTTTTTGACTTCGGAGGCTTCAAAGTTGTCGCCCAGGTCTTCCTTCAAGATTTCCTTGAGGATCCGCTTCTGGTCGTCGTCGTCGTAAATCGAAAAATTGCCATCGTACCACTGACCGCCCATGGCGGCCACCACCGATTCCTTCGAAAGGCAAAGCTTCAACAGGCGCAGGCACACGGAGTGGAAAGTCCCCATCCAGCTGAAGTTCATATTACAATCAAGTAACTTCTGGATACGCGACTTCATTTCACGCGCGGCCTTGTTCGTAAACGTCACCGCCAAAATACGGTCCGCCTCAACCCCGTGTTGCGAAACGAGGTGGGCAATCTTATAGGTAATGCAACGCGTCTTTCCCGAACCTGCACCCGCCAAAATCAGCATCGGCCCGTCAATTTTCTTGGCAGCCGCCGCCTGCTCCGGGTTTAATTCACGATCAAGAACTGCACCATCTACAATGTTTGCCATCAAGCGCTCCTATATGATATACGGATGTGCAATATAGAAAAGAGCTTAAAGCTTTTAGACGCCTACATAGGAGAGAGTCTATTTTTTTTACATTTATATCCGTGGCGTTCTACTCAAACGAAATCATTCAGCAGCTCAAGGCCCATGCAGACATCGCATCGGTCATCGAGAACTTTGTTCCGCTGAAACGTTCGGGTAACGGGCGCTTCCTTGGCGTCTGCCCCTTCCACGACGACCGCAGCCCATCGATGAACGTAAACCCGAGCCTCGGCATTTACAAGTGCTTTGCCTGCGGCGCGGGTGGCGACGTGTTCAAGTTTGTACAGGAACACGAAAAGATGGACTTCAAGGGAGCTGTTGAATGGGTCGCCAATTTTACCGGCTTTGCCCTCCCCCAGCTAGGTGCCCCCGAAAACAACGAAAAGACCGAAGAACGCGCCATGGTCCGCAGGCTAAATGAACTCGCCTGCGAATGGTTCGAACAGGAACTTTCACGTTCTCCCAAGGCTCTCGAATACCTTTCGAGCCGACACATTACCGACGAGACTCGCAAGCGATTCCATATCGGATACGCGCCCGACGGACGAGAAGGCTTTATCAGTTACGCCGTGAAGAACGGTTTTTCGCCGCTGGACTGCGTGAAGGCGGGGCTTGCGGTCCAAAAGGAAAATGGAGGCATCTCGGACAAGTTCCGAGACCGCCTGATGATCGCCATCCAGAATATGTCGGGCATCATCGTTGCATTCGGCGGCCGCGACCTCTCTGGAAAAAGCCACGCCAAGTATATGAACAGCCCCGAAACAGAGCTCTATCTCAAGAGAGACATTCTTTTTGGGCTGTACCATAGCAAACAAAGTATCGCCAAAGAACGCGAAGTGATTATTGTCGAAGGCTACTTTGACATGATTAGCCTTTTTCAGGGCGGCGTCACCAACGTGGTGGCCGCCTCGGGAACCGCACTTACCGAGCTGCACGCAGGTATTCTCGCCCGCTACGCCGAAAAGGCATACCTTGTATTCGACGGTGACGAGGCAGGTAGAAAAGCGACTTTCAACAGCCTCGCTATCGTACTCCCCAAGGGAATCGCTCCACGCATTTTTGCACTTTCGCGCCCAGACGGGACCAAGATCGACCCCGATAACTTTGTAAACGAGTTTGGAGCAGATGCGTTCAGAGAAGCCCTCAAGGGATCCGAGGACTGGCTTTCTTACCTGATGCGAATCCGCGACATGGAAAGTCCCGAAGAACGCGCAAAGCTCGTCACCTTCGCGAAGTCACTCGTCAAGAGTATTCCCGACCACGAACTGCGCAACCAGTACGTGAAATTGATTTCGGAACGATTCAACACGGACCGTTCACTCTCGCAGGTAAAGGCCCTAAAGCCGCAAAAAAGTTTTGATGAACGTCGCCCCGTCCACGGAAACGGCACTCCTAACGCAAACGGCGAAAACGCAGAGGTCATCCCGCAGCTGGAACAAGCGGCAACCCTAAACTGGGCTTCAATTCCTCCGATGGAAATCCGCTTTGCAAACCTGGTGCTCCGCAACCCGACGCTGATGGAACGCGCCCTGGAATACTTCGATATGGACTGGGCCGCAAGCGGAATCCAGATGTTCGAATCTCCGGTGGTCGAAGAATTCGTGAATTCCGCAATCGCCCTGTACGCCGAAACGGGAGCTATGTCGCCTCAGCTGCTTTACGACAACGTGTCGCCCACGCTCAAGCTGTTCCTGGAAGGGCTTCCCGAAGAACAGTGGAAACCGCCCCAGGAAATTGTTGAATTCTACCAGACGCTCACCGTTCTTTCGACCAAGCTCTGCAACCGTCAAAAGCACCTGATTCCGCTAAATACCAACGAAGCAGTTTCGGTGCGTATGCAGATGTCCAAGTTTACGCAGGGAATGCAGAAACTGAACAACCTGTTCAACGCCGAAAAAATCAACATCGACGCCTTTGCAGACCAGGTGGTACGCAGTAGGACTCCCCTGATGCAGTTTCAGGCAGCCATTCAAAACGGCGAACCCGTTCAGGCCGAAGTCACTCCGTCCATTCCCACGCAAGCTGCCGCATCCGCAACAGCACAGCAAAATGCGCAACCCAGTGCAGCACCGTTTGTCACCCCGCAACCCCAGCAGGCCCCTGCAGAATATGCCGATGAGCAAATGGCCGCAAGCGAGCCTCCCACGAACAATGACGAACCGCCCGAAGGTTTCGAGCCTCCCCCGCCCTCCGATGACGACGAGGAAGCCTACTCCTACGGCAATGACGACAACTTCAACGAAGACTTTGACGACTTCGGGTAAACCGTTCGTCTGATTATAGAAAGAATAGATAAGACACTGGCCGCAAGTTTTTCTAAATTTGTGCCGTAAAAATTGATTGCTAGCGCAAAATGCGCCGGAGGTAATATGCTGTCCATCAAGAACCTGAAAGCAAGTATCGAAGACGGAACCCAAATTTTGAAGGGTATCAACCTGGAAGTCAAACCGGGCGAAGTTCACGCCATCATGGGCCCGAACGGGTCTGGCAAGAGTACGCTTTCAAAGGTAATTGCAGGCCACCCCGCCTACACCGTGAACGACGGTTCCGTGACTCTCGACGGCAAGGACCTGCTCTCGATGGAAATCTGCGACCGCGCCAATTCGGGTCTCTTCATCAGCACGCAGTACCCCACCGAAATTCCGGGCGTGAACAACGTGGAATTCTTGCAGATGGCGCTCAACTCCAAGCGCGCCTACCAGGGGCTTGAACCGCTCGCCGACGCCGACTTCAAGAAGCTTTGCGAAGAAAAAATGGCCATGCTTGAAATGGACGACCGTTACCGCGACCGCGGCGTGAACGACGGCTTTAGCGGCGGCGAAAAGAAGCGCAACGAAATTTTGCAGATGGCGATTCTGGACCCGAAGGTATCGTTCCTCGACGAAACGGACTCGGGCCTCGACATTGACGCTCTCCGCATTGTGGCTCACGGAATTAACCAGATTATGAGCCCCGAGAAGGCGGTGATTCTGGTGACGCACTACCAGAGACTTCTGGACTACATCAAGCCGACTTATGTGCATGTGCTCCGCCATGGTAAAATCATTTTGAGTGGCGGTCCGGAACTTGCGCTGAAGCTTGAAGAACAAGGCTACGACTGGATCGAGGAAAACTAATGGACGCCATTACCCGCATTAAACAATTGGGAATGCCGCGTCGCAATAACGAATTGTGGACGTTTTTCCCGATCAACAAGATTCCGAACATTCTGAGTGCGGACGGAAATTGCCGCATTGCAGACGTATGCACCTGCGACGAAGACTTCGCAAACGAAGAAGACTTTGCCGCCCTTTTGCCGATTGTATGCAACGCCCGTGAACTCGTAAAGACAATCGGTGACGGCGAAAACGAAATGGCGATGCTCAAGTGCAACAACGACTTCGGCCGTACTGTTTTGAACATCGGCAAGAATGCGAAGGCAAGCATCGAAATCCTTGACAACAAGGTGATGCACGAAATTTGCGCCGAACGTTTCGACATCAATGTTGCCGAAGGTGCCGAACTCGAAATCTTTTTTGCGAACCCCGCGAACGACTTGCCGCTTACCTTTAGGCATTTCAACATCAAGCAGGCCGCGCATTCTACGGTGCATTTCGCGAACGTCTTGCAAGACGCAGGCATTGGCCGCATCAGTGCACGCGTCGAATTGAACGGCGAAGGCGCCAACTTCGATTACCGCAGCCTGAACATTCTGAAGGGTACTGCCTCCAAGCACCAGCGCCTGACGATTTTGCACAACGCCCCTGAAACGGTGAGCACGCAATTTGTTCGTAACATTCTTGACGAAAACGCTTACGCCAGTTACGACGGCCAGGTGGTCGTGGGCAACAGCTGCAGCAAGGTGAATTCGAGCCAGCTGGTAAATACGATTCTTTTGAGCGACGGCCCGAGCGTTTCGGTGAAGCCGGTACTCAAGATTTACCACGACGACGTGGAATGCACGCACGGCAATACCGTGGGCGAACTCGACAAAGATCAGATGTTCTACTTGACGAGTCGCGGAATTCCCTCCGACAAAGCCCGTGCAATGCTCACCAAGGCATTTGCAAAGGAACTGTTCCTGGAATTGCCCGAAGGCCCCGCCAAAAAGCGCCTGATGCAGGTAATTTAGAGGTTCCCAAATCGAGGTTTGCTAGATGCGACCTCGGCCTCGCTAACTCGACTCGTTTTGCGAGTCGTTTTTTACATTTTCTTGATTTTCGGCAATTTCAGCCGATAAAAAGCAGTTTAAAAAGTTTACAATTTTCTATTTTTGTGCCCACTATGAGCAATTTGAAGAACGATTTATGGGTCGGCGTGGACGTTGGTTCCACCACCGTGAAAATCGCGGTTGTCGATCCAGAGACCAACAAGCTTTTGCATTATACTTACCAGCGCCACAACGCTATGCAGGCACAGAAGGTTTTCGAAGTGCTGCGCGAAGCCCACGGACTTTTCCCCGATAAGAATTTTAGAGTCGCCTTCTGCGGCAGTGGCGGTCAGCCCTTCGCCGAAGCCACCCACGCCTTCTTTGTGCAAGAAGTCGTGGCAAACGCCCTTGCGGTGCGTGCGACTTACCCGGAATCTCGAGTCGCTATTGAACTCGGCGGTCAAGATGCAAAGGTGGTGTTCTTCGAAAAAGACAAGACCACCGGCAAACTCATTGCCTCTGACATGCGTATGAACGGCGTGTGCGCCGGCGGTACGGGTGCATTTATCGACCAGGTGGCCGAACTTTTGCGCATCAAGACCGAAGCCTTCGAAGGCTTTGCCAAACGTGGCCAAAAGGTCTACGAAATTTCGGGCCGTTGCGGCGTGTTCGCGAAAACCGACATCCAGCCGATGCTGAACAACGGTATCGCCAAGGAAGACATCGCCCTTTCTAGCTTCCACGCCATCGCGAAGCAGACCATCGGTGGCCTTGCCCAGGGTATGGAAATCAAGCCGCCCGTGATCTTCGAAGGTGGCCCGCTCACGTTCAACCCGACGCTTGTCCGCGCCTTCAAGGAACGCCTGGGCATTAACGACGAACAGGCCATCGTGCCGGAACACTCCGAAGTGCTCGTGGCCATGGGTGCAGCCCTATCCCTCGGCTCCATGTTCGCCGACCAGGAATGCTTCTACCGCAAAGAAGGTTCCCTGGACGCGCTCATCCACTTTAACGAAACCCGCCAGGCCGAAAACAAGGCCAAGGCTGCCGCCGACTTGTTCTTCAAGAACGAAGCCGAATACAAGATGTTCCTCGAAGAACACAAGATGGCCGGCAACCACTACCCGCAGCCCGTATCGGGCTCTACGCTCAACGTTTACCTGGGTATCGACGCGGGTTCTACCACCACGAAATTCGTGCTCATGGACGAACAAGAAAACATCGTGGATGGTTTCTACGCGAGCAACAACGGCGAACCGCTGCAAGTGCTCAAGAACGCCCTCAACGAACTCAGCGACCGCTACGAAGAATACGGCTGCAAGCTCAACATTCTCGGTGTCGGTACGACCGGTTACGGCGAACAGCTCTTTGCAAAGGCCGTGCATGCCGACTTCCACACGGTGGAAACGGTGGCCCACGCCAACGCCGCCCAGAAGATTTGCCCCGACGTAAGCTTTATCCTCGACATCGGTGGCCAGGACATGAAGGCCATCTCCGTGCAGGACGGCGTGGTCACGGGTATCATTCTGAACGAAGCATGCTCTTCCGGTTGCGGTTCGTTTATAGAAACGTATGCCCGCAGCCTCGGCATTCCGATGGAAAAGATTGCGGAACTTGCGTTCAACGCCAAGAGCCCCTCTCAGCTGGGTTCCCGCTGCACGGTGTTCATGAACAGTTCCATCATCACGGAACAGCGCGACGGCAAGCAGCCCGAAGACATTATCGCGGGCATCTGCCGCTCCATCATCAACAACGTATTTACGAAGGTCATCCGTATCCGCAACCTGAACACACTCGGCAAGAAGGTCGTGGTGCAGGGCGGTACGTTCAAGAACAATGCCGTTCTCCGCGCCTTCGAACAGTACACAGGCCTCAAGCCAATCCGTCCGGAACGCCCGGGTGAAATGGGCGCTATCGGTATCGCTCTTTTGACCAAGAAGTTCATGGAAGAAAAGCGCAAGACCGAACCGGAACTCAAGAGCCGCTTTATCGGGCTTGACGCCATGAAGACTTTCAGCTGGCACAACCAACCGGGTCAGCTCTGCCAGTACTGCACCAACCATTGCTCGCGTACCATCGTGACCTTCAGCGACGGCCAGAGCTTCGTGACGGGTAACCGCTGCGAACGCGGCGAAGTCACCGCCGACCCGAACGATCCGAAGACCAAGGCACTCATCGCCGAAATCAACAAGAAGATGCAGTCCGTGCCCGACATGATCAAGCGCACGAACCAGCTGTTGGTCAAGGACTACGCTCCGGCAAAGCTCGTCGAAAACAACGGCAAGACCATCGGTATTCCGCGCGTGCTCGAATTCTGGGCAAGCCTCCCCTTCTGGAAGGCCTTCTTTACGAGCCTCGGCTACACCGTCGTGGTGAGCCGCCAGAGCGACTACAAGATGTTCGAAGCGGGCCTCCACAGCGTGCCCTCTGACACGGTTTGCTTCCCAGCAAAGCTTGTGCACGGCCACGTGCTCAGCCTCATTGAAAAGAAGGTCGACCGCATCTTCTTCCCGATGATGGTTGCCATCCCGAGTGACCACACCAAGTTCACGGCAACATCTGTTTGCCCGGTGGTGCAGGCCTACCCGAACGTTTGCAAGAACACCGACGAACCCGAAAAGAATTACGGCGTTCCCATGGACCAGCCGATTTTCCACTGGTTCAACGCCAAGCTCCGCAGAAGCCAGACCATCGACTGGTTCCACGAAAACTGGAAACTCGACAAGAAACTTTTGGACAAGGCCGTTACCGAAGGCGAGAAGGCGCTCAACAACTACCGCACCACGCTTTTGGAAGAAGGCCAGAAGATCCTCGACGATGTACGCGCAAAGAACTCCTTTGCCGTGGTGATTGCAGGCCGCCCGTACCATGCGGACACCCTCATCAACCACAACATCGCAAGCCACTTTACCGCCATGGGCATTCCGGTGCTCACCACCGAATCGCTCCCCGGCGTGTACGACCAGGATGTGCCGAGCCACACCCGTATCGAAATCAAGAACACCTTCCACCTGCGCATGATTGGTGCCACCATGATTGCCGCGAAGGATCCGAACATCGAACTTGCACAGATCGTGAGCTTCGGTTGCGGACACGACTCGATTTTGACCGACGAAATGATGCGCATGCTGCACCTTGATTCCAACAAGGAAATGCTCATGCTCAAGCTCGACGAAGGCGATGCCCGCGGCCCCGTGGGAATCCGCGTCAAGAGCTTTATCGAAACGGTAAAGGCCCGCCGCGCAGCGAACCTGCCCGACAAGCCCGAAAGCAACGAACCGCTATTCCATACGCCGTTCTTGCCCGAAGACAAGAAGCGCCGTCGCATTCTGACGCCGAACCTCTCCCCCGCCTTCTCCGTACTCGCCAGCGAATACATGAAGCGCGAAGGATTCATCGCCGAATACCTGCCGGTCGCCGACAAGAAGGCAATCGAACTCGGCAAGAAGTACGTGCATAACGATATCTGCTTCCCCTGCCAGGTGAACATCGGCGAAGCGCTCCACTGGCTCGTCGATCACCCCGAAGTTCCGCAGAACCAGGTTTCCATGTGCTTGGCGAAGAACTGCGAAAACTGCCGCGCCGTGCAGTACGCGGTACTCGCCCGTAAGGCGCTCGACGAAGCGGGCTTCAAGGATGTGACCATCATTACGACCGGTGTGGACTACAAGGGCATGCACCCGGGCTTCCAGCTGGGCCTGGACTTTAGACTCCACATGCTGTGGGGCCTCGTGACCATGGACGCTATCGAAACCATGTACCGTGCCGTTCGCCCGTACGAAGTGAACGCCGGCGACACCCAGAAGGTTTACAACGAATGGATGCCGAAGGTGATTGGCGTTGCAGGTCACCTCTCCACCATGCAACTCGTGCGCCCCTCCAAGCTCATCGAAGTCTTTGAACAGTGCATCGAAGCGTTCAACGGTATCGAAATCACCGAAGAACGCAAGAAGGGCATCCGCAAGCCGCGCGTTGCCGTGCTTGGCGAAATCTTGATGAACTACCACCCGAGTGCAAACGGCTTTGTAGAAAACTACCTGATGAACAACGGCATGGAAGTCTACCTGCCGGGTATGACGGACTTCTTCCGCGTCGACGAAGTGGTGCGCGAAGAAAAGATCAAGCGCGGATTCTCTGCAAACCCGATGATGGACCGTCTCGAAGGCGGCGTGACCTCAAAGGTCTATACGCACGCTGTAGAAACCGCCCGCAAGTCCATGCACAAGTTCAAGCTGTACGAACATCACGCAGACTGCGTGGAACTCAAGGACTACGTGTCCGACATCATCGACCCCACCTACAACACGGGTGAAGGTTGGATGATTCCGGGCGAAATCCTGTACAACTCGAAGCACGGTATCAACAGCTACATCATTCTGCAGCCGTTCGCATGCCTTGCAAACCACATCTCTGGCCGCGGCCTCACCAAAGCTGTGAAGGAACGTTGCCCGCACATCCAGGTTTTGAGCCTCGACTACGACCCGGATACGAGCTTCGCGAACATCGAAAACCGCCTGCAGATGCTCATCATCAACGCACGCGAACTAGAAAAAGCGAATAACAATTGATAATGGATAAATGATAATGGATAATTTGTATTCTGGTGGAAAAGCTTTATGAAGAAAGACAATTTAATTGCCGAAAAAACAAAAGCCTTCGCCATCCAAATTATCCATCTTTATCTTTATTTGTCCAATGAGAGAAAAGAGTACGTTCTATCCAAGCAAGTTCTTAGAAGCGGAACAAGTATCGGCGCAAATGTAAAAGAAGCAACACAAGCACAGAGTAAAGCCGATTTCATTTCGAAAATGTCCATAGCCTTAAAGGAAGCTTCAGAAACAGAATATTGGCTAGAATTACTTAAGGAAACATCATTCCTTAAAGAAAACCTATTCAAAGAAATCTACGAGGAAAATGAATCTATTATCAAGATTATTACGAAAATAATCAAAACATCAAAAATTCTTCCTAACAACAATTAATCATCAATCATCCATCATCAATCATCAATTAACTAAATGCTCAACGTCTCTAATGTCAGTCTTCAATACGGTAGCCGCGTCCTCTTCAAAGAAGTGAACCTCTCCTTCAAGCGCGGCAACTGCTACGGAGTCATCGGTGCGAACGGCGCCGGAAAATCTACCTTCCTGAAAATCCTTTCGGGCGAACTCGAACCCAACACCGGTGAAGTCACCAAGGACCCGGGCGAACGTATCGCCGTCCTCAAGCAGGACCACTTCGCCTACGAACAGAACACCGTTCTCGAAACAGTCATGATGGGCTTCCCCGAACTCTACGAGCTGGGTAAGAAACGCGACGAACTCTACGCGCTCCCCGAAATGACCGAAGAACAGGGCATGCAGGCCATGGAAATTGAGACCCGCTTCGGCGAAATCGGCGGTTACGAAGCCGACTCCAACGCGGCCGTGCTCCTCAAGGGTCTCGGCATTCCCGAAGAATTCCACTACAGCCTCATGGCCGACTTGGACGCGGGCCTCAAGGTGCGCGTGCTCCTCGCCCAGGCGCTGTTCGGCAACCCGGACATTCTGTTGCTTGACGAACCGACGAACCACTTGGACTTGGAAACCGTCGGCTGGCTCGAAGACTACCTGGAACGCTTCGAAAACATCGTGATCGTGGTGAGCCATGACCGTCACTTCCTCAATGCGGTCTGCACTCACACTTGCGATATCGACTACGGCAAGATCAATATTTACGGCGGTAACTACGAATTCTGGTATGCAGCTAGCCAGCTCGCCCAGAAGCAGCGTAAGGACCAGAACCGCCGCGCCGAAGAAAAGATCGAAGAACTCAAGGCGTTCATCCGCCGCTTTGCCTCCAACGCTGCAAAAGCCAAGCAGGCAACCTCCCGTAAGAAGCTCCTCGACAAGATGACCGTCGAAGAAATGCCGGCATCGAGCCGTAAGTTCCCGTGGGTCAACTTCAAGATGGACCGCGAGCCGGGCAAGATCGTGCTCGAAGTCAAGAACGCCACCATCGATGGCGGCGACGGCATCATCTGCAAGAACTTCGACTTCAGCCTGAACAGCGGCGACAAGGTGGCCCTCGTCGGAGAATACGACACACTCAAGACCGCCTTCTTCCAGCTCATCGCCGAAGAAACCAAGGCACCCGAAGGCGTGCTCAAGTGGGGCAACACCATCAGCTACAGCTACTTCCCCAAAAACAACGACGCCTACTTCGGCTGCGACCTCTCCCTGGTGGATTGGCTGCGCCAGTACAGCAAGGAACAGGACGAAACGTTCATCCGCGGATTCCTCGGCCGCATGCTCTTTACCGGCGAAGAAGCCCTCAAGAGCGCGAACGTGCTCAGCGGTGGCGAAAAAGTGCGCTGCATGCTCTCTAAGATGATGCTTGCGAACGCCAACTGCCTGCTCCTCGATGAACCGACCGCCCACCTCGACTTGGAAGCCATCACGGCCCTCAACAACGGCCTCACCGCTTTCCAGGGCCCGATCATCTTCTGCTCCCAGGACCACGAATTCGTACAGACGATCGCGAACCGCGTGCTCGAACTGACCCCGAACGGTGTCATCGACCGCAGCATCACCTTCGACGAATGGCTCGAAAGCAAGAAGAAGAAGAAGTAATATAAAAGGGGGAAGTCTCCCCCTCGCTTCATAAAAAAGACTTAAAAAGACGAAAGAACTGTTCTTTCGTCTTTTTTATTACGCTACCCTCTCGAGCGGGGGGCACCCCGCAACGCCCCCTATTTAAACGAGGAATTTTACTTTGTCACAATCACGCGGTTTGCAAACAGCACCTTCTTGCCGTTATCGACTCGAACAAAATAGCTGCCCTTGGCACGCACCAGTTCCTTGAGCGAAACCGATGCAGAGTTGCTGTAATAGCGGCTAAAGAGTTTCTTGCCATTCATATCAAACACGCTCACGCGTGCGCTCGATGCATTCAACATCAGTTCCAAGTTTCCATGCGCATAGGCAACCGAGGCATTCGATACGACATTCGCCTTCGGGACAACCTTCGTGGATCCATCGGAACTAGAGCTACCCATTTTCCAGGAGCTCGGTACGCGGGCTGCAATGCCACGACCTGCCGTACTCATGTACACAACGCCATAAGTGTTCATATCGCCCATCACGAATTCGCCATTGGCAAGGCCTCCATATTCATGACCATCGTCATTTACGCGCGTCCAGGTTTTGCCCTTGTCATCAGAGCCAAATACACCCGAGACACCATCGATAATCGCAAATACATAAATTGCAGGATAGCCGCCCTTTTCCTTGGGAGCGCCAAAGCCCACCGCTTCGCAATAGCCGACGCCTTCAACCGCAGCCCAGGTAGCACCGCCATCGGTCGAATGCAAAAGTTTTCCGCTAGCCGGAGTACCGTTCGACGGATCCTGAATCGCCACCGGCAGCCACAAGTCACCCTCGTAGCCCGGAATGGCACGGAACTTCTTGAACGCGCTTTCACCAGGCGTACTCACTGCCTTGAAACTTGCGCCCGCATCGGTACTCTTGTAGAACTTGCCGTCCGCCTTGGTGTAGGCGTAGAACACGTCGTCGTTTTCAGGATCGCCCACCACGTAGGCGGTGTTATCGATTCCCGTCACCTTTTCCCAAGTCGTGCCGTTGTAATTGCGGTAGACATCGGTCGTTCCTTCCATCGGAACCCAGATGGTATAAGAACCTTTTGCCGAAAGAGCCACAGTACCCTTGGCTGCGTTCTTGTCAGGTCCTGTATAGGTTTCCACCGTCCAAGTCTTGCCCGAGTCAAGGGAATACTGCACCGGAGCAATGGGAATGTCATTGTACTGGCCCTCGTAGGCACGCTTATCAGCCACCTTGGCCAATTTGCCACTCTTGGGAGCATAAGCAAGGCCCTGCGTCGTACCCAACGATACATAATCGCCGCCAACATTCGTCTTGTGCCTGAATGCCGGATATTTTGCGATGTCATCGTGACGGAATCCGTCGTAGTCACCGATGATCGAAATCATGGGGCCACCCGGAATACTCACCACTTCGAAAGGCACCGTTTCTTCGACGCCATGCGCCGAGAAATGCCACACCTGGTTCATGGTGAGCTGCGGTTCTTCCCAAGAATTCTCCGCTTCCTTGTACACATAATCGCTCAGGTTGTCGCAGCGGAAAATACCGTTACCCGAAGTCACAAAGACGCGGTTGTTGTCGAACGGATCCATAGCAACGCTACCGGACCAGTGAATAGAACCGTTATGCATCCAGCCAATTCCGTTGGCATCCATCTGCTTCGTCGTCGGATACACACCGCCTTCCATCCAGTAATACTTGAAGCTTGCAATCCAGGTTTTGCCGCCATCGGTCGTGTGGTAAATGTTAGTACCCCACTGGTCGCTCCACTTGCCGCTGGTGTCACTTGTAGCCGTGTACCAGAACTGCGGGCCACGATAGCCTTCGGTGGTCACCACCATTTCGTTGGCATTTTTCGGATTAATAGCAATGCCGCCATAAGGGGCTATGTAGGGGTAATAATCTTCGCAAGTCTTGCCGGTGCCGCCAGCGGCCTCGCAGTCGACCATGCCTTTCACGTCCACCTTGTCGTACTTGGCATCGCCGCCTTCGTCCAGGAAGTTTTCCGGCGAAACGTCGGACCAAGTCGCCGAAGCCACATCAAGCTGCAGCACCGCACCGCGACCAAAACCATCGTAAATCATGCCCCAGCCTTCGTCCCACATCATGGAATGCGGCCCGGCGCCATCGGCAAAGGTCACCGTCATCGTTTTTCCGTCGCCCGAAACCACCGCACGCTGCGGCATCAGGCGCACAATGCTCCCGCCGGCCGTGCTGCGCAATTTGTCAGGAATCGGCAAGGCCTTCCAGCTTGCACCGCCGTCGGTCGAGGTGAACACATTTTCGAACGTGCCCTTGGCCGTCGTCCCTTCGCGCAGAAAACCCGCATACATCACCTTGGAGCTTCCCGGAGCGTACTGCACAAAGCTAAAACCCGAACCATTCCAGGTCGTATCGCTCCCAGCCGCCTTGGTCCAAGCATCCACATGGCTCCAGCTCGTTCCATTATCCGTCGATTTCCAGAGGCCCTTGTTCTTGGAGCCATAGAACATAATCTTCGAATCGTTCGGGTCGACCGCCAAGGCTTCGCCGTTACCGCGGCCCATGCCGTTACCATGAGCGCCAAAGCGTGCCACTTTCGCCCCCTTGGTACCGTCTTCGTCCCAGGTGTAAAGGACATCCCAAGATTCACCCTTGTCGCTACTGCGGAGGAACGCCGTACGGCCGTTGTTCCAGTAACTGGTTCCTGCCACCATGTACACAACGCCCGATTCCTGCGGGTCAACGGCAATGGCCTCGATACCCAAAAGGCCTCGCTCGGAAACATCGACCCAGTCCATCATCGATTCCCAGCGGGCCGTCGATTCGTTCCAGCGGTAAGCGCCACCCACATCGGTACGGGCATAGAACAGCCCCTTGTCGACCGGAGAAGCGATCACGGCGGAGACGAATCCGCCCCCGCCCATGCTCACGTTGCTCCAGCTGAAATCTGCCGCCTTTTCAGCAGAGTATGCGGCAGTCGCCTGCATGCCGATGATAGCGGCCAGGCTAAGTCCAAAAGCACCAAACAATCCTTTTTTCATAAATTCATCCCTAAACTACAATGGGCAACAGGCCCTTGCATCCAATTCAAAAATATATTTCAGGGGCAAAAAAAACGACACAAAAAAGCCTTCGGGGCGTTTTTTCCGTTTTGAAGACTTCAACACCCAACAGCCATTTCGGGAGAAAAATTCCCGAAAACGCAAAAATCCCGCTCTAGGAACGGGATTTTCACTTATTAAGCTTTACTCAAATTTATGGTAGAAGCTCGCAGAGCGAGGCCACTTATGGATTAGCGGCGCTTGCCCTTCTTGCGCTTACCCTTAGCCGGGGCCTTTTCTTCTTCCTTCGGCTCTTCCTTCTTCGGTTCAGCCTTCTTCTTGGAGTCGCCGCCGCGGAGATCCTTCATCTTGAAGGAAACGTTGATTTCAGCAGTCGTCACCTGAGAGGCGAGTCCACCCGGATCCTTCACCTTGAAGCTGAATTCATCGAGGCCGCTGAAGCCCTTGTTCGGCATGTAGGTGAAGGAACCGTCACGTTCGTTCAGTTTGATCTTACCGTTGCGCGGCTTCTGCACCAGCTGCACAGACACCGGCTTTTCACCATCGGCATCCGTCACACCGGCCATCAGACCTTCAGAGGCGCTCACCTTGAGTTCTTCGCCTTCCTGAGTCATGTAGGTCTGTGCGGTAGCAACCGGCGGATCGTTCACGGCAATCACAGTGAAGAGAGCAGACTTGGAGGCCTTGGCGCCATCCGGGTCGGTCACCGTGAAGGTAATCTTTTCCGGCTTGCCGTTCCAGTTCGGGTGCGGCTGGGCAACCGTAGCGGTCTTCTTGTACTTGTCGTACTTCACTTCGAGGAACTTGTTGCCAGTGAAGGACCACTTGAGTTCATCGAAACGATGATCCTTATCGCGGGCATACTGGTCGAGCTTGATTACGGCGAGGACACCATTGTTGTCATCTTCCTTGATCGTTGCATCCGGAATGTCACGCATAATCGGGGCAGCGTTCACGTGCTTCACGGTGAACTTCACCATGGCCTTGTCAGAAGCACCGGCCGGGTCCTTAGCGGTAAAGATAATGGTTTCTTCACCGAACCAGTCTGCCTTCTTCGGCTTCACGATAGCTTCGCGGCTTCCGTTAATCTGAACAGCGAGGTTCTTGGCACCGGCAGCAGCCCACCTGATTTCGGTGTTCTTGTGATCCGGGTCAGAAACATACTGGTCGAGCTTGATCGGCTTGAAGGCAGAACCCTGCAGAGTTTCCTGGTCAGGAATCTTCTTCACGACCGGCGGGTCGTTCACCGGCTTCACCGTGAACTTCACCTGGACAGAGGCCTTTTCGCCAGCCGGGTCAAACACGTTCACCGTCACCGTTTCCATACCGTTCCAGTACGGGTTCGGAGTTTCAGCCTGGAGCAAGCCCTTTTCGTTAATCATGAAGTTGATTTCATGCTTCACGGCCGGACCGCCCTTACCCTTCTTGCCCTTCACGTTCGGAACTTCGTTGTCGAGCGTCCAGGTCAATTCTTCGAGAGAGTTATCCGGGTCATTCACCATCTTGCTGAAGTCAACCGGAGCAAAGGCCTTCTTTTCTTCGATGACGAACGGCTGTACCGGCTTGAGGGTCGGCGGGTCGTTCACCGGAGTGACTTCGAAGGTAGCCTTGGCAGAAGCGGAGGCACCGGCGATATCCTTCACCGTGAAGGTGAGGGTTTCCTTACCGAACCAATTCGGGTTCGGAGTCAGCACCTGGGCACGAGTACCCTTGATATCCACCTTGAGGTCCTTGTTACCGGAAACAGTCCAGTGGAGTTCGTTGGGCTTGTTATCCGGGTCTTCGGCAGCCTTGGAGAGGTCGACGATTTCGAACTTTTCCTTTTCCTTGATCTTCTGGCCAGCAATGTGCTTGATGACCGGAGGATCGTTCACAGGCACCACTTCGTAGGTAATCTGCTGGGTAGCACGGGCACCTTCGGGGTCATACACGTCAATCTTGATCTTTTCGGTACCGCTCCAGAACTTATCCGGAGTAGAAACGACGAGTTCCTTCTTGGCATTGATAGAGGCCTTGAGGGCGCGAGCCGGAGCCACTTCAATCTTCAGAGCGGACAGCGGATGGTCCGGATCAGAGATGTACTGAGCGAGGTCGAGCGGCTTGAAGTGTTCCTTTTCCTGGATGCTCTGGATAGCAATCGGCTTGATTTCCGGAGCGTCGTTCACGGATTCCACCTTGAAGTTCACCGTCTTGGAATCGGAGGCGCCTTCGGGGTCCTTCACGGTGAAGGTCACGTTGCGTTCGCCATTCCAGAACTTGTTAGCAATCTTCACGCGAGCAATGTTCTTGCTGTCAATTTCCACCTGGAACTCGTCAACAGGAGCCGGAGCCGGTTCTTCGGCCTCTTCTTCCTTCTTACCCTTCTTGCCCTTCTTTGCGGACTTCTTGGCCGATTTCTTGGCAGGCTTTGCAGCCGGAGCGGCATTCACCTTGTCAACCTTCACCGTCCACACCAATTCGGAGAGCTTATGGTCAGGATCGTGCACGAACTTGTTCAGGTCGATTTCCTTGAACGTGCCCTTTTCCTTGATCTTCTGATCAGGAATGTTCTTGAGCACCGGAGCGTCGTTCACAGAGGTGATTTCGAAGGTCACCATCTGAGAAGTTTCGGCACCATCCGGGTCCTTCACGATAAGAACCATGGATTCCGGAGCGCACCAGAAATTCTTGTCCGGAGCAGTCACGGTAAGCACGCGGCTCGGAGAAATTTCAGCCTTCAGGAGCTTGTTGCCCGTCACGGTCCACTTGAGTTCGCTCGGCTTGTTATCCGGGTCCTTCACATATTCGTCAAGCTTGATCTGCTTGAAGAGCTGCTTTTCCTTAATCTTCTGGTCAGGAATCTTCTTGGCGATGACCGGAGCGTCGTTCACGCGGGTCACTTCGAAGTGCATCTTGTGGTTGGCAGAAGCGCCTTCCGGGTCGGTCACCGTGAAGGTCACCGTTTCCTTGCCGTTCCACTGCGGATCCGGCACTGCGATCTGGACAGTGTTGTCCTTACGCATATTCACCTTGAGGAACTTGTTGCCAGAGACAGTCCACTTCAGCTGAGCGGTCTTGTGATCCGGGTCAGTAGCGAGGTTAGAAAGGTCGATGGTCCTGAACACGCCGTTTTCACGGATGGTTTCACCCTTCGGAGCGCTGGCAGAAATAACCGGCGCATCGTTGATGGAACGCACTTCGTAATGGGCGGTCTTGGAAGCCTTGGCACCTTCCGGGTCGGTCACCGTGAAGGTAATGTCGGCAGCACCGTTCCAGAACTTGTTCGGAATCACGATTGTTGCAACATGGTTGTTGTCCACCTTGACACTCAGGCCATCCTTGGCAGACGGAGCCGGTTCTGCGGCAGCGCCCTTCTTGCCCTTGGCAGGAGCGGCGGCAGACTTTGCCTTCACGTCGAAGGTCCACTTGAGTTCGGAATTCTTGTGGTCCGGGTCCTTCACGAGATCGTCAAGCTTGATCTGCTGGAACTGCTTCTTTTCGTCAATGAACTGGTCCTTGAGTTCGCGGACGAACTGCGGAGCATCGTTCACCGATTCAACAGTGAAGGTCACGGAGCGGCTATCAGAAGCGCCTTCCGGGTCGGTCACCGTGAACTTGATGGTCTCGGCACCGTGCCAGTTCGGGTTCGGCGGCAGGATAGACACATTGTGGCTTGCATCCATGGCAACCTTGAGTTCCTTGGCGCCTTCAATCTTCCACTTGAGCTTGCTCTTCGGATGGTCGAGGTCTTCGACGTAGTTGTCGAGAGCGATAGACTTGAAGCTACCCTTTTCCTTGATGGTCTGGCTAGCAATATCCTTCATGACCGGAGGATCGTTGATGGACTGCACGGCGAATGCGGCAGTAGCCTTGGCAGAAGCGCCTTCCGGGTCGGTCACCGTGAAGGTGATCTTTTCGTTGCCGTTCCAAAGCGGGCTCGGAGCCTTGACAGAAACTTCGCCGTCCTTGGAAATGGAGACCTTGAGGTCCTTCTGGCCAGAAACTTCGATCTTGAGCTTTTCGTAGGGGTGATCCGGATCCTTGACGAGCTGCTTCAGGTTGAAGGACTTGAATTCTTCCTTTTCCTTCACCATCTGGTCATTGATCTTGCCAATGGTCGGAGCATCGTTCACGGACTGCACCGTAAAGGTTGCCGTGCAGTGAGCCTTGCCGCCATCCGGGTCTTCCACCTTGAACGTAATTTCTTCAGAACCGTTCCAGTACTTGTCCGGAATCACCACCTTGGCCATGCGCTGGCCATCCACAGTCACCTTGAGCTGCGGAGTGTAACCCTTCGGGGCACCCTTCGCCGGCTTCACGTCAAAGCTCCAGGAAAGCTGGTCGGGCTTGTGATCGGCATCCTTCACGATGTCGTTCAGGTTGATGATAGCGAATTCTCGCTTTTCAGGAATGCTCTGGTCCTTGATGGGCTTCACGAATTCCGGCAGGTCGTTCACGGATTCCACCGTAAACTTCACCGTGCGCTTGTCAGAAGCGCCTTCCGGGTCGGTCACCGTGAAGGTAATGTCTTCGGAACCGTTCCAGTACTTGTTCGGAGCAGTAACCGTAGCGACATGCTTCGGGTCAATCACGACCTTGAGCTGCTTGTTGCCGGAAACGGTCCACTTGAGCTTGGACTGATCGTGGTCTTCGTCAGAGGCGTACTTGTCAAGTTCAATCGACTTGAATTCACCCTTTTCCTTGATGGTCTGGTTAGCAATATCCTTCATGACCGGCGGGTCGTTGATAGACTTCACCGTGAACACGGCGTCAGACTTGGCAGAAGCGCCTTCTGGGTCGGTCACCGTGAAGGTCACCTTTTCGGAACCGTTCCACATCTTGGTCGGCATCTTGATCGTTGCGACACCGTTCTTGTCGATATCGATCTTGAGCTGCTTGTTGCCAGAAACCGTCCACTTGAGATCCTTAAAGGCGTGGTCGGGGTCAGAAGCAAGTTCGGCGAGGTTGATAGAAGCAAATTCATGCTTTTCTTCGATCATCTGGTCCGGAACCTTCTTGAGCACCGGCACGTCGTTCACGGACTGCACGGTGAAGAGGGCCTTGGACACAGCCTTGGCGCCTTCCGGGTCGGTTACCGTGAAGGTGATTTCGTCGGCACCGTTCCAGAACTTGTTCGGGATCTTGATGTTTGCCACATGCTGGGCGTCAATTTCAACAGTGAGACCGGCTTCCTTGCCCTTGGTAGACTTCACGTCAACCGTGAACTGGAGGTCAGAAAGCTTGTTGTCGAGGTCGCGTACCATTTCGCCGAGCTTGATCGGCTGGAACTGGCCCTTTTCCTTGATGGTCTGCGGAGCGACCTGCTTGATGAATTCAGGAACGTCGTTCACAGATTCTACAGTGTAAGCGACAGAACGTTCGTCGGTAGCACCTTCAGGGTCAGACACCTTGATGGTGAGCGTTTCGGAACCGTTCCACTGCGGAGACGGCGGAGTCACCTTCATTACGCGGTTACCGTCGATGGCCACCTTGAGTTCGCGGTTGCCCGTCACGGTCCACTTGAGCTGAGCCTTGGAGTGGTCGAGGTCTTCGACATACTTGTCGAGTTCAACCGGCTTGAATTCGCCCTTTTCCTTGATGGACTGTTCAGCAATGTCCTTCATGGTCGGAGGGTCGTTGATGGACTTGATGGAAAGCTTCATCTGGGTAGAAGCCTTGCCGCCATCCGGATCAACAGCGGTAAAGGTGATGGTTTCAGAACCGTTCCAGAGTTCGTTCGGAGTCTTGAAAGAAACTTCACGAGTCTTGTTATTCAGGTTGACCTTGATGTCCTTGTTACCCGTAATGTCGATCTTCAACTGGGAGAGATCGTGATCGGCATCGGAGAGATAATCGTCGAGCATCACGGAGGCAAATTCGTTCTTTTCTTCGATAGCCTGGTCCGGAATCTTCTTGAACACAGGAATATCGTTGATGGACTTGACCGTGAAGGTCACAGCCTGCTTGACAGAAGCGCCTTCCGGGTCAGAGACCGTAAAGGTCACGACAGCGGAGCCGTTCCAGTAGGGATCCGGGATTTCAATAGATGCAACGTGATCGTCACCGATATTTACAGACAAAGTACCGGACTGCGGTTCCTTGCCCTGGTGCTTCACGTCGGCTTCCCAGGAGAGTTCGGAATTCTTGTGGTCGGCATCCTTCACGTATTCGTCGAGCTTGATCTTCGCGAAGGTCTTCTTTTCGTCGATGGTCTGGTTCGGAATCTGCTTCACGAGCTGCGGCACGTCGTTCACGGAGTTCACCGTGAAGCTGTTTTCGGATTCGGCGCAAGCACCGGCCGGGTCGCAGACCTTGAACTTGATGGATTCAGAACCGTTCCACATCTTGTTCGGGATCTTGATGGTAGCGGTCTTGCCGGCGATATTGACGGCGAGATCCTTGTTGCCCGAAACGGTCCACTTAAGTTGTTCGAAAGGATGATCGGGATCCTTGACCAGCTTGTCCAGTTCAATGGGCTTGAACTCCTGCTTTTCGTCGATGGTCTGATCCTGGACTTCCTGCACGAATTCAGGAGCATCGTTCACGGACTTGACCGTGAACTTGGCCGTCGTCTTGGCAGATGCACCGGCCGGGTCGGTCGCCGTGAAGGTCACGGTTTCGGAGCCGTTCCAGAATTCGTTCGGAATCTTGATGATTGCGGAACCATACTTGTCGATGTCGAACTTCAGGTCCTTGTTGCCCGAGATGGTCCACTTAAGCTTCATGACATCGTCATCCACGTCGGCCACATAATCGGTCAGGCTGATGGATTCGAATTCGTTCTTTTCTTCGATGGTCTGGTCCGGAATCTTTTGGAGCACCGGAGCATCGTTGATCGGCTTCACCACGAAGTTTGCGGTCGTAGAAGCGCTAGCATATTCACCGTCGGTAGCCGTAAACTTGATCTTTGCGGAGCCGTACCAGTTCGGGTCAGGAATAATCACGGAAGCGACGCGGTTCGGGTCGATTTCCACGTTCAGGTCGCCGTCGGCCTGATCCTTGCCAATCGGAGAGATGTCGAATTCCCAGAGAATCTGGTTCTTCGGATGGTCGGGGTCAGTCACGTAGTCGTCGAGCTTGATCTTCGCGAAGGTCTTACCTTCGTCGACGGTCTGGTCCGGAATCTGCTTGACTTCAGGCGGGTTGTTTACGGATTCCACGTTGAAGTTCACCGTTTCCGAACCCGAGGCGCCCTTGGTATCAGTTGCAATAAAGGTGATATCTTCAGAACCGTTCCAATACTGGTCCGGAATTTCAATAGTCGCTACGCGTTCAGGCGAAATAGAAACCTTGAGTTGCTTATTGCCGGACACGGACCACTTAATCTTTTCGGCTTTGTCCTCATCGGTAACATACTTGTCCAATTTAATCGGAGCAAACTTCTTGCCTTCATCGATGGATTCACCCGGAATGCCCATCACGGAAGGAGCAGTATTCTCCGCCTCCTGAGCTACACCCACTGAGGCAAGCAAACTGACAGACGCCAATAATGCTGCTACAGATCTATTTTTTCGTTTCATTTATGATCTCCCATAAAATCTTCTTCCAATTACACCTTTTGCTTTCACAAAATAGAGAACCGCACCCGCTAGTCCGAGCGCAATTTTACGTGGTCAAATATAATGATTTTATCTGCCAAAAAGCGTCAAAAAGCCGATTTTTCGTAAAAAAACGCAACCTGCGATGGCCATAAAAAATTCGCTTTTTTGTAACTTGTTGACAATCAACAAGTTAGCAAATCGAAACCCTTTTTACGTTATTTTCAGTTTTTGAAATTTTCGGGGTCCTCAAAAAAATTTACAAACTTTTTACATTGAATCGGAACAAAAAGTTCCACTTTTGGGCGTTTAGGGTAATCCATCTAATGACAACCATTTGCCAAAAAACTATTTTTTATCTAAACAAACAAAACAGGCTAGGTAAAAAATGAAATTCGTATTCCTTTGCGACGCCAACTACCTCAAGGGCGACATGGTCAACTTCGTGAACAACTTCCCCACCAACCACGAACTGGTGACGATGACCTCCGACGAACTGCTTCAGACGAAGTCCATTTTCGAAGGCACATTCGCCGTCCTCGCCGAACGCACCACCTGGCAGAAGAATTTCAGCCTGTTCCGTTATTTCGGCCTTCTCCCGCTGCTCGAAGTGCTTCCGCTCGGCATCGTGAGCCGTTCCCGCCGCGGCGAACCCCTCAAGGGCCGCACCCAGAACAGGAACCAGGAAATCTACTTTAACCCCGCCTCTTCCGCCGAAGAACTCTACCTCCAGGTAGACAAGTTCGTCGCCGCACCTCCGGCAGGTTTCAGCTATCCCCGCGGTTTCCAGAAGGCATAACCAGAAACCATGCAGAGAAAGGTCCTGAACGACCTGTACAGGCAAGGCGGAGTAACCAGTTTCGCATTCCCCGGCGAAAACGAGATTCCGCTTGAGCCTCTGCAAAATCTTGCGCTGGCATTGAATGCCGGCGCTCGTTTTATGGTCATAGACTTTTCGGGAAAGAATCACCTCAAAGGTGACGCCCCCATTGAGGTCCAGGCTCTTTTCGAAAAGCCCCTTCCACAGGAAATTCTGAACAAACTAAATTCAGAATCTTCAAGTTGGACCGTAACCGGCTCCAGGGCTTTCCCCAAGGACGACGACCAGTTCCGGAACCTTTACCACAATCTGCAGCACATCAAGAAAGCCATCGCGCAAGTCGTCGTCATCTTACCCCTGGACATCAACGACGAAGAAGCCTACTACGCCAAGCTGATTTCAAGGCTGATCGTAATCGACGGAGACAGCGTAAGCGAGGCTTCCGCATACCTCGAAGACCTTCCCCACTTTAACAAGGCGAACCTGCTTTGGCTCCTGCCGCAAAAACCGAACAAGAAGAAATTCTACCACGCCTACCGAGCCGTCCGTAGAAGCCATTCCTTCTACAAGGAAATCAGGCTTTGCGATTGGAGAACAAGTCCCGAAGCATTCACCCGGATTATCGAGCAACTCCACAAGATTTCAATTATCGAGAAGAATCCGCTAGACGGATCCTCCAAGGTATTCAGGACCATTTTTCCGCTGTTGCTCCTATTGGTAATCGCGCTCCCCTTCCTGTTCGTGAACGAAACGGAACCCGGAATTTCGAACATGCGCAACCGCATCCACGAACGCGACAAGCTTTCCATTGCGCCCTCGTTCGAATACACCTTCGACGGCAAGGAAACTCTGCAGCGCATCGCCCGCTACGCCATCGGAAGATTCAGCGCCATCATCACCAACGAGCGCATGGTGCAGCAGTACATCAAGGTAACACTCGAAGAAAACGGCTACCCTGCCAACGCCTGGGAAAAGAACAAATTAAACGTTCCTCCCGAAGGGACCATCGTCAAGTTTTCGAGGCCCGACTACATCGGCAACACCGCATCGGATTCCATCGGCGCCGCCTGGAAATACTGGACATCGATTGTGTCGGACAGCGTCGCCTACATTACGGAATTCTACCACCCCCAAGCCACAGCGAATTTTAGACAGCACAACGGCATCGATGTAGCAAGCCGTCAGGGCGCACGCATCCTCGCACCGTTTGCCGCCAAGGCATGGACCGCCCGCGACGAACGCGGAGGAATCGTCATCGGTCTTGTGCGAAAGAAAGATGTCGTCATTTTTATGCACTGCGACCAGTTACTTTATCTGGACGGTCAGGAAGTCATGGCCGGAGATCCCATCGCAACAGTCGGCCTCACAGGGCACACGACAGGCCCCCACGCCCACGTTGTCACGGGAATCATCGACCGTAACGGGAACAAGTCTATCGGCAATGTTCGATACAAAGTAATCGACCCGATTAAGTGGTTCTACATGTTCAAGCCCACAGCCGATGCCGTACGGAATCGATAACCCCTGTTGAAAAACACACAACACTTCGACGCAAGTGACACTCATCACAAACTCACTCAAAAAGTGTTCTCTAAGTGTTTTTTTAGGTCAGTTGTAAGCTATTTGTTACATCTGACCCCTCGCCAAAAAATTGACATTTAAATAATTTTGATTTCGGAATTAGGGAATTGGCTTCAACAAAGAAAAAGGATAAAAAAAATGAAGTTTAGAGTTTTGGCTCTTGCAACCATAACCGCCGCCCTTCTTACCGGATGTTCCGGTGTTGTCACTCCCAAAGCAGAACTCGCTAGCCACGATTCGGACCACAACATTCCTGCCATAGACCAGATGATCATCTCCTACAAGCAGGACTACATCAACAAATGCTATATGCCTATTGTCAAGAAACATCCGCCTGAAAACCAGTGTCAGTCCGAATTGTTCCAGATGCTTGAACGCAGCTACCATTTGGACTACAACCAGAACCACGTGGCTATGGCCTCTAACAAGTTGCTGTTCAAGGACATAGATGCAAAAATTATCGAAATGTCCCGCAACGACCCCGAAGTCCGCAACGCTATCCGTGCGGGCGCCTTCACCAGCACAAGCGAAATGCTCAGCTACTACCACGAAAAGTACCATTTCGACACCCAGATCGAACAGTACTAATAATCAACCAATTTTACGAGAGAGAGAAGCCCGCAGTTGACAAGCTGCGGGCTCTTTTTCTATATTTGTGCCGCATTACAAATAGTAAAAACAATCCTGATGGATTCTGTCGGGCCTTCGGCCCTCCAGAATGACAGCGGGAATAAAAAGAGACAAAATCATGGGAAAATCACTCTATCAGAAGATTTTTGAAAGCCACACGGTAGCAAAGCTCCCGAGCGGCCAGTGCCAGCTCTTTATTGGGCTCCACCTCTGCCACGAAGTCACGAGCCCGCAGGCTTTTGCGCAGCTCCGCGAAGAAGGCCAGAAGGTGCTGTTCCCGGAACGCACGTTCGCCACGGTGGACCACATCATTCCGACCACCTTCCCGGAACGTAACCGCCCGCTCCAGGACGGCATTTCCGAAGAGATGTTCTCCCACATTGAAAACAACACCAAGAACAACGGCATCAAGTTCTTTGGCCCCGCCACCGCCGAACAGGGCGTTATCCACATCGTGGGCCCCGAAGAAGGTGTGACCCAGCCGGGCATGACTGTTGCCTGCGGTGACTCCCACACGGCAACTCACGGTGCTTTCGGTGCTATCGCGTTCGGTATCGGCACGAGCCAGGTGGCAGACGTTTTGGCCACCCAGACGCTCGCCATGAGCCCCTTGAAGACTCGCCGCATCAAGTTCACCGGCAAGCTCAAGCCGGGTGTGACCGCCAAGGACGTGGCCCTCGCCTACATCGCGAAGCTCGGCGTGAACGGTGGCGTTGGCTACGCTTACGAATTTGCAGGCCCGGTCATCGAAGAAATGGGCATGGAAGGCCGTATGACGGTCTGCAACATGGCTATCGAAGGCGGCGCCCGCGTCGGTTACTGCAACCCCGACGAA
>JAGAHT010000008.1:0-52411 GCA_017626945.1 Fibrobacter sp.
GAAGAGCACCAAGAAGACTGTCAAGTCTGCCGACATGGTGAAGCTCTACGAAAAGCTCATCGACAAGTACTCCATCTTCTCCATTGAAGACGGTCTCGACGAAGCTGACTGGGCTGGCTGGAAGGTCATGACCGACAAGCTTGGGTCCAAGATCAACCTCGTGGGTGACGACCTGTTCGTTACCAACCCGACCATCTTCGACGAAGGCATCAAGGCTGGCATCGCCAACGCTATCCTCATCAAGGTGAACCAGGTGGGTTCTGTGTCCGAAACTCTCGCTGCTATCAAGCGCGCTCAGAACGAAGGCTATGCTCCGATCGTTTCTCACCGCTCTGGCGAAACCGAAGACACCTTCATTGCTGACCTCGCCGTCGGTACCGCCGCTGGCCAGATCAAGACTGGTTCCCTCTCTCGTACGGACCGCGTTTGCAAGTACAACCGCCTCCTCCGCATTGAAGAAGAACTCGGCAAGGCTGCTGTGTACGCCGGTGACCCGCGCAAGGCTTGCAAGGCCGCTCCGGCCAAGAAGGCTTGTGGCTGCAAGAAGGCTTGCAAAAAGTAATTTGACTGTTGCTGCGGCGATGTCATTTTGGAGGAGCGAAGCTCCGATAGAATCCACCGCTAAAGTAAACTGCTGAAATTGCAAAAGAGAAGTCGCTCCAATTGGGGCGGCTTCTTTTGTATGTAACATAAAGTTAGTTTGTGTGTAATTTGGCTGTGTCGGCCTGTTTATTGCCTTTGTGTAAACTTCTATAAACGGTAGTCATCCCAAGAAATAGATGTCGCGAAAAAAGATGCCTTTGTAAACACTATTTTTTAAAAAGCGCAGAACAATTTTTTCATTTAAATCTATATTACGTGAGAAATTTTTTCACACAAGCTTTTTATAGCTATAAAAAGAGGACACAAATGATTGGATTGAAATCGATTGCCAAGACGGCGCTTGCGCTCTCGGCATCCGGTGCGCTCCTTTCGGGTTGCGGCGACGCAGCATCGGAAGGTGATCTGGGTGGTGCGCTTCCCCGTCAACAGACGCTGTACTTGTCGGGCCAGCAGAATGACGCTCCGGGTTCGTTTAACCCGCTAGCTGAAAGCTGGATGGCTTCCTGGCCGGTGGGCGGACGCTTCAACCTGATGTACGAACCGCTCATCACCTACAACTCCCTGAATGGTAAGATCGAACCCCTTCTGGGCACCTTGGTCGAGGAACTTTCCAATAACGACTCCATCGTTGTGGACCTGAACCCCGCCGCCAAGTGGAGCGACGGTAAGCCGGTGACTTCTACCGACGTGACCTTCATGTTCCTGCGCGGTTCCATCAACTCTACCGAACAGATTTCCGCTATCCATATCGACACCTTGAAGAAGAACGAAGACGGTACCGTTGCTGAACGTCTCTCCTTTATGGTGGCAAAGGACAAGCGCAACAACCCGCTGACCGTGCGTGACATGTTGCAGTCTACCCGTATCGCTCCGTCTCACGTGTTCGAACCGCTGATCAAGGAAAAGGGCCTCGACGAGACGAAGAAGCTCCCGATGGACCAGAATCCGGTGGTGTCCGGCCCGTACAATCTGCGTAGTGCCGACCCGAACAAGATCATTCTTGAACGCCGCGACGACTACTGGGGCAACGCTGCTCTCCACGATGGACAGCTCCCGGCTCCGAAGTATATCGTTCACCCGATCTACAAGAACAACGAACATAACACGATCGCTATGCGTGAAGGCAACCTCGACGCATCCCAGAGCTTCATCCCGCGTATCGCACGTAAGGCTTCGGCCGGCGTCCACACCTGGTGGAACGAGCCGCCTTACTTCCGTCCGGGTGCAATGCCCATGCTCGTGATCAACACCCTTAAGGAACCCCTGAACGACAAGCGCTTCCGTCGTGCTCTTGCTACGGCGATTGACTACAACGCGCTCCGCCAGTTCGCCGTTTCCAACTACACCTCTACGCTTAAGGCCGGCCTCATCATGCCGACGGACCTCGAAGGTAAGTACATTGTTGACGAAGACCTCGAGAAGTACGGTGTGAACCTTGGCATCAGCGATGAAGCCGAACGCCTCGCTGCCGTGAAGCAGATTCTTTCCGAAGCGGGCTTCAAGTCCGTGTTCAACGATGACGGTACCTTGGACCACATGGAAAATGCCAAGGGCGAACGTCTCCCGACCCTCTACATCACTAGCCCGAATGGTTGGACCGACTGGGAAGCCATGGTGACCATCGCTGTCGAAGGTATGCGCAAGGCCGGTATCGATATCCGCGAAGGCTTCGTGGATGGCGGTTCCTACTGGCCGGCCATGGGTCTCGGCAACTTTGACCTCGTGATGCATAAGCCTGTCGCCGACGTGACTCCGTCTCTTCCGTGGAGCCGCTTCAACGAAATCATGGCTAGCCGCGACTGGCAGCCGCTTGGTGCCTGGGCTGGCGTGAACATCGGCCGTTACAACCAGCCGGGTTCCGAAGGCTTCCGCCCCGAAGTTGACCAGCTCCTTTCCGCTATTCCTCTGATGACGGACTCCGTGGAAATCGCGAAGGCCTACCGCGAACTCAACAAGATCTTCATGGAAGACCAGCCCTCTATTCCGCTGGTTTACCTGCCTGAACAGTTCTACGAATTCAGCGACCGCGTGTGGACGAACTGGCCCACCGCCGAAAATCCGTACGCTCCGGCCCAGCTGCCGTGGGTGGCTTCGGGTACCAAGATCCTCTGGAACTTAAAGCTTGCTAAATAAAGGTTAAAGGAATACAAATGCTTAAACAATATCCTATGCTACGCTATGTCCTGCAGAAGGGGTTCTGGTATCTCCTGACCTTCGTTTTTGCAGTGGCATTGAACTTCGCCTTGCCGCGTCTTGGCGATAACAACCCGGTCGACATCATCATGGGTCAGGCCGGTAAGGGTCTTTCTCCGACTGAAGCTCAGAAGAAGAAGGCCGAACTCCTGGTGTCCTTCGGTATGGCCGAACTCGACGATCAGGGTAACGTGGTTTATGAACCGGAAGTGGACGAGAACGGCAATATGGTGACCCGCAGGGTCGCAAAGCTTGACGATGCCGGCAATCCGGTGCTCGTGACCGTGAAGGAAGTCAACGAAGATGGCACCCCGAAGATGGTGGAACGCCAGAAGGTTGACGCCGAAGGCAAGCCGGTCTTCGAGGAAAAGCCCGTGCTCGACGCCAAGGGCAAGCCCGTGATGGAAAAGAAGGGCAAGAAGAAGGTCGCCAAGGTTGAAAAGGTTGCCGTGATGGAATCTGTCCAGGCCGAACGTCAGGACACCGTCATGGTTGAAGAACCGGTGCTCAAGACCGACCCGAAGCTCAGCTCCGCATTCTCCCAGTTCCTGCGCTACATCGGCAACGTGTTCAAGGGCGATCTCGGTCTCTCTTACCAGAACAACGAACCGGTGACCAACGTGATCAAGAAGTCCCTCCCGTGGACGCTCCTTATCCAGGCCCCGACCATCTTGCTCGGCTGGATTATCGGTAACCTGCTCGGCGCCTTCGCTGCCTACAAGCGCGGCATCTTCGACAAGGTGTTCTTCCCTTGCGCCATGTTCCTGAACGGCGTGCCCTACTTCGTGTTCGGTATGCTCTTGGTGGCCATGTTCTCCATCACGCTCGGCTGGTTCCCGGCTATGGGTGCTTACAGTTCCGACATTCCGGAACTCACCTTCTCCTGGACTTGCATCAAGAGCGTCGCTTGGTACTACATCCTCCCGTTCTTCAGCTGCTTCCCGATTCTTCTTTCGGGTCAGGCAACGGGTATGCGCTCCATGTCCATTTATGAACTCGGTACTGACTACATGAAGTACGCCAAGTGGCTCGGTCTTCGCGAAGGCAAGATCATCAGCTACGTGTTCCGTAACGCCATGCTCCCGCAGCTCACCGGTCTTGCCCAGAGCCTCGGTTCCATGGTGGGTGGCGCACTCATTACCGAAATGATTTTCTCTTACCCGGGCCTCGGTATGGCAATGCTCAACGCCATCCAGAAGAACGACTACGCTACCATTCAGGGTTGCACCTTGATGATCTCTACCTGCGTGCTCGTTGCAAACTTCGCCGTCGACGTGCTCATCGCCGTCTTCGACCCGCGTGTTAAGGCCGGTCTCCAAATGGGAGGTAAGTAATTATGTTGAAACTCTTAAGAAACCTTCTCAAGTCCCCGATGTTTGTCATCGGTATCTCGATCTTCGTGCTCACGCTCCTGATCGCGCTCTTTGGACCTCTCTTCTACAACGTCGATACTCACGCCCGTGACATTCTCGCTGGCCCGTATGCAGGTTCTTCTTCTGAACACCTGCTCGGTACCGACCACCTCGGTCGTGACTATGTGTCGCTCCTGATTGCAGGCCTGCGCAGCTCCCTCTATGTGGGTTTCGTGGCTGGTATCATTGCAACGACGATCGGTGTGCTTATCGGTCTGTTCGGCGGTTTCCGTGGCGGCTGGATCGACGAAGTCCTGAACATGTTCACGAACCTCTTCATCGTGATTCCGCAGTTCGTGATTCTCGTGCTCATCAGCTCTGCCGTGAAGGACGGTCGTTCCCTCACCTTGATCGGTCTCATCATCGGTCTTACCGCATGGAGCTGGTCTGCTCGTGCCGTGCGTGCCCAGGCTTCTTCTCTCCGTAGCCGCGACCACATCGCCCTTGCCCGCATCAACGGTGCATCGACCCTTACGATCGTGATCAAGCACGTGCTTCCGTACTTGCTCTCCTACGTGTTCATGGTGTTCATCATGCAGGTGGGTTCGGGTATTCTTTCCGAAGCTTCCATCTCCATGATCGGCCTTGGCCCTGTCGACACGACTAGCCTCGGCATCATCCTGAACCAGGCGAAGGACAACGGCGCTCTGGCCGACTCCATCTGGATTGCCTTCATTCCGGCGACCCTGGTGGTGACCCTTACGGTGTTTGCCCTTTACCTCATCAATACTTCTATGGAAGGCGTCTTCAACCCGCGTCTGCGCAAATAAGAGGTAACGAAATGTCTGAAAATGTATTTGAAGTAGAAAATCTCGGCCTCTATTACCTTGGCCGTTTCGGCGACAAGACTCATGCCGTGACGGATGTGTCCTTCTCCATGAAGCAGGGCGAAATCCTCGGTATCGCAGGTGAATCTGGTTGCGGTAAGTCCACCTTGGTGTCCGGCCTTATGGGCATGTGCATTCCGCCGCTCTACCCCGAAAAGGGCGATGTGCGCGTGCGCGTGGGCGACCACATGGAATCCCTGATGCACCGCAAGCTCGAAGATGTTCGCGCCAACGTGCTCGCCCAGCAGGTCTCCATGATTCCGCAGGGTGCGTTCAACGCCCTGAACCCGGTGCGCAAGATCAAGGATATCGCCGCCGACGTGATCGCTGCCCACCAGCAGCCGGGCAAGAAGCTCGACCACAAGGAAATCTACGACCGCCTTTGCGAACGTTTCGACCTGTTCGGAATGGACACTAAGCGCGTGCTGAACTCCTACCCGATTCAGCTCACCGCCGGTGAACGCCAGCGTTCCGTGATCGGTATTTCCACGCTTCTCAACCCGCAGATGGTGATTGCCGACGAACCGACTTCCGCCCTGGACGTGTCTACCCAGAAGGAAGTGATCAAGATGATTTTCGATCTTCTTGACAAGGGCATCTTCTCCACGATGATCTTCATTACCCACGAACTTCCGCTCCTGTACCATGTGGCAGACAACATCGCCATCATGTACGCCGGCGAAATCGTGGAATACGGCACCGCCGACCAGGTGGTGAAGGACCCGCGTCACCCGTATACGCAGGCTTTGATGGGCGCTATGCTTTCTACCGAAGCTTCCCAGCGTACCCGTCATCCGGTGGCTATCGAAGGCGCTCCTCCGAGCCTGAAGAACAAGATCGTGGGTTGCCGCTTTGCTCCCCGCTGCAAGAAGGCATGCCCCGACTGCAAGAAGAATACCCAGAACATCCGCATTGTAGGCGACCGTCAAGTGAGGTGCGATTATGCTGTCTGATAAACCCGTTGTATTTTCCGCTAAGCGCATCAGCAAGGATTTTGGTGCCGGCAAGTCCCTGAAGACCGCCGTGAAGGATGTGTCCTTCGACATCTATGATGAAGAATTCATCTCCATCGTGGGTGGTTCGGGTTGTGGCAAGTCCGTGCTCGCCAAGATCATGCTCGGTCTTTACAAGCCGACTCGCGGCCAGTTCCTGTATCGCGACAAGCCCATCAAGAACCTGAAGGCTCACTGGAACGAAGTGCAGTCCGTGTTCCAGGATCCGTTCGGATGCTTCAACCAGTTCTTTACTATCCGTAGCCAGCTGGAAGACGCCCTGAACATCCTCAAGGACAAGCCCTCCAAGGAAGAAGTCCGCCGCCGCGTGGACGAAGGCCTGATGGCTGTGAACGTGAAACCCGAAGATATCGAAGGCAAGTACCCGTTCGAACTTTCCGGCGGTCAGATGCAGCGTATGCTTTTGGCCCGTATCTTCGCGCTCCGTCCGAAGGTGCTGATCGCTGACGAAGCCACCTCCATGGTGGACGCCTGCGTGCGTGCAAACATCCTCGATTACCTCCGCAAGTTGAAAGACGAGCTGAAGATGACCGTGGTGTTCGTGACTCACGATATCGGTCTTGCAAACTACGTTTCTGACCGTATCTTCATTATGCACGACGGTAAGATCGTGAACCAGGGTACTCCTGCTGAAGTGCTCGACAACACGACCGAACCGCACACGCTCAAGCTGCTCGACGATATCCCGGAAGTCCACAAGACCGAATGGATTAAGAACAGCCACCGCTCTAAAAAGTAATTGCAAGGCGAAAGTCGTGAAAACAAGCTTGCTTGTTTTCATGACCGAACCGAAGATTACTGCGATCGAAGAATCCAGAAAAATCGGCTCCGTAAGGAGCCGTTTTTTCGTATTTTGCGAGAAAAAAAGAGTGAATTGTTTTTATAAAATGTATTTTTTTGATAAGTGATTATGCGGGAAGGACAAACGCTAGCGTTATAAAATAATGGTTCATCAGTATGCAACTTTATTCCATGTTGCTTTTGAGCCTCATTTAGATGATAGTTTTTATGCGATAGATTGGAGGAAAAAATGAAATACATCGCTCTTGCCTTATTCCTTATTCCGTTGTCCGCTGCCAATGTATTTGCGGCAAGTTGTGACATGAAAAAGTCCTTGTCGTTTTTTCCGTCAACAAGTATTTGCCTGTTCAAGAAGGACTCCTTGAATTTTAGGAATAA
Source organism: Fibrobacter sp. (assembly GCA_017626945.1). Lineage (GTDB taxonomy): Bacteria > Fibrobacterota > Fibrobacteria > Fibrobacterales > Fibrobacteraceae > Fibrobacter. Next base: position 7,228 of record JAGAHT010000008.1, read on the forward strand.
GAAGAATGTTGAACCGCCTGTAGTGAATCTGCAAAGGAGTGGAAACCTGTGGATGTACCGCTCGCACTTGAATCCAATGATTGTGGTAACGACGGATGGAAGACGTGTAGTGCTGAGCAATATCTGTGAAAAGGACCCCTTGTGTGATTCCTTGGATACGCATGTGTCTTTTTCGGCGGTCTTGAAGGATGAATTTTTGCGGTGGCAGAAGGCCTCTGTTTTTGAGGGGACGGAACAGGAGGCTGATTCCTTGGTGAGCCATATTATTGAAAAAATGTCGAAGGACTTTGGCGAAGAAGACGAAATGTCGAAGGACTTTGGCGAAGAAGATGGTTTGGGTGAACCGAGGTTGATGTCTACAGAGTACAATATCTATTGCGATGACACGGATTCTGCGGTATCCGTCTTGGGTCCTTTTTATGTGCTTCACTGGGGAAAACCGACGGTACTTGATTCCTTGTATTTATGCGACGAGTATACACTAGGTATTCCGGTAATTTCGGTGGGTGGTCGGTCTCTGGGCGTGCGAAAAATTTCTAAAGGCTCCTTTGCCGTTGATGGCCTGAAGGAAGTTTCTGCGTATAAGGTTTTTGACCTGAATGGGATTCTGCTTGAACAGGGCTATACGCAAGATGGACTTTTGAATGTGGACTATGCTCCTGCCGTTCTGGAAATCTCGAATAAAAGGTTTTTGTTGAAATAATCGGTCTGTTTTCTTTTGAAAACGGAAATTTGGTTCCCGGAATGTTCTGTTCCGGGGATTTTTAGGTATATTCAGGGTATGAATATTCAAAAAAGTGCCTTTTCTAGAATTTGCGTGGCGGCCTCTGCCGCTATTTCGTTGACGGCGGTGAGTGCCGTGGCAGGCCCCCTTGTAAACCAGCTGGGTTTTGCGCCCGATGCCGAAAAGATTGTCGTTTACCCCGGTAGTGACGCGAACGGCCTTGAGGTGCGTGACTTGAACGGCAAGACGGTACTGAAACTTGATGCGCCGATGGTCTACGACTGGGATTACAGTGGCGAAGAAGTGCAGACTTTCGATATTTCTGCGTTGAAGGCTCCGGGAACGTATCGCCTGTTCCGTGGCGGCGAATACGTGGGTACCCCGATTGTGGTCGGCAAGAACGTCTACGACGACCTGGTAAAGGCTGCCCTCAAGTGGTTCTATTACCAGCGTTCGAGCATGGCGCTTGCGCCTGAATATGCAGGCAAGTGGGCGCGTGCGATGGGCCATAAGGACGACAAGGTGATTGTCTACGGCTCTGACAAGGTGACGGGCGGCAAGGGTGCTGGCAAGACGATCAAGTCGGATCGTGGTTGGTACGATGCGGGTGACTACGGCAAGTATATCGTGAATTCCGGCATTACCGTGTTTACGCTGTTGCAGGCCTACGAAAATTTCCCGAAGTACCTGGATTCGCTGACCTGGAATATTCCGCGTGAATTTGCGAAGTATCCCGAGATCCTCGAAGAAGTGCGCTACAATCTGGACTGGATGCTTACCATGCAGGACAAGGACGGCGGCGTTTACCACAAGGTGACAACACTCAAGTTTGGCGGTAGCGTGATGCCCGAAAAGGACGATGCCCCGCGTTACGCGATTCTCAAGAACGTGACGGCGACGCTTGACTTTGCGGCGGTGATGGCGCAGGCGAGCGTGGTGTATCGTAACGTGGACAAGGCTTATGCCGACAAGGTGCTCAAGGCGGCCGAGAAGGCCTATGCCTGGGCGAAGAAGAATCCGAAGGCTTTCTACAAGCAGCCGGCCGATGTGCAGACGGGTAACTATATGCACGACGGCGAAGACGGCAAGGACGAATTCCGCTGGGCCGCAGCCGAACTTTACCGTGCGAAGGTGGTGGCGGGATCGAAGAACGACAAGGCTGCGTCTACTTATTTGGCCGACCTGAAGGCGAATCTCTTTACGCCCGATGGTGCTTGGTGGGGTAACGTGAATATGCTCGCCGCATTCCGCGTGGCGCTGGACTCCGCCGATTTCGACAAGGACCTGGTGGCCGCCGCGAAGAAGGTCGTGCTGGACGAGGCGAACAACCTGCGTGCCGTGGGCGATACTAGCGGTTACCATCTGCCCGCTTTCCCCTGGAGCTGGAACTGGGGCAGCAATAGCGCCATGGCCAACAACGGAATGGTGCTGGTGCATGCCTACCTGCTTACCGGTGACAGGAGCTACGTGGATGGTGCGCAGCAGTGCCTCGACTACCTGCTCGGCAAGAACCCGATGGACATTAGCTACGTGACCGGTTTCGGTTACAGGAGTCCCAGGAACCCGCACCACCGTCCGAGCGAATCGGACATGGTCGACGATCCGGTGCCGGGAATGCTCGTGGGTGGCCCGCACCTGGGCAAGCAGGACATTAACCTGGACGGCACGGAAAGCTGGAAGTGCCCGAACTATGCCGCTGCCGACAAGCCGGCTCTTGCCTACATCGACAACCGTTGCAGCTATGCCACGAACGAAGTGGCGATTAACTGGAACGCCCCTCTCGCTTACCTCGCCGCTGCCCTGGAAGCGATTTACAGCAAGTAGCGGATATTCGCTTTTATGATTTGTCACGGGTTCGGCGAAATGCCGGATCCGTTTTTTATTGTATATTTTATTTGAAATTCAAAATGGTGGAGAACATGAAAAAATTATATACTCTCGGATTTGCGGCCTTGCTGTTTGCCGGATGTAGCGATAATGGTTCCGATGCCGAAGATGTTTTCGGTCCCGGCCAGAAAAAGGGAAAGACCGTTACCGTATCGGGGGTGGTGCAGCGCGGGTTTGGTGAGACGACTGCGAACGATTCCATCCAGTTGGGGAGCCGTCTGGCGCCGGAATATTGGATTGGCGAATGGGGCGAATCCGTAGGTATCGATAGTGCCGGTAACTTCAGTGCGAGCGTGTTCGGACTCAAGATCAATTATGCCGAACTTTATTCCCCTTCCAATATACCCCTGTCGGCGGCGCTCGATGTTTCGAAGTCAAATACGGCCAACGTGAATTACCTGACCAGCCTGATTACCGAATCGGTGTGGCATTATATGGAACAGGGCATGGCTTATGAGGAAGCCTGGTCCAAGGCGGCGAAATCCCTCCTGAAAAATCTTCACATGCCCGAGAATTTGATGGACTTTACCCATTATTCCCTGTATGGCGAAGGCGAAGGCGATGCGATGCTCGCGGCGCTTTCTATCGTGATTGAAAGAAGCGTGATGAGCGGGGCTTGGCGGGTTTTTGAAATGGATACGGCGACGGGCCTTTTCCGCGAGGAGGAGGCTTTTAAGAAAATTTCGGCGAACGTGGCGGGGCTCGTGTATGGCGACAAGCTGGATTCCCTGCGCAAGGCTGTCGAGGCGCAGTCGCCTACGGGGAAAGTGGCGGATTACGAAAAGTACCTGAGCGTGATCTTTGCCGACGGCGAAGGCTATGACCGCTGCACGGCAGAAAATCAGGGCAAGCTGATTGGTTACGAAGATTACTACTACGCATCGATTGTCTGCGACAAGTCCGTATGGCGCAAGGCTCATTTGGGAGATTTTATCGGGCCCAAGTACAACCCGGACCTTACTTACGGAATGTATATAGACGATCGTGACCACCATGTTTATATGACCATCAATATCGGCGGAAAGCTGTGGATGGCGGACAACCTGAACTATGCGGACAGCTCCGCTACTCCGAACCTTGCGGGACAGAGCTGGTGCTACGACAACGATTCGACGAATTGCAACGTGTTTGGCCGTATGTACACCTGGAGTGCCGCGATGGATCTTCCTTCGGCGTTCCTGGATTCTTCTTATGACGAAGAAGAGGGATTCCACCAGGGAATTTGTCCTGAAGGCTGGCATATTCCCACGGACGAGGAGCTGAATTCTGTGACATTCGAGGGTTCGCCCCTGTCCGCCTTTATGACGGGCTCCGATAACGCGAGCGGCTTTTCGGTCATTCCTGGTGGCGCTGCGTATGCGGAAACGGAATACGGGGACTCGGAAGAATATACCGGCGTAATGCATTTTGAGGCCATGGAGTCGTATACGAATATATGGATCAGCAATGAATACAATTCGCGAAATGCGGAGGCTTGGTATTACCGGTACTCGATGGAAGGCGGAAGGTCTCAGGCGTATTCCGAATTGAACGACAAGCATCACGGCTTTTACGTGCGCTGCGTCAAGGATTACTAACGGAAGGTTGATTTGTTGAATTTTGCTGCAAAGATTGTCGCCTTGTTCGTGCTGTGTGCTTTGTTCGGGTGCGCAGGGAACATGCCTGCGGTGGAAACGGTCGCGAAGTCTGCTGACGGGGTTTCGGCGGAGGTCCCGCGTGACAGTTTGCGTGCGAAATTTCAGCTGACGATTGTGCAGGACAGCTCGACGCAGGAATTCGACGCGGTCCTCTTCTCGGTGCCGGGAAAGCGCTACCGTATGGAACTCACGGGACCGCTCGGTATCGGTGTCGCCTCGCTCCTGTGGCAGCAGGAAGGTTGGCAGATGACCTTCCCGACGGAAAAGCTCTATATGGATGGCGTGGGCTACATGGTGGGGCTCTTGAACAGCGATGCGCTCCCGATGGTGCATATCCACCAGGTGGCCGATATTTTTGACGGTCGCTTGCTCCCCGAAGGCTATGAAGAAATTGAGCCGCCGGAGGATTCGTCGAAGGTGGAAGGGGCCGTCTATGCCCGCGAAAAGACAGGGCGCAGGTTTACTTTTGGCCGCGAGCCTGTGGAGGGCGCCCCGGAAAAGTCGCGTATCGTATGGCTTTCGCGTATGGGGGTCGGCGGCAAGACCGAGACGATCCGTTTCTATGATTTCAAGGAATTCGAGGGCGTGGAGACTCCGTCTAGAATCGTATTCGAGCTCGACGGGGCAAAGTTCCTCGAAATTCGCATCAAGAAGATTGCCCGCAATAAGTCGTTCAGCTCGGGGACCTGGCGCCTGAACATTCCCAGGAGCTTCAAGAAAGTCGGGGAATGACTATTCCAAGGCCTGCCGACGGCCTACTTTCTAGTCCCTACTTTTGTAAATTGTGGATATGAAGTTAAATGCTAAGATCTTTGCATTGGTTTTTGGGCTATTCTCTTTTGTGCCGGCGCTTGCGGCGGACACGTTGCAGGTGTATACGATCCGCGTGCAGTTTGCGGAAGAAACCCCTAACGACAACAGCCTCACGACAGGAACGGGCCTTTTCGATTCCGACAAGGGGAAGAAGGGCGACTACAAGCTGGACCCTTCGGGACGTCGCAACAGCGTGCCCTACTGGAAAAAGCATTTCGATTTTGCGAACGCCTATTTCAACAAGGCGAGTAACGGCAATGTGGTGATTGATGCGCATATTTTCCCCACGACATCGAGTGCCTACAAGCTGAAGAAGCAGATTATCGACTATAACCGTACGAGCAAGATGAAGGGCGAGAAGACGGCCGAGTTCGACGAGGCCCGCAGCCGCGATTACCTGCAGTTCGTTTACGATGCCGTGATGGCTGCGCACGAGTCGGGCGATTCCCCGTTCAGCGAACCGTTGTCGAAGAACCCGAATACGAAACGCGTCTACATGATTATCCACGCGGGGGCGAGCCGCTTGCTGGATGGCGGCAGCATGGGCACGCGCGGTGCCGATACGCCGGGCGACTTTATGGATTTCTATATCAGCCGAAACGACTGGCAGTACCTGGACAAGTCGCTGGAAGGGGCCGCGCTCCTGAAGGTGAGCGAGGATTCCTCGGTGGTCGATGGCCTGGTGCTGAAGGATGCCTCTATCGATACGTTGCGTTCGATCATGGTGACGAGCGAGACCTTCTCGCAGGATGGACTCAACTGGGGCGTGAACGGAAACATCGTGAACCAGATTGCGCATGAGCTCGGGCTCCCGAACACCTACGACGTGGTGAAGGGAATTAGCCGCCTGGGCTATTACGACCTGATGGACTTTGCGGGCTACAATGCGGGCGATGGTTTCTTGCCCTCGCTGCCGGCGGCATGGGAACGCGCCTATATGGGCTGGGCGCAGGTGAAGGAAGTGCGCCCCGTGGCAGGGAAGCCCGTGACGGTGGATATTGCCGCGGCGGGAACGGGCAAGGGCACCGAAATTGTGAAGGTGCCGCTTTCTGCAAGCGAATACCTGCTGATTGAAAACCGTCAGCGCAGCTGGGACAAGGACGGCCTGGTGAGCGTGACGCTTGGCGACGATGACGAAAGCTCCGACACGATTGTCAAGACGGTGCCGGTGGACAGCCTGAACCTGGTTTTTGAGGACAGCGTCTGTGTCAAGGGTAAGTGCAAAAAGAACACCAAGAAGGCGAGCGGGATTATTCTGGATGTGAGCAGCTACGACGCGGGACTGCCGGCGAGCGGTATCGTGGTGTGGCGCGTGAACGACTGGTACTTGCGTAAGACCCTGGAATATGGCATTGCGAATTTCTGGGGCGGCGATACCTTGCGCGATCACCAGTTCGGGATTGCGATGGTAGAGGCTGACGGTATCTTGAGCATCGGCAAGACGTTCAAGAATGCGATTGGTGAAGACACCTACGATTACGGCTCTGGTACGGACCTGTTGCCGCACCTGCGCAAGCCGGACAAGGATTCCAAGCAGAAATTCGATACGGTCAAGACGATTGGCGCGACGGGCTATGCGAACACGATGACGACTCAGGGGGGCTACACTGGAATCAAGATTGCCGTGAAGGTGCCTGAAGATGCCCGCATCGAAAAGACTGCGAATGCCTTCATGGGCGACAGCGTGGTGAATTTCGGGGCGCAGACGATCAGCGTGACCATCAGCATTGATGACGGAAGCATTGATGGTTCCGAGTTCCCGCGTAACATTGGCCTTGACGCCGCCGTGCGTGGTGTAGTGTTCGTGGATGATCCCGAGAACGAGGGCGAAAAGCTCCTGGTCGTAGGGGCTGCGGACGGTACGCTCCAGGTGTTCAATGCGCTGGGCGATACATTGTTCCCTGCGGATACGGCGATCGTGCAGAAGACCCTGACTCGCAACGCGGCTGAACGCGAAGTACCGCTCTACCGCGTGGGTGCAAGCTACGGCCCGCTCGTGGGTATGGCAAGCGACGGCAAGGATGTTTACAGCCTGCACAGGAAAAAGCTTGTCAAGACAAGCATCGCAGGCGGAATTCCGACGCAGCAGGAAACGGACATCGATTCTGCGACGGCGGGGCCTGTGGTGTACGGCGGTGCGGTCTACTTCGCGACATCGAAGGGACTGGCCTCTTTCAATGTGAGTGACGGGAAGGTGAAGCTTCTCGAGGAACGCGAAGGCATCAATGATTTGGCCTACTGCGGTTCCGCGGATGGAAAGGATGTGTTCGCCTATGTGACCGCTTCGGGAAGCGCCTACGTGCAGGATCGCGAGGTGAAATTGAGCGGAAAGGCCGATGAAATTTTCCGCATTGCCTGCGCTGATCTGGACCGCGATAATAAGGTTGACATGGTGGCGGTGGGTAGCCGCGGAACGGTGACGGCGGCAAGTGTCGGTAGCGTCAAGGGTTCCCTGAATTGGAGTAAGTCCTACAAGCGTGGCGCAGGCGGTACGAGCGGCCTGAAGGACGAGACTTCTGGCATTGCGGTGGGCGATATCAACGGTGACGGTTATCCTGAAGTCGTGTTCCTGGGCGATAACCTCGTGTATGCGCTCGACCGCTCGGGGCTCCCGATTGCGGGGTTCCCGGTGAAGATTTCTCGCGGTGCTCCGATTTATGGATTCTTCAGTGACCCGATTCTGGTGGACGTGACTGGCGACGATGTCCCTGAAATTCTGGTACCGAGCAGCGACGGTCTTGTGTACGCTTACACGGGCAAGGGCAAGGCGGTCACGGACGGTTTCCCGATGGCGATGGGCAGCTACGAGGATGTTGAAACGGTGGCGGAACTCCAGCCCATGAGCATTTTTGTGGCGAATGCCGTTTCGGACAAGAAGTCGGCTGGTCCTGAACTCTATGCTTTGCATCGTGACAATTTGTCTGCACTGCGCCTGCGCAAGGCTTCTAGCGATGCGGCTTCGTCGAATGCGGCGTGGACGCTCCCGGCGGGAGGCAACGAACGCACCGGCTACTTTGACGCCTCGAAACTCGGAGACGTAAAGAAGCAGGTCGCGAAGGACGAAATTACGGAATTCTTCATGTTCCCGAACCCTGTCCGCGGCGGTGTCGCCAAGGCCCGCTTTGAAATTGGCGCGGCGGCGAAGGATGCGACGCTCGAGCTCTATGACATTACGGGACTTTGCGTGTTCAAGACGAAGATGAGCGATGCAAAGCGCGGACGCAACCAGTTCGAGAATCTCGACCTGAAGCACCTCGGTTCCGATGTCTATACAGCACGGCTCAAGGTTAAGTTCGAAAGCGGCAAGACCAAGCAGAAACTCTACCGCGTGGGCGTGGTGAAGTAATGGTGTACTTTAGGGCTGAAAGAAATGAAGGGTCTGCTTCTTGTTATACTCCTTTTTCTTGCAGGGTGCGGCAACGAGTCCGTGAACGAGGCTAAGCCTAGCCCCGGTGGAGTTTCATATTCCAGCAGTCCAGAAAAAGGCCCGTTCGTTGAGTCCTCGGATTCGGCTGAGCCTGTTGCTTATTCAAGTTCCGAAATTGTTTTAGAGGAATCGTCCTCAGGTTTGCAACTATCTTCGTTGGCAGTGGAATCTTCATCATTTTCCTTGATTACTTCGTCCAGTGAGGATGCGGAATGGAGTTCTTCTTCGGTGTCGCAAGGTTGTACTGGACCTGCCTGCTATTTATATAGCTCGTCTTCCTCGTCATTATCATCTAGTATAAAAGTTGTTTACGGCGAAATGACTGATGAACGCGATGGACAGGTTTATAAGACTGTAAAAGTAAATGATAATGTTACATGGATGGCGGAAAATTTGAATTATGCCTATTTACAGCCGACGGCTGAATTGGACTCTTCTAGTTGGTGCTATTTTGATACGATTGAGGGGTGCAACAGGTATGGAAGATATTACTTGTGGTCAGCGATGATAGACAGTGCTGGTATTTTTTCTGACAAAACGAAGGGTTGCGGATATTTTGTAACAAAGGATGAATGGAAAAAATGTCCCGTAGAAGGAAGTATTCGGGGGGTGTGCCCAGAGGGATGGAGACTACCTACATACAAAGATTATCAAGGATTGATGTTTTGGCGGCATAAAGCATCGCTGGGTGTCGATTTTGGTGAGCATCAGTTGCAAAATGCTGGATGTTATAACGAAAGTTGGAACGACGAAATGAGTCGTGGCCTTGTGGGATCGTCTAACTTCTGGCTAGTAGATGAAAAAAATTTTGAGGAGGGCATTATTGATGCGTACGTGGGAAATTCTTTGGGCTATACTGAGAGCGGTTCTATTTATGAAGTCCTCATCACTCCTAAAACCAGGTTTTCTGCAGTTCGTTGTGTAAAGGATGAAGAATTATAAGGAAAAACTCCATGGTCAAATAATCTTTTATTCTATCTAAAGTTGAATTTTTTTTGTGTTTTTTTTGGGAAAAGGGAGATGTTAAAAATGAGAAAGACTTTATTATTCTGTATGGTGGAATAAAGTTGCAGAGCATAAACAAGGTGAAGTAGAAATGATACGGTTGCTCTTTGCAATATTGTTTATTCTTGCCGGGTGCGGCAATGAGTCCGTGAACGAGGCTAAACCAAGCCCCGGTGGAGTTTCATATTCCAGCAGTCCAGAAAAAGACCCGTCCGTTGAGTCCTCGGGTTCACCCGAACCTGTTGCTTATTCAAGTTCCGAAATTGTTTTAGAGGAATCGTCCTCAAGTTTGCAAGTCTCCTCGTCGGCGGAGGAATCTTCATCCAGTGAGGATACGGAATGGAGTTCTTCTTCGATGTCGCAAGGTTGTACTGGACCTGCCTGCTATTTATATAGCTCGTCTTCCTCGTCTAGAATAACAATCGTTTGTGATGAAATGGTTGACGAACGGGATGGGCAAACATATAGAACTGTGACTATAGGTGGTGAAGTTACTTGGATGGCAAAAAATTTGAACTATGCTTATCTGCAACCGACCGCAGACTTGGATTCTTCGAGTCGGTGCCTTGGTAATTGGTCAACAGGATGTGACGAGTATGGACGACTTTATCTATGGTCCGCGATGATGGATAGTGCAGCCATTTTTTCGGATAAAACGAGGGGATGCGGTTATTATGAAACAGCAGATGAATGGGTAAAATGCGATAGTAAGGGAAATATTCGGGGAGTTTGTCCAGAAGGATGGCGTCTTCCTACATACAGTGATTATCGTAAGTTGATTCCTGCGCGAACTTCTATAGACATGTTTTGGGCTTGTGATGATGTTTTTTTTGAAGAAAATGAGATTTGTGATGATGTGTTCTGTGAAGAACAATTGCGAATAAAGGAAACTGTTTTTTGGCTTGCTGAGGAAGAAAATTTTGCATATGGAATTGTTGATAATTATGGATATCGCGTGGTATTAGAATCTGAAGTGAGAGATTTGATTAATGCATCTAAGAAAGAGTATTACGCAGTTCGTTGTGTAAAAGATGAAGAGGTTGAAGAATGAAGCGTCGATTTTTTTGTTTGTTGGCGACAAGCCTGTTGGCTCTTGTTTTCGGGTGCTCTGCTGACGGGAGCGCCGTGGATTCGGATCCCATTGCCCCCGAGGGTGGCGGCGGTGGTTCGTATACGAAATCGAGTGAAAGCAAGGTTGCTGAATCTTCTAGTTCCGGTGCCGAGGCGGATTCTACCCAGGATTCCACGAAGACGCCGCTCCAGCGCCTTTCGGAATTTATAGAGATGGTTGAAATCCCTGCGATGGAACTTTCCAAGGGGGCGGCTTCTTACAAGGTGTCTGCCTTTTCTATCGGCAAGAGCGAAGTTCTCCAGGGGCTGTATATGGAAATAATAGGCGATATTGCGAAAGAAGACGTAAAAGGATTTCTTTATCCCGTTTTCAACGTAAGCTGGTATGATGCGGTTCTCTTTTGCAATGCGCTTTCTAAGAGGGTGGAGCTAGATACGGCTTATGTTTACGAGTCTGCAGATGCCAACGGTGTGCTGAAGAATTTGTCTGTAAACTACGAGGTGGCTTCGGTGCGCCTCCCGACCGAAATGGAGTGGGAAATTGCGGCTCGTGGTGGCACGACGACGACTTATTACTGGGGGACGGATGTCGCCTCGAAATATGCTTATTATGCACAAAGTAATGGTCCGAAGCCTGCGGATAACTTTCTTCCGAACGCCTATGGGCTTTACGACATGGGCGGAAATGTCGCCGAATGGACGAATGACTGGTATGCGGCTTATCCGACGACCGCCCAGGAAAACTATACCGGGGCGAATAGTGGTGACTACAAGGTGGTTCGCGGCGGTGGCTGGTCCGACAAGGCGCCTGCGCTTGCATCTGCCGAGCGCGACAAGGAGGACCCGAAATACCGTAGCCAGAAGGTGGGTTTCAGGGTCGTGTATTCCGAAGGTTTTTAGAGGCTATCTCCTAATCGCAAGAGCCAGAACATAATCCTTTTTCTAAATTAGGCGCATGAGTGGAAAAAAGTTGTTGTTTTCGCTGTGCGCCGTGGCCCTGCTCGTAGCCTGTTCCGAAGAAAAGTCGGAGCCGTTGCCGGACCTTCAGCCTGTAGAAATTCCGAAGGATGTGCCGGGGCTCTATTCGGGACGCCTGCCGTGTGATGACTGTACGAGCCGCATGGTCCGTATGACCCTTTCCGAAGACAGCTCTGTTGTTGCGACCCAGCTGACCCTGCGTGACACCATGGTGACGGATACGCTCCGGGGTACATACGTGGTGACGGATTCCTCCATCAAGATTTCGCTTTCCGATAATCAGCTCCATTGGAATTTCAAGCGCATCAAGTTCGGTAACTTGCGTTACATGACATCTGCCGGCGTGCCCTACGAGGACAAGGACGGTCTGCACGCCGATTTTATACGTATTTACAAGGCTCCGCTCAAGCCTGTTGCCAGGAATTCGGCGGAACCTGATTCGTCTGCGGAACAGAAGCCCGTGGCGACTGACAGTTCGAAGGAGTAGCGATGCAGTGCACAGCCCTAGTGATTGATGATGAACCGCTTGCACGCAAGCGTATGATGCAGCTGTTGGAACCGTTCTCTTCCGAGATAGAGATCTTGGGCGAGGCCGGCTCCGGTGCGCAGGCAGTCAAGATGATTCACGAGATGCTTCCCGATGTCGTGTTTATCGATATCCAGATGCCTGACATGGATGCATTCGAAGTGCTGCATTCCTTGCAGGGCGAGGACATGCCGCTGGTCATCTTTACGACGGCGTACGATAATTTTGCGCTCAAGGCGTTCGAAGAGAATACGGTGGACTATTTGCTGAAACCCGTGGATCCGGAACGTCTCGCGACCGCCATCGAGAAACTGCGCCGCATGATTCCGCAGGTGGACGATACTACGGTGCCTCCCGGTTTCAGCTGGGAGAAGCTTTGCAACCTGGTCGACATGAGCGCGCTTTACCTGCAGCGCCTGCAGGTGAAGGTGGGCGACCGTATCGTGTTCGTGAACATCGACGAGGTGATTCGTTTCCACAGCGAAGAGAAGTACACGACGGTCTATACCGTGAACGGTCAGTACGTGATTGATACCCCGCTGGTGGAACTCGAAAAGAAACTGGACCCGAGGCACTTTACGCGCGTGCACCGTTCGCATATCGTGGCGATCGACTATATTGCCGAATGCCGCAAGGGCGATGCGGGCCGCATGGTGATGGTGCTCCGCGACAAGGCGGCGACCCAGCTGGTGGTAAGCCGTTCGCTCGTCAAGAAAATCCGCAATCTCTAATTGCAATTCATAGTTGAATACCCGATGGAAAATAAAGAAGAAAAGTTTTCGGCGAAAAAGTTCTTGAAGGGACTGCTCCGGGAAATCATTGTCCCGGTGGCGCTCGCCTTGATTGTCATCCAGTACGTGATTCAGGCATTCCAGATTCCGAGCGGCTCGATGGAAGATACGCTGCATACGGGCGATTTCTTGCTGGGTCTCAAGTTTACCTACGGTTCGCCGATTCCGTTCAGCAACCAGAAGTTCCCCGGCTATGCGTACCCGGCCAAGGGCGATGTGGTGATTTTCCGCTACCCGGGCGAGCCCGAGTATCCTGACGGAAATCCTTCGCGCTATACGCACCTGTTCAATGCACTCATGTTCGGTAACCTCTACTGGGATCACGAACCCAAGTCGGGCCAGCCGCACTTGGTCCATTACGCCGACGGTCCGAAGGACTACATCAAGCGCTGCGTGGCGACGAGTGGCGATACGGTGGCGGTGCATAAGGGGCGCCTTTACATTAACGGCGTGCTGCAAGATACTTTGCCCGGTCGCGGCAAGTACACGGCGACGGCGCGTACGTTCTCTCCGCGCGATGAACGCGATGCGTTCGTGGTGCCGTCGGTGGGCGATACGTTTACGGTCGCGGATATGCCGCTCGAAAAGCTGTGGTGGCTGCGTTCGCTGGTGGCGCAGGAAAATCCGGACGAATCGGTGGAACTTGAAATTTCGTTGTGGAAGGACAGCGTCGAGGTCAACAACTACGACTTCGAGAATTTCAGAATTCCAGTGGAAAACGACCGTGGCCTTGCGCTGAATGAACTTTTCCGCAGGAACCGCATGGTGCTACAGCAGCGCTTGACGCAGGGCGATACGGTTTCTGGCGTGATGTCCTTTGCGTATTTCAAGGAACTTTCGCGCATCGGTTACCTGCCGATGATCGACCCGAACATCCAGGGCGGCTTTATGCGCCCGGTGAGCTACATGGCGTTCGAAGGCTCGCTCTTGCGTGACCTCGAAGGGAATGTCGCCCTGCTGAACCAGGCCGAAGAAGATAGCGCGGGAACTGTAGAAATGGTCGAAGTGGATGCCCCGCAAGACGGTGCCGCTACGGTGGAAGGGGTCGCGGGCGATACGCTCGATGCCCTGGCGAAGTCGAAGTTCGAGATCCGCCGCAGGCTGCTCTTGGGTGGCAAGCCGCTCGAAACCTATGTCGTGAAGACGCCGCAGTTCTTTATGATGGGCGACAACCGCGACAATTCCGCGGATAGCCGCTACTGGGGATTTGTATCGCTGCGTAACATCCGTGCGAAGGCGTTCGTGATTTATTTCTCGTTCGAGAACGACGACGAGGCGTTCGTCCTGAAGAATCCGTTTACCTGGTGGCGCCTCCCGTTCCGCATTCGCTGGGGACGCCTCGGCAAGATTATCCACATGATCGACTGATGAAGTTCTTGGGTTCGAAATACGGTGCGATTTTCGCAGGATTTTGCAGCGTGGCGTTTGCCGCGTTGCTTCTTGCGTCGTGTGCGACACAGGTGGCTCCGGGCGGTGGCCCCGAAGACAAGCTCCCGCCGCGCGTGGCGGCTGTGTATCCTGCCCCGAAGACGACGAACCATCCGAACGAACTTTTGGTGAGGCTCGAGTTTGACGAGTGGATCAACGCGTCGATTCCGCGCAGCGCCGTCTCGATTTCTCCGCCTATCGACAAGAAATTGCGTTTCGAGGTGAGCGGGAATACGCTCGAACTTTCGTCGCGTGCCGTGCTCGATACGGGAACGACCTACACGATTACGTTTGCGGGCGGTATCAAGGACCTGCACGGGAACGCGCTCGCGAAACCTTTCCAGGTGGTTTTCTCGACGGGTGCGATTATCGATTCCCTGACGGTGACTGGCCGCGTGCTCGTGAACCAGGCGATGACCCGCAAGAAGGAATACCCGAGTATCGGACTTTTCTTGCTGGGCGAGGAACGCAACTCCAGGCATTATCTTGAAAAGTACCGTGACACGACCACCAAGGAAATCAGCAAGGAACCGTTGCTGTTGAAGGAACCCCCGCTGTACGTGACGCGCGCCGACAGCGCCGGACACTTTACGCTCACGGGCCTTAAGGCGGGGCATTATCGCGTGGTCGCCTTTGTCGACGGCAACGGTAACCAGAAGGTGGAACTTTCGACGGAACAGGTGGGCCTCTGGACGGGCGACCTGAACCTCACTGCCGAATCGACCGATACGCTGTGGCTTGCCGTGGCCGACATGGATACGACCAAGCTGGAACTTGAATCGGTGACGCAGCCCTTTGCGAACGTGCTCGAGGCGAACTTTACGCGTGGCGTGTACTTTGATTCCGCGTTTACCGATACCGCGAATTGCCATTTGACATCTCCCGAGAACAAGGTGCTCTATCCGAAGCTCGTTTACCGGAGCGTGAGTTCCAACAGACCGCAGTTCTACTTTGACCCCGCGCCCAAGGGAGAGGTGCTTTACAAGTTCGCCTGCAATGCGGCGAAGGATTCGATGTTCCGCCCGCTCGATACGCTCCGCAACGAGGTCGAATGGGAATGGAAGAAGATGGAATCCGATACGCTCCCGCCCAAGGTCTCGGGTGTAAAGAGCAATTCCAAGGCGAAGGTGCTGTTCCCCGACGATTCGCTGGTGGTGTATTTCAACAAGCCGAAGCTTGATTCGCTGGAACAGACCTTCTTCGTGGCGGTCAACAAGGATACGACGCAGGTGCAGGTGAAGCAGGTGGACCCGGTGCGTTTCGCGGTCGAGAAGACGGCGCCCTGGCAGACCGACATTTCGGTGATTTTCCTGATGGGTTACATGGATACGACGCTTGCCGCCGCCGACAGCAACGGAAAGCGCGACACGGTAATCGAGCTTAAGTACCAACGCTTGCAGAAATTCGAGACGGTGAGCAAGCTCAAGTTCGCGAAACTCCGCGGAAAGATTCCGGGGGCGAACCCGAAGGCGATTGTGCGCCTGCTTTCGGCAGAGACGAACCAGTACTACATGGAACACTGCAATGGCGATGGCAGCTTCAGCTTTGACGATTTGGTGGAAGGCGCCTATCTGATGGATTACTACTACCCCGAAGAGGGCAAGGACCAGCCCGACGCGGGCTCCGTGGAACCGCTGCGTTACGGTTCCGCCTGGCGCGCCATCAGCGATACGCTCAAGGTGAAGAACGGCGAGAACGTGCTGGATAGCCTGACGAAGGCGGTGCCTTCGCTGTAGGTTTTGCTGTAATGCCGCAAAAAGTTTAATGAGGAATGAAATGGAAATGAAATCTTTCGTGGCGATAGACTTGGAGACGACGGGTCTCGATTTTGAGAAGGACGAAATTATCGAAGTGGCCCTGGTGCGTTTTGAGAATGGCGTCCAGGGAGAATCCGTTGACTATTTGGTCAAGCCGACTTCGGTGACGCTGCGTCCTTTTATCGAATCGCTTACGGGAATTAGCAACGCGGACCTCGAGAATGCGGAACCGTTTGCGGCCGTGGCGCAGAAGATTTATTCGTTCATTGGCGACCTGCCGATTGTCGCGCACAATGCGATGTTCGATTCCAAGTTCCTCAAGCAGACTTTTGCGAAGGTGGGAATTTCGTTCGAGAACCATCCGGTGTGGGATTCACTGACGGTTTCGCGCATTGCTTACCAGGATGTGCCGAACCACCGCCTCGATACCTTGGTGCAGGAGCTGGGCATTGAACGCAGCCGTGCGCACCGTGCGCTCCCCGATGCCGAAGCCTGCGGTCACCTTTTCGTGATGGCGCTCGACAAGATTGCGAATTCGGACCCGTGGCTCGTGGATGTTCTCGCAAGAATTGCCAGGGGTTCGGACTGGTCGCTTGTATGGGGCGAATCGGAGAATGCCCCGGAGCTTCCGCAGTTCAAGCTGCCGGATGTCCCGCTTGAAAATGCGCCGGTCAAGGAGCGCGCCCCCCGTGTGAGCGAGTTTTTTAAGGAGGGTGGGCTCCTTTCGACGAAGGTTGAAAATTTCCAGGTGCGCCACAACCAGCAGGATTACGCCTCGGTGGTGGAACGCAACATGCACAAGGGCGGCCTCTGCGTTCTGGAAGCTCCGACGGGTTCGGGAAAGTCGCTGGCCTATCTGGTTTCTGCCGCATGCAAGGCGGTGTCGGGCGAACGCGTCGTCATCAGTACGGCGACTCGCGCGTTGCAGGAACAGCTCTGGAGCAAGGACATTCCGCTGGTGGCAAGCCTGTTCGACGGTAAGCTCAAGGCTGCCGTTCTGAAGGGTCGCGAAAACTACCTGTGTCTCCGCAAGTTCGAAGAAATCGTGAAGGCCCCGCAGAACCTGCTGCTCAGTGACGAACGCGATTCCTTTATGGCGATCGTGCCGTGGGTCTACGCAACCGAAACCGGCGACGTGAACGAGTGCAATTCGTTCAGCCAGGGCCGCAATCGCGTTCTCTGGTCCAAGATGTCCAGCTCCGCGAAGTCTTGCCTCGGCGAAAAGTGCCCGCATTACAACAAGTGCCCGGCCCTTGCCGCCAAGCGCCGCGCGATGAATTCCAACTTGGTGCTGGTGAATCATTCCCTGTTCCTTGCCGACATGGGCCTCGATTTTGCACTGCTTCCGCTGTACGAACATATCGTGTTCGACGAAGCGCACCGACTCCCGCAAGTGAGCCGCAATGCGTTCGGCCGCACGGTGTCTTTCTTTGCGCTCCGTAACATCATCAAGACGCTCGTGCCTTCGAGAGGCCACGAGGTCGAAAACCGCGACGGTCTTGTCGCTGAACTCGAAAAGCGCATTCCCGCCGAAGAGACCGAACTGCACGCGAGCTGCGTGAACCTTACGGAATCGCTCTCCGAGACCGAAAAGGCGCTGCACCGTTTCTTTATGAAAATTGGCAAGAAGCTTGCGAAGCAGAAGAACAACCGCAACGGCTTTACCTATGCCTCCGGCATTATGGCCGAATACGATGCCGATCCTGCGACGTTCATGGAACAGGGCCTGAATGCAATCAAGCTCGCCGATGGCCTTGCCGCCTCGGTTTCCGCGAATGCGGCTCTCGCGGCATCTAAGAAGGAACTGTCGGGCCTGTTGAGCGATATCGCTGGCCGTATGACGGAACTTTCCCGTTTCTTGCAGGACTTCGAGTTCGTGGTCAAGGCGGGTCGCGACGATTGGGCCTTCTATATGGAAGATCCCTTCAATCCGCATACTATTAAACTGCACGCCAGTCCGCTCGATGCATCCGCCCCGTGGAAAGAAAAGTTCTATCCGTGGATCAAGTCGGCGACATTTACCTCGGCGACGCTCTCGGTGCAGGGTGACCTTGATTACTTTGTCCAGAAAATGGGAATGGATTTCCCGGACGGCAAGAAGACGCCCTTCCTGCGCGTTTATAGCGAATCGGCAAACAAGGATGCTCGCCGCTCGGTCATTGTCGCGAAATATCTGCCCAAGCCCTCGGCTCCGGAATACAGCGATGCCGTGAACGAGACCCTTATGGCGGTTCTCCCTGAAGTCGAGGAGAATACGATGGTGCTCTTTACTAGCATCTCCGCAATGATGAAGGCGCAGGCGGCGCTTGCGCCGGTGTTCGCCGAGAAGAACAAGCTGCTCCTTTGTCAGCATGTGGACGGTTCGCTGGATGGACTCGTGGCGATGTTCCGCAAGTCCCGTGGCGCTTGCCTGCTTGGCTGCCAGAGCCTGTGGGAAGGCGTGGACTTCCCGGGCGATGCGCTGAAGCTGCTCGTGATTCCGAAACTCCCGTTCCCGAACCCGGTGGATCCGCTGGTGGCGGGTGTCGCCAACAAGATGAAGGCCGAAGGCAAGAACGCGTTCAAGGAATTCTTTGTTCCCGAAGCCTACATGGAACTGCGCCAGGGACTTGGTCGCCTGATCCGCTCCGAAGAGGACTCTGGCAAGGTGCTGGTTCTCGACAACCGCATCGTGACGGAACACTACGGCAAGAGTTTCATGCGAATCTGGAACAACAAGCAGACCGTGGTCGCCTCGATCGACGAAGTGAAAGCCTCGCTGCACTAGCAACGCCTGAAATTTTTTCTATATTTGGCCACCCTAGTAAAGGGTGGAATTGATGTTTGACTTGAATGCTTTCTTTGACGGAATGTCCAAGCCACTTCTTCGCAACGCTCATGCGAAGGCCTTTGGTCATAAGGGCTTGTTGAACAACGCTCTGATTCAGAACGAGACGCTTTCTTTTTATAACGACAAGAACCGCGTGGCGACGCTGTGCGAAAAGATGGAACCGTGGCAGCACCGCTGCATGGAACTCATTTACAACAGTGCGTCCAGGGGACTCACCTACAATGAACTGCGCCTTACGGTTCCCGTGAGCAAGGCCCGCGACCTGCAGACGTTCCTGCTTTCGATGTGCCGCGAATATTTGCTGTGGCGCACCGCCGTCGGAAACACGACGGTCTATTACGGTTTTTCGAATTTTACCGGTTGCTTTGACTTGCCCGTGACACCGTTGCAGAGTGTTCCGGGGAACGGCCTTGCCTACCAGAACCTGGTGGATTGGCATATCTGCATCGTGCTTGCGAATGCAATGCTCGGCGACCTCAAGCTGAACAACAGCGGTGTGCTTCATCGCCGCAGCTACCAGATTTGCACGGATTCCTTTATCATGGCGAAGCAGGTCTGCGACAAGGCTGCCGAAAACGAGCTTTCGCTGATATTCAATTTCCTTACGGGGAATGGCTGGCTGGAACAGCAGGATTCGTGCCTGGTTCCGTCGGAAAAGGCGCTTGAATTTATCCGCAAGAACGGTTTCCGCCTGCACCAGGACCTGCTTTCTTGGTGGCTCAAGGAGCGTTTCCGCGGCGACCGCAGCCATTGCGTTCGCCTGTTGCGCATGCTCGAGAAGCCGGTGTCCGCCTTCGAGGCTTCCCGCCTGTTCTGGGTGCTCGATCCGAGCTTCAGGTTGCAGGAAAAGGGGAGCGAGCTCACGTGGGATTTCCTGCCCCGCGCCCTCCGCGAATTGTGGCTCCTGGGCTTTGTCCGTATCACGCTTTCTGGCGGCAAGATTGCCTCTGTCGTGTTGGATCAGTCCGGCAAGGATTGGCTGGATTCCTCCATCGCCTCTATTCCCGAACAGAACATTTCGTGCCTGCCGAACTTCGAGCTGATTGCCTCTACGGGCACGGCGCCGCGCGTCCTGTTTATGCTGGCGTGCCTCGCCCATGTCGAGAACGACGAAATGTACCTGCGCTTCTCGCTGAACCGTGAAAGCTATATGCGCGGTCTCAAGTGCGGAATCGCCGAATCTGAAATTGAAAGTTTCAAGGGCTGGATTAAGCCGCCCGTGAACGTGGAATCGACCCTTGCCGAATGGAATTCCTCCTACTACGGCGCAAAGGTGCAGACCGTTCGCCTGCTCAAGATTGACAGTGCGGATGTCCTCGGTGAACTTTCCCGCTTCCCGCAGTTCATGGAATGTGCCGACGAGTTTATTCCGGGTTACGGCTTTGTGCTGAAGCCCGAACTTGAAGGTCGCGCCTTCGAAATCCTGACGAACTACGGCTACTGCCCCTTTGTTGAAAGGAATGGCGAGAACCGTACGGCGGCTCCTGCCGACGAATGGCGCAAGGACTTTGCCGTGGCCTGGCCCGAGGCGAAGGCCCCCGACTACGAACTCAAGGAAATCGTGGATTCGGAATCGCTCCGCACGGCCCTCAATTCTACGAAGTACGGCAACAATTACCAGCGCCTGAGCAACTTCGACCTGGTGCAGGTGCTGCGTTACGCAAAGACCGTCGGTGCGCTTATCGGCGCGAAGGTGAAGAACCCCGCGAAGCGTGGCGACAAGGAAATCGAGAGGAACTTCTTCGTGCATGCGCTCAAGCTCGCGAAGTCGCCCCAGTTCATTGAGATCCAGCCTTATGGTAGCGAAGCTCCCGAAATGCTCGAGCTTTCGTTTATCCAGGAAGTCAAGGTATACAACGGAAAGCAGCCGTAGTAGGCCTGCTGCGGCGCTCTTTCGGGCGTCGCGTTTTCGGATAATGCGCTCCCGCTACGGGAGCGTCTGCGCAAAACCGGCAATGTCGATAAGGTCCTGCAGCTCCAGCTCGTCGATGTAGGCGGCCATGCTGCGTTCCTTGTCGCCGAAGTTCATCTGGTACCAGAAGGTAGGCATTTCTTCGCGGGCGCGTTGCCCGATGAATGCGGGCGGTTCGTAGTAGGGCGCGAAGTTGAATCGCTTTCCGTCGCTTCCGTGACAGGGTCTGCAGTTCTGGTAGAATAGTTCCTTGCCGCGCGTGATGTTTGCGCCCTTGATTTTTCCGTCCTTGTCGAGCAGCTTGTACACGAGAAGTGCCATGCGTGCGTCTTCGCGGGTGAGCGTGTCTCCCGGTGAACCTGGTTCGGGTTGGAGCGCGGGCTTTTGCTCTGCGGCGGAATCGCTTTCGGCAAAGGCAGAAACGCCCAGCAGCATTCCGTATGCCGCCAGGATTGATATTCCTGCAAGTGCCGACCGAACAAGTTTCATATCAGGTAATGTAGAAAATACTACTATTACCCCATGCGTTGTTTGAATAGGGTTAAATCATCTTTGGCAGGTATCGCCCTGCTGTCTGTACTTTCTTTTGGAGCGGAGGTCTCTGTGGACAAGTTTTCCGAAAATCTGTTGTTTAGCGGTCGCTGGGAACACGGCAAGGAATACAGCCGCACGAGTGCCCCTGCCGCCATGGTGCAGTTCAATGCACAGGCCAAGTTGCTGGAATTCGAGTTGGAAGGCGAGGCGCGTTTCCGCGTAGACGAAGACGGAAAGCAGATTGCCGTATTTACGACAAATTCACGTTCTGTGAATAAAGTAAAGACTTCGGGTGATGGCTCCGCGCATCGTTACCGCTTGATCAAGATCAGCGAGAGCAATCCCGGTAGCGTGCGCCTCTACAAGGTCTCTACCGACAAGGCGGGCAAGTTTGCCGCACCGCCCAAGCAGAGTAACCGCCGCATCGAATTTATCGGCGACTCGTTTACGGTAGGCTTCGGAAACGAAGGCCAGAACGGTGAAGACGAATCGCTCGTGTTCGAGAAGACGAATGCCTCCAAGAGTTACGCCTTCCTGACTGCTGATGGTTTCAAGGCGGACTTCCAAGTGAACGCCTTTAGCGGCCGCGGACTTGTGCGCAACTACGACAACATCGTGCCCGAATGGCCTGTGCCGCGCCTTTACGAATATACCGTTCCGGGCGATGCCCCGGGTGATATCGCGAATGGTATCGCCGATGCTTCGCTGCGTTACGATTTCGGTTCGTTCCACCCCCAGGTGGTTGTCATCTTTATCGGGATCAACGATTTCCAGGGAAACCCGCCCTATGCCGACAAGGGGGGGGTCAAGAAGGCCTATGCGGGCCTGCTTGAAAAGCTGCGTAAGGTGCATCCTGGCGTGAAGTTCCTGCTGTTGTCTACCAAGGTCTGGCCGAACGACGACCTGACTCCTACGGTAAAGTCCATTTACGATGCCGAGGTGGTGGCGGGCAAGCGCGACGTGGAATTCATGGTCCTCCAGACGGCCAACGTGGGGCTCCTCGGACACCCGGATATCCACTCCCACGAGGACATGGTGAAGGCGATCCGCTCGATTGTCGGGCGTCTGGGCGGCTGGCTCTCGCGCTAATCGTCCCCGAAAAGGGTCGTTTTATCACATAAATTTGTCAAGAGGCTTATTGTTAAGAGAAAAAACAGTTGCCTTTTTTTTGTTTTTTATATATTTAAAACTAGGTTTATGTTGGATATCGTCTATGTCTAGGGTATTTGAAAAGATTTATGTGCTGTTCAGGATGAATATCCTGATTTTCGTGCTGTTGGCCGTGACGGTCATCGCGCTTTTCGCATATCAGAATGGGCTTGATGTCATTGAGCCTCTATACCTGCATGACTATCCTTATTTGATGGCGGAGACGGACTCTGCGGATGGCGGCGCCTCGGCCGTTAAGCTTTCCCGTACCGATTCCTCCATTATCGTGGACTACGAACTCAAGGAAGGCTATGCCTACCCGTACGTGGGCGTGAAGATTTTCCTGGGTGACGGCAAGACGCGCGGCAAGGACCTTTCCAGGTTCGACAGTATTTTCGTGTGGGTGAAGCCCCGTGGCGAAGGTACGGTCCGTCTCTACATGCGCGGCTACGACAGCACGTTCTCCCGTCCGGGCGACGAGACTTCGCTCAAGTTCAACGAAATTGAATTCTTCCCGCTCGAAGAAACCTATCCGGCTGTATTCGTGCCGCAGGAATTCCGCGTGGCGGGCTGGTGGGTAGCCCAGAACGAGATCAACGTCCACAAGGCGAGGGTCGACCTTTCGAATGTCCCGCTGATCGAAATCCAGACGGGTACGAATGCTCCGCTTGGGTACGGAACGCTTGAAATCAAGGGCCTCTGCTTCAAGGGCAAGAAGATCGAGAAGGAAGAGCTTGCGACGGCGCTGGTCGCCCTCTGGTTCATCACCTTCTTCGTTATCCTCGTGATCCGCTTCTTCGACTACAGCCGCGAACGTGCGGCCAACAAGAAAAAACGCGAAGAACTCGAAAAGAACCTGCGTGCCCTCGAAATCGAAAAGAGCGAATACGAAAAGTCCAGCAAGGAAGATCCGCTTACGGGATGTCTCAACCGTGCCGGCTTCAGCTCCGTGCTGATGCGCGAACAGGAAAACTTGAGCAAGAACGACAGTCCGGTCTCCTTCGTGATCCTGGATATCGACCACTTCAAGCAGGTGAACGATACCTACGGCCATATCGTGGGCGACGAGGTTCTGGTGAACCTTGCGAAGCTCATCCAGAGCAAGATCCGCAATACCGACGCGCTCGTGCGTTGGGGCGGCGAGGAGTTCGTGATTCTCTGCGGCGACACGCCGATCCAGAATGCCCAGTTCCTTGCCGAAAAGCTCCGCATGGCCATCGAGAACACGCAGCTGATCAAGCAGCAGAAGATTACCTGCTCCTTCGGTATCGCCGAGATGATTGCTGGCGAAGACCCGAAGCGCCTGTTCGAACGCGCCGACAAGGCCCTGTACGCCTCCAAGGAGAACGGCCGTAACCGCGTGACGAGCGCAACCTTCCGCCATACCAGGTAAATTCGGAATTCGGAATTCAGAATTCGGAAAAAATGAAAAATAAACGTGTCATCCTGAGCTATACAACACTTGGGACTGAGTCCCTTAGTGGCTGTTATCCACCTTGTGGAGAAGGGCGTAGCCCGAAGTCGAAGGATCCAGTTTTGCGTTTATTTGTTGCTTTTTGTCTCTTCGTTTTATCTGTTCTCCTCCTGTCGGGTTGTGCCAAGCACGAACCCGAGGTCGACTTCAAGCCTGTCCAGATGCACTGGAACTTGGCCGAGGGCGAAGACGAGTCGCAGATGCCCCGCAAGGACAACTGTGTGATTTTGCTCACGGGGCGCCTGATGGGCGAAGCCCCGGTGCAGTCTTCCCAGGCGGGCGAACTGAGCTACGAGGTCACCATCTCCCGAAGCGCGAATAACCCGGAAACCCTCGAATTTCGCGGAATTTGCGCAGATTTATCCATAGTGGACAACTCTGAATGCCGCTGGTCGGCCACCTGCGACGCTAGCCTCAAAATCGTTGTAAAGTTCGACAACGGAGATTAGGCCCCTGCCATAGTATTTTGAGTATCAAGGATTTATCTTTATTGGTATGAAGAAGATTTTTGAATACACGGACTATCGCGAGTGGTTGAGGGATGCTTTTGAGGATTTTAAGCAGCGCAAGACTGTCATTTCGTGGCGTTACATGGCCATGAAGATGGGCGCCGATCCTGGCAACCTCCTTCGCGTATCGCAGGGCAAGATCCACTTGCCCCTGAGTCTGATACAGCCCGCTGCAGACTTCTTCGAACTCGAAGGCAAGGAAGCCGACTACTGGGCCGAGATGGTGTATTTCGGCCGATCCAAGACCGATGCCGACGCTCTCCAGCACTACGAGCGCATGCAGGCCCTCAAGGGCGTTTCTCTTAAGTTGTTGCAAAAGAAGGAGCTGGAATTCTACCGTCACTGGTACTACAACGCGATCCGCTCCGTGATCGGTATCTGCAAGTTCAAGGACGACTACCAGGGCCTTGCCGAAAGCTGCACCCCGAACATTACCGAGAAGGAGGCCCGCGACGCGGTGAAGCTGCTTGCGGACCTCAACATGATTTCGACCGACCGTGACGGCTACTGGAAGGTGAACGACACCTTCGTGTCTACCGGCGGAAACTGGCGCTCGCAGGCCGTGCGCACCTTCCAGCACGAGACGATCCGCCTCGCCGACGAGTCCCTGGAAAGGCACCAGCCGTTCCTGCGCGACATCAGCACGGTCACGATGACTTTTTGCATGGACGATATCCAGCTCCTGCGCGAAAAGATTAACGCATTCCGTGAAGATTTACTACGTTTATCCCAAGAAGGGACGGATGACGATACTGTGTTCCAGTTGAACATCCAGATGTTCCCGCTCGCGTTCACCAAACCTCTGAAGGAGAAAGGAAAATGAGAAAATCGCTTTTTCTTTTGCCTTTGCTCTCGCTATCGATGGCGGGGTTGGTGGCCTGTTCCAGTAACGATGATGTAGCGGGCGGTCCGGGTAGCATTACCACGAACGGAATCGCGCTTGTCGACGGCAAGCCTGCGTCGTACGCGACGGTGGCACTCCGCAGGGTGGACTTCAGGGCCGAACAGCCTGTAGAAGAGAACGCGCTGGTGGTGGCCGATTCCTATGCCGACGAGAAGGGTAACTTCAAGGTGGAAATTCCTGCCGAGGGCAAGTACCGCCTGACGGTGCTCCACGATGGCGTGGCCTACTCCAAGGAACTGTCCCGTGATGAATTTGCAGTAGTGGGCAAGTCTACGTCGCCCGATACGGTGAACCTTTCTGCGACGGCCGTGATGGCGGGCGTTGTCGATATCCCCGAAGGATCCTCTACGGTGTGGGTCGGCATTGTCGGAACCGATGTGCTGGTGAAGACCGATGCTGCGGGCTGGTTTGCCCTTTCGGCTCTGCCGGCGAACGATTCCCTCACGCTCTACTTTGTAAGTGAAGATTACGCGCAGGATCTTGGTGCGCAGTCGGTTTACGTGACTCCGCATGAATCGCTGATGAAGGATTACCGCAGCGAGGTGAAGGTTCCTGTAGACACTTCGTCCAAGGATACGGTGCAAAACGATACAGCCGAGACGCTTCCGCAGGTGTTGGCCCTCTTGAGTGACGGTACTCCTGCTGCCTATGCGACGGTGGCACTCCGCGCAGTCGATGCGACGGTGGATGATTATGTTGTTCAGAATGCGATGGTCGAGTCCACCCTCCGTGCCGATAAGCAGGGAAGGTTCGATATGGAATGGCCCGCCAAGGGGAATTTCCGCCTGACCGTCGCGAAGGATGGCTTTGCGTTCTCCAAGGTCTACGGCGCCAAGGAACTCGCCGCTCTCGATACGGTCCGCCTTTCGGCTACCGCCTCGGTCTCTAGCAAGGTGACGCTCCGTTCTTCCGATACGACCTTGTGGGTGGGCGTCTATGGCCTGGATCTTTTGGTCAAGACGAACAAGACGGGCGCCTACGTGCTTCCGAATGTTCCCGCGAACGATTCGCTCGGCATTTACTTTGTGACGGCGGATTCTGCCAATGATCTTTATGCTGAATGGAAGACGATTGCGGATCCCTATAGCACGGAGTTCCTGAGCCCTGTCAAGATTTTGCAGGATTTTGAAAACGGTGGCGAGGGCTGGTACCAGAATACGGATTCGCTCAAGAAGGGAACTGAATTCTCCCCGCTGCTCGTGAAGGACGGCATTGTCTACGATTCGACGCGCAAGTCCAAGGTGTTCCATGGGGAATACACGCTTGCAAAAGATGACTACGCCTGGGTGCTGGTGGGAACCTCGTTCGAACACTACATGAACCTGGCCGCAATCGATTCTATCGTGTTCTACGCCAAGGGTGACGGAAACATTCGCCTTTCGCTGGAAAACTACATTGACCCGAATAAGAATCTGAAGGCGGCGACCGACTGGATTCCGCTCTCGAAAACCTGGAGCCGCATCAGCGTGAACCCGGCTGAACTTTGCGTGGGAACCGCTACCGAAGAAAGCTGCTTCACTACCTGGAGCACCATCAAGGGTTATGTCAAGCAGTTCCACATCTTCGTGCAGGACGGCACCGAATTCTACATCGACGACGTGACGCTTTACGGCGCATTGTTCTAGGAATCAAATACAATTTTATTACAGGAGAAAGCGGCCTTAGAAGGGCTGCTTTTTTTATGCTCTTTTCTCGCCTATATTGGCTCTGTTTCGGTCTGTTTAGACTTGTATACATTCGCGAAATTAAGTATCTTTGGGGTTATATGGAAAATCTTGAAAAAGAAGCATCTGCTGCCCTTGATTACCTTTCCCGCATCTCGAAGGAAGCGGAAAAGAAGTTTGATGAATTTTTGCCGCCCGTCGCCGACCGTCCGGAAAGGCTCCACGAGGCGATGCGTTATTCGATGTTCGCCGGTGGAAAGAGACTCCGTCCTGCGCTGGTACGTGCTGCATTTGATATGTTCGGTGGAAAGGGCGAATCGGTGGATTACGCCATGAGCGCCCTTGAAATGATCCACACCTTCTCCCTCATTCACGATGACCTGCCCTGCATCGACAACGATGACTTTAGGCGCGGAAAGCCCACGAGCCATAAGCAGTTCGGCGAGGCTACAGCCGTCATGGCGGGCGATGCCCTTTGCGTTTTGGCTTTTGAACTGATGGGCAAGACGGGCAATGCGAAGGCGATCGAAGTGCTTGCGCACCTGCTCAGCACCTACGGCCTTATCGGTGGCGAAATGATCGACATCGAGTGCGAAGGCAAGAAGGTGGACCTTGATACGGTCGATTACATCCATTACCACAAGACGGCGGCCCTCATCGAGGCGGCTCTCCAGGTGGGTGCGATGCTTGCCGGTGCCGACGACAAGTCTATCGAGGCTATCCGCGACTACGGTCGTTCCATTGGCCTTGCGTTCCAGATTGTGGACGACATTCTGGATATCGTTTCGACGACCGAAGAACTGGGCAAGGATGCCGGTTCCGACATCGAAAAGGGTAAGGCGACGTACCCGGCGCTGGTGGGCCTCGAAAAGTCCCGCGAACGTGCGCATGAACTGTACGAGGAATCGCTCAAGGCTTTGGACGGCCTTAAGTGCGATACCACGATCCTGCGCTCCATTGCCGCATTCATCATTACCAGGGTTAAATAATGGACCTTAAGAATATCAAGTCCCCCCAGGACATAAAGCATTGCTCGGTAGAGGAGCTTTACAACCTGGCGTCGCAGATCCGCGAGACCATCATCGGTCAAGTGGCTAAGCATGGCGGTCACCTGGCGTCTAGCCTGGGTGTGGTGGAACTGACGCTCGCTCTGCATTATGTGTTTAACGCCCCCGACGACAAGATCGTGTGGGACGTGGGACACCAGGCTTACGTTCACAAGCTTTTGACGGGTCGTTTCGACCGTTTCGACACGCTTCGCCAGCAGGGCGGTATTTCGGGATTCTTGAAGAGGAACGAGAGCGAGTACGACTGCTACGGTGCAGGGCATGCGACGACCTCGATTTCTGCCGCGCTCGGTTTCGCGGTGGCCCGTGACCATTTCAAGCGCAAGAACAGCGTGGTGGCTGTTATCGGTGACGGTTCCATGACTGGCGGTATGGCCTACGAGGCCATTAACAATGCGGGGCTTTCGAAGCAGAACATGACCATCATCTTGAACGACAACAAGATGAGCATCGCCCCGAATGTGGGTAACTTCAGCAAGTACCTGAACCGCGTGATTTCGGACCCGGTCTACAACAAGATGCGTTCGGACTTGGACCGCCTGATGAAGCGCCTTCCGGGAATTTTGGGATCGCGTTTCCGCGACTTGTTCCTGCAGGCGGAACGCGCCGCGAAGACTGCGGTAAAGCCGGGTCGTTTCTTTGAAGACCTGGGCATTCGTTACTTTGGCCCGATCGACGGTCACGACATCAACGAACTCATTATGCTGTTGCAGCGTGTCAAGGAACAGCCGGGCCCGTGCCTGGTGCATATCTTGACCGAGAAGGGCCGTGGGCTTGATGCTGCCGTGAAGAACCCGACCAAGTGGCACGGCATTGGACCTTTCGATCCCGAAAGCGGTTTGCCGCTTTCTCCGGGGAGCCCGAATCCGTCGCTCACTCATGTGTTCGGACAGACGCTTTTGGAACTCGCGAAGAAGGACGACCGCATTATCGGCATTACGGCTGCCATGCCTACCGGTTGCGGTATGGATATTGTGGCTCGTGAACTCCCGGATCGCGTGATTGACGTGGGCATTGCCGAAGAGCATGCGCTCACGTTTGCATCGGGCCTTGCCTGCGACGGCGTGGTTCCGGTGGTCGCGATCTATTCGAGCTTTATGCAGCGCGCCTACGACCAGATTATGCACGACATTGCCTTGCAGAACTTGCATGTGGTGATGGTGCTTGACCGTGCGGGGCTTGTCGGGGCCGATGGCCCGACTCACCATGGCGCGTTCGACCTGTCTTACCTGCGCACGGTGCCGGGGATTACCATCCTTGCGCCGAGCAACGAAAACGAACTGCGCGACATGGTGCGCGCGGCTATCGACATGAAGGGCCCTGTCGCGATCCGATACCCGCGCGGCACCGCTCTCGAAGAACACCTGAAGCCCGCTCCCGAGACCGTGGACGTGAAGCTTCCGAAGGTTTTGGAAGAAGGCAAGGACATCTTGCTTTTGGGTGCAGGGTTCATGACGAACGAACTCAAGAAGACGGCTGCCGTTCTCCGCGAAAACGGAAAGAGCGCGACAGTCGTGGATGCACGCATTATCAAGCCGTTGGATACCGAGGCTTACCGCAAGCTCTTTGATGCACACAAGACGATTGTGACCCTCGAAGACAACACGCTGGTGGGCGGTTTCGGTTCTGCCGTGGCTGAACTCATTGCCGATCTCGGCTATACCGACAAGCGCCTGTTGCGTTTCGGCCTGCCGGATCATTTTGTGGAACAGGGTGAAATTCCTGCCTTGTTCAAGCTTTTGAAAATTGACGGGGAATCCGTCGCCAAACAAATCATGGAAAAAGTATGAGCGAAGAAAATAAAAACCGCACCGTAAAAGTGACTCTGGACCGTAAGTTCGGAGTGAGCGAAAAGCCTGAACGTCGTCCGCGCCGTGACGACGACCGTGAAGAACGCGGTGGCCGCGAAGGCCGTTCTTTCGACGATCGCAGGGGCGACCGTGGAGACCGCAAGTTTGGCGACAAGAAGTTTGGTGACCGCCGTGAAGGTCGCTTCGACCGTGAACGCCGCCCGCGTCGCGACGGTGATGACCGTGGCTCCTTCGGAGGCCGCGAAGGTCGCCGCCCGTTCGGTGACAGGGGCCGCTCCTTTGGCGGCGACCGTCGCCCGCGCCGCGAATTTGCATCTGCAGGTGCTCCGATTTACCGCCAGCGCCCCGAAGAACAGAAGGAAGAAGTCGAAGAAGTATTGGAC
This sequence comes from Fibrobacter sp., assembly GCA_017626945.1. GTDB lineage: Bacteria > Fibrobacterota > Fibrobacteria > Fibrobacterales > Fibrobacteraceae > Fibrobacter. The sequence goes on from JAGAHT010000008.1 coordinate 37,509, forward strand.
GAAGCCGCACTCGAAGCCCGCGTGGCCGAAGTCGAGGCTAGCGAAGATTCCAACTTCAACCCGCCTTGGTTCAAGCGCATGCTCGCCCTCACGACTGAAAAGGGGCGCGAACGCGAAGGTCGCTTCCTCGGCGAAGGCGTGCACGTGGTGCAGGAACTGGTGTCCAACCACCGCGAACTCGTTCTCGGCGTGTACGTGACCGAAGCTTTCAACGACGAAGCCCTGATTGAACAAATTAATGAAGCCGAAATCAAGTTGAACGTTCTCACCGACGAACAGATGAAGAAGATTTCTTCGACCGTGACGACGCAGGGTATTGTTGCCGTGGCACGCATCGCAAGCAAGAAGCCGGTGTACGAATCCAGCCGCAGCGTGATTACGCTCGTGGACGCTGTGCAGGATCCGGGTAACCTCGGTACGCTTTTCCGCACGAGCCTCGGTTTCGGTTCCGACGGCATGATTCTTGGCCGCGGTACCGTGAGCCCGTTCAACCCGAAGGTGGTGCGCGGTTCCTCGGGAACCTTCCTCCGCGTGCCTTTCGAATTCGGCGTCGATCTCGTGGACCAGATCAATTTCCTCCGTAGCAAGGGCTACACCATTATCGCGACCGATTTGCACGCCAAGCAGTCCCTGCGCCAGATTCCGCAGAACAAGCTCCGCAAGATGGCGTTCCTCGTGGGTAACGAAGGTGCAGGTACCAACCCGTACTTCATCGAACTCGCCGACGAAACGGTGAAGATTCCGATGAGCAGCGAACTCGAATCCTTGAACGTCGCCGTCGCTCACGGTATCCTCAGCTACGAAGCCGCCCAGATTCAAGAGGAACTTAAGTAATGAACTTCCAGGCCCGTTTAGAAGAACGTATCGCCAAGTGCGGTAACCCGATTTGCCTCGGCATGGATCCGGTCATGAAGCTGATCGACCCGTGCTGCCCCGAAGGTAGTGCCGAAGACAAGATCAAGCGTTTCTATTCCGAAATTCTGGAATGCTGCCTCAAGCGTAACGTGACGCCCGCCGTGGTGAAGCCGAACAGCGCTTACTACGAATGCGTGAGCGTGCAGGCGATGCTCGTGCTGCAGCAGCTGATTGCCGACTACAAGAGCGCCGGCATCCCCGTTATTTTGGATGCAAAGCGTGGTGACATCGGCAAGTCGAGCGCTGCCTACGCGACCGCTGCTTATGACGTGTACAAGGCCGATGCCGTGACGGTTTCCCCGTGGATGGGTGCCGATTCTGTGGGCCCGTTCATTCGTGAAAATTCCGAAAACGGTGCGTACGTCTTGCTCCGCACGAGCAACAAGGGCGCCCACGACTTCCAGGATTTGCCGGTGTCCCGTAGCGACGATCCGCGCGACGTTGCCGAAGCTTTCTACTCCGTAGCCGACAAGATTATGGAATGGGACGCAAGCCTCGGTTACCTCGGTGCCGTTGTCGGTGCGACGCATCCTGAAGAACTCGAGAAGATTACCGCCTACACGGTGGCCCACAAGCATGAAATTCCGTTCCTGATTCCGGGTGTGTCTATTCCTGGTGTTCCGGGCGGTCAGGGCGGTGACGCAAAGACCGTGCTTACGGCTATCGCGAACGGCGGTGGCAAGCGCAAGTTCCACGTGCTCAACAGCTCCAGTGGCTTGAACTTTGCCTACCAGCGCAGCGGACATCCCGAGAACTTCGCGAACGACTGCGTAGACGCTCTGGATAAATTGGCGGAGGCCTGCCAATTATAGACGAAAGAACGCTCGCAAGCGAGCTACAGACGAGAGACGAAAGACGTGCGTTATTTAGTTAGCCTCATATTCGCTATCGCAGTTATCGCGGCGGCTTTCCATTTCGCGAAGCCGCTTCCCGGTACGAACTTCGACGAGTCTTTCTTGCCGAAGGCTTCGACGGTGCATTATGTGGCGGCAGGTCATGACGCATCGGTGGCGGGACTTTTCTGGATCAAGGGATTGACGGAACTCGGCGAAAGCTACCTGACCGGCAAGGAATATGCCTATCTGGGCCATGTGGCGGAACTTTCGACGAGTCTCGATTCCCTGTTCTATACGCCGTATTACTTTGTCGGTGGCGTGACCCCGATCGATGCTCCCGATACGTCGGATTTCTCGGTGCTGCGCCGCGCAAGCCGCGTTTACCCCGAGAATTGGCGCCTTTCCTTGTACTACGCGCTTCGACTTGGTCGTGGCCCGTACCCGAACAAGACCGAGGCGGCGAACGTGATGCGCAAGTATTTCGATAGTCCAGACACGACGATTCCCGACCATATCCGCACGATTTACCGCAGCTTTGAAATTGACGAGATGCAGACGGAAACGGCTCTTGAGACGGTGCTCAATGACGTGATGCAGCCGCGCTTCAAGAAGTTCCGTGCTAGCTTCTATTCAAAGATTTTAAGGCTGATCGGCTACAAGGGCTTGATTAACGATGTGGAAAAGGATGAACATTACCAGAAGGTAAAGACTCTTGTCGATGGAATGGCCGATGGCAAAATCCACCCCGCAATCGTCTACCGCGAACTCTTGGCCATGAAGAAAATCCGTGACGAAGAACTCGCGGAAATCAAGGCGAAAGAAGCCGCTGCTGATTCTACGGCGACAAAAGATACGACCGCTACAACAGATTCAACTGCAACCGCGGTAGATACGGTTGCAACGGTCGATACAACAGCCGCAGCTAGCGCTCCGGCAGATAGTTCAGCAAATTAACTTGAAATTATTCCCCGCAGCGCTTTGCGTTGTTCGGGAGGCCCATCAGCTCGAAGGAATTCTTGCAGCGGAGCTTTAAGTCCGCTGCTTCTTTTTTGCTGGTGCTTTTCAGCTGCGAACGGTAGTAGAGAATGCTCGCCGTGTTGTAGGGCTTGTTTGCCCTGATCGCTTTTTCCTCGGCGACGCGGTAAAGGGAATCGGCGTCACCGTTTCCGCTGAGGTCTGCCATGCGTGCCGCGGTGAAGGCGTAGAAGCCACTCTTCTTGTCGGAACGCTTGCCTGCCATCTTGAGCGATTCGTTGGCGCGTTTCATGTCGCGGTTTGCGGCATAGGCGATGGCGCATCCGCCGTAGAAGGCTGCCTGCACGTTTTCGTCGGCGGACTTGAGCGACTTGTCGTCAAAGGAGTCGCAGACCTTGACGGCGGCTGAATACTTATTGCGGGCGCTTAGGAGTGCCACTTTCGTCTTGGCTAACTGGATTCTTGTGCTATTGTCGAGGACGTTTTCACGGACGATCGAAAGGAGGGAATCCGCAAAATCAAGGTCAAGGCTCATGGTTCTGATCTGCGCCATGGCAATCAGCACGCGGCCTTCGGACAGGAGGTCTGCTTCCTTGCGGCTTGCGAGCAGGGCGCGTTCCAGCTGGCCGTAACCCTTTGCGAACTTTCCGCTATCGAAGGAGCGCTGCGCACGGTAAGAGAGGATGCCCGATTCGGAGGCGCTGGCGACGGCACCTGCGGCAAGCATCGCGACGAGAATCTGCTTAAGCCTGCGCGTTACCATAGGGTCTCCACCATGAACGGCACCGAGTCCTTGCTAGGCAGGGAGCGCTTCACGATCCACATGTTCGAAACGCCTGCCATCAGGTCGTCTGCATTCTGGAGCGTCTGCTCTGTCGCTTCCATAAAGTCCGAAAGTCCGGATGTCACGAGGCTTACTTCGTTCAGCAGTCCGTCGACCCGGTTGAAGGTGTTGTCCACCTTGTTCATCATGCCGTCGACATTTCCCAGTAGGTTGTCGAGCTTTTGCGGCATGGGCTGAAGTTCGGTCATCATGCCCGAGACATTGTCGGCGATTCCGTCCACCTTGCCCAGGAGAACCGGGACCTGCACCTGCATCGTATCGAACAGGCCCGAGGCCTGGTAAAGCACTTTCTTGCCGACGAACGTGATGTCGTCGAGACGGTTGAGCTGGCGGTTCAGGTTGTCGTAAAGGAGACGGGAGCCGAAGAGGGCGCCGATGGTAGTTCCTGTATCGAGAGCCATGCTGACGAGGGTGTCGGCGGCATCGATCAGTTCGTTGACACGACCCAGGAGCTGGTTGGCGGTTTCGATCACCGTTTCGATATCCTGTGCTTCTCCGGGCTGCAGGGAGTCGCCGTCTTGCAGCACGCGGCCCTTGCCACGGCGAATGTCAATATTGATAACACGTGCAGAAATGAGGTTCTGGTCGCGGATTGCGAAAACTTCGGCACTGTCGGTAATCAGGTTCTGGTACTGCTTGCGGATAACAAATTCCATCTTTACGCCTTCGCCATTGTCGCCGATTTCCATCTCGCCAATCTGGCCGACGTCCACGCCGCTGATCTGGACCTTGGTACCGGTGTGCAGGCCGAAAGCCTTCGTGAAGGTACTGTGCAGGCGGTATTCCTCGACACCGATCATACCTTCGGAGAAAAGTTTTGCGTAAAGTACTATAGCAAACACCATGACGGAAACGGTAAAGAAGACTCCGACCAGAAGGCCGGAAATTTCCATCCAGTTGATTCCTTTCAATGGTTTGAATGCCATGTTTAGAATATAGATAATAGAATTTCTAATATCTATCTTTATTTCATGGATTTTCTCGAATTTTTGAATAAATCGGTGACACCGTACCATACGGTGGAAAGCCTCAAGGCACTTCTCGCTTGTGCGGAAGACGAAAATGTTCAGTTGTTTGAACGCGGCGGCGCCCTGATTGCCGTCCGTCCGCCGAAGGAAGTTTGTTCTGACTCTAAATTCAGGATTGCCCTTGCGCATACGGATTACCCGACGCTCAAGATTACGCCGAATCCCGATAGCGCTTCGGCGGGAGTGCGTACGTTGCACCCCGAGATTTACGGCAGTCCGCTTTTTACCAGCTGGCTCGACCGCGACCTGGGTTATGCAGGGCTGCTGGCGTACGAGCGGAACGGTAAGCTTGAGACCAAGCTTGTTCGTGGCGACAAGTTGTTCCGTATTCCGCAGCTGGCGGTTCACCTGAACCGCGGCGTGAACCAGGAAGGGCTCAAGGTGAATCCGCAGACGGACCTGAATGCCCTATGGACGGCTATGGAAGGCCGTGAACGTTTTGTCGATGCGCTTTCGGCGGAACTCCCTGCCGGCTCGAAGCTCCTGGATTTTGATATTCAACTGTTCGATGCGCAACCGGCGAACCGTGGCGGCTTTGCCGATGAATGGATTTATTCGGGGCGCCTCGATAACTTGAGCAGCTGTCATGCGATTGCTGAGGCTTTTGTCGCTGCGGACGCCCTTGAAAGGGATTTCCTGGTAGCCGCCTTCTTCAATAACGAGGAGATCGGTTCCGAGACCCGCGAAGGTGCTGCCGGCAATTTCTTGAAGAGCGTGCTGGATTCTGTCTCGCCTCTCGTCTGTAAGGAGCTTGCGGGCGTTCTTTCGTCGAGTTTCGCCCTCTCCATCGATATGGCGCACGCCTGTCACCCGAATTTTGTCCAGAAGCATGAAGGCAACCACGCGCCTGTCCTGGGTGGCGGTGTCGTGCTGAAGATGAACTCCCAGAAGCGCTATGCCAGCGACGTGTTCTCGAATGCCCGCTTCAAGCTGCTTTGTGAACAAAATAATATTCCGTACCAGACGTTCGTGATGCGCAACGACATGCCCTGCGGCTCTACGGTGGGGCCCGCCATTTCGGCCAGTCTCGGGATTCCGACGGTAGATATTGGCGAACCGATGCTCAGTATGCACAGCATTCGCGAAATGACCAGCGTGGCAGATCACGAATGCATGATGCAATTGGTATCCGCCTTTTTTACGCGGTAGAAGGTGGCCAGGGGCTGGTTGACGACGGGGCTAATCGGTGAATACTTCAATATGAAATGTATCACCGTTGCTACTGCCAACGAGAATGTGGCTAAAGTCAAAGCGAAAAGAATGAATCTGTAATCAGTGGGAGGCAGGGCAGCAACGCTCATCCACCATTCTTTTGCAATGATACTCCTGAATAGCGGGAAGGCGAGTTCCTGATGCAATGGCAATAACGCCAAATTGATTTCCACGGGTTTTGCCAGAACGAAATTCGAAATTCCTCTACAGAAAAGAACGAACCCGAAACAGCCAATCAGCGCGCAGGGCAAAACGAGGTAAGGCGGATTATAAATCCTAAAATACATCTCCAGGTGACGATGATAGATATCGTAGTGGTAAGTGCTTAGGAAATATGTCCCAACTAAAAGACCCAAGCCAATAATCAAGGATAACCAGCGTCCATCAATTACAAAACCATAAATCCTGGAAAGACTCTTGCTCTTGAATAGGTATCCAAAATAAGTGAAGACGATACCAATCAAGGCCGTGTCAAAATTCCATACAAGCGAAACATTGTGATAGCGGTTGAATAATAGACCCAAGCCAAGAATGGCCAATGCACCCACGCTCATCAAGAAAACCTTGCCTTTAAAAAGCCGATGTATGCCGAACATCATGAGATTTGTAAAGAACAACGATGGTAGGAACCAGATGGCAAAAGTTCTTGTTTGATTGATGATGCGAGCCAATCCTACTAGGAGTACGTTGTCGGGAATATTCTGGTTCAAAAGACTCTTGACGAGAATTTGGAACAGGACTGTCAGAATGCCCAATCCAAACATGGGAATAATGAAATTCTTCAGTTTCTTGGTCAGGAATGAGCCAAATTCTTGGTTTTCCAATTTTAAGGTCATCCCGTTCAAGAAGAAAAAAACGGGCAGATGAAAACTATAGGCGAATGCTATGAAATGGCATTCTTTGAAACCATGGCCAAAAACGACTAAGAACATGGCGACGAATTTAGCTACGTCGATGAACTCGATTCGTTTGGACGTCATACGTTTTTCATTGGTGAGTCGGTGATTAGCTTTTTTATAAAAATTACTAACTTTTCTGCCATGGATTCCGAAAACTCCATTCTTTATAAGATAAAAAAGCTTATTCCAAGCAAACAGAATGTCTTGGGGCAGTTTCTGCGTTACCTGGTGACGGGTGGCCTTGCCTTCGTTGTTGATTTTGGCCTGTTTGCCTTGTGCCTGTACGTATTTGACTGGCATTATCTGCTTGCAAACTTGGTGGGCCTGGTCGCCGGGCTTGTGCTCAACTATACCATGAGTATCGTGTGGGTGTTTACGGCTTGCGAAAGGACTCTCGAAAAACGCAAGGTGATGGAATTCTCGCTGTTCGCGCTTGTGGGAATTGCCGGTGTCGGTATCAACCAGCTGCTGATGTTTTTGATGGTGGGCGTGTTTGACTGGAACGAGATGGTCTCCAAGATGGTGGCCGCGGTTCTTGTTCTGATGTGGAATTTTGGGGCGCGCAAGTTGATGCTGTTCCGAGAAAGGAAGGAGTGATTATGGTTGCTGAAAATACTGGAAAGAAGATTGCCGTGATTGCGGGTGCGGGCCCTGCGGGACTCACCTGCGCGCTGGAACTTTTGCGTACGACGGATGTGAAACCCGTGATTTTCGAAGCCGAAGATGTTATCGGCGGTATTTCGCGCACGGCGCGTTACAACGGCAACCGCATGGATATCGGCGGTCACCGCTTTTTCAGCAAGAGCGATACGGTGATGGACTGGTGGCAGGGAATCTTGCCGTTGCAGGGGGCCGCGAGCAAGGACGACATTGCTATTGGCCGCAAGGTGCCGCTGGTCGAAGGTGGCCCCGATCCCGAGAAGACGGACTACGTGATGCTTTGCCGCAGCCGTCTTTCCCGCATCCTTTTCTTACGCAAGCTCTTTGACTATCCGGTTTCGTTGAATGGCGACACCATCCGTAACCTCGGGCTGTGGCGCATGTTCAAGATCGGCATGAGCTACCTCAAGGTGCAGCTGCTGCCTGCCCGCAAGGAAAAGAGCCTCGAAGACTTCATGATCAACCGCTTTGGCGTGGAACTGTACCGCACGTTCTTCCGCGACTACACCGAGAAGGTGTGGGGCGTGCCCTGCAGCAAGATCAGCCCCGACTGGGGCGGTCAGCGCATCAAAGGCCTCTCGATTACGAAGACGGTGGTGCATGCCCTGAAGCAGATTTTTGCTGGCAAGAAGAAGGCCGAGGCCGGCGCCGCTAACGGTGCGGATATCCGCCAGAAGGATACCGAGACGAGCCTTATCGGCCAGTTCCTCTATCCGAAATTCGGACCCGGTCAGCTTTGGGAAACGGTTGCCGAGAAGGTGCAGGAAATGGGCGGCGAAATCCGCATGAAGTCGAAGGTCGTGGGCGTGAACCGCTCCGCCGACGGCAAGCGCGTGGAAAGCGTCGTGGTGGACCATGGTCAATATACCGAGACGGTCGCCTGCGATTATTTCCTCAGCACCATGCCTGTGAAGGAACTTGTCGCTGCGATGGACAATGAAAAGAACCCGGTGCCGGCGGAAGTTCGCCGCGTATCCGATGGACTCGTGTACCGCGACTTCATTACCGTGGGCCTGCTGCTCGACAAGCTCGAGATTAAGAATCCTGCGAAGCCCGGCACTCCCGAAAGCAAGCTCAAGTTCGTGGCGGACAACTGGATTTATGTGCAGGAATCCGACGTGAAGCTCGGCCGCATCCAGATTTTCAACAACTGGAGCCCCTACCTGGTGGCTGACCCGAGCAAGGTGTGGATTGGCCTCGAATACTTCGCGACCGAAGGCGACGAAATGTGGCGCATGCCCGATGCGGACTTCATCAAGTTCGCGATTGAAGAACTCGACAAGATTCACGTGGCAAAGCCCGAGTCCGTGCGCGATTCCGTGGTGTTCCATATCAAGAAGGCGTACCCCGCCTACTTCGGCACCTATGGCGAATTCGACAAGGTGCGCGCCTATGTGGACCCCATCGAGAACCTGTTCCTGATGGGCCGTAACGGTATGCACAAGTACAACAACATGGACCACAGTATGCTCGCTGCCATGGAAGTCGCGAAATGCATCCGCGAAAATTCCACCGACAAGACCGCCCTCTGGAGCGTGAACAGCGAAGAAGACTACCACGAAGGCAAGAAAGCGTAGTGGAGTCCTGATGAAAAAGTTGTTCAGAATTTTCAGGTTCCCTGAGCTCTATTGTGCGTTGCTGCTGGTGGCAAGCCTCGTCGTCGGTTTTGCCTTGAGGGTCTCGGTTGAGAATGTCGTGTTGCGGCAGGGCCCCTCTATGGAGAATGTCAGCCTTCCCGTGACTAAGAAAATGCGAGAAGGCGAAATGTTCCAGGTTGAGCTGGACATCAAGAATGCCTACCGTACTTCATATGACTTGCGCGTGGTTCCCGACGATTGTGCCGAGGGAATCGTGATCAACGGACAAAATCTGGATGTTAGGTCCAACCCTGGGCGCTGTGATTTTACGAAGGGATTTTGGCTGAACGATAGCGTGACGGCGCCGCACCGTGTGGGCGACAGGACGCATTATACGTTCTACTTGAGGAACAATGGCGGAAACGCGGGGCTGAATGTCTTTATCAACCAGACGTCATTCCTGACGCGGGTCATGAATGTTGCTGCCGTAGTCTTTTTTGCGTTGCTCTGCATGTTTGTTGCGCGGCGGTTCAAGTTGCGCGGCGGGATCCTTTTCCTCTTTTTGCTGGGAGTGCTCATCCGTACGGTGTTCTTTGCGAATGTGCCGTACACGACTTACTCGAACGATGTCGATGGCCATGTCGCCTACGTTCAGTACGTCCTTGACAACCATGCCATTCCTGGTGTAGATGACTGCTGGACTTGCTACCATCCGCCTGTTTACTATGTCACGGCGGCGCCCTCTTTCGTGTTCGGCGAATGGGTGGGCGTTTCGGGCCCTGCTGGCCTGCAGTCGTTTAGCCTGCTTTTATCGGTGCTCACGCTCTTTTTCGGGATAATGTTCCTGAAGTCCTTCATGACGGGACCTGCGTTTGGAACCGCTGCGGTGCTGTGGACCTTGTGGCCGTTGATGATTCTGGTGTCGCCGCGCATCGGTAATGACCAGATGTTCTACCTGCTGCACGTGCTCTGCCTGTGGGGAGGCGTCAAGTATTTCAACGAAGGCCGTGGCAAGTTCCTGATTGTGGCGGTGCTTTCGGCGGCGCTTGCGATGTGGACCAAGACGACGGGCGTGGTGACGATCGGGATGGTTTTCCTGTTTGCCGTTTGCGGTTATGTCAGGAATGTGAGATTCCCGTACCCGGCAAAATCCGAGGTGGTGGCGTGGGGACTGTTCGTCCTACTGATTGCGGGGGTCGCCTTGCAGAAGCTTTTGGGCGATGCGGACCTGGTCGGTAACGCGAGTGGGCTGAATGGCCGGCTTAAGGTGGGCAACGAGGCGTTCAACTACATTTTCTTTGACCTGAAGTCCTTTGTGACGAATCCTTACACGAGCGCCTGGAAAGAAGAATGGGGCCGCGAATTTTTCTGGAACTATTCTTTCAAGTCGGCCATGTTCGGCGAATTTGAACTCGTGCGGAATGCGACAGGAAGGACCCTTGCGACTTTCATGAGCGTGTCGTTCCTTGGGTTGATGGTGTATGCGATTCGCGGATTCTGGAAGACGAAACTGCAGGTGATTCACTGGATTCTTTTGTTGCAGGCGGTGGCGTTCTTTGCGGCGTTGATGGTCCTGCGCATTCGTGTCCCGTATTCCTGCAGCAACGACTTTAGGTACATCGCTCCCGTTTTGTTGAGCATGGTGCCCTTCATGGCGACAGGAATCACCTTGGAAGGCTCTTCGCTCAAGTGGAAGGTGCTCGGTTACGCACTTGTGGTGGCGTTTGCCTTGAGCACGGTGATTTTGTATATTCTTGCTATGTAGGAACTAAATGTGTCCTATGGAAGAAAGAAGATGCGTTTTTTATTGATTTGTGTATGTGTGCTGTCGGTGGCCTTGTGGGCGCGACCCATCAACGACGGCAATAAGCTGTTCAAGAACGGCGACTATGCCGGTGCGCTCGAAAAGTATATGAAGGCCCGCGAGGCCGAACCCGGAAACCCGCTCCTGTTCTACAATATCGGAACCTGCCAGTACAGGCTCGGCAACTACGAAGAGGCTAAGAAGGAACTTGAGAGTGCCGTGCGCATGCCCGACAAGAATATGGCGGCGAAGGCGGCGTACAACCTCGCGAACACGCATTTCCGCATCGGGGAGAAGGCTGCCGAAGGGAGCGAACGCATTGCCGCGTGGCGCGAATCGGTGGCATACCTGAAAAAGGCGATTGAGCTCGACAATAATTTCGAGAATGCGAAAAAGAACGTAGAAATCGTGCAGCGCAAGCTGAAGGAAGAACTCGACAAGCAGAAACAGAACCAGGATCAAAATCAGGACCAGAACAACGACCAGAAACAGCCGCCGCTTTCCGAGAAGGCGAAGGAAGTCTTGGCGCGTGCGCTCCAGCTCTGCAAAGACGGCAAGTATGCCGAAGGCAAGGAGATGCTCGAGAACCTGATTGCCGAAGATGAAACTGCGGGTCAGCTCAGCGGTCACGTGCAGCGTATCGATGATATTATCGAAATCAAGGCGGGCCGCAAGCCTAAGGCAAAGATTGACGCCAGCAACACCGACAACGACCTGGAGGTGATCTGATGAAAATTCAGAATTCAGATTTCAGAGCTCAGGTTTGTTGCTTGTCACCCTGGAGCGTAGCGACGGGGTCCATTCCCAATTCAAGCGGAAGCAAGTTAGCAGAAACCAGTCATCTGTCACCCTGGAGCGTAGCGATAGGGTCCAGGCCCCATATTCTTGCATTTGCGTTTGTAATTCTGTTGACCGCAGTGTCGGCCTTTGCCGCCCCGAAGTCAGCAAGCGCCTACTACAGCGATGCCGCCTTCCAGTACATCGAAAACCGCCTGCCTTCTGCCGAAATTACTTGTAACGAAGGCCTGCAATATTATCCGAACGACCAGAAACTGCAAATGCTCCTCGACCGTATTCACGAGGCCAAGGACGAGCAGAAGAACGAAAACAAGAAGAACGACAAGAACCAGGATAATAATCAGGATCAGAACCAAGATCAAAATCAGGATCAGAATAAGGACCAGCAGAACCAGGACCAGAATCAAAATGGCGAAGGCAATTCCAGCGGTTCCGAAAGTTCTTCGAGTGGCGATGACCAGAATCAGAATGGTGGCGGTCAGTCCAGTAGCTCGGATGCGGGAAGCTCCGACAGCGAAGGCGGTGCGCAGCCTGAACAGCAGCCCGAGCAGCCGCAGGAAAATTCCAGCGACAGTAACGGCGGCGAAGAACCCCAGGAACAACCTGTGCAGATGGGCGAGATGAGTCCCGAAGAAGCGGCGCAGCTCCTGAAAGACTTCGACGAACAAAACGGCGAACGCAAGCCTTGGAAACCCATCCGCGGCCAAGCAAGACCGGCGAAAGACTGGTAAGGCGAGCGCCGCAGAAAAATGCTTGCATTTTTCTATGGCCGAGCCGCCGAGTCTTGCGCGAAGCGCAATGACTGGTAAGGCTGGCTTTTGATACCCGCAAGGTCTTGCGCTTGTAAAGCGCAACGATTGGTAAGGCGCTCATTTGTCATCCCGGCCAACCACTCACATGTCATCCCGGCCTTGTGCCGGGATCACCTTTTTTCCTTAAAAGAATATATTATATTCAAGGGTATGAGAAATCTTGCCCTTGCTTTTTGTTTCAGCGCCCTGCTGGGTGCAGGCTTTGTCGCTTGCGGTGACGATTCGTCGGCGAGTGCCGCCGATACACTTTCAAGCGAAAGTTCGCTGGAGTCAAGTTCCTCCGGAATAACCAAGGTCCCTGAGCCTGCCGAAGGGACAAGTTCTTCTGTGAATTTGCCGGTTTCTTCTGAAACGTCCATGGAGTCTGTCGAAGGATCAAGTTCCTCCGAGATTGCTGTAATTTCTTCCGAATCGGCGTTGTCTTCGTCTGTTGCGGTGGAGGTCTCTTCGTCGAGTGCAGCACCAGAATCCAGCAGCGACGATGACGATGGCGACGACGGCAAGTGTACTGCTTGCGACAGCTACACCGCGGCAGACCCCGAGCTCACCGAAAACGGCGGCAAGGGATCCGTGACCACCTACGGGAGCATCACGGCAAAAGAAACGAGCCTCGGTGGCGCCTGCAACTACGGACAAACTAACATACAATACTACGCGGCCGTTCACGTGAATGTGTCCCCTGGCGATGAAAAGGGCCCGTGGAATGGCGGTGCGGCCTGTGGCGGCTGCGTGCGCGTGAAGGCGAAAACACCCGACGGCTGGAAGCATGTGACCGTGCGCATTACCGACCGCTGTCCCGATGCTGATTGCGGCGTGGACCTGGGCGGCGCCCCTGCCGCTGACATCATGGGAAATCAGGTGGGCCGCTACTACGGTGAATGGGAATTCGTGAGCTGCGAAGGCGTCGACGGCGTGTGGGGCGATTCAACGTCGCTCTGGGTCAAAGAAGGTGCCAGCGAATTCTGGAGCATAATCCAGGTGCGTAACCCGAAGGACATGGTAAAATCCATCGCCATCTACGGTGTTGACACTCGTGACTTCTACGCACTAGAAATGGTTGTGGGCACCGAAAACTTCTGGACCGTTCCTGAGGCCGTCTTAAAGACCGGCAACCGCTACCGCGTGGTGGTGAAATACCGCACCGGCACCGACGACGAATGGAAAATCAAGGGCTCTGACCTCGCAGTACCCGAGGCGAACCTGTACCTATACGAACATAGGGAATAGGCTAGATCAACTATACTTGACATGTTTTAATCATATCTGACGCGCTCCTGCAGGGTGATAACGAAACCGAGAATTTCAAGAATTTTAGAAAGTATGCTGATGCTCGGGTTTGCGCTTCCGTTTTCGATCCCGCTCACGGTGCGCAGACTGACGCCCGCCATTTCCGCAAGGTCCGCCTGTGAAATCCTAAAGTATTTGCGCCGTTGCGCTATTTGTTCTCCAATTTTTTGCATACATTCTGTAAAATACGATTTAGGAAGTCAATTGTCAATAGTGCTGACTAGGGACGATGAAATGTGCAATATATTGCGTGTTTCCGATATGGCAGTTGTTCGTTTCTGTCCTAAAAGGACAACATAAATATAAGTTCATGATCGTCGAATGGCAAAAGGAATAAATTTTATGAAACATTATTGATCTATGTTGCAAAAGGTTTGGATTTTCTAGTTTTACTAGAGCAATAACAACGCGTTCGATGCAGTTGCCTTCGTACTTGGGTTGTGAATTGCTTTCAGATTTTCTAGTTTTACTAGTGCAATAACAACCTCCAAGTCTCCTAACGTTCCTTCCATACTGTTGTGAATTGCTTTCAGATTTTCTAGTTTTACTAGTGCAATAACAACCGACGAAGGGACGAAAAACGAAGTGGACTGGTTGTGAATTGCTTTCAGATTTTCTAGTTTTACTAGTGCAATAACAACCAGCGTAAAGCATTTTTAGAGGCTTATGTAGTTGTGAATTGCTTTCAGATTTTCTAGTTTTACTAGTGCAATAACAACATCTTTTCGCGGTCGTTATCGTCAAAGTAGTTGTGAATTGCTTTCAGATTTTCTAGTTTTACTAGTGCAATAACAACTCTAAATAACAGCTGTCACAAAATGTCGTAGTTGTGAATTGCTTTCAGATTTTCTAGTTTTACTAGTGCAATAACAACATATTTAATACCGAATAAAAAAGGAAGGTTGTTGTGAATTGCTTTCAGATTTTCTAGTTTTACTAGTGCAATAACAACAACAGCCAGCCCCATTGCATACTTTGTACAGTTGTGAATTGCTTTCAGATTTTCTAGTTTTACTAGTGCAATAACAACACATGCACGTAATTGCCACCATTGCACGCGTTGTGAATTGCTTTCAGATTTTCTAGTTTTACTAGTGCAATAACAACGCCTTGTAGTTTTAGGCCAATTTCTCGGGCGTTGTGAATTGCTTTCAGATTTTCTAGTTTTACTAGTGCAATAACAACATCTGCGAATCAATGTAGGAGTCATAGCAGGTTGTGAATTGCTTTCAGATTTTCTAGTTTTACTAGTGCAA